>CAMCUC010000006.1 GCA_945878875.1 Rhizobium sp. Q54
TCCTCGGGCAAAGTCACGCCCAGCAGGCCGAGCGCGCCCATTTCGCGGAAGATTTCGGGGTCCGTGGTCTCGTGCGCATAAGCGTCGATGATGCGCGGCAGAAGCTTGTCCTGCGCATAATCGCGGGCGGCCTGCGCGATCATGCGCTCGTCTTCGCTCAATTGCTCGTTGAGCAGCAGCGGATCGTCCCAGGCGAAGACGGCTTTTTGATCCATGCGCATGATTTCCTCCGGGCGGCGCCTTTTCGATATGGCGATCCTGGCCTGCGCGCAAGGTTTTGCGCTTAATGCTTGAACCGCGCCCCGCGCGCCGTCACACTGGCGTCATGGCCATTTCAAACGAACTCGGCGCGCCTTTCGACACCTCCGCCTTAACCGCAATGAACGAACGCTCCCGCGAGATTTTCCGCCGCGTGGTGGAAAGCTATCTTGAGACCGGCGATCCTTTGGGCTCGCGCCAGCTCTCGCGCATGCTGCCGATGACGCTGTCGCCCGCCTCGGTGCGCAACGTGATGCAGGATCTGGAAGAATCCGGGCTGATCTTCGCCCCCCACACCAGCGCCGGACGGCTGCCGACCGAGCTTGGCTTGCGGTTTTTCGTCGACGCCATGCTTGAGATCGGCGACCTCACGGGCGAGGAGCGCGGGCGCATCGAGGCGCAGGTCAAGGCGGCCTCGGCCGGGCAGACGATGGAGAACGTGCTCACCGAGGCCTCCGCCATGCTGTCTGGCCTCACGCGCGGGGCGGGCGTGGTTTTGTCCTCGAAAGACAATTCGCGCCTTAAGCAGATTGAATTCGTGCGGCTGGAGCCCGAGCGCGCGCTCGCCGTGCTGGTTGCCGAAAACGGCACGATTGAAAACCGCGTCGTGCAAATTCCCCGCGATCTGCCGCCCTCGGCTCTGGTGGAAGCCTCAAATTATCTCAACGCGCGCATACGCGGGCGCACCTTGAGCGATCTGCGCCATGACATCGAAAACTCGCGCCAGGCCGCTGAATCCGAGCTTGGCCAACTCGCCGCGCGCCTCATTGACGCTGGCCTTGCAAGCTGGGCGGGGCCAGATACCGACGCGCAGCAATTGATTGTGCGCGGACAGGCCAATCTGCTGGATGATTTGAAGGCGGTCGAAGATCTTGAGCGCATCCGGCTTTTGTTCGCCGATCTTGAAACCAAGAAAGACGTGATTGAATTGCTGTCGCGGGCGGAGACCGGCGAGGGCGTGCGCATTTTCATCGGCTCGGAAAACAAGCTGTTCTCGCTGTCTGGCTCGTCGATGATTGCGGCGCCGTTTCGCGATTCGCAGCAAAAGATCGTCGGCGTGCTCGGCGTCATCGGCCCCACAAGGCTGAATTACGCGCGCATCGTGCCGATGGTCGATTACACCGCCAAAGTCGTGTCCAAACTGGTGCGCGGCGAGAGCTGATCGCCGCGCATTTTGTTTTCTCAGGCTGGCTTGAACAGCGTGCCGTTGCGCATTTTGGTGAAGCCGATGACGGCAACCGCCAGAACGATGCCTGCAGCTGTGCTGGCCAATTGCGGCGCCAGCATGAGCAAGCCCGCTATCGCCAGCAATCCACGCGTCCACCAAACGTTCGCCCAGGGGTCGAAACGCTCCAGTACGGCAGCCACAAGCACGAGGCCGATTCCGGCTGTGACGAACGTGACCGCGGTCTTCCAAAGCGGCCCCTGCCACAGCAATTCCGGGCCGAACACAAAGACGAAGGGCACAAGGAACGCCGCCAGCGCTAGTTTAACGGCATGGACCGAGATCAGAATCGGATTGTCGCCGGAGATAGAGGACGCCGCAAACGCAGCCACAGCCACGGGCGGCGTGATCGCCGACAGAACCGCGTAATACAGGATGAACATGTGCCCCTGTAAATCGCTGATGCCCAATTGCTTCATCAGCGGGCTCATCAGCACGGCGGCCAGAATATAGGCGGATGGCGTTGGCATGCCCATGCCCAGAACGATGGTGAGGGCTGCAGCCACGACGAAGGTGGTGAATTGATCGGCCGCGGTGATTGCGTAAACCAGATGCGCAAACTTGGAGGCCAGCCCGGTCATGGTGATGCCGCCGATGACCAGCCCGGCTGCCGCCGTAGCACCCGCGACCACGACCGTGCGCACCGTCGTCTCCGCCAGCGAATTCCATATGGCGGTCGGACCCATCCGCGTATCGGCTTTGAGGGCGGCGACGGCCAGCACGGAAAGCGATCCAAACACCGCAACCATCGTCGGCGTGTAGCCTGCAAACAGGGACCAGGTGAGCACGACAAGCGGCACAAGGAACATGCCCCCCTTGCGCATCGTGGGGCCAACTTTGGGAAGCTCGGAGCGCGGCATGCCGCCAATCCCAAGCCGAACAGCGAGGAAATGGACCTGCGCATAAACGCACAGGTAATAAAGCAACGCTGGCAGCAAAGCTGCGATGGCGATGTCGCGATATTCGATGCCGGTATATTCGGCCATCAGGAACGCAGCCGAGCCCATGACGGGCGGCATGATGCTGCCGCCCGTGGACGCCGCAACTTCCACCGCGCCCGCCACCGGCCCCTTGAAGCCAGCTTTCTTCATCATCGGAATCGTGACGCAGCCGGACGTTACGACGTCAGCCGTCGGGCTGCCCGAAATCATGCCGTACAAGCCGGAAGAAGCGACGGCGACCTTTGCCGGGCCGCCATGGCGATGGCCCGTGTAGGCTGTTGCAATATCGTTGAAGAAATCGCCGCCTTTGGAATTGTAAAGCAATGTTCCAAATAGCACGAACATGAAGGCATAGGTGGCCGCCACGCGCGCGGGCAGGCCCATCACGCCGTCGGTCGTATAAATCATGATGTCGAGGAAATGCAGGAAGTCGATGTAGCCGTGGCCGAGCACGCCCGAAATGTTATGGCCCCACAGATTGTAGCCCATAAAAATAAGCACGATGCCAAGCAATCCCATGCCGGTCGCGCGTCGCGTGATTTCCAGCGTCAGGAAAACCATCAGGGAGCCGAAGAAAATCTGCTCATCGGTCAGTTCCGTCAGCAGCGCAATACGATTGCTCAGTTCCGACGACTGGAAGAAAAAGAATACGCCTGTCGCAAAGCTGGCGAGCGACAGGATGTAGTCGATCACGGACGGCTTGTTGATGTCCGAACTGCCCGTCGCCCCCACCACGAGGAAGGCGATTCCCATTGTCCCGCAGAGGAAAATCGCGGTCAGCATCCACGGGTCAATGATGAGCACGGTCGCCGCCAGAATGACGTAGATCGCAAGCCCGACGGCGAGCGTCTTGACGGCCTGCTCAAGCCATCCCTGCAATTGCCGGGGGCGTCCGACAGAAAACCAGAACCAGAGGCTGAATACGCGGGGCAGTGACATGCGGCAGTCCTTTGAGCGTCTTTTGCGAGCGTCTTTTTGAATGCGCCTGCGGCGGCCCACTCAGCCGCCGCAGCTTTTTAATGCCGAGCCGGCGCGGCTTACTTCTTGATGCCCGCTTCCTTCAGATATTTCATCGCGCCGGGATGGAACGGCACGCCACCGTCCTGCGCCAGAGATTCTTTGGTGGTGGCAGCAGCCAGCAGACGGTGCGAGGCTTTGAACTTCTCGATCTGTTCAAACATCGACTTGGTCACGTTGTAGGCGGTCTGTTCGTCCATATTAGCGTTGACAAGAACCGGCAGGCCCACGCACAGCGAGGCGGAATCGCCCAGCAGGAACTCGTATTCTTCCTTCTTGATCGAGCAGGGCGTTGCGCCGGTAAGGTCGCCCGCTTTTTTGGCGGTGGCCTCGCTCATCGGCAGCATCACCATTTCGACGCCCTTGGAGACTTCGAGCACGCGGGGATGTTTGTAGGAAATGCCGAAGCTGATGACGTCGATGCGCCGGTCGAGCATCAGCGAGGTCTGCTCGCCGGACGCGGCGCGGATCACCTGCCCGCCCCATTTCTTCACGTCGTCCAGCGACACGCCAATCGCCGTCAGGGTCGCGATGCTCACGTCGCCGTCCATATTGCCCGGGCGGTTGACGGCGATGCGCATCGGCGGCTTTTTGGCGGCGATGTCCTCAAACGTCTTGATGCCGTGTTGCTCGGCCCAGCTCTTTTGCACCAGCGTATGGGTGACCTGAAACCGCGATTGCGGGGTGTAGGAATTGATCAGCATCCGCAATTCTTTGATCGGCGCCTTGAACGGCGGCTTGCCTTGCGTCGCGACCAGAATCTCGGTGTCGGATACAAAGCCAAGCGGCACCTTGCCCTGTTGCAGCAGGAGCGCGTTGGCGAGTCCGCCGCTGGAGGTTTGATAGGTGACTGTCGAGCCGGGATATTGGGCCGCCAGCGAGGCGTCCATGCCCGCGCCTACCGTGGAGACGAGGCCGCCGGGGCTATAGCCTGCAATGGTGAGGTTGTAGGGCTGCGCGTGCGCCGCGCCCGTGATCGCCAGCGCCGTAGCGGTCGCCAGAATGGTCTTGAGCATCATGTTCTTCTCCCTCCGAAATAGACTGGTCAAGCGCCAGCTCTGGCCATTCGGCCTTACTATTTTTGAGACTAGTCCATGAATATGGGTAGGGTCAACGAAGCGCTATAACGTCGCTTCTCTGCGCCGCCCCCTTCCCCCCGGCGGCTGGCGCTGCTATCTCGGAACAATGACCACCCATTCCTTCGACAACATTCGCAATTTCTCCATCGTCGCCCACATCGACCATGGCAAATCCACGCTGGCCGACCGCCTGATCCAGACGACGGGCACGATGGCGGCGCGCGAAATGGTGGAGCAGGTGCTCGACTCGATGGACATCGAGCGCGAGCGCGGCATCACCATCAAGGCCCAGACGGTGCGCCTCGAATACACGGCGCTGGATGGCAAAACCTACATCCTCAACCTGATGGACACGCCCGGGCACGTCGATTTCGCCTATGAGGTGTCGCGCTCGCTGGCCGCTTGCGAAGGCTCGCTGCTGGTCGTGGACGCCTCGCAGGGCGTTGAGGCGCAGACGCTGGCCAACGTCTATCACGCACTGGACGCGGGCCACGAGATCGTGCCCGTGCTCAACAAAGTGGATTTGCCCGCGGCCGAGCCCGACCGCATCAAGCAGCAGATCGAGGACGTGATTGGCCTCGACGCCTCGGACGCGGTGCCGATTTCCGCCAAGACCGGCCTCAATATCGACCTTGTGCTGGAGGCCATCGTCAAGCGCCTGCCAGCCCCCAGGGGCGACGAGAAAGCGCCACTCAAGGCTCTGCTGGTCGATTCCTGGTACGACGCCTATCTTGGCGTCGTTGTGCTCGTGCGCGTCATCGACGGCGAGCTGAAGAAGGGCCAGAAGATCGTGATGATGGGCGCCGACGCCCATTACGAGGTGGACCGCATCGGCGTGTTCACCCCCAAGATGAAGGATCTTCCTCGCCTTGGCCCCGGCGAGATCGGCTTCATCACCGCGCAAATCAAGCAGGTGGCCGACACCCGCGTGGGAGACACGATCACCGACGAGAAGCGCCATTGCGACGCCGCTTTGCCGGGCTTCAAGCCCGCGCAACCGGTCGTGTTCTGCGGCCTGTTCCCGGTGGATGCGGCTGATTTTGACGATCTGCGCGGCGCCATGGGCAAGCTGCGGCTAAACGACGCCAGCTTTACCTATGAGATGGAATCTTCCGCCGCGCTTGGCTTTGGCTTCCGCTGCGGTTTTCTGGGCCTGTTGCATCTGGAAATCATTCAGGAGCGCCTGCACCGCGAGTTCAATCTCGACCTCATCGCCACCGCGCCCTCCGTGGTCTATCGAATCTCGATGACGGACGGCGAGGTGATGGAACTGCATAATCCCGCCGATCTGCCCGACGTGATGAAGATCGCCAGCATCGAGGAGCCGTGGATTAAGGCCACGATCCTGACGCCTGACGATTATCTGGGCTCGGTGCTGAAGCTGTGTCAGGAGCGGCGCGGCGTGCAGGTCGATCTCAATTACGTCGGCAAGCGCGCGATGGTGATCTACGAGCTGCCGCTGAATGAAGTGGTGTTCGATTTCTATGATCGCCTGAAGTCGATCTCGAAGGGCTACGCCAGCTTTGACTACAATATCACCGGCTACAAGGAGGGCGACCTCGTAAAGATGTCGATCCTCGTCAACGCCGAGCCGGTGGACGCGCTCTCGATGCTGGTCCATCGCGGGCGCGCAGAAGGCCGTGGCCGCGTGATGGTGGAGAAGCTGAAAGAGCTGATCCCGCCGCACATGTTCCAGATCCCGATTCAGGCCGCCATCGGCGGAAAAATCATCGCCCGCGAAACCGTGCGCGCCCTGCGCAAGGATGTGACCGCCAAATGCTACGGCGGCGACGTGACCCGCAAGCGCAAGCTGCTGGAGAAGCAGAAAGAGGGCAAGAAGCGCATGCGCCAGTTCGGCAAGGTGGAGATTCCGCAGGAAGCGTTCATTGCGGCGCTGAAGATGGATTCTTGATCGCTGGACCGCGCGCGTTCTCGCGCGCATCTTGGGCGCTGAAAAGGTGCGCGCGAGGACGCGCGCGGTCCAGATTGCGGTTCCCGATTACATGTGAGGTCTCCAATGCTGATCCACCGCCTCGGCTCCCGCAAAACAATCCGCGCGCCTGACGCTTATTTCACCGGCGTCGTGCATCAAGACCCCATCATGGACGCGCCCGAGCCCGCCAGCCTTCGCGCCGTGCGGGTGAGCTTTGAGGCGGGCGCGCGCACGGCGTGGCACACCCATCCGCTCGGGCAGACGATCTACATCACGTCGGGCGTGGGGCGCGTGCAGCGCGAAGGCGGGCCTGTGCTGGAGGTTCGCCCCGGCGACGTCGTGTTCTTCGAGCCAAATGAACGCCATTGGCACGGCGCCTCGCCTGACGTTGCGATGGTGCATATCGCCATGCAGGAAGCGGTGGACGGCAAGCACGTCGATTGGGCCGAGCAGGTGAGCCAGGCCGATTATCTGGCGCCTGCGTCTTCTTGAGGGCCGCGCCATGAACGACGATGCGAAAAATCCGCCCACCGAAAACCCCGCCTTCGCCCTGCCGCCGGGCTATGACGGCCTTGCCGAAGCCCGCCGCCTGCTGCGCACGATCCGGGCCGGCGCGCTCGCCACGCTGACGCAAGACGGCTTCCCGTTCGCCTCGCTCGTCAATGTGGCGACCGATGTTGACGGCGCGCCGCTGATCCTCACCTCCAGCCTGTCCGCCCACACGCAGCACATGCTGGCCGATTCCCGCGCCTCGCTGCTTTTGAGCGAGGGCGGCAAAGGCGATCCGCTCGCCCATCCGCGCCTGACCCTTGTCGGGCGCATGGGAAGGGTCGAGGGCGCGGCGAGGGCAGGCGTCAAGGCGCGCTTTCTGTCCCGCCATCCAAAGTCGGCGCTTTATGCGGATTTTGGCGATTTCGCATTCTGGCGGCTGGAGATTGCGCGCGCCCATCTCAACGGCGGCTTTGCAAAAGCCGCCAGCTATGAGGGCGCCGCGATCCTTCTGCCCGCCGACGAATCAGCTTTTATAGCTGCGCTTGAGGCGGAGACGCTGGAGCAGCTGAACGCCGGGCCTGATTTTCTGCGGCAAGTCGCAGCCAAGGCTGGCGGCCCGGCGGACGGGCGCTGGCGCGTCAGCGGGCTCGATCCCGAGGGGCTCGATCTTTGCGCTGGCGACCTGACGGCGCGTGCGCCTTTCGCGGAACGCGCGACCGATTCAACCAGTTTGCAACAGGCGCTGGCGGCGCTCAGACTTGCGGCGGCGGCCAAATGATGCTGCGGCGCAATATAAAATCGTGAGCATCTTGTTCACGCTCATCTTGTATGACGCTTGCTCTTGGGAGCTGCGGGGACTAAACAGCGCGCCTGAAATAAACGCATGCGTAATCTGATCGGGCGGACGTGCGTCCCTCCGCAAAACGGGCCGGGACTTCGGAGACAGCGATGAAACAGGCAGGCATCTTCAATACGGCCAACGGCTTGGACAAGAACGGTTTCGGCGGCGCCGCAAGCGCTTTCTACAATCTCGAAGCCCCGATGCTGTATGAGGAATCCATTCGTCGCGGCGAAGCCGTCGTCATGCCCGGCGGCGCTATCAACGCCGAGACGGGAATCCATACCGGCCGCTCACCCAAGGACAAGTTCACCGTCCGCGACGCAACCACCGAGGCCAAAGTCTGGTGGGGCAACAATAATTCCATCACCTCCGAACAGTTTGACGCGCTCTACGCCGACTTTCAGGCGCACGCTGCGGGCAAAGACCTGTTCGTGCAGGATTTGTTCGGCGGCGCCGACCCGACGTTTCGCGTCAAGACGCGCGTCATCACCGAATTTGCCTGGCACTCGCTGTTCATCCGCAATCTGCTGATTCGCCCGGACCGCTCCGAGCTGGCAGCCTTCGTGAATGAGTTGACGATCATCGACCTGCCCTCGTTCAAGGCCGATCCCAAACGCCACGGATGCCGCTCCGAGACCGTCGTCGCGCTCGATTTCACTCGCAAGATTGTGCTGATCGGCGGCACCAATTACGCCGGCGAGATGAAGAAATCCGTGTTCACCTGGCTGAACTGGACCCTGCCCAACGACAATGCCTTGCCCATGCATTGCTCGGCCAATATCGGCAAGGATGGCGACACAGCCGTGTTCTTCGGCCTGTCGGGCACCGGCAAGACAACGCTCTCGCAAGACCCCGACCGCATTCTCATCGGCGACGACGAGCACGGCTGGTCGCGCGACGGCGTATTCAATTTTGAAGGCGGCTGCTACGCCAAGGCCATTCGCCTGTCGCGCGAGGCCGAGCCGGAAATCTATTCCACCACGGAGCGCTTTGGCACCGTGATGGAAAACGTCGTGTTCGATCCGGTCACGCGCATTCCCGATTTTGACAGCGAAGAGAAGACCGAAAACACCCGCATCGCCTATCCGCTGGATTTCATCTCCAACGCATCGGCCACCGGTCGCGGCGGACACCCCAAGAACATCGTCATGCTGACGTGCGACGCCTTCGGCGTTCTCCCCCCCATCGCAAAGCTCGATCCCGCGCAGGCGATGTATCACTTCCTCTCGGGCTACACCGCCAAAGTGGCGGGCACCGAGAAAGGCGTGACCGGACCGGAAGCCACGTTCTCGACCTGCTTTGGTCATCCCTTCCTGCCGCTGCACCCCTCCATCTACGGCAATCTCTTGCGTGAGCTGATCGCCAAGCATTCGGTCGATTGCTGGCTGGTCAACACCGGCTGGACGGGCGGCAAGGAAGGCGTTGGACGCCGGATGCCGATCCGCGTGACGCGCCGCCTGCTGACGGCGGCCCTCGACGGATCGCTGAACAAGGCGACCTTCCGCACCGACCCCTATTTTGGCTTGGCCGTGCCCACCTCCGTGCCCGGCGTCGAGCCGCATATCCTTGAGCCAGTGAAGACGTGGAGTTCGAAGGCCGAGTTCGCCGCCACTGCCAAGCATCTGGTGGAAATGTTCCGCAAGAACTTCGTCGAGTTTGAAAAGCACGTTGACGAGAAGGTGCGCGACGCAGCGCCCGTCATGCGCATCGCGGCCGAGTAAAACGAGCCTCCAGAAAACGCAAAAGCCGCCTGCAATAACGCGGGCTTCAAAGAATAAAGCTCACCGAGCCAAGCTGTCCCAGTTCGTGGGCGGCCAGCAGTACGCGGCGCTCCTTGATGCGGAAACCCTCGCCCGTCTTGCGCAGCGCATATTGATACGAGCCGACATAAACGAATTCGCGCTGGTAGCGACGATAGCGGTAGCAAACGAAATTGGCGGCTGCGTGCACGATGTCGCCTTCAACGCCCGTGATGCGGACGTTGGAGATCAGGCGGCAGGTGCGCGAGCGCGGAAATTCCGCATGGCAATTGGGATCCATCACGCGGATGATGCGCTGGCGAATGCGCTCGCGATCATCCGAGATGATGTAGAGTGTACCACGATGGCCACCCTCCAGATCGTCGTTGGGCGGAATGAAATAGGTGGCGTCGTCAGCCAGCAGCGCTTCCCATTCCTTCAGGCGCCATTCGTCGAGGAGAGCCGCCTCATGGAAGAAGAAATCTTCGACTTCCGCCCGCTTAACAGCTACATTTGCGATTCCCGCGCTCATTCCCGCACTCATGCCTGCGCTCCCGTCATCATCTTGTCCCAATGACGCCAGAACGTGCGCAGGTGATGCTCATCGCTGTTGAGCTGCTCGCCCTCGCGGCCCATGCCGCGCGACATTTCAGACCAGCGGTCGTCAGTGTAATTGGCGAGCCCCTGCTGCACCAGCTCCAGCGCCTCCACGTCGTCCGGGGTCGCAAAACCGCCCGGCCCGTAGAAGGTGAGGAACGCATCCAGCCGACGCGCGCGTGCGCTCTCGGACTCCTCCACAGGGCCAAGCGCCCAGGCGGTCACCTGCATCTTGTTGGCGCCGTCGGGATAGAAGGTGCGGATCGTCACCGAAGAGCCGTCGTTGATGACGAGATTGGGGAATATCACGAGATTGCGATTGGTGTCGCAAATCCGCTTGGCCCGGTCCGGTCCGACGCGCTGCACCAATTCTTCGCGAATCGCCGCCATTTCAGGCTTCGCGTCCTCGCCGTAAATCGGAATCCACGCCGCCACCGGGCGTCCGCGAAAGTTGACGTTGTCGGTGGTGAAATGGCCGTTGCCCAGATCAATCGCCAGACCATGTGTGGGCAGAACCAGCGCCGGATCTTTCGAGGGCTCCATCTTCACGCCGGAATTGGCCATGAAATTGAGCCATGTCGAATGCGTTGAGGGCAGGTGGTAATCGTCGACGCTGTTTTCGACCATCAACTTCCAATTGGCGTTGACGTCATATTCCTGCGTGCCGGAAATTACTTCCATCGTGCTAGACGGCGACTGGTCCACCACAAGGTCGATGTATTCGGTCGCTGCGCCCAGATAATCGACCAGCGATACGGCGTCCGGATCAAGATTCATGAACCAGAAATCGCGGTAGGATTCAAACTTCGCCGGCGCCTTGAGGCCGAACGTGCTTTGGTCGAAGGCCGCCGTATAGGCCTCGTCGCCGGGCACGCGCGCCATCGAGCCGTCGTTATTGTAGATCCAGCCGTGATAGACGCAATTGAAGCGCCGCGTATTGCCCTTGCGCTCCGTGCACACCAGCGCGCCGCGATGGCGGCAGGTGTTGAGATGGCAGCGCACCTGGCCCTTGCCGTCGCGCGCAAAGATCACCGGGCGACCCGCCACCTTGCGGGTGTGGAAATCGCCGTTCTTCTTCAGCTCGGAGCCATGCCCGACGTAAATCCAGCACTTGGCGAAAATGTTGCGCATTTCGCCGCGCAAAACCTCGTCGGAGACCAGAGCCTCGCGATCAAGAAGGAATATTCCCTTTTCGCGGTCATCGACCACAAAGGATCTCGCTCCCGTCATATCACGCCTCATCAAGTGGACATTTGTTATGAGCTTTTAGGCTCTTGGGCGGGGGCGTCAACCGCGGCGAGCTTGAGGGCGCGCTAAACGCCACGCCTGCGGAATAGATACCTACCCCTGCACAAGGAAAAGACGCCCAAAGACTCAACAAACCGCGAGAAGTTCAACACCTCCCGGTTTAGCGACCACAAAGTGCGCGCGTCGCCCGCGTGAGCCTGGAGACGATCGAGATTGTGGAGATGATGCAATAGGTTGAAAGGCATGGGCTTATCTATGGACCGCGGGCTTCCAACCCGCGTCTTGCTTTGGTCGATTGTAAAAAATGCGGGCTGGAAGCCTGCGGTCCAAAGGGACGCCTCTTGTGATCCGCCATGTTCCAGCTGCGTCATGGCGGCGGCGGCCACCATCCACGGCAGGGTTCGAGCGTGCGGCTTGTCGTGGGTCCCGGCCTTCGCCGGGATGACGCGGAGCCCGGACAAGAATGCGCGCGGTCCAAATACGCCCCCATAATCCGCGCTTGCCGCCGCCCCCTTGTCTGCGGTATAAGCCCTTATCAGTTTCTCATATAGGCCGCCTGATTGTGGTCATTATGGAGGGTGGGTTCCGGACCGGGACCCGCTCTTTTTTGTTTCTTGGCGTCTGGGGAAAATCGGGCTTGGCCGACGAACGCACACACGAACAAGAGCAGACTCCTGATGAGGCTCCCGAAATCGTCGGGACTCTGGATGAGCCGCGCTTTGTGATCGAGACCGGCCCCGCCGCCCGCGTGGCGCGGCTGATTGCGCCTGTGCTGGGCGATTTTGGCTTTCGGCTGGTGCGGGTGAAAATTTCGACCAATCAGGGCCCCATCGTCCAGATCATGGCCGAGCGGCCCGACGGGACGATGACGGTCGACGATTGCGAGAAGGCGAGCGTCGGGATTGGTCCGATTCTCGATCTCGAAGATCCGATGCCGGGCGTTGCCTACCGGCTGGAAATGTCGTCGCCGGGCATTGATCGCCCGCTGGTGCGCACCACCGATTTTCTGCGGGCCATCGGCCACGAGGCACGTATCGAGATGCTAAGCCTGCATTATAACCGCAAGCGTTTTCGCGGCTGGATTGAAGGCGTTGAGGGCGATGGCCAGAAGGCGGCGCTGAAATTGCGCCGGATGGACGCGCCCGCCAATGAGGAAAGCGACGTCGTGCTGCCGCTGGCCGATCTTGGCGAAGCCCACCTCGTGCTGACCGAGGCGCTGATTCGCGAATCCCTGCGCGCTGGCAAGGCTGCGCTGGAAGAGTCCGAGGCTCCCGAAGGCGAGGCTCCTGAAGACGCCGAGGCGCCGCGTCGCGGGCCGGGGCGTTTCGCCGCCAAACGCAAAGCCGTTCCCGTTCAACCGGGCGCCCGTCGCTCGAAATAGTTTTGAAAAAGTCCCAAGGAGGACCAGACCATGGCCGTTAGCGCCAACCGACTGGAACTGTTGCAGATCGCCGACGCCGTCGCCCGCGAGAAATCGATCTCGCGCGAAAGCGTGCTCTCGTTCATGGAAGATTCCATGCAGAAAGCCGCCCGCTCCCGCTATGGGCAGGAGACGGAAGTGCGCGCCGAGATCAACCCGAAGACGGGCGAGATCAGGTTCTCGCGCCTGTTGCAGGTGGTCGATCTGGTTGAGAACGACGCCACGCAGATCAATCTGATCGACGCGCACAAGAAGAACCCGGCGGCGCAGGTCGGCGACTGGATCGCCGAGACCCTGCCCCCGTTCGAGTTTGGCCGCATCGCGGCGCAGGCGGCCAAGCAGGTGATCGTGCAAAAAGTGCGCGACGCCGAGCGCGACCGCCAATATCAGGAATACAAGGACCGCATCGGCGAGATCGTCAACGGTCTGGTCAAGCGCGTTGAATACGGCAACGTCATTATCGATCTGGGACGCGGCGAGGCGATTATCCGCCGCGACGAGCTGATCCCGCGCGAAATGTTCCGGCCCGGCGACCGCGTGCGCGCCTACGTTTATGACGTGCGCCGCGAGCCGCGCGGCCCGCAGATTTTCATGTCGCGCACGCATCCGCAATTCATGGCGAAATTGTTTACGCAGGAAGTGCCGGAAATCTATGACGGCATTATCGAGGTCAAATCAGTGTCTCGCGATCCGGGCTCGCGCGCCAAGATCGCCGTGACCTCGCGCGACAGTTCGATTGACCCCGTGGGCGCCTGCGTGGGCATGCGCGGCTCGCGCGTGCAGGCGGTCGTCAACGAATTGCAGGGCGAAAAAGTCGATATCATTCCGTGGTCGGCGGACGCCGCCACCTTCATCGTCAACGCGCTTCAGCCTGCTGAAGTCGTGAAGGTCGTGCTCGACGAAGATTCTTCGCGTATTGAAGTTGTCGTCCCCGATGACCAGTTATCGCTTGCGATCGGTCGTCGCGGCCAGAACGTTCGACTCGCCTCCCAGCTCACCGGCTGGGACATCGACATTCTGACCGAGGCCGAAGAATCAGATCGTCGCCAGAAAGAGTTCGCTGAACGCACCACCGCCTTCATGGCCGCACTGGACGTGGACGAAGTGGTGGGCCAATTGCTGGCGGCCGAAGGCTTCCGCTCTGTCGAGGAGCTGGCGTTCGTGGAATTGCCCGAGCTGGCGGCCATTGAAGGCTTTGACGACGAGACGGCGGAAGAGATTCAAAACCGCGCCCGCGACCATCTGGCGCGCCTCGAAGGCGAACTCGACGCCCGCCGTCTGGAACTGGGCGTATCCGACGAATTGAAGCAGATTAACGGCGTCACCAGCGCGATGCTGGTGAAGTTCGGCGAGAACGACGTCAAGACCATCGAGGATCTGGCTGGCTGCGCCACCGACGATCTGGTGGGCTGGACCGAGCGCAAGGACGGCGAGAACGTGAAGCATGCGGGCTATCTCGACGGCATGGAGATCAGCCGCGACGATGCCGAGGCGATGATTATGGCCGCGCGCGTTCACGCTGGCTGGATCGAGGCGGCGCCTGAAAAGAACGAAGCCGAGGGTGAAGAGGCCTGAGGCGCAGAGGCGGAGAACGCAATGGGCGCGAGCAAGGCGAGCCGCGCAATGGCGCAAGCTCGCAAGCTGATGCAGGATGGGGACGACGAGGGAGAGACGGGATCGGTGCGAACCTGTGTCGTCACCCGTGCAAAGCTCGCCCCCGACGACCTGCTGCGTTTCGTGCTGTCGCCTGAAGGAATCGTGACGCCAGACCTGCGGCGCAAGCTGCCCGGTCGTGGCGTATGGGTTCAGACGAGCCGCGATGCTGTGGCCGAGGCTTTGCGCCGCAAGGCGTTTACGCGCGGCTTCAAGGCGCCCGTGAACGCGCCGGCGGATTTGCCGGAGCTGGTCGAGGCGCTGCTGTTGAAAGACGCGCTGCAAAGCCTGGCGATGGCCAACAAGGCCGGACAGGCGTTCGCGGGCGCGTTCAAGGTCGAGGCCGAAATCGCCGAAAAGGCGCCGGCCGCGCTCATCGAGGCCAGCGACGGCAGTCGCGACGGGGCCAGAAAGATCGCCAACGCCCTTATGCGGCGCTGGCCGGAAGAGGCGGCTTTGACGCCGCGAATCGAAATGTTCGACTCAAGCCAATTGGATTTGGCATTGGGGCGGGCAAATGTGATACATGCTGCGCTCAGAAAAGGAGCGGCCAGCGAAGCTTTTCTGGCGCGATGCCGCAGGCTCGCCCGCTACAGGGCGGGAGGACTGGCGGCGGCGGCCCCGGAAGGCGACGTTCCTGACGGTATTGTCGGCGACGTTTCCGGCGGCGCTCGTGACGAAGAATTCGACGGCGCTTGCAAGACCATTGTTTTGGAAGAAAGCGCTGCCGCACGACAAGAAGACAGACTGGAATAGGGACCCGGCGGTAATCTCCGGCTCCGATATTTTGAAAGAACGGGGGCTTTGCCCCGGGAAACTGGACGGATGAACGATACGAAGGATTCAGGCGAAAAGACGCTGACCGTAGCTCCCGCCAAGACGCTCACACTCAAGCGTCCGGTTGACGCTGGCATTGTGCGGCAGAGCTTCTCCCACGGTCGCACCAAAGCGGTCGTGGTTGAGAAGGTGAAGCGGCGCGCCATTGGCGAGGCGCCCGCTGCGCGCACCGACGCGCCTCCGCCGCCAGCTCCCGATCCCAAGCCGGTCGCTCCGGCCGCGCCCGCACAAACGCCGTCGGGTCGCGCATCGCGCCCGCAGGCCTCTGGCGTTACCTCCAGCGGCGCACCACGCTCCACGACCGGAGCCGGAGTTGTCCTACGCACGCTCACCGAAGAAGAGCGCGAGGCCCGCGCCCGCGCCCTCATCGGCGCCCGTTCGCGCGAGGAAGAAGAGCGCCGTCAGGCCGAAATCGACGCCAAAGCCCGCGCAATTCGCGAAGCCGAGGAACGGGTTGAGCGCGAGGCCGCCGAAGCGCGCAAGCGTGAGGAAGAGGCCCGCCGTCAGCAGGAAACCGACACCCGTCGCAAGTCCGAAGACGAAGCCAAGCGCCGCCTCGGCGACGATGCCGGCCCTGCGCCTGCGCCCGCTCCGCGCACGGCCCCTGCGCCTGCTCCGGCTGCAGCCCGTCCCGCCGGCGCCCGTCCGCAAACGCCGGCCGAGGAGGAAGAGGCCAAGCGCATCATCCGTCGCCCCGGCCTGCCGACCAAAGTCATCATGCCGCCGGCCCGTCCGGCGCGCGGCGCGGTGGACGCCAAGAATCGCGGTCGCCTCACGGTGACAGCCGCCACTACGGAACAGGAGGAGCGCACCCGCTCCGTCGCTGCGTTCCGTCGCCGCGTCCAGCGTCTGAAGGGCGGCGCCAGCCAGCCCAAGGAAAAGCTCGCCCGCGAAGTCGTGTTGCCTGAGACGATCACGATCCAGGAGCTCGCCAACCGCATGTCCGAGCGCGCCGTCGACGTCATCAAGATGTTGATGCGTCAGGGCGCCATGCACAAGATCACCGACGTGATCGACGCCGACACCGCGCAGCTGATCGCCGAAGAACTCGGCCACACCGTCAAGCGCGTCGCCGAATCGGACGTGGAAGAAGGCCTGTTCGACATCGTCGAAGCGGGCGACGAGATGCATCCGCGTCCGGCCGTCGTGACCATTATGGGCCACGTCGACCACGGCAAGACCTCGCTGCTCGACGCCATCCGCAAGGCCAACGTTGTCTCCGGCGAAGCGGGAGGCATCACCCAGCACATCGGCGCCTATCAGGTGACCTCGCCTGGCGGCAATCCAATCACCTTCATCGACACGCCAGGCCACGCGGCCTTCACCGCGATGCGCGCCCGCGGCGCCAAGGTCACGGACATCGTAGTTCTTGTGGTGGCCGCCGACGACGGCGTCATGCCGCAGACGATTGAGGCCATCGCCCATGCGCGCGCCGCCAAAGTGCCGATGATCGTGGCTATCAACAAGATCGACAAGCCCGACGCCAAGCCCGAGCGGGTCCGCGCCGAGTTGCTGCAATATGAAGTGCAGGTCGAAACCATGGGCGGCGACACGCTCGAAGTCGAAGTGTCCGCGCTCAAGCAGATCAATCTCGACAAATTGCTGGAAGCCATTGCGCTTCAGGCCGAACTGCTCGACCTGTCGTCAAATCCCAACCGGCCCGCCGAAGGCACCGTGATCGAAGCCCGCCTCGACAAGGGACGCGGGCCGGTCGCCACCGTGCTCGTGCAGCGCGGCACGATGAAAATAGGCGACATCATCGTCGCCGGTTCGCAATCTGGTCGCGTGCGCGCCCTGCTCGACGATCAGGGCAAGGTCGTCACCACCGCCGGTCCCTCGTTCCCGGTCGAAGTGCTGGGCTTCTCCGGCGCGCCAGAAGCTGGCGACCGCGTGGCGGTTGTCGAATCGGAAGCCCGCGCCCGCGAAGTCACCCAATATCGCGAGCGCCAGAAGCGCGATCAGGCGGCGGCGCGCGGCGCCGGCGCGGGTCGCTCGCTCGCTGATATGATGAGCCAGTTGAAGAGCGCGGGCCGCAAGGAATTCCCGCTCGTCATCAAGGGCGACGTGCAGGGCTCAGTTGAGGCGATCATCTCCGCGCTTGAGAAGCTGGGCACCGATGAAGTCATCGCGCGCGTCATTCACGCGGGCGTCGGCGGCATCACCGAAAGCGACATCACGCTCGCGGAAGCCTCCAACGCAGCCGTGATCGGCTTCAACGTTCGCGCGCACAAGGAAGCGCGCGAATTGTCGGATCGCACAGGCATCGAGATCCGCTATTACAACATCATCTACAACCTTGTGGATGACGTGAAGGGCGCAATGTCGGGCCTGCTGGCTCCCAGCTATCGCGAAGACATGCTGGGCAACGCCTCGATCATGGAGGTGTTCAACATCACCAAGGTCGGCAAGGTCGCCGGTTGCCGGGTCACCGACGGCAAGGTCGAACGCGGCGCCAGCGTGCGCCTCATCCGCGACAACGTCGTCGTTCACGAAGGCAAGCTGTCAACGCTCAAGCGCTTCAAGGACGAAGTCAAGGAAGTGCTGGCCGGCCAGGAATGCGGCATGGCGTTCGAGGCTTACCAGGACATGCGCGCCGGCGACGTCATCGAGTGCTATCGCGTTGAGGAAGTGAAGCGCTCGCTTTGAGCGCTTCACCCGGAGCGACGTGTCACATCAAGAATTGATTATCCTGTTTTGAACAATGGCCTGCGCGCGGCGATGTCCGCGCGCGCCGGAGCCGATCATGTCCAGAAATCATCAAAAGGGCGGCGATCCCTCCCATCGCATGTTGCGCATCGCCGAGCTGGTTCGCCACGCTATGTCGGAATTACTCTCCCGTGGAGCCCTCAACGATCCGGTGCTCGACCAGCACGTGGTGACGGTGCCGCGCGTGCGCATGAGCCCCGATCTCAAGCTCGCCACCATCTACGTCATGCCGCTGGGCGGCGGCGATCGCGACAAGGTGATAGCTGCGCTCAGCACGCACGCCAAATACCTGCGCGGGGAAGTGGCGCGGAGGATCAACACGAAGTTTTCGCCCGACGTGCGCTTTCGCATCGATGATTCGTTCGACAACGCAGACGCCATCGACCAATTGCTGAACATGCCGCAGGTGAAGCGAGACCTTCCGCCGCGTCGCTTTGACGGCGACCAAGAGGAACAGCAAGAAGGCCTGCAAGAGGATCTGCGAGAGGACGACGACAAGGCATGAGTGCGCCCCGTTCCAAACGCATCGAGATCAACGGCTGGTTGATCCTCGACAAGCCCGTCGGCGTCACCTCGACACACGCCGTCTCCCGTCTCAAGCGCATTTTCAACGCCAAAAAGGCAGGCCACGCCGGCACGCTCGATCCTTTGGCGTCGGGCATTCTGCCGGTGGCCTTCGGCGAGGCGACCAAGACCGTGCCGTTCGTACAGGACGGCGAGAAGGCCTATCGATTTACTGTGCGCTGGGGCGCCGAGACCGACAGCGACGATTCGGAAGGCGCGATCACGCGCACCAGCGATGAGCGTCCCGCGCCTGACCAGATTGCCGATCTCCTGCCGCGCTTCATCGGCACGATCATGCAGACGCCGCCCGCCTATTCCGCGATCAAAATCAATGGCGAGCGCGCCTACGATCTGGCGCGCGACGGCGAGGAGGTGAACCTGGCTCCCCGCCCCGTCACCATCCACGCGCTCGATCTTGTGCGCACCGACGAGAACGAGGCGGTGCTGGAAGCCCAGTGCGGCAAGGGCACTTATGTGCGTGCGATTGCGCGCGATCTGGGGCGCCTGCTTGGCTGTTTTGGCCATGTGGTTGCGCTGCGCCGCACCCGCGTCGGCCCGTTCACTGAAGAAGATTCCGTCACGCTGGCCGAACTGGAGGCTGAAGGCGCGCAGCCTTTTGACGAGCTCTTGAGCGTCGAGGCTGGCCTGTCTGAAGTCACCTGCATCGTTGTGGATCGCGACGGCGCCGCGCGCCTGCGACGCGGACAATCGCTGCTGCTGCGCGGGCGCGATGCTCCGATTGAGGGTTTCGCCTATGCCGCCTGCGGCGGCGTGCCGGTTGCGTTCGGCCCTGTTGAAGGTGGCGAGCTTGTACCAAGCCGGGTGTTCAACCTGCCGTTTTGACTCGCAGGATCATGTTCGAGCAAAGCGCGTAGCGAGAAGATTAAAGCGCCCATCTCTCCGCCGTCATGGACGGGCCTGTCCCGTCCATCTACGAAACGGCGCAAGCCTTATCTTTTGCAGGCAGGCAGCGAGGCTCGGGACGGCGTGGGTGGCCGGGACAAGCCCGGCCATGACGCGTCTGGGACATTGCGGGGATGGCTTTGCCGCGCCAACTGCGCTCCCATCTTGCCATCCCTTTCCCCTCCCGCCATAGTCGCCGCTCATTTCGGCCAGCTGCGCCTCATCAAGAGCAAGGCTGACTGAGGGAGGATTTCAGGCTTCATGATCGCTGATGCAGAGCGTCGTAAAGACCGCCCGCAACCAGCGTCAGGCGCCTGTTTGGCTTTGGCCATCCGCGCTCATCAATAAACCCGGGGAAACGAACATGTATATCGACAAACCAGAAGGCGCGCCTGACCTTAAAGTGGCGTGGGGCTCGGACGTGGCGGCGCAGATGTTGCGCCGGTTCGGGTTTAAATATGTGAGCCTCAACCCCGGCGCCAGCTATCGCGGCCTGCACGATTCCATCGTCAACCATCTGGGCAATTCCGATCCGGGCATGTTGCTGTGCCTGCATGAAGACCATGCAGTGGGCATTGCGCACGGCTATGCGAAAGCCACGGATGAGCCGATGGCGGCCATCGTTCATTCCAACGTCGGACTGATGCACGCCCACATGGCGATCTTCAACGCCTATTGCGACCGCAAGCCGCTGTTCCTGATGGGCGCTACCGGCCCGATGGATTCCAATCAGCGTCGCCCCTGGATCGACTGGATTCACACCTCGACCGATCAGGCGTCGATGGTTCGCGAGATGATCAAGTTCGACAATCAGCCCACGTCCGCCCCCGCCATCGTGGACGCGATGACGCGCGCCAATATAGCGACCCGCACTGAGCCGCAGGCTCCGGTCTACATCGTGCTCGACGCTGGCCTTGGCGAACAAAAGCTCGACAAAATACCTGAGTTTCCCGACATGGCCCGCTTCCAGCCGCCGGCCTCGCCGCGCGCGCAAGCCGCCGACATCGCCAAAGCGGTGGACATGCTCAAAGCCGCCAAGCGTCCGCTGATCCTGTTTGGTCGCGGTACGCGCTCACAAGCGGCCTGGGATAATCGCGTCAAGCTGGCCGAGACGCTCGGAGCCTGCGTGATGAGCGATCTCAAGAACGGCTCGGTGTTCCCGAGCGATCATCCCGCCCACGTCATCGAGCCCTTCAACCAGCCCGGCAAAGCCCAGCACGATCTCATAAGCGAGGCCGATCTGGTGCTGGCGCTGGAATGGATCGACCTTGGCGGTGCGCTGTGCCCGCCCAAGGGCGGCGTCAGCATGAACGGCAAGATCATCAACGTCACGATGGATCACCATCTCCATAACGGCGCCCACATGGTCTACCAGATTCAGGCGCCCGCCGACCTGTTGATCTCGGCAGGCGCCGAAAGCGTCGTAACCGACCTGCTTGAGGCGCTGGGCTCCGGGGCCAAAAAAGCGCCGTGGCGCCAAGCCGTGCGCAAGACGTTCACGCCCTCGACCGATCCCGCCCGCATTCGCATGCAGGACATCGCGGTGCTGCTGCGCAAGCAGTTCACGAACCCCGACAACGTCACGCTGGCCTCGGTCGCGCGCCAGTTTCCGTGTGATCTGTGGCCATTCCGCTCGCCGCTCGCCTATATGGGCAAGGACGGCGGCGGCGGCATCGGGTCTGGCCCGTCGATCTCGATTGGCGTGGCGCTGGCGTGCGCGGACATGGGCCGCCAGACGGTTTCAATCATGGGCGACGGCGATTTCATGATGGGCGGCAACGCTTTGTGGACCGCCGCCAAGCACAAGATTCCATTACTGGTCATCATCAACAACAACCAGTCCTATTTCAACGACGAGCTGCATCAGGAAAACATCGCGCGCAAACGCGACCGCCGGGTGGAGAATCGCTGGATAGGCCAGGCGATGGACGGACCGGCCATCGACATCGCAAGGTTTGCAGAATCGCAAGGGGCGGTGGGCATTGGTCCGGTGAAAACGCTGGAAGAGCTGGAGGCGGCGCTGAAGAAGGGCGTCGAAGTGCTCAACGCCGGTGGAATCTGCCTGATCGATGCGCATGTGCCCCCCGGCGCCGAGCGCAGCGCCGGCTCGACAGGCGCCCGCAACACCTGAAAACAGGCAGTCATGTTATTGCAAAGGGCGGCGCCGCCAGCGCCGCCCTTTGTGCGTCTGGCCAGCGCCTGATAATGAGGGCACGTAACCAGCGCAAAGCGCTCCGGAGGGCATCATGCAGCGCCTCACCATCAGCCTTGACGACAATATTGCGCAGGCCATCGACGATTTCATGCTGGCGCGCGGCTACAGCAACCGGTCAGAAGCGATCCGCGATCTGGTTCGCGATTCGCTCATCCGCTCGCAAGAGGCGCCGCAAACCAAACATTGCGTGGCAGCCGTATCCTACGTCTACGATTACGATGGCCGCGATCTGGCGCTGCGGCTCGACCGCGCCCAGCATGAGCATCACGATCTCACCATCTCGTCGATGCGCACGCGGCTCGATCACCGCCATTGCATGGAGATTACACTGCTGAAGGGCGAGATGGCGGCGGTGCGCAAGCTGGCCGAAACCGTGATCGCCGAGCGCGGCGTGCGCTTTGGCCAGATCAATCTGGTGCCGATCCGCGTTGACGTCGAGCACCACAGCCATGGCGAGCATGGCCATTCCCACACACACAGCACACCGGTGCTCTAGGGAGCCAAGCCGATCAATCTTCGCCAACTCTCCTATTTTCTCAAAGTCGTGGACGCTGGCAGCATGACGGCGGCCGCGCAGCGGCTTGGGTTGGCGCAGCCCGCCCTTGGAGCGCAAATCCGGCTGTTGGAGGAAGAGCTTGGCCTGCCGCTGCTGTTGCGCCACTCGCGCGGCGTGACGCCGACGCAGGCCGGACGCCTGCTGCACGAGCGCGCCCGCGCGATCCTGACCGACGTTGACCGCGCCCGCATCGACGTGCGCGCCCTTGGCCAGCGGGACCGCGACCATCTGGCGCTTGGCGTGCCACCCAGCATCGTCCTGATGCTGGGATCGGACCTGATGACGAGCGCGCGCACCGACATGCCCAACGTCTCCACCAGCCTGATCGAGGAGAGAACCCCCGTGCTGCTCGAGGCGCTGGGTCGCGGGCAGGTCAACGTGGCCTGGCTCTACAATATCGAGGATGCGCCGGGACTGGATCGCCGGGCGGTGCTGGAGGAGGATTTGCTGCTGGTGACGGCACCCGACAAGGCGCCTGCCTCAAAGAGCGTCAGCCTTGCCGAGGCGCTGCAGTTTGATCTCGTGATCGCAGGCGCGCGCGGCGTGATCCGCCGGATTGTGGAGCAGGAGGCGCGCCGGCTGTCGCTGAGCCTGCGGCTTGCATTCGAGGTTCATTCGGTGACCTCGATGCGGGCGATGATCGTGCGCGGCGAGGCCGCCAGCATCATGCCGTTCAGCCTTGCAGCGCCGGAATTGCGCAGCGGCCAATTGGTCGCCCGCCGCATCGACCGCCCCACGCTGACGCGAACGCTCTATGTGGTGCGCCCGCAAGAACGCGAGGCTTTCGTCTCGCAGCCCGAGATTGACGCCTTTCTGGACCGTACGGTCGATGATTTGTGCGCGGGCATGCAGCCTTACGCGCGCTTGTTGCGGTGAGGGCGAGTTGAGGGCGGACCTTTGGTCCGCATGCGGACTGGAAGCCCGCAGTCCAAGGAGCGCTTTCTATGGACCGTGGGCTTCCAGCCCGCACCTTTGAATGCTTCAAGTCAGCCGAGAACCAAACTTTTTCTTTGCTCAGCCCTAAAAAAAAAGCTTTGGACAATAGTGCCGGACCGGCCCATCATCCAATTCAACAGTTCAATGAAACATGCGAGAGGGTGCGCCATGACTGAGCAATTTGTCGGCAAGGCGTCTGAATTCAAGGACGGCGAGCGCCAGATCATCCGGATTGGCGAGGACGAGATCGGGGTGTTTCGTCACGCTGGCGAATTTTACGCCTATAGCAATTTCTGCTTGCATCAGGGCGGTCCCGCCTGCGAGGGCCTGACGATTGCGCGCGTGATCGAGCCGCTGCGCGAGGACAAGACCTCGATGGGCCTGCACTTCCACGAGACTGACATGAATTTCGTCTGCCCGTGGCATGGCTACGAATACGACATGAAGACCGGCGCCCATATAGCCGATCCGCGCGTCAAGCTGCGCAAGTACGATGTTGTTCGCAAGGGGGACGAGGTTTATGTCGTCGCCTAAGGCGCTTTCCAGGGCTCCCGTCAAAGGTAAAACGGTCGGCGCCAAGCCAGCCGTCGGCAAAACCGTTGCTTCAAAACCTTCGGCGAAAAAGCCCGCAAAAGCGGCTGTTTCCGATGATACCTCGCCGACGCCCGCCCAGAAAGCCGCCTTCCTGAAGGCTCTTGCCGCGGGCGTGAAACCCAATAGCGCGGCCTCGCGCTCGCTCGTCAAAAAGAAGGGCAGCCCGTTCGCCGCCGAGCCGCCAAAGCCGGCCCCCAAAGTCGAGGTGCTGCGCCGCATTCCCGCGCCGGTTAAAGTTGTGGATACGCCGGAGTCCAAAACCGCTCTGGCCCTGGCAGCCCTGATCGAGAAAGCTATTGATTCTGGCGATCTAGGCAAGGTTCAGCCGCACGCCCAGCAGGCGCTGGTTGCAGCTCTTTGCAAGCTCTATGCAGCGAATGCGGAAGCAGGGGAGCGTTTCAACATTCTGGGCCAGCGCGCGGCGACAGTGGCCGCCACCGACGTGATGGTGATGTGCGGCGCGCTTCTGAAAGCCGTCGATCTTCAGGTCTTTGAACTTGGCATGTGGCAGAGCTGGAGCAGCGGCTGACATGCCCAATCATCCAACAAACCGATAAGGGAAGGGGAATTCCATGGACCTCATTGCTGATCGCGGTCGCCGCGTCACGGTGGAAGAACTCAACACGTCCAAACTGCTGGCGCACGCCGCCAAACAGGTGAAGGATCGCAAGTTCGACGACGTGCTGATCGTCGACACCGACGCGCACCATTACGAGAACGAGAATTTCGCTGAAATTCTCCCCTTCATGGAGAATGAGGTTCTCAAGCAGCTGGCGCTGGCGGCGCGCGCCAAGGGCGGTCGCGGAAACGTCATGCCGTCGGGCTTCGGCTACCAGGACATGGGCGGACGCGTAACGCGCTATCCCCTGCGCACCAGCGAGAAAACTGATCCGAGCCGCCAGCGCGACGCCCAATTGGGCGACCGCTGGATGAACGCGATGGGCGTGGATTATTCCTGCCTGTTTCCCACCGGCATGCTCAACATCGGCCTGCATCCCCAGAAGGAGATGGAGTTCGAATTGTGCTGGGCCTACGCGCGCTGGGTGACTGAAAAGGCGCTGCCCGATTGCAACGGACGCATGTACACCATGCTCTGCCTTCCCTTCAGCGATCCGGAAGGCTCCCTGCGCATGGTCGAGACCTTCGGCGACCGCAAGGGCGTCGGCGGGTTTATGATAACCTCCGTGCGCGAAAAGATGCAGGTCAGCGACAACGCCTACATGAAGGTTTATCGCGCCATTGAAGAGCGTGGCCTCGCCGTCGCCTTTCATTCGGGCCCGAACTGGGGCTCCAACACGTTCCAGAGCTGCAACCGCTTCCTTTCGGCCCACGCGCTAGGCTTCTCGTGGTTCAACATCCTGCATTGCACGAACTGGGTCGTGAACGGCATGGGCGAACGCTTCCCCAAACTCCCCGTGTTGTGGATTGAGTCGGGCCTTGCCTGGATCCCGTTCCTGATGCAGCGCCTCGATCATGAATACATGCTGCGCCCGTCGGAATGCCCGGTTCTGAAGAAGAAGCCGTCCGACTATATGCGCGACATGTTCTATTCTTCGCAGCCGATGGAAATTCAGGACATGGACGCGCTGCAGACGACGTTCCGCATGATCAACGCGGAAACGCAGCTCCTTTACGCCTCTGATTATCCCCATTGGGATTTCGACCTGCCCTCCACGATCTACGATCTGCCGTTCCTGACCGACAAAGCCCGGCACAACATTTTGGGCGGCACGGCGCACAAGATCTTCAAGCTGCCGCCGCGCAACGAGGCGCAGAAGGCGAATCTCATCAAGTATGGAAATTACGTAGGGGGCTGAAAAAGTCCTGACGACCACGCTCGCAAGAGCAGGCTACTGGGGCGGGCGACTTTCAGTTGTCCGCCCATTTCTATGCTCTGTGCAGCAATCGGCTCTGGCCGCCGGTTTGTGTTTCCTTAAGGCCGTTCGAGTTTCCCGCGCCCTGCCCCTGCGTCGCCGGGGTTTCACAAAGGTGCGCTTAAGTGCTAAAGCGTCGCCTCGTCACGAGGGAATTTAGATGCGCATAGCGATGATCGGTTCAGGATACGTCGGCCTGGTGTCAGGCGCCTGTTTCTCTGATTTTGGTCATGTGGTGACGTGCGTAGACCGTGACGCTTCCCGCATCGAGGCGCTCAAGCGCGGACAATCGCCCATCTTCGAGCCCGGCCTGCCGGAAATGGTCGAATCGAACGTGCGCCAGAACCGCCTGTTCTTCACCACCGATCTGGCGTCCGCCGTGGCTTCCGCCGACGCCGTATTCATCGCGGTGGGCACGCCCTCGCGGCGTGGCGACGGCCATGCCGATCTGTCCTATGTCTATGGCGCAGCGTGCGAGATTGCGGCGGCGCTCAGCGGCTACACCGTCATTGTCACCAAATCGACCGTGCCGGTGGGCACCGGCGACCAGGTCGAGGCGATCATGCGCGAGGCGCGCCCGGACGCGGAATTCTCAGTCGTCTCGAACCCGGAATTTTTGCGCGAGGGCGCAGCCATCGCTGACTTCAAACGCCCGGACCGCATTGTCGTGGGCGCCGAGGACGAGCGCTCGCGCGAAGTGATGCAGGAGCTGTATCGCCCGCTCTATCTCAATCAGCCGCCGATCATGTTTACGGGTCGGCGCACGTCCGAGTTGACGAAATACGCAGCCAATGCGTTCCTGGCCACCAAGATCACGTTCATCAACGAGATAGCGGACCTTTGCGAAAAGCTTGGCGCCAACGTTCAGGACGTGGCGCGCGGCATTGGCCTCGACAATCGCATTGGCTCAAAGTTTCTGCACGCAGGCCCCGGCTATGGCGGCTCGTGCTTTCCAAAAGACACTCTGGCGCTGGTGCGCACGGCGCAGGAAGCGGGCTCGCCGGTGCGCATCGTCGAGACGGTGGCCGCCGCCAATGAATTGCGCAAGCGCCGCATGGCCGACAAAGTGCTCGACGCCTGCGGCGGCTCGGTGACGGGCAAGACGATTGCGGTTTTAGGTTTGGCCTTCAAGCCCAACACAGACGACATGCGCGACGCGCCCTCGCTCGCCATCATTCCCGCGCTGCAATCTTTAGGCGCAAGCGTGCGCGCGTTCGATCCTGAAAGCATGGCGCAGGCGCGCCCGCTGCTGCCTGGCGTGACGTTCTGCGACGAGCCGTATTCATGCATCGAGGGCGCCGATGCGCTGGTGATCGTGACCGAATGGGACGCCTTCCGCGCGCTTGATCTTGATCGCGTGAAAGCCTCTCTGGCAGAGCCGGTCGTCGTCGATCTGCGCAACATTTATCGCCCCGCCGAAATGGCCCGCAAGGGTTTCCGTTACGTCAGCGTAGGACGACCGTGAAAGCTCTTCTTTTTTACGGAAAAGCAGCTTTGCTAGCTAATGCTTAATTAAAATAAGCGACCCTTCGCATGCCCGGACATTGCGCCGCGCACGCCAACGCTGGCGATTCTGGCGGATGAGGGTCATATGTCGCTCATCGTCATCATCGATGATCGGGTTACAAACAGGAATGTCTTTTCCAAACTTGCGGCTTCCATCGAGGCCGACGTTAGCGTGCGCGCGTTCGGCGATCCGCGTGAGGCGCTCGAATGGCTGGAGACCAATACGCCCGATCTCGTCATCACCGATTACAGGATGCCTCATTTTGACGGCGCGGAATTCATCCGGCGCTTCCGGCAAATTCCCGGCGCCGAAGATATTCCCGCCATCGTGATCACAGTTTACGAAGAACGTCTGTTTCGCCTGCGCGCGCTTGAGGCGGACGCGACCGATTTTCTGCATTCTCCGGTCGATCATTATGAATTTGTCACCCGCGCCCGCAATCTGCTCAAATTGCACAAGCACCAGGTTTTGCTGAGCGAGCGCGCTGCGCAGCTCGCCCATCTTGTGCAAAATAGCGCCAGCGCCCGGAGCGAGCGCGAACGTGATCTGCGCGACGCCTGCGAGCGTTTGGGGCAAGTTATCGACAGCCTGCCAGCTCTGGTGAGCGCCATTCGTCCCGACGGAACAATCTTGCTGGTAAACGCCCAGCAAACGGAGTTTGCGGGTCTGCCCGCCGAAGACGTTGTGGACAGGCCGGCTGCTATTTTGTTTGGCGCCGAGCGCGCGCTGGCTCATTCCTGCCTTGATGCGCGTGTGTTCGATACCGGGGAGGCCTTGCCCGATTTTGACGAGCAGGTAACCGACAAGGCTGGCGCGCTGCGGTTTTTGCGCACGCGCAAGACGCCGCTGAAGGGGCGCGACGGTCACGTCACCAGCGTGCTCACGTCTTCAGTCGAGACAGCTTGTCAGGATGTGGCGACGTCCAACGCAGTCCGGCAGCTGCGCGCCATCGCCTCAAACGCTTCCGCAAACTTCGCCGATGGCAAGGTTCTGCGCGAGCAGGTCCATAGTCTGATCGCACGCGGACGTGCCGGAGAGGCGATGTTTGCGCTGCATCTGGTCGATCTTGGGTTGAAGGGCGGACGGGCGTCGCAGCCTGGTCCGCAAGTGGAGCGTGAATTGCGCGCTATGGCCCGCAAGCTTGCAGGCCGGGTGCGCGACGAGCATGGACTGGCGCGGCTCGACAGCGACGAAATCGTGGTTCTGCAATCCAATGTCACACGTCCCGAACAGGCAAATGATTTTGCACAGCGCATAATGAAAGCTGTTTGCGAGCCCCAAAGCAGGCGCGCTGGCGATGCCCCGCAAGATGCGGCGGTGGGCATCGCGCTGCATCCGCGCGATGGCGATGATTTTGACGAATTGCTGCGCCATGCGCGCGGTGCCCGCACGCGCACAAAAGGCGCCGCATGAGCACGAACAATCTCAAATACTCGCCGGGACCTCTGACGAAAGCGCCTGCGCTGGTGCGCCTTCTCGATGGTACGCCGGTTCAAGCTGGCGCGCGCTTTGACCGCCCTTGGCTATGACGCGATTGAGGGCGACCATGATCCTGTCAGCCTGATCCGGGACGGACGCTGCGACCTGTTGTTGATTGAAGCCGATCAGGCGCCGGGCGCGCTTTGGCCGATTGAAGATTTATGCCAGATCGCCCGCGCCCATTGGCGCGATTGCGTCATCGTGGTGCTAGCGGGCGAGGACGACTGGTCAACCGAGCGTTGCCGTTTGATTGGAATAACCGCCGCGCTGCCCAAGCTGGTGACGACCGATGCGCTGCACGCATGTTTGCAGACGCTTTTGGGTACGCCCGAGCCGGTGGCGCCGCTGCTGGACATGCGCATTCTCGTCGATCTGGAGCGCCTGGGCGGGCGCGCGTTTGTGGCTGAGCTGGTGGAGCAATTTGCAATTGAGTGCGAGGCGCTGCCGCAAGCGCTGGAGCTGGCCGCAAAGGCGCGCGACGATTACGCCTTCTGCGCGCTCTTGCATGCGCTGCGCGGCGGGCAATCTTGGCGCGTCGCGCGTTTTCGCCCGCTGCCTCGCCTGGCGCGAACTCAGCGCGATGGACCTGGCGCAAAACGGCGACTGCCGCGTCGCGATTCTGCGCGACGATCTTGCGCAGACAATCATCGCCTTGCGGGCTTTGCCGGGTTAGGGTCAATCAGGATTATCAGGAGATTGATCATGCAGCCGACAGCGCTTGAAGCAACAGCCATCGCCGCGCAACTGGCTGCCGATCTGCCCAAATGGCGCCATGAGGGAAACGCGATCAGGCGCACCTTCAAAGTCAACGGCTTCAAGAGCGCGATGATGCTCGCAAACGCGATTGGCCACCTGGCCGAACAGGCCTGGCATCATCCTGATATCGCCATTTCGTGGGGCAAGGTGGAGGTTGGTCTGTGGAGCCATGACGCGGGCGGCGTGACGCCGCGCGATCTGGCGCTGGCGCTGCGGATCGAGGATTTTGCGATCTGGCGTCCAAACGCAAAAACCGGCCCGCTGGAGGGGACTCCAGCGGACACGGTTCATGCTTATGTGCTGGGGGATTGAGCGCCTATTTCTCGGCGTCTCGTCCGTCTGGCTCGCGGCCCCCGTGGGAGGCGTGGCCGCCCTTGCGTCCCGCCTCGCTGGCCAGCTCATGATCGCGAGAGAAGCTGCGCATGGCGGGGCGAACGCTCTGGCCACCTTTGCGCCCGGCTTCGGCGGCAAGCGAACGATTGCGTGAGAAGCTGCGTTTCTACTTGGGCACGCTGGTGCCGCCCTTGCGGGCGATCTGGCGCTGTTTCTCCGGATCCATTGATGCAAAGCCCCGGGTTGATTTACGAACTGGCTTGTCGGTTTCCATGAGAGATCCATTTGCTCGACGCGACAACACACTGACGTTTTTTGGGTCTTGAGAAGCCCGCCGAACGCCAGGACCAGGGCGCGGCGAGACATCTCCCCCCGTCGCTGAACCTTGTCAGTGAGACAACCGCAAGCTGCGGTGGAAGTTCCCGAAAAAGCGCTCAGATATGAAATTTTTTGCTGATGTTCGAAACCATTCGGAAAACAATCTAATCTCGCCATACTCAAGTTCTTGACTTAACACGGGAGACAGTGGTGCAGCTTCAATCCGAGCCGTCGGCGCCGATGCGGCGCGAAAAAGACTCAATTGGCCCCGTCGATGTGCCTGCCGATCGTTATTGGGGCGCGCAGACGCAACGCTCTCTGGAAAACTTCCCCATTGGCGCAACGCCAATGCCGCTTGCGCTCGTCCATGCGCTGGCGCTGGTCAAGCGCGTGGCGGCGCAGACCAATCGCGACCTTGGCCTGATGGCGCCTGATTTGGCGGACACGATCATCGCAGCCGCAGACGAGGCGGTGGGTGGGCTGCTCGACGATCATTTCCCACTGGTCGTCTGGCAGACGGGTTCGGGCACGCAGACAAATATGAACGTCAACGAGGTGATCGCCAATCGCGCCAGCGAAATTCTTGGTCATAAACTGGGCGCACCAAAGCCGCCTGTGCATCCCATCGATCACGTCAATCTGGGTCAATCCTCCAACGATTGCTTTCCAACCGCCATGCATGTGGCTGCAGCTTTAGAGACCACGAGCCGCCTGTTGCCCGCGCTGGAGGCGCTGGCGGGCGCGCTGGAGGGCAAGGCGCAGGCGTTCGCCTCAATCGTGAAGATCGGGCGCACGCATTTGCAGGACGCCACGCCGATCTCGCTGGGTCAGGAATTTTCCGGCTGGGCGGCGCAAGTCCGGCTCGGGACTGCGCGGGTGCGCATGGCGTTGGGGGATGTGTTCGCGCTGGCCCAGGGCGGCACGGCGGTGGGCACGGGGCTGAACGCGCATCCAGATTTTGCGGATCGCTTTGCCCATTCCATAAAGAGCGCCACCGGGCTGCCGTTTGCCAGCGCGCAAAACAAGTTCGAGGCTTTAGCATGCCACGATTCTTTGGCGTTTTTCCATGGCGCTTTAAGCGCGCTGGCGGGCGGGCTGTTCAAGATCGCGAGCGACATCCGCCTCCTGGGCAGCGGCCCGCGCTCCGGATTTGGGGAATTGAGCCTGCCGGAAAACGAGCCCGGCTCCTCGATCATGCCAGGCAAGGTCAACCCGACGCAGGCCGAGGCGCTGACGATGGTGTGCGCGCGCGTGTTCGGCAATCAGGCGACCGTCACCTTCGCCGCCTCGCAGGGGCATTTGCAGCTCAACGTGTTCAAGCCGGTGATCGCAGACGCAGTCCTGCAATCGATCGGCTTGCTCGCCGATTCCGCGCTGAGTTTTTCCAAGAATTGCATTGAAGGGATTGAGCCCAACGAGGCGCGCATCGCCGAACTGGTCTCGCGCTCGCTGATGCTGGTGACGGCGCTGGCGCCCGAGATCGGCTACGACAAAGCCGCGCACATCGCCAAAGCCGCGCACGCCAGCGGGAGGACTTTGCGGGAAGAGGCGTTGAAGGCGGGCGTTGATCCGGAGCTTTTCGATGCTTTGGTGCGGGCCGATTTGATGCTGGCGCCGAAGGCTTCCAATCAAGAAGCTCGAAAATAAATTCACGGCGCCTTGGGCGGACTCGCCCGCAAACATTGCTGCGTTAATCCATCATAGCGCGAACGGTCGGCCTCGTTCATCCGCCCGCCGGTCATCTTGTCCCACAGGCCAGCTTTGTTGGCCTCGCGCACCACGCAGGTGCAGGCGCTCTCGCAGAACTCGCGTCCTGCGCCCGCCTTCACGCATTGGCCAACGCAGGATGCATGAAACATCGGCTGGTCGCGATCAGCAGGCGGCGGGCCGATGACTTGCGACGCGATGAACACGAGCGCGAACAGAACCGGCTGGTGGGCGAGATAGAACGCCAGCGAATGACGCCCGCCGAGCGTCAGAATGCGCGAGATGGCGCCGCTCTCGCGCCAGCCTGTCATGCGCTCCGGCAATCCGCGCGCAAGAAACGCCTGCGCGCCAGCAAGGCCCAGCAAAGTAAAGCCTGCCCACGGAAAGAATGGCCGCCAGTCATTGCTGCGCGGTTCAACCGCTCCAAGCCCGGACCAGTACTGGATCAGCTCAAAATGGGCGCCGGCGATAAGCCACGGCGCGATGATGATCGCGGTTCCCGTCAACGCTGCCAGCGACCAGGGTCTGCCCAGAAACAACAGCCCCAAAAGACTTGCCGCAAGGATGCAATGCAGGATGCCAAAGCCGACATGCGAATCGGGAAAAATCCAAGAGGTGACGAGCGTCACCAGCAGAGCGGCGGCAAATACAAATCCCAGCCGGCGCCAGAACGCGGCGAGCTTCAGCCCGTCGCGAGCCGCCAGCGCCAGACTGACCCCCACCAACGCGAGGAACGCAATCGCGACGCTATGCCCAAAAGCCAGAAATAGCGGCTTTTGAACAAGCTCCGGCGCGACAAGGCCAAAGAACGCCAGATTCCAGACGAGGTGATAAACCGCCATCGCCGCAAGCGCGGCCCCGCGCGCAGCGTCAACAAACGGCAGGCGCGGGGCTTGCTGGCTCACGACACAAGACTCACTTTTTGGCTTTGAACGATCCAAAAATCATATCCGGCGCCGACGTATTATGTCGCGAGAAGCTCGTGCGACCAGCCCAGATTTCGCTGGCCTCGGCTGTTTTGAAATCCATGATCGAGGCCTCGCCCCAACGCTGTTGCGCCTTTGGCTTCCACGCGATACGCGCCGCGTCGTTATTGGATTCGGTGATATACATCGAGCGCAATGAGGCGAACGGCAGGTCGCGCGGAACGGCGCCCTCAAGCGCCACGTCGAGCGCGATATGTTCGGGATCAAGCGCGCTGATTTTCATCACCGCCGCGCCGCCGCGCGCAAACTCCAGCCTGAACGTGCGGGCCTGCGCGTCGAACACGATTTCTTTGAGATCGACGATAGGACGCTGCTGCATTTCCACCGGGCCGATCAGGAACGAGGAGCCGTAGGCCGTCCAGCGCATGTCGGCGAAGGGCAGCGGGCGGGCGCGCCAATAGCCATCGGGCGGATAGACCACCAGCACTTCTTCGGCGCGCTCACGATGATTGGTCCACACCTGCAACAGGTGGATCTCTTTGAACGCCTCGTTCTTGTTGATCTCTTTATCAACCACGCGAACCGGCGTGTTGGCGCCGCGCCAGAAGGTTGGATAGGTCCACGCCACCAATTGCAGATCGGGCGTCTCAAAAATCGTGCGGCGAATGATCTTCTTCGTGGACGTCGCCACCACCGGATCGCCGCTCATGTCGCAGGCGGTGAAGTCGGGCAAATAGCGATCAATCCCGATGCCGCCGATGAAGGCGGGATGGACGGCCTGCACCCGAAACGTCGCGGGCGGGACGCCGCCGTTCAGGGCCGCAAAATCGACCTGAATATTGTCCTTCTCCGCGCACAAAACCGCCTCGCTGCGGTTTGTCACCGCCACCGCGATCTCGTCGGGATCAATCGCGCGGGCGGGAAGGTTTGGCTGCGCAGGTTGCGCAAGCGCGCTCGTGGAAATTGCGCTCATCAGCAACGCAAAAGCAAAGTTTTTCATGCGACCTCAGGGGACACGGTTGCGGCAATGGCGGGGGCGCTGGGATGGAGCGCGGCGATAATGGCGGGCGTCTCGATTTCTTCGGGGATTGCGCAGAGGCCCGCTTTGGCGAGGCGTTCGCCAAGAACAGGATCGGCGGTGACGATCGCAAAGGGAATCGCCAAAACATAGCCCAGCGTCAATGGCAGCGACCACAAAAGCAAATAGGGCGAGAGCGCCAGCCCGAGCGCCATCAGCGCCAGCCCGAACAAAGTTTGCGGCCACAAGCCTTGCGCCGCAACGCCCCAGGACAGCGCATGGGCGTCGCGCGATTGGCCGTTCCAGATTACGGCGCGGCCAAAGACCAGCCCGATCATGAACAGGCTGGTGCGCAGCGTCACGCAGGGCGCGATCAGCAGCGAGAAGATGATCTCGACCGTTGCACCAAGCGCAAACCGCGCGCCCCCGCCATAGCGCTTGAGGCCGCCGGGCGTCAGCGCGACATCCAGAAAGCCCGCCAGCTTTGGCGCCAGATACATCAGCATGAACAAGCCGTAGAGCCCCAGCGCCGAGCCGGCCGGAAACAGCGCCATGTCCTCGCCGTCAAGCGGCTTCAGCGCAGACAAAAGAATGATCGCGGTCCAGGCCGGAATGCCGATGAACATCGAGATCGCCCATACCAATTGGAAGCGGCTCATGGGTTGCAGGCCGGGCGTGGCGAGCAGGCGGAAGTACTGCATATTGCCCTGACACCAGCGCAAATCGCGGCGGGTGAATTCGAGCAGCGTCGGCGGGTTTTCTTCATACGAGCCGACTTCTTCGGGCAGCACGCGCACTTCATAGCCGCCGCGCCGCATGAATGTCGCTTCCACCTGATCGTGCGACATGATCTGCCCGCCAAGCGGCGGCCCGCCCGGAAGTACCGGGAGATCGCAATGGGCCATGAACGGGGCAATGCGTACCAGCGCGTTATGGCCCCAGAACGGCCCGCAATCAGCCGTCCACCACGCGCTGCCCATTGTGTAGGGGCGCATACCGTGGCGCATACCAAACTGGAAGATGCGGGCAAAAGCCGAGCGGCTGGGCGCGCCCACCACAAGGCTTTGCAGAATGCCGATTTTGGGATGGGCCTGCGCGATCCGCGTCAGGCGCAGAATCGTATCGCCAGACATCAGGCTGTCAGCGTCGAGCGGCAGCATGAAATCAAATTCGGCGCCATGGCTTTGGCAGAACTCGCGCACGTTACCGGCCTTGTAGCCCTCATTACTGGTGCGGCGGCGATAATGCAGGCCTTTTGCGCCAGCCTGTTGGGTCCAGCGCGCAAACGCCCGCTCTTCGGCGCGCGCCACCTCGTCCTCGCTGGTGTCGCTGAGCACGAAGTAAGCAAATGATTGGCCAAAGCCTGTCGCCTCAAGGCTTTCGCGCACGGCGGAAATGCGGGCGAAGGCGCGGGCAGGGTCCTCATTGCGCAGCGTCATCAGCACGGCGGTTTTGGCGGTGACGGGCGCCTGCAAATCTTCCGCAGCGAAAGGCGCGGCCGATTGCGCAAGGCCGGGCCTGTGCAGCAGCCACACCCCGATGATCGCGTTCCAGACCCCAAGCACGCTCCATGGCGCGGCGATGGCAAAGCAGACGAAGATCGCCACATCAATGGCGCTCCAGCCGCTGACGCCCAAAATCGAGGCGAGCCAGACCAGCAGGGCGCCAAACGAGACGATGTTGAGCCCGGCCACGAACAGGCGGCGCGCGAACAGGTCAGCGCGGCTTTGAAGACCAGCTGGGGTAACGTCTGCCGGGGTAGCGTCTTGCTGGGGGATCATGTACGCGAAACTCTTGATGGTCGCGCGATCTGCGCGGGTGGGAATCTCATTGCGAAAGGCGCTTCTATGTCGCACGCCAACACAAGCGGGCCAAGGGCCTCCGGCGATGAGAAACTCGCCCGCGCGCTTTGGTACGTCGGCCCGCAGGAGGCCGCAATCCGCCCGGCGTCGCTGCCAGCTTTGGGGCCGGAGCAGGCGCGCGTCAAAACCCTGTTCAGCGGGTTAAGCCGTGGCACGGAGCGTCTGGTGTTTACGGGCCGCATTCCGCCATCCGAATATGAATCCATGCGCGCGCCTATGCAGGAGGGCGCTTTTCCTTATCCGGTTAAATACGGCTATTGCGCGGTCGGGATCATTGAAGCGGGGCCAAAAGATTGGCTCGGGCGCCATGTCTTTGCGCTGCACCCGCACCAGAGCGCCTTTGTGGCCGATGTTGCGATGCTGCGCCCGATCCCGCAAGCCCTGCCGCCGCGCCGCGCCAGTCTGTCGGCCAATATGGAAACCGCGCTCAACGCCTTGTGGGATTCGGGCGCGGGGCCGGGAGACCGGATTTTGATCGTGGGCGCCGGGGTGCTTGGCCTGCTCACCGCCTACCTTTGCGCCCGCCTGCCCGGCGCCGACGTTTGCGTGGTTGATCTCGACCCAAGCCGCCGCGCTCTGGCGGAAAGCTTTGGCGCCCGCTTTATCTGCGCGAGCGATTGGGCCGCACAGGGCCGCAATGATTTCGACGTTGTGTTTCACGCATCCGCCAGCGCGCCCGGCCTTGCTCTGGCGCTCAATGCCGCCGGTCTGGAGGCCAGCGTGGTGGAGCTGAGCTGGTACGGCGCCGGCGACGTGCCCGCCCCGCTGGGCGGCGCCTTCCATTCCCGCCGCCTGCGCCTCGTCTCAACGCAAGTGGGACAAATCTCCCCCTCCCGCCGCCCGCGCTGGGATTATGCCCGCCGCATGGCCAAAGCGATGGACCTGCTCTGCGACGACAGGCTCGACGCGCTGATAGATCGGGAAGTGGCGTTTGAGGACATGCCGGATGCGATGGGAGAGATTTTTGCGCCGGGCGCCAAGGGGCTGGGGATTGTGGTGGGGTATTGAGGGGCTGCTTGGACCGCCATCTGGACCGCGCGCGGTCCAGATGGCGCCCTATTCTTCACCCTCTGTATCCAACATCAAGCTCACCACCTGCATGGCGATCGTGCTTCCCGCATAAATCTCCAGCGAGCGGTGGCCGATACAGTTCAGCGCCCGGGCGAGCGGCGCGGGTGGGCTCCACTCCAAATCCTTGCGGTGGAAGGCGAGAAGCGTTGCAGCCAGCGCGCCGGTCAGCAGCGCCAGCGTGAAGACTTGCGCAAAATCCAGTTCCCAGAACAGGCTTTCGCTGAACAGATAAAAACCGCCGCAGATCAGCGCCACGATGTTGCGCACCAGCGCGCTTCCCGGCTCGCCCGCAATCGCAAGGCGGGCGCTCAGGCCCAGCAGCGCCCACAGCCAGCCGCTCAATCCGTACTCAATCACATTGCCGAACAGCGGCGCCAGCGCGGCCAGCAGGAGAGCCAGCAGCGGCAGGCCAAAGCGTCTGTGCGCGACCAGCGTTTCCACACGCGGCAGAGCCAGCCGCAGCAGCGCAAAGCTGAACAGGATGTTGAGCGAGGCGTCCCAGCCGTCGCTGATAATGTCGAGCCCGGTGAGGATTGCGCCCAGAACAAGCCACGAGGCGGGAATGGCGCCTGTGCGCGCAAAGCCGATCAGAAAGAAAAAGATCGGCGCGGCGGGCCGGCCAAACACGCGCCACCATGTCTGCTCGCCGGCAAAGAACAGGCCGTAATGATCGACGAGAACCAGCGCCAGCCCGGCGAGCTTCAAGAGGTCCGTCGTGGTTATTTTTGGCGCGTGCTGCATGGCAATCCAGGAATCAATTGTGCAGCTATGCGACCTGCCCGCCATGTGTCCAGTGCGAACCACCATCTGGACCGCGCGCGGTCGAGATTCAGCCCCCTTGCCGAAACCTGAACGGCACGTCATTTAAGCAAACGAAACAACCAAACCTGCAAACAAACCAGAAGGACATCTCATGTACGCTGTTGAAGTGCGCGACCACATCATGATTGCGCATTCTTTCAAGGGGGAGCTGTTTGGCCCCGCCCAGAAGCTGCATGGCGCGACCTTCGTGGTCGACGTCGCGTTTTTCCGCAAAGAGCTGACCAGCGATTACGTGGTGGTGGACATCGGCCGCGCTCATGATGCGCTCAAAGCCTGCCTTGGGCCGCTGAACTACCAGAACCTCGACGATTTGCCGCAATTTGCCGGCAAGCAGACGACGACCGAGCATTTGTCGAAATATATTTTCGACGCCATGGCGAACGCCGCCCGCACCGGGGCGCTGGGGCCGGGCGGCGAGGGCATCTGCAAAATTCGCGTCAATCTGCATGAATCTCATGTCGCCCGCGCCTGGTATGAAGGCGATGTCGCGTGAGCCAGCAGCCTGTGCGTGCGATCTTCGCCATTCCCGGCGATTTGGCCACGCCCACAGGCGGCTATGCCTATGACCGGCGCGTGCTGGCTTTGCTGGGCGAATATGGAATTGATGCAAGGCTGCTCACGCTGCCGGGCTCGTTCCCAAGGCCCGGCGCCGAGGATCTGGCGATCACGCGGCAGGCTTTGTGCGCGGTCTCGCCCGATGATGTCTTGCTGATCGACGGGCTGGCGTGGGGCGCGATGCCGGTCGAGATCGCTGGCGCTTTGGGCGCCAAGATCGTGGCCCTGTGCCATCATCCGCTGGGTCTGGAATCGGGCCTGTCAAAATCGCAGGCCGACGCCCTGATAGCCAACGAGACGAAGACGCTGGGCCTCGCCGCAAAGGTGATTGTGACGAGCGCGACCACGCGCGCCACTTTGATCGCGCAATTTGCCGTCGCGCCCGGCAATATCGTCGTCGCCGAGCCGGGAACTGATCCCGCGCCGCGCGCTATTGGCGGCGGCGGGGAGAGCCTCAACATTCTGGCGGTCGGCTCCATCGTGCCGCGCAAGGGCTATGATCTCTTGGTGGAGGCGCTCGCTGGCTTGCAGGATTTTGCCTGGAGATTGCGCATTGTCGGCGCGCTGGACCGCGCGCCAGCTTGCGTGGAGGCTTTGCGCGCGCAGATCGCGGCGGCGGGGCTTGAAGAGCGCATCGCGCTTGGCGGCGCCGCCGACGCTGAACTCAATGCACTTTATCATCGCGCCGATCTGTTCGTGTCGTCCTCGCGCTATGAGGGTTATGGCATGGTGCTGACGGAGGCGATGGCGCGCAGCCTGCCGATCATCGCCTCGACGGGGGGCGCCGCCGCCGACACTTTGCCCGACGGCGCGGGGCTCAAAGTTGCGCCCAACGATACGCCCGCTTTGGGGCAAGCCTTGCGCCGGGCGTTGAGCGACAGCGCCTTGCGCGCGCAGCTTGCGAACGCGGCCAGCGCCGCCGCCTTACGCCTGCCGACATGGAACGACGCGGCCAACATCATTGCGCACACCCTGCGCGCTGTTGCGGATGGAGATTCAAAATGAGCTTTTCGGCTGAATGGCTGGCCTTGCGCGAGCCGGTCGATCACGGCTCCACCAGCGAAAAACTGCGCGCTGAAGTCGCGCAGGCGTTTGCCCATAACGACCCGCTACGCATCGTCGATATGGGCTGCGGGTCAGGCTCAAACCTGCGCGGGCTCGCCCCAAGCCTGCCGCAAAACCAGCACTGGACGCTGGTCGATTGGGACGCGGCTTTGCTAGCCCACGCGCGGGAAGCGTTGACGCAATGGGCTGAGTCCAGCAACGCGGATGGGCAGACGCTTGTCCTGGAAAAGGCGGGCAAACATTTGCGCGTCAATTTCCTGCAAGCCGATCTTGCCCGCCACGTCGAGCATGCGCTCGACATTGGCGTCGATCTGGTTACGGCGGCGGCGTTCTTTGATCTGGTGTCGGAAGACTGGATCGAGGCTTTTGCAAAAGCCATGGCGGCGCGCAAATTGCCGCTCTACACCGTGCTCACTTATGACGGCTTTGAGCGCTGGTCGCCCGCACATCCTGCGGACGCAGCCATGAACGCAGCGTTCCACGCCCACCAGCGCAGCGACAAGGGCTTTGGCCCGGCGGCTGGCCCTGCTGCGGCTGGCGCCTTGGCGCGCGCCTTCGCTCAACAAGGTTATGGCGTGCAGTGCGAAAGCTCGCCGTGGAATATCACGCCAGCCGATGGCGATCTCCTCGCCGAGCTGGCGCGGGGGGCGGCAAACGCCGTGCGCGAGACAGGGCTGGTGGACAGCGCTGACATTGATTCATGGCTTGCGGCCCGCATGAGCGCGCAGACTTGCCTCATTGGTCATGAGGACGTGTTCGCGCGGCCATGAACTTTGCCCGTAACGCTTTCGGGCATTATTTGCCGGGCACCAATTGCTTGTGCAGCGCACGCGCAGATTCCAGCTGCGACGCCGGCGTCGACATGACTTTGGTCACGTAAGCCAACATGTCCTCGCCGCTCATCGGGGCCACCGGGACATCGGCCTTCTTCGTCTCCGCGAGGAAATCTGGATCGGCGACCATTTTTGTGAAGGCGATTCGCAGCGCTGCGAGCCGATCTGCGGGAACGCCGGGTGGAAATGCGAGCGGGCGCCCCAGTTCACTGGTTGAAACGTAGATTTCCATGAGTGTTTTGTCGGCAGCAGCCCCAAACTCGGTCATTGCGGGCGTGTCGGGGAAGTCCGCGAGACGCTTGGCGGCGATGGAAAACACAGGGACAAGATCGCCTTTGCGCAATTTGTCGCCATGCAGCGTGATTGCGTTGGCAAGCGACATCCCGCTGCTATCAAGCTCTCCGCGCTCCATGGCGATCATGACGTCCGAGGCGCCTTTATAGCCGGCGATGACCTTGAACTTTGTTCCTGCCGTCCGGTTCATCATCAACGCGGAAAGCGCGAAAACATTGGTTATCCCGGTCGCGCCGAGCGTGACTTCCCGCACCCTTGCATCCTCAATCGACTTTACGCCGGACGCGCGCGTCGCAAGCGTGATGGAATCGGCGTCCGCGATGCGTCCGATGTAGAGGAAGTCCTTTGCGTTGAACTTCACCGCAGGATTCAGCAGCGTTTCAAAAAGAACGTCCGAATGGATGAGATGAATCAGGGAGCCGTCTTTGGGAGCCACATTGTAGGAATAATTTAGCGCAACATTGCCGCCTGCGCCGGGCATCGTCTGAAGCACCAGATTCGGTTGGCCGGGGATGTGCTTGCCAAGATGGCGAGCCGCCAGCTGTCCATAAAGGCCATAGGTTCCGCCGACGCCGGCGCCAATCAGCACGCGAATGTCCTTGCCTTTATAGAAGCTCTCTACCGAAGCTTGCGCATTCGCGTCGCTCGCGGGCGCACTGGCGCCAATCGCGGCGATAACCAATGCAACGCATGTCAAATACGTCTGGCGCATTCCGTCCTCCCTCGAATGTATTTTTGTTCTACAGGCGACTTTGCGCCCTTTTCAGCATCGTAGACGCTGGAGAAAATGTTTCAAGCGTCAGGTTTGCCCGGCCTGACGGATGGCAAACGCTGGAGAAGCGCCTAGCCGCCCCAGCTTTTGGGCAGCATCCGCCACAAAACGATGTCCTTCTTGACCAGCGTGTGCTTCAACGCGCCGGCGATGTGCAGCAGCACCAGCAGCGTCATCGCAATTGCGCCGCCAAAATGCATCCACTGGAAAATCGTGAATAGCGTCTCGTCCTTGGGCGCAAGGTGGGGCAGCGTGAACAGGCCAAACACCGACACGTCGACGCGGTAGGCCGACGTCATCAGCCAGCCGATCAGCGGCATCGCCAGCAGCAGCCCGTAAAGCGCATAATGCGTGAAGGCGGAGGCGACGGCCTCAAACCGGGTGAGGCCAGCGTAGGGCGCCGGGGCGCCATGATAGAGCCGCACGACGACGCGCCAGACCGCGAGAACGAAAACCACGACGCCAAACGAGCGATGCAAATCAAAGAGCTGATTTTGCAACGCGCCTGGGCCGATATTGGTCATGACGATTCCGGCCGGAATAATGCCCAGCACGAGCAGCGCGCTGATCCAGTGCAGCGCCTTGCCGATGGGCGCATAATCTTTCGGGCGTGTGCTGAAGCTGGAATCGGTCATGGCGTCACCTCAAGTTCGTATTCGCCCGAATTCGTATTTGCCCGAAGATCGCAATCAAACAAAACGTCGCCGTCCGGAAACGGCCAGATGCGCGCCGGTGGACGCAGGGCGTGCCGCAATTCATCGATGGGCGCAAGGTCCAGCCCCTGCTTGCCCGATCCGATGATCACGGGGGCGACCAGAACGTGCAGCCGGTCCATGGCGCCTGCATTTATGAAGGATGAAATGGTGCGCGCCCCGCCTTCGACAAGAATCCGTCGCAAACCTGCGTCAAACAAAGCTTGTGCGATGCTGATCGGGCAGATAGCGCCATCGGCGCGGCGCGGGGCTACGATCACTTCGTCGCAATTTGGCGGAGCTGCTTGCGGCTCCGCTGTGATGAGAATGCGACGGGCGCCGTCATTGGTGAGCCAACGCACCTGAGCGCCAGTGCGCCCGGAAGGATCGAGCGCGACGCGGGCGGGGTTTTTGCCCGGCGTGCGGCGCACATTAAGTTGAGGGTCGTCGGCGGCGATGGTGCCGGCGCCGACCAGAACGGCGTCCACGGCGGCGCGGAGGCGATGCAGATGATCGAGCGCGCAGGCGCCGTTGATGTAGCGGGAATCTCCCGTGCGGGTGGCGATCCGCCCGTCGAGCGATTGGCCCAATTGGCCGATCACGAACGGACGGTCGGCGGGCGCCTCGCGCAGTGATCCGAATATGGCGGCATACGTATCTTCACCGTGGGCATCGCCGCGTTTGGCGATGTCGCCCGCAGAGGTGTGGTCCCCTGAAAGCGGAGGGACATATTCGGCCGCAACCATTTGGTCTCCAGTTTAGTTAATCGCCCAAGGGTAAACTCTTGCTTTGAGTAGTCCATGAGTTTGCGCTATGTAACCGTCGTGGGGCAAAATAATGTTCCCAATTGCGGCTCCTTGCGCTCAAGCCAGTCGAGGGATGCGTGTCGGATATAAAGAACATTCTAGACGGAGAGCGTGGCGCGAGCCAGATCGCCGTAGACCGCGTGATTTCAGAATTGCGTTCGGGACGTCCAGCTCTCATTCACGCCGGACGTTCGCACGCCATCGTCATGGGCGTCGAGTCGCTTGATGCGCGTCTGGCGATACGCCTTGCCGGGGTGGCGCGCGGTCGCGCCCGCCTTGTGCTGCCGGCGCCGCGCTTGCGCCGTTTGGGGTTGGAGCGCACCGAGCCCGGCGTGCTGGCCCTGCCGAGCATCGACCTCGCCCGCATCAACGAAATGGCGCTGGAGACAGGCGCGCGGATCGATGCGCCGGTGTCGGCCCTGTCGCCCATCGACCGCGCGGCGCTCGAAGTCGTGCGCCTGTCGCTGATCCTGCCCGCCGTACTTGTTGTGCCGGTGACGGCGAAGGCGGCGGCTGAATGCGGGCTGCTGGTGGCCGAGAGCGCAGCTATCTTTGAATATCGCGGTCGCAGCGTCGTCGATATGGCGCTTGTGGGGCGCGGACCCGTGCCTTTGGAATGTGCGCCCGAAACTGAATTCGTGATCTTCCGGGGCGGCGAGGGCCTGCGCGATCAGGTCGCCATCGTCATCGGCAAACCAGACATGAGCAAGCCCGTCACCGTGCGGCTGCATTCGGCCTGCCTGACGGGGGATTTGTTCGGCAGCCTGAAATGCGATTGCGGCGATCAATTGCGCGATACCGTGCAATTCATGGCGCAGAATGAGGGCGGCGGCATCCTGCTCTATCTCGATCACGAGGGACGCGGCAACGGCCTGTCCAACAAGATGCGCGCCTACAAGCTGCAATCGCAGGGCTTTGACACTTACGACGCCGACGAGGTGCTGGGCTTTGACCACGATCAGCGCGGGTTTGATTTTGCCGCTGAAATGCTGAAGCAGCTTGGCGTCTCCAGCGTGCGCGTCATGACCAACAACCCCGTCAAAATAGCGGCCCTTCGCACCAGCGGGCTCGACGTTGTATCGGATGAGCGCATTCTGGGTCGTGCAAACGATCACAATGTGCGCTATCTGGCGACCAAGCGCGACCGCGCGGGTCATCTCATCGACGTGGACAATCTGACGCAATATGGCGCGGGAAAAGACTAGGGCCAGCAAGCCGCCAAAGGCCGGGCGCAATTCGAACTACGCTCCGGCGTTTGCGTTGTTTCTGGCGGGCGCGCTGCTGTTTGCGTGGCCATGGCTGTCGGGCGCGTTCACGATCCCGTGGGACGCCAAGGCGCATTTTTATCCGCAATTGGTCTTTCTCGCCCGCTCGCTGCACGCGGGCCAATCGCCGTTCTGGACGCCAAACATCTTTGGCGGGCATCCGCAGATCGCCGATCCGCAATCGCTGATTTTCTCGCCGCCGCATTTTTTGCTGGCTCTGTTTGACCGCGCACCCTCGTTCATGGCCTTCGACGCGATAGCCTTCGCCATGCTCGCTTTGGGCGGGCTCTCCCTGATGATGCTGTTTCGTGATCGCGGCTGGCGGGCGGAGGGCGCGCTGGTCGCCGCGCTCGCTTTTGCTTTCGGCTGTTCGGCGGCCTGGCGGCTGCAACACATCGGGCAGATCCTCAGCCTGTCGTGGTTCGCCATCGCGCTCTGGCTGTTGCTGCGCGCGATGGATCGTCGTTCAAAACTCTGGGGCGCAGCTGCGGGCCTTGCCGCCGGCTTTATGCTGATTGGGCGCGATCAGGTGGCGTGGCTGTGCGTGTTTGTGCTCGCCATCATCGCAATTGGCCGCATTCTTGAGGAAGGTTTTTCGCGCGCAAAGCTGCGCACGCTTATAGGGCCGCTGGGCATGGGCGCCTGCGTGGGCGCGCTCACGATTGCCTTGCCCATCGCGCTCACAATGGCGCTGGCCTCCCAGTCCAATCGCGCCGCGATCACGTTCGAGGGCGCGGCGGGCGGCTCGCTGCATCCAGCCGCTCTCTATACATTCGTCAGCGTCAATCTGTTTGGAACCGATGGACCTATGGCCGCCTATTGGGGGCCGCCGTCGTCGCTCGTCTGGGGCGAGACGGGGCTGGCGCTGGCGCGCAACATGGCCAACGTCTATCTGGGCGCGCTGCCGTTTGTGGTCTTGCTGTGCTTTGGCGTGCTGCGCGGCGGCTTTCTGGCGCGTGAGATGCGCGCGTTCTCGCTGGCGGCGCTGTTGATGCTGCTTTATGCGCTTGGGCGTTATACGCCGTTCTTCTCGCTCGCCTTCCACATCCCCGGCGCCGATCTGTTCCGCCGTCCCGCCGACGCAACCTTTCCGCTTGGCGCCTTGCTGGCGATCATCGCGGGTTATTGCGTCCATCGCTGGGCGGGCGGCGATTGGCGGGCGGATCGTCGGCGCATGTTTATTGAGGGCGGCGCCGTTGCGCTGGCTTTGGGCGCTTGCGTCTTTGTCGCGTTCGACAAGGGTCGCCTGCAACAGGCCGCTCCGATGCTGCTCGCCTCCGCACTTTGGCTCGCCGCCTCGCTGGCTTTATTGTGGCTCGCGCCGCGCTGGAAGCAGCCGCTGGCGGGGCTGGCCGTAATCGGTCTTTTGCTGAGCTTTGATCTGCGCGCCAACAACGGCCCTAATGAATCGACCGCGCTTCCGCCGGACATGTTTGAGGCGCTGGCGCCCGACGCGCGCGATCCCACCATCGACGCGATCCGTGAAAAGCTGGCGTCTTCACAGGCGCCTGACCGGCGTGATCGCGTTGAGCTGGCCGCAATTGATTTCCATTGGCCCAACGCTTCGCTGGTGCACGGCTTCGATCATTGGCTCGGCTACAATCCGCTCCGGCTGAAATGGTACGCAGACGCCACCGGCGCCATCGACCATGTCGCAATCGCCGACCAGCGTCGTTTTGCACCGCTGTTTGCGCGCTACAATTCGCCGATGGGCAATCTGATGGGCTTGCGCTTTGTGGTCACCGGTCCGCCCGCAGGCGAACTCGACAAGCAATTGGCGCCCGGCGATCTGAAACAGGTCGCGCGCACCAGGGCCGCCTACATCTATGAAAATACGCGGGCGCTGCCACGCGTGTTGCTGGCCAATCAGGCGCGCCGCGTTGATTTTGATGCGATGATCGCCAACGGTCGCTGGCCTCCCGTGGACTTGCGCGACACGGTGCTGTTGCAGGATGGCGGAGATAGCGTGCGCGCCCGCGCGCCGGGCTCTGCGCGGCTTGTCTCTTACCGAAATACGGAAGTGGTTGTCGACGTGCAGGCGCCCGACGGCGGCTGGCTGGCGCTCCATGACGTCTGGCATCCGTGGTGGCGCGTCGAGGTTGACGGCAAGCCAGCTAAATTGCTGCGCGCCAACGTGATCTTTCGCGCGGTCGAGCTGCCTGCTGGTGCAAAGCGCGTGCGGTTTTATTTTGCGCCGTTTGCGGGGCTTGCGAACCAGATGCTAGGCCGGGCGGAGTAAGCGCGGGCCTGGCGCAATCGTTCCTTGCGCTCCGCTCCCATTCTGGCACGCTGTCAATTGGGAGAGGAGTTCCTGGCGATGCAGCACGGCTCGAAAGACCAACGCGATCTCGCGCTGTTTGCGCTGGAGGCGGTTGCGCTCGACACTGAAACCACGGGGCTTGATCCGCGCAAGGCCCGCCTGATCGAGATCGGCGGCGTCGTTCTGGCGCCGGGCGGGGGCGAGACGGATGAAACCTTCGAGACCTTCGTCAATGCAGGCCAAGTGCCTGCGGAGGCAGCTCGCATTACGGGCATAGACACGGACATGCTGGCGGATGCACCAGCCTTTCCCGATGCTTTGCGCGCGCTGCAGGACTTTGTCGCCGGGCGCGTGGTGATTGGCCATTCGTTCGGGTTCGACCTTGCGGTGCTGGCGCAGGAATGCCGCGCCCATGGCCTGCCGCAATGGTCGCCTCTTGCGCTCGACACGCGCTTTCTGGCGCAGGTCGCCTTTCCCAATCTGCCCGGCTACACGCTGGAGACCATCGCGGCGCGTTGCGGGGTTGAGCTTGGCGCGCGCCATCGCGCCCTTGGTGATGCGATTTCCTGCGCCCGCATTTTTGGCGCGCTGGCGTCGCACCTGCGCGAAAAGGGCGTGCGTACTTTAGGCGAGGCGCTGGCGGCCACGCGCCGTTTTGAGGACGATCAAGCCTATCCCTCAATGTGGGAGCCGTTGAGCGGCGGCCTGCAGGGCGCAGCCGCGCGCGCGCAAAACCTCGATCCATTTCTGTTCAGCCGCCGCGTCAGCGACGTCATGACCCGGCTGCCGAAATTCATCGCGCGCGAGGCCAGCGTCGCCGACGCTGCGCAGATCATGGCGCGCGACAAGGTCGGCTCGCTGTTCGTCGGCGCCAGCGACGCGCTCAGCCGCGATCTTGGCATCCTGACCGAGCGCGACGTGCTGGGAATCATCGCACGCGAGGGCGCGGCGGGCCTTGCGAGGCCGGTGGACGATTTTGCCTCGCGTCCGCTGCAAAGCGTTGCGGCGCCGGCCTTCGTCTATCGCGCCGTGGGGCGGATGACGCGGCTCGGCGTGCGCCATCTGGGCGTGATGGACGATGCGGGGCGCATCATCGGCGCAATATCGGCGCGCGATCTTTTGAAATCGCGCATGAGCGAGCCGGTGGCTCTGGGTGACGCCATCGACACCGCGCCCGACGTCGTGCAATTGGGCAAGGCGTGGGGGACCATTCCCGCCGTCGCCCGCGCTTTGCTGGCCAATGAGCTGGACGGGCGCCAGATCGCAGCCGTGGTCGCGCGGGAAGTGGCCGCGCTGACGCGGCGCGCGGCGCTGATGGCGCAGGAGCGGCTCGTGAAGGAGGGCGCGGGCGAGCCGCCGTGCGCTTACGCAATCATGATTTTAGGCTCGGCGGGGCGCGGGGAAAGCCTGCTGGCGTTCGACCAGGACAATGCGCTCGTGTTTGCGCACGGCGACGAGGGCGGGCCGGAAGATACCTATTTCGCGCGCCTTGGCGAACACATGTGCGAGATTCTGCATGCGGTGGGCGTGCCGCTTTGCCCCGGCAACGTGATGGCCAAAAATGCAAGCTGGCGCGGCTCGCTTGAGGCATGGCGGGCGCGCACGCAAACCTGGCTGCATCGCTCGCGCCCGGAAGATTTGCTGGCCGTCGATATCGCCTATGACTGGCGCCCGTGCGCGGGGGATCTCACGATGGGAGAATCCTTGTGGCGCGACATGCAGCGGGCCGCGCGCAACGAGATCGCATTTCTGAAACTGCTCGCCCGGCAGGGCGAACAGCAGGCCTCGCCGTTTGGTTTTTTTGGGCGGCTGCAAACCGAGAACAGCCGAATTGATTTGAAGCTCTATGGCCTGAAAGCCATCGTCGCCGGCGCCCGCGCCATTGCGCTGCGTCACGGGATCGAGGCGCGCGCAACGTCCGAACGCCTGCAAGGCGTGCGTGCTTTGGGCCTTGGCCACGCGCCCGATCTGGAGGCGCTGGACCGCGCCCATAAATTATTCCTAACGCTGATCCTGCAGCAGCAATTGCAGGACATCGCTGCCGGAAAGCGTCCCTCCAATAAAGTGGACCTGAGCGCGCTTGACGCTGCGATTCTGGAGGATTTGCGCGAGGGCCTGAAAGCGGTCGGCTCAATCACGGATATTGTGCGCGACATTTTGATGGGGTGAGGCGTTTGCGTTGCCACAGCTCAGCGTGTCTGCGGCGGACGCCTTGGCGCAGTTCGCATTTTAATTTTTTTGTACTAGACAAGTGATATTTCGAATCACAAACGTTTTCCAGTTTGGTTTTAAATGCGCCTGATTTTGCTTTCGCAATCGCTCGATCAAGTATTTCATAACGAACTACGCAAGCGCCTCGGCGTTCTGTCGCTGTTTTGTATGTTATCATTGATTTACGGCGCTATCTTCTTACCCTATCTGCAGCTTTCCTCGGGGTTGATGGGGCATGACTACTCCCTGCATTTTCCCAATCTGCTCATTGGCTATTATTGGGCGTTGCAGAATAATTATTGGTCGATTCCCTGGTTCACGCCGGCGACCTGCGGCGGCATGACCTATTATGCAGACCTGAACGTCGCCTATTTCTCGGCGCCGCAGGTATTGACCCTGTTTGTCTCGCCGCTACGCGCCATCCAGATCACGTTCATGCTGTTCGCTTTTATCGGCATGTGGGGGACCTATCGTCTGATGCGCGTGGCTTTTGGCGCCTCGCGTACTGCCAGCGTCATTGCAGCGGCCCTGTTCCTGTTCAACGGATTTTATGCGTACCGAATGCTGATCGGTCATCTGACGTTTCATGCGTTTGCGTTGACGCCGTTGTTGATGGCGATGCTTCTGCCGCGCGCAGGCAAGGCGATGCCGGCTATTGGCGAAACAATTTTCCGCACCTGCATCGCAGGGCTTTGTCTGGCGTATATGTTTCACTCTGGCATGATCCATGGCATCCCGCCCCTGCTGATGGCTTGCGCAATCGTGATCCTGATTCACGGAATGCGGGTTGGCTTTCAGCCATGGTCGTGGGCGCTGATGGCGGGGGCGGGCTTGCTGTCGCTGGGCCTGAGCGCCGGAAAACTTTATGCGGCGCTGAGCCTTGCAAACGCTTTTCCGCGCGATTTTTATAAACTTCCGGGCGCTGATAACATCGCACAGCTTTTATGGGCCGTGTTCAGCTCTCTGTTCTGGCGTCCGCCTCCCGATGCTCTGGTCAATTCCGATTGGTCGCAGGTTCGGCATGAATGGGAATACGGGCTCACGCTCGCACCAGTTTTTATCGCTTATTACATCTACAGCGAGGTACGCAGGGGTGCTGCTGGTGCGCATTCCCAGATTATTGTGAAGCGATCAGGTTTTGTGTATCGCGCGGCAGGCGTTGCGATCGTAGTTATGCTTTTGGCGCCGCTGGCGTTGAACTTCTATATGCCGGGCTGGAACGCTTTTCTAAAGCAGCTGCCCTATTTTAGCAGCAGCAGCAGTCTGCTGCGTTTTTTCTGCCTTTACATTCCCGTTATCGTCATTTGCTGCGCTCTTGCCATAGATCGCTTGCCGCGGTCCAGAGCCCCGCTTCGCCTGAAAATAGCGCTGGTCGCAATCGCCGTGATCGTCGCGCAGAACGTTATAACCAACAGGGATTATTACAACACGGAGACATACGATCCATCCGCAATAAATGCTGAATATCTGCGCGCGTCCAAAGAGGCGAGAGTTCGTCCCGTTGACCAGATTGCGTCAAGCGACAACATGTCTTCGCCAAACAACACAATGGCGTTCGGCGGATCGGCGTTTCCCTGTTACCAGCCAATGTTTGGATATCAGCTCGAAAAATTTCCCATTGGGCAATTGCAACCGGGTCCGATTTTTTCTGCGCGGGAGGGCTTTCTTAATTTCAAGAATCCGGCCTGCTATCTGTTCCCCAAAGAAAACAAATGCACGCCGGGCAATCACTTCGCTGTTTCGCAAATTGAGGAGGCGCAGGCTTTGGCCGCGTACCGTCCGTTTGCGTTCCAGCAGCCAGCCTCACAGATTCTGGCGACGAATATAAGCATCGTCTCGTCGCTGGCCTGTGTGTTCGGGCTCGCGCTTGGCGGCTTTTTATGGCGGCGGGTCAGGCGTTCGAAGACTATGCCGCTCTGACAGGCGTAAACACAGTCGAGCTGGGTTCCGGACGCCAGCCGGAATAAGGGAATTATAAAGGGCGAGCGCGACAGTGCATATTTGGAAAGCACTTCGCACACAAAATGCGCTGAATTGTCTCCCTTCAGACGCTCGCAGGTTTTTGCAGACCTCTTGCGCGACTCAGCGAACAGGTTACAAATGTAGCTATGGTCGGAGCACGATGAAGAAGTCAGAGCGCAAGCAGATTTTCCTTGAGGCGCGGGCGCCGCAAGCCAGCAGACAACAAGTCGCTGCGCTGCCGTTTCGTCGCGCCCCGGAATTGGAAATCCTGCTGGTGTCGTCGCTCGAATCAAGGCGGTGGATCGTGCCCAAGGGCTGGCCGATGAAGGGGCGGACCCTGTCTGAAACCGCCGCCAGAGAGGCTTTCGAAGAGGCGGGCGTCAAAGGCGTAATCTGCGAGGAGCCTGCAGGCGCCTTCGTCTACGACAAACGCAAACGTAACGGCGCCGTGTGGCGCTGCGAAGTCGAGGTGTTTGCGCTCGAAGTGCAGCGCCAGAGCGCCAAATGGCCAGAGAAGACGCTGCGGACCCACCGCTGGTGCGACTGGCGGGAGGCCGCCGAACTCGTTGACGATCCGGGCCTTGCCGATGTGATTCGGGCTTTCGCCGCCCGCCCGCTGAAGGCGCTGTCGGCGGGCTAAAGCATGCTCGGCAGCACGCGGTCGGGCGGCTTGTGGCCGTCCATGAACGCCTTCACGTTTACGATCACCTTCTCGCCCATGTCGATGCGGCCCTCGTGGGTCGCCGAGCCCATGTGCGGGAGCAGGGTGACCTTGCCGGCCCGCGCCAGCTTCAGCAGTTTATTGGGCACGGCGGGCTCATGCTCGAACACGTCAAGCCCGGCGCCGGCGATCTCGCCCGCCTCCAGCATTTTCGTCAAAACGTTCTCGTCGATGATCTCGCCGCGCGCCGTGTTGACGATGATCGCGCTGGGACGCAGCAATTTCAGCCGCCGCGCCGAAAGCAGGTGATAGGTGGCGGGCGTGTGCGGACAATTCACCGACACGATGTCCATGCGCGCAAGCATCTGGTCGAGCGATTCCCAATAGGTCGCCTCCAGCCCATCCTCGATCTGCCCCGGGAGGCGGCGGCGGTTGTGGTAATGGATGGACAGGCCGAACGCCCTGGCCCGGCGCGCGACCGCCTGGCCTATCCGCCCCATGCCGACGATTCCAAGCCGCTTGCCGTTGATCCGCGCCCCCAGCATCCACGTCGGCGACCAGCCGGTCCATTCGCCGGACGTGATTGCGTTCGCTCCTTCCACCACGCGGCGGCAGACGGCCAGGATCAGCGCCATCGTCATGTCGGCGGTGTCGTCGGTCAGCACGCCGGGCGTATTGGTGACGGTCAGCCCACGCGCGAATGCTACGCCAACGTCGATATTGTCGACACCATTGCCGAAATTGGCGATCAGCTTCAGGTTTGGGCCAGCCTGGGCCAGTAGCTGCGCGTCGATCCGGTCGGTGACGGTGGGCACAAGGACGTCGGCTGTCCGCAAAGCTTCCGCCAGCTCGCCCGCGCTCATGGGCGTGTCGGCAACGTTGATCCGCGTATCGAACAATTCGCACATGCGGGTTTCGATTGCGTCGGGCAGTTTGCGCGTCACGATCACCAGCGGCTTTTTGCGCATCATCCTGCTTTCCCCGATCCCTGACTGCGATCAATTCGCCACAGCAAAAAAACACACTTGTTCACGGCGCCTTAACGCGGTCTGCGCGATTGTGCGCAACGCCTGCGGAAAATGCGGCTCCGCGTCATGCCGTCCGCGCCATGCCGCGAGCCCTGTTGAGCAGGCAGCTAAGACACAAATCCGGAGCGGCGCAAGGCGTTCGCTCTCGTACTTTGGAGTGTTCGGGCATGCGGGGTGCGTCGGCGTTGACGAGTTTGGGTGAATTCAACGGCTGGCCGTCCGCTTGCGCGCTGGCGGTCGCTGTCGCGTTGATCGCCGCACTGGCGCCGGTGGAGGCGGCGGCGCAGGTCGGCACGGTCACCGGCCTGCCGGTTCCCCGTTACGTCAGCCTGAAATCGGACCGCGTGAACCTGCGCGAAGGCCCCTCCAAAGAGCATCGCACCGCCTGGGTTTTCCAGCGCGCAGGCCTGCCGGTTGAGGTTACCGCAGAATTCGACAATTGGCGCCGCATCCGTGACTCGGAAGGCTCCGAGGGCTGGGTGTTGCACTCGCTGCTCTCGGGCCGTCGCACAGCGCTGGTCGCTCCCTGGCGCAAAGGCGAGGTGATTCCCCTGACGACTCAGGCTGGTGGCGCCAATGTCTCCGCCCAGCTCCAGTCGGGCCTCGTCGTCAGCGTGCGGCGCTGCGACAAGGCGTGGTGCCGGGTGTCGGGCAGGGAGTTTGACGGATACGTCGAGCAGAAGATGCTTTGGGGCGTTTACGCCAACGAACGCGTGGAATGAACGTGGACTGAACTTTCAGACGCCTTTCGGCGCCAGCGAGCTTGTGTTAGAGAGCGGGCTTCTGGCCGGCCCTGTCCGGCGATTCCGGCTTGCGCAATTGCGGATCAGGCCGAATTGAACAGAGGCGGGCGGATATGGGCGAGCGTCGTTCGAGTTTTGAGTATGAGGACCTGCTGGCGTGCGGCCGCGGGGAATTGTTTGGCCCCGGCAATGCGCAATTGCCGCTGCCGCCCATGCTGATGTTTGACCGGATCGCCGAGATCTCGGAGACGGGCGGCGCCAACAACAAGGGCTTCATTCGCGCAGAATTCGACATCAAGCCGGACCTCTGGTTCTTCGGCTGCCATTTCAAGGGCGATCCCGTCATGCCCGGCTGCCTGGGCGTTGACGCGCTGTGGCAGCTGGTGGGCTTCTATCTGGGCTGGCTGGGCTCCCCCGGTCGCGGCCGCGCGCTTGGCGTGGGCGAGGTGAAGTTCACTGACCAAGTTTTGCCATCCGTCCGCAAGGTCGTCTATGGCATTGAGTTCAAGCGCGTGTTTCGCGGCAAGCTGGTCCTTGGCATCGCCGATGGCTGGCTTGAGGCGGACGGGCGCAGAATTTACGAGGCCAAAGACCTGCGGGTCGGCCTGTTCCAGCCGGGCGCGCCCGACGCGGCTTGAGCTGCGCCCCGCTCGTTCGCTCGCTTGATAGAATCTGGAGGACATATGAGACGCGTTGTCGTCACAGGCATGGGCATCGTTTCTGCGATTGGAGACAATACGCAGGACGTGCTGGCATCATTGCGGGACGCCCGTTCGGGCATTTCGCACGCTCCCAAATATGCCGAGCTTGGCTTTCGTAGCCAGGTCTACGGCCAGCCCAAACTAACCGATCCCGAGACCCTGGTGGATCGTCGCGCCATGCGTTTTCACGCCATGGGCACGGCGTGGAACCACGTCGCCATGGATCAGGCGATCGCCGATTCCGGGCTTGAGGCGCACGATATCTCCAACGAGCGCACCGGCATCATCATGGGCTCCGGCGGCCCCTCGACGCGCACCCTGATCGAGGCCGCCGACATTACTCGCACCAAGGGCCCCAAGCGCGTGGGGCCGTTCGCGGTGCCCAAGGCGATGTCGTCCACCGCGTCGGCCACGCTCGCCACATGGTTCAAGATCAAGGGCTGGAATTATTCCATCTCGTCGGCCTGCGCGACCTCGTCCCATTGCATCGGCAACGCCGCCGAGCTCATTCAATGGGGCAAGCAAGACGTGATGTTTGCAGGCGGCTGCGAAGAGCTCGAATGGTCGCTCTCGGTTCTGTTCGACGCCATGGGCGCGATGTCGTCCTCTTATAACGACACGCCCGCCACAGCCTCGCGCGCTTACGACAAAAACCGCGACGGCTTCGTCATCGCGGGCGGCGCAGGCGTGTTGGTGCTGGAAGAATACGAGCATGCGAAAGCGCGCGGCGCCAAGATCTACGCCGAGCTCGTGGGCTATGGCGTGTCCTCGGACGGTTACGACATGGTCGCCCCGTCAGGCGAGGGCGCCGAGCGCTGCATGCGCATGGCGATCTCGACGCTGAAGGCGCCTATCGACTACATCAACCCGCACGCCACCTCGACCCCGGTGGGCGACCTCAAGGAAATAGAGGCTCTGCGACGCGTGTTTGGCGCAGGTGACAAATGCCCGCCGATTTCGGCCACCAAATCGCTGACCGGCCATTCGCTTGGCGCGGCGGGCGTGCAGGAGGCGATCTATTCCTTGTTGATGATGCAGAATAGCTTCATCGCCGAAAGCGCCAACATTCAGGAAATCGATCCGGCTTTCGAGGACATGAACATCATTCGCAAGCGGCGCGACAACGTGCAGCTGGGCGCGGTGCTTTCCAATTCGTTCGGCTTTGGCGGAACAAACGCATCGTTGGTGTTCAAACATGTCGACGTCTGAACACAAGCCGATTGCAGGCGCTTCCGCTGGCCTGATGAAGGGCAAGCGCGGCCTCATCATGGGCGTCGCAAACGACCATTCGATTGCTTGGGGAATCGCAAAAGCGGTTGCGGCCCAAGGGGCGGAGCTGGCCTTCACTTTTCAGGGCGAGGCTTTGGGCAAGCGCGTCAAGCCGCTGGCCGAGAGCCTTGGCTCGACGCTGGTGCTGCCGTGCGACGTCGAAGACATCGCCTCCGTTGACGCCCTGTTTGAAACTCTGCAGGCGGAATGGGGGACGTTCGATTTCGCCGTTCACGCGATTGGTTTCTCCGACAAAAACGAGCTGAAAGGCCGTTATGTCGACGCCACCACGCGCGAGAATTTCAGCCGCACCATGGTGATCTCGGCGTTCTCGTTCACCGAGCTTGCCCAGCGCGCGGCAAAGATGATGCCCAATGGCGGATCGCTGCTGACGCTCACTTACGGCGGCGCCACGCGCGTTATGCCCAATTACAATGTGATGGGCGTGGCCAAAGCGGCGCTGGAGGCGAGCGTGCGTTATCTGGCGGCTGATCTGGGACCGCAGGGCATTCGCGTGAACGCGGTGTCGGCCGGGCCGATCCGCACATTGGCGGGCGCGGGCATTGGCGACGCGCGCGCGATGTTCAACTTCCAGAAACAGCATTCGCCGCTGCGCCGCAGCCTCGACATCGACGACGTTGGCGGCGCCGCGCTGTACATGCTGTCGGATCTGTCCTCGGGCGTCACCGGAGAAATCCACTTCGTGGACGGCGGCTATAACGTGATCTCGATGCCGCGCCCCGAAGAGATCGCGGCGCAATAATGTAATTGTCCCCGGACAAGTCCGGGGACGGTTCATTTCTGAGGAACAGCATCGGCTGCGGCCCCTTCAGCAGAGCGGCGAGGCTCTTCAAAATGCCGACGGCGGCGCGCACCGGGCGCAACCTCGACGTCTAGCCCTCGCGGCGCGCGCAATTCATGTCGGGGTCGCACCAGTTAACTTTAGCTCAAGTATTAAGATTTAATGATGATGAACGCTGCTGTGCGTGCTGGCGATGGTCGCCATGCGCCATGACGCGCTGACGAAAGCGGACATTCCTTCGAGAGCTTTCGAGACGCGGCGATGAAAGAAGCTTTTTCGACCAAGCCTGACGCGAAGCCCTCCATCATCGTTGGCGTGGTCGCGCTTGCTGTCATCCTTCTGCTGTCATGGCCGCAGATCAGGGCGGTCTGGACTGACGGTCGCCTCAGCGACACTGACGACGCCATGCGTATCGCGCAAATTCGCGACTGGATGGCAGGGCAGAGCTGGTTTGATTTGCGCCAATACCGGCTTGCGCCGCCCGATGGCGCGCCGATGCACTGGACGCGCGTGGTGGACGTGCAGGTCGCCGCCCTTATCCATGCGTTTGCTATTGTGCTTGAGCCCGCCCGCGCGGAAATTGCGGCGCGGCTGGCATATATGCTGATCTTGTTTGGCGTCATGCTGTGGGGCGCTACGCGCCTTGGCCGCTCGCTTGCCGGACCCGCAGGCGCGCTTCCTGCCATGGCGCTTATCGCGACCTCGGGCTTGATGTTCGGCTACATGCAATTTGGTCGCATCGACCATCATGCGCTGCAAATGGTTTTGCTGTTGTTTGCGTGGGAAGCTGCGGTCCGGGCGCTCGACGAGCGGCGCGCGCATGCTGCGGCGATTGCTGGAGCCATCGTCGCCCTGTCGTTTTCCGTTGGCGTTGAAACTGCGCTCTTGCTGGCGGGCGCTTGCGTGATTGCGCCGCTGAACTGGGTGGCGCGCGGGGCGCCTGCGCGCAGCTCGCTTCTGTGGTTCGCCGCCGGCCTTAGATTTGGGTTGGCGATGTGCGGGGCGGTTTTCATCGCCATGAACGCAACAGGAGTGGCGGCCTGCGATTCGCTGTCGCCCGCTTTCGTTTTCGCCGGATTTTCAGGCGCACTGGCTTTGGCGCTTGTCTATTCTGGATCGCATTTTCTCATAAGCTGGCAAGAGCGTCTTGGCGCGCTCCTTCTCGCGGGCGTTGTCGCGCTCGGCGTCGTTTTGTTCGCCTATCCTGCCTGCGCCGCCCATCCCTATGCGGCGATGGACCCGCTGGTGCGGGCGATCTGGCTGAAGAATGCGCCTGAGTCCATGCCGTTTGCGAGCATGCTTGCGCAGGGCTGGACGGCGGCGATCGCTTTCGTTCCGCCAATCGCGCTTGGCGCTCTCGCATTGGGATTGGCGATCTGGAAGACGCAAGGTCTGGCGCGGCGCCGATGGATCGCCATGGCTGCGGCTTTTGCAATTGCGTTCGCTTCAATCTTCCTTGAAGTGCGCGCGCTGACGCAATTGGCAGTGATCGGCTATTGGGGCGCGGTATTTGCCGGAATCGCCTTCGCGCGGCGTATGAAAGCCCCTCTGCTGGCGATTGCGCCCGTCATTGTGATGTCGCCGCTGTTCTGGGCGACCATGAAGGCTGCAACCATCGATGCGCCTGCCGGGCCGCCGTCATCGGAGCAATGTTATTTGCCTGCATCCTATCAGGTGCTGGCCGCGTTGCCGCAGGGCCGCGTGCTGGCGCCGATCAACATGGGCGGACATATCATCGCGCATACGCATCATGCTGCGCTTGGCGGAGCCTATCACCGTATCTCAAAGCAAAATCGCGCCGTGCTTGAGATGTTGCTGGCGCCGCCTAGCGCGGCCGAATCTCTACTGCGCGAGGCGGGCGTGCGCTATGTCGCGTTATGCTTTGACGCCAATACGCTGGCGACCCTGGTAAAACACGCGCCAAACGGATTGGCGGCAAGCTTGATGGGCGATCAAACAGCCCGGGCGCAAAATGTTGATTGGCTATCGCCTGTCGTCCAGAAACCGGGTCCGGGCCACTTGCGCCTTTACGAGGTACGGTAGGGTCTTGAGGCGCGGCGCTCTTGCATAGCGCGCCCATAGCCTCCATGTCCTGAGGATGTTCCAATCCGCGCGCGCGGCTTTGCCGCAGATTTTATCGCCGCCGTTTCGTGCAGCGCTTTGGAAGGTTCTGGCTCTCACGCTGGCGCTGTTGACGCTGGCATGGATCGGCCTCGACAATTTGATCGAAAGCTACATCGCGGTCTCGAACCCGTGGCTGGCGACTACGCTCTCTGTGCTGACCGGTGTGGGGCTGTTCTTTGGGCTGGCTTTCGTGGTCGCGCCCACCTCGTCTCTGGTGGCGGGCTTCTTTCTCGACGAGCTGGCCGAGCGCGTGGAGCGCGAAACCGCGACGCCGGGCGCCCCGATAGGTCGGGCTTTGCCAGCTGGGCAGGCGATCTGGCTCGCGAGCAAGTTCGCCGCCGTCTCATTGCTGGTCAACATGATGGCGCTGGGCCTGTTGTTGCTGCCGGGCGTCAACATCATCGCCTTTCTGGCGGCCAATTCTTATTTGCTCGGGCGCGAATATTTCGAGTTGGCCGCTTTGCGCTATCGACCGCTTGAGGAGGTGCGGGCGCTGCGGCGCAAGCATGCGTTCTATCTGTTTGTCGCCGGCGCGCCGCTGGCGCTGTTTGTTTCCATGCCGCTCGTCAATCTGCTGACGCCGCTGTTTGGCGTGGCCTATATGGTGCGCATCCACAAGCGGCTTGCGCCCGTGGATGCACCTCCATCAGGGGCGCGGTGAGGGACCGGGCGTATTGCGACCGAACTGGCCGGTCTTGCGATAGCGATAAAGATACGTCGGCACGATGGTTTCAAGCGCTTCGGGCTCGATGCCCAACGCCGCCAGCGTGCGACCTTCGGCCAAAGCTTCCTGCGAGACGACATTATCGCTTTGCAGCGAGCGCACCTGATCGCGGGTGATAAGCATCATCGCCGGCATCAGCCCAAGGCTGATCTTGCTGGCGATCTCGCTGCCGGTCGCAATCACATTGGCGAGCTGGTAGGGGATCGGCGCCAGAATTTTGCGGCGTCCGGTCTGCTCGCAGATATATTCCATTAATTGCCGGAAGGTCTTCACTTCCGGTCCGCCCAGCTCGAACGTCCGCCCGGCTTTCGAGGCGTCCTCAACGGCGCGCACGATGGCCTCCGCCACGTCGCCGACATAGACCGGCTGAAAGCGTGTCCCCCCGCCGCCGATCAGCGGCAGCATCGGCGACACGCGCGCCATGGCGGCGAAGCGATTGAAGAAATCATCCTCGGGCCCAAAGACGATCGAGGGGCGCACAATCACGGCTTGCGGGAAATTCTCGCGCACGGCCGCCTCGCCAGCAGCCTTTGTGCGTGAATAAAGCGAGGGCGACCGGGCGTCGGCGCCGATCGCCGACACGTGAACCAGAGCCTGCGCGCCAGCGGCTTTTGCCTCGCGCGCGATGATGCCTGCGCCAAGGTCATGCACGGCCTCAAAACGCTGGCTGCCGCCCTGCGTCAGAATGCCGACCAGATTGATAACGGCTTCCGCCCCCTGAACGGCGGCTGTCACCGATGCGGGATAACGCAAATTCGCCTGCACGGACTGAATTTGGCCCACACGCCCCAGCGGCTGCAAATGGCCGGTCAGGTCCGGGCGCCGGGAGGCGACGCGCACCCGCCAGCCGCGCTTGGCCAACGCGCGCACCACATAGCGGCCAAGAAAGCCGCCGCCGCCGAAGACGACCGCCAGGCGGCCCGAAGGGTTCTGCGTTTCAGTCATGTCAAAAACTGCATGTGAGGCCTGCCCTGTCATCGCGCCCGGCCCTTGAGCCTTGCGCATTTTCATAAATCAGGCGCAGGCAAGTGTACACCGCTGTCGTATAGATCGGTTATGGACGGCGCGTGTATTGAGCCCGCACGCGCACGGGTATCGGAACGAGGCGGCCTGCGTTGCGCTGGTCATCGTGACTGCGGGCAGGAACCAGCATCAAAGCTGCGATGGTCGCCGTAAAGCCGCCCAGCACGGCCCCGCCAAGCGCGTTCAGGCTAACGAGAAGAATGATTCGGGAGGATGCGCGATTCTGGTTCATGACGTGCTCCTGCAAAACGCTCAACAAGGCAGACCTTCGAGGCATGAAGCCATCAAGGCCTTTAAAACGCTCGGGAGATGGCTGCCATCGTTAGGCATACGCGCCAACTCTGCGTCCGGACGTCCGTTCCAGTGGGATTTTCCGGGCACATCTCCATGGCGACGTTCAATAAGCGGCCCCCGCGCATTGACACCCCCATTGCGCCGCCGTAAGAGACGGCCAATGCCCAGGTGGCGGAATTGGTAGACGCGCTGGCTTCAGGTGCCAGTGGCTTAACGGCCGTGAAGGTTCGAGTCCTTTCCTGGGCACCACCCCTTTTCTTTTCCCTATAGGGATCAAGAAGGTAAGCGATTTAGCGCCGTTCCGCAGACGCTTGCGGGGCGCTTGTCGCTCTTTTTTTCCGCGCCCTGTTTTGTGGCCTGATAGCGGGACAAAATTCTCTCCATCTGGTTGATTTCTTCACGCTGGGACCTGACGATTTCTTGGCAAAGAATCGTGATTTCAGGATGGCGCAAGTTCGCCTCCCGGCACATCAAGATCGCCCCTAATGATGCGGGATCATCGAGCGAAGAAACTGGACGTCGTCAATCGCCGTCTGCTGTCGCATGCAGACAAAAGCTGCGGCGAAGAGACCGGCAGATCCGATGATAATGGCGATGTTTACGGCGCGGCTCTGGTACATGGCGCCCATCATGGACACCATGAGGATTGCCATCGGCGCGACCATCATCACCGCCATGTAAGCCATGTTCAGGTTATTATAAAACTCAGCCGGACCGTCGATCATCGTGAACATCACGAGGTACATGACGATCCCGCTGATCAGCAGATTGAGCGCAAGCATCAGGTAGGCGGATATGCACCCCGTCCCGCGATCTGAATGATCCATTTACGTCTCCTGCTCGTTGCATGGGAAACGTGGGCGATTGCGGCGCGTTCCGGGCGAACGACGCGATCCGCTTTCAGCCCGCATACCGGATGAGCTGGTAGATCGAAAGTGAGAGAATGAGCGTCCCGACGAGGAGCCCGATGATCCGGGGCGGCGCGACTTTGACCACGTAGCCAGCCAATGGCGCCGCCGCGACGCCGCCGACGATGAGCCCGGCCACAGCGGAGGCATGACGCATGAACGACCCATCCTGCTCCCAATGTCCGGTCAGAAACGCGACGACAAAGGTCGCAGAAATCGTGACGGTGACAAGAAATTCGGCTGTATTCGTGGTGCCGATGGCGAAACGGGGCTTTTCTCCAGCCCCCAATAGCGTGGTTGTAACGATGGGGCCCCATCCGCCGCCGCCGGTCGCGTCAAAAAATCCGCCTGTCATGCCCAAAGGCGGGACCAGACTCAATTTGAAGCGGCCCCGGGCGACGGGACGCAACGTGCGAAACAAAACATAGACGCCCATCAGCCCGAGGTAGGCGAATATAAACGGACGCATCGCATCGCCGTCGAAGCTGGTGAGAATAAAGGCGCCTGCCGCGCCGCCGATCATGCCCGCCGGAGCAAGCCGCCAGAACAGCGGCCAATCCACGTTGCGATGCATGACATGCGAGCCGCCCGAGGCCGCGGTCGTGAACACCTCCGCCGCATGGGTGGCGGCGGACGCATGGGCGGGAGGTACGCCAGCCGACAGCATGAAGGTTGTCGCCGTGATTCCGTACGCCATGCCGAGCGACCCGTCGACAAGCTGGGCGAAAAATCCAACCGCAAGAAAGAGCAAAAAGTCGTCGGTCATTGCGCCCTCTATTCACGATAGATGAATGTGATTATATAGAAAATACGCAAACAAACGTTAGATTTTCCTGGTCGTGACTACACGGCCGTGAGCAGGGTCACGTACGGCGAGCATCAAAGGCTTTCAACATTGCACGCAAAAGCTGTGACGCGCCAGCAACCCGAAATGAACCAACATAACCGGTGCTGTTAAATATCAATACAGCAAGCTGGTGCGACGCCGCCGCCACAGCCTACAACATAAACTCAGCTATATCGCCCGGCTCCTACCAAATCGTCGCTGTTCGCAGCCCCGGCAATGACTACAATCCGAGTAATTCGCTTGGCGTGATCGTTCCCGGCTGCGCTGGCGCTCATAGCCTCTCCCCCCGTTATTGCGCTCAATGGCGCCAGCGTTCTCAGCACGAGCGGCGGCAGCGGAACCGGCGCCGTGACTTATTCCGTCACCGGCGGCTCCTGCACGATCAAGGACAATATCCTGACCGCAAACGCGGCGGGCGCCTGCACCGTCACCGCGACCAAAGCGGGCGACGAAAATTAGACGCAGGTGGTCTCGTCCGCGATCACGATCAATCCCCTGGCGCAGACGATCTTTGTGCAAGCCTCGACCAGCGCGATCATCGTGGCGGGAAACGCAAACCTCACCATCGTCGGCGCGCAGGGAACAGGCGCGCGCTCCTTCAGCGTCGTCTCTGGCCCGTGCACGATTTCAGGCTCGACGCTGACAGGCTCGGGCGTCGGCGCCTGTTCGGTGATCGGCGCGGTCGCCGCCGATTCCAATTATCTTGCCGCAACCACGGCGCCGATCTCGGTGAACGTCTCGCAATCCAGCTCCAGCGTCGCGCTCACCGCGTCCGCGAGCAATATCGGTAAGTATGAAAACAACGGCGCGCTGATCGACAATCGCTTCAACACGGCGGGCGCCGATATGCTGATTGCGCCCGGCTTCAAGGCGGGCATTGCGATGGGCTATGGCCGCGACCGAACGGACGTGGGCTTATGGGGCTCTAAATCGACCGCGGGCGGATTGGCCGCCACCGCCTACGGCTCCTGCCGCGTCTATGGTCCGCTGTTTATTGACGCGCTTGCTGGCATTGGCGACGCGCGGATGAAATCGCGGCGCGCTCTGCCGGGCGAATTTGAGAACGCTGTCGGCCAACGCAACGGTCTATATTGGTACGGCTCGGCGGCGCTGACGTGGGAGCAGAAATGGGAGCGCCTGTCGCTTGCGCCCTATCTGCGGCTCGACGTTATTCGCGGATCGCTCGATTCTTATGTGGAATCGGGACCGCAGATCGCAGCGCTTGCCTATGACAGCGCCTCGATCCGATCCACGTCAGGCATTTTCGGCCTGCGCGGCGGCTATGACATCCCGATGGATTGGGGCGTGCTGGCGCCAATGGCGCGGCTCGAATATCGCCGCGTGATCGAAAACGACGTCAATCAGGCGCTCTCCTACGCCAATGAAGGCGGGATCGTTTACCCGATGCTGGTCAATGGCGTATCGCGCAATCTGTTACAGGCGGGCCTTGGCCTGCGCGCCAAACGCGCCTCCACGGCAACCGATGCGGGCGTTTCGGGCGAGATTGAGTATTTGTTTGGAACGGCGGGTTCCGAGTTCACCAGCCATGCGCTGCGCGGCGCAGTCAAAATCGCCTGGTAGGATTTGGGCAGGGGCGCGAACGGCAAGACTCCGCCGCTTGCCCGTTCGCGCCCGGCGCGCGTTTATGCTATGCGCCCGGCGGGGCGGCAGTCGCCCGGGAGCCAGGTTTATGACCATCCGCGTCCATCAGGGCGATCTTCCTGCTGATTTTATCGCCGGGCCAAGCGTGGCCATCGACACCGAAACGCTTGGCCTGCGCCCGCATCGCGACCGGCTTTGCGTCGTGCAATTGTCGCGCGGCGACGGCTGCGCGGACGTGGTGCAGATCGCGCGCGGGCAGAAAAGGGCGCCCAATCTGGAGCGCCTGCTCGCCGATCCGGCGGTGACGAAAATCTTCCATTTCGCCCGCTTTGACGTTGCGGTTCTGTTCAACGCCTTTGGCGTGATGACCAATTCCATCTATTGCACCAAGATCGCCTCCAAACTCGTGCGCACCTATACGGATCGCCACGGCTTGAAGGACCTTGTGCGCGAATTGCTTGGCGTCGATCTGTCGAAACAGCAGCAATCGTCCGATTGGGCGGCACCCGTTCTCTCGGACGCGCAATTGGCCTATGCGGCCTCTGACGTTTTGCATCTGCACGGCTTGCGCCAGCGGCTCGATATGATGCTGGAGCGCGAAGGCCGAGCCGAAATCGCCGCCGCCTGTTTCGACTTTCTGCCGGCGCGGGCCCGCCTCGACTTGCTGGGCTGGCCTGAGCAGGACATATTTTCTCACGAATAGCATGCGCAGAGTTTGCGAGCCTCTGAAGCCCCATCTGGAACGCCCATGAGCGAGCGCGCTTACGAGCCCGATCAGCGCCGACGCCGCCCATTGGTGGACCGCAAAGCCGCGTTTGTCGATGCCGGGCGCCACACACTGGTTGTGCGGGTCCTGCGTTGGGGCATCGTACTTTGCGCAATCGCCGTCGTTCTTGGCGCGGCTGGCTTTGCGCTGCTGGACCGGCTGGGGATGCGGGAAGTCGATTTGACGCTGGCGCGCGCCACCCTCAATGGCACCCGCGTCACGATGGACGCGCCCAAACTCAACGGATTCCGTCGCGACGGCAGGCCCTGCGCAGTGCGCGCGCGCACCGGCGTGCAGGACGTGCGCACGCCAAAAATCATCGAATTGAACGAGGTCGAGGCCAATTTGCAGACGGGGGACCGCACCTCGGTGCGCGTTCTGGCGCCCGAGGGCGTTTTCGACAGCGGCGCCGACAAGATGCGCCTGCAGGGCGGAGCGGACGCAGTGCGCGTCACCAGCACCAGCGGCTTTGTGATCGTGATGCGTTCGGCTGACGTGGATTTCAAGACCGGCGCCTTGCGCTCGAATGAGCCCGTCGCCGTCACCATGACTAATGGCACGGTTAAATCCGATTCCCTCGACGTGACCGGAAACGGCGCCAGCGTCAGCTTCATTGGCAATGTAAGATCGGTTATCATGCCCGAAGCAGGTCTGAAATCGCCGCCGCCGGATCAGGAAAGAACAGCGCCATGATCTTGAGCTTCCGCTTCCTCAATCGTCACGCGCTTGTCGGCGCGTTCGCTTTGGCCACGTTTTGCACGCCCGCGGCGGCCCAGAAAGCGGGGCCAATGATTCCGGGCGGCAATTCGCGCGCCCCGGTCAGCATCGACGCCGGCAAGCTCGATTATTTCGATAAAGAGCAAAAGCTTGTTTATTCCGGCGGCGTGGTCGCCAGGCAGGGCGATGCGACGCTCAAAGCGCCCGAACTCGTGATATTCATGTCGAATAACGAGGGCGGGGCGCGCGCAGCCGCCGGGAACAGCGGGCCTATGGGTGCCGATTCGCAAGTGCGCCGCATGGAGGCCTCCGGCCCCGTAGTCATCACATCGAAGGATCAGGTCGGCACCGGCGACCGCGGCGTCTACGACCGCGCCGAAAACAAGGTGTTCATCTACGGCAATCCGGTTCTCACCGAGGGCGCCCATGTGGTGCGCGGCGACGCGCAATCGCGCCTTGTCTACGATCTGGCCTCGGGCCGCGCGCAGGTGACGGGCGGCCGGGTGCAAAGCCTCATCACGCCCAGCCAGTCCAGCGCCGAGAAACCCAAAGCCGCCCCCGCCCGCACGATTGCGCCCGCCGCCCCGCCGCGCTAGGGCGTGACGACGATTGATTTAATCTCTGTTGCCGAGAGCAAATGTCCCCTTACGCCGCCGCCGCCCGCTCCAGTGCGCCAGCCAGCTCAGCCGAGCCTGGCGCGCGCGCTCCCGTGGTCGTCGCCCATTACGGCGAAGGCTCGCTTGGCGCATATAATCTGGGCAAGAGCTATGGCGGACGGCAGGTGGTCCAGAACGTCAGCCTGGCTTTGCTGCGAGGCGAGGCGGTAGGCCTGCTTGGCCCCAATGGCGCAGGAAAAACTACGGTTTTTTATATGATTACCGGGCTCGTGAAGCCCGACAAGGGTGAAATCGAGCTTGACGGTTATAATGTGACGCCGCTGCCGATGTACCGCCGGGCGCGGCTTGGCATCGGGTATCTGCCGCAGGAAGCCTCAATCTTTCGCGGCCTGAGCGTCGAGGACAACATTCGCGCCGTGCTTGAGGTGTCGATCCCCAAACGCGACGCTCGCGAGGCCGAGCTGGAGGCTCTGCTCGACGAGTTCGACATCAAGCGCCTGCGCAAATCGCCCTCGATTGCGCTCTCGGGCGGCGAGCGGCGGCGCTGCGAGATCGCCCGCGCGCTGGCCGGCCAGCCCTCTTTCATGCTGCTGGATGAGCCTTTTGCGGGCATCGACCCGATTGCGGTCGGTGATATCCGGGCGCTGGTGCGCCATCTAACGGCGCGCGGCATCGGCGTCCTCATCACCGATCACAACGTGCGCGAGACGCTGGGCCTGATCGACCGCGCCTATATCATCCATTCCGGACAGGTGCTGACGGAGGGCTCGCCGGAGGAGATCGTGGCGGACGCGGACGTGCGCCGCCTTTATCTGGGTGAAGATTTCCGGCTTTGAAACGCTGCGGGCCACAAGCTCAAGCTTCATGACTGTGCCTTAACCAAGTGCCCGAACAGGCTCTGAAGCGGCGCAATTTGGGTCTCACCGGGCATTACGCCAGTTTCGCGGTTACGCTGCAAGTGCTATAAGCAAATTCTGGGCCGGGCGCTTTGCGCGCCCTCTTTTGAGTTTGGGTACGCTTTCATGGCGCTTTCCGCGAAGTTGATGTTGCGCCAGGGGCAATCCCTGGTGATGACGCCGCAGCTGCTGCAAGCCATCAAGCTGCTTCAATTGTCGAGCGTCGAATTGTCGGCCTTCGTCGAGCAGGAGCTAGAGCGTAATCCACTGCTCGAGCGCGCCGAGGACGGCGAGGGATATGTTGCCGGGGAGGCCGCGCCCAGCAACGAATCGTCCCGTCAGGAAGCTCATGAATTCGCCAACGAATCTGTAAACTTGGGCGGGGGCGAACCGGCAAGCGAGGCGGCGCGCGATTTTTCCGACAGCTACGATGGCGCGGGATCTGATTCGGGCGATTGGAGCGAATCGCCGGACGGTCGCCGCGAAGGCGATTGGGCGACCGATTCCATGCCCACCGATTCGGGCGCTCTGGCCGCTGATCTTGGCACTGAAGTCGACAACGCGTTCGACAGCGACCGCGCGCCCACGCCAGCCGAGCCCAGCTATGAGGAGGGCGGCTTGTCGGCCAGTTCATGGACCGGCACGCAAGGGTCTGGCGGCGGTGACGGCGAGGCGCCCAATCTTGAAGCCTATGTCGCGGCGCAGCTCACTCTGGGCGAACATCTGGGTGCGCAGCTTTCCGTTGCGGTGTTTGATCCAACCGACAGGCTGATCGGCAGCGCCATCATCGACAGCATCGACGAGGCGGGTTATTTGCGCGAAAGCCTTGAGGACATAGCCGAGAGGCTTGGCGCGTCTCTTGAGCACGTCGAGCGGGTGCTCGCCATCGTGCATACGTTTGAGCCGACCGGCGTTGGTGCGCGCGATCTGGCTGAATGCATTGGCCTGCAATTGCGCGAGCGTGATCATTATGACCCTGCGATGCAGGCGCTTGTGGCGAATCTGCCTTTGCTGGCGCGACGCGATTTCGTGCAATTGCGCAAATTATGCGGCGTTGACGACGAAGACCTCGCCGACATGCTGAAAGAGATTCGCAGGCTCGATCCCAAGCCCGGGCGCGCGTTCGGCGGCGCTCCTGTGCAGCCGGTCACGCCTGACGTCACTGTGCGCGCGCATGCAGACGGCACATGGATGGTGGAGCTCAATCCCGAAGGTCTGCCGCGCGTGCTCGTCAATCAAACGTATGCCGCAAAAATATCGCGTCCCGGCCTTCCCGCGACCGAGAAAACCTACATCGCCGAATGTCTGCAAAACGCCAACTGGCTGACGCGCAGCCTTGAACAACGTGCGCGCACGATTTTGAAAGTGGCCTCGGAAATCGTGAAACAGCAGGATGCGTTTTTTGCGCGCGGCGTTGAACATCTGCGTCCGCTGAATTTGAAAATAGTGGCCGACGCCATCGGCATGCATGAATCGACAGTGTCGCGCGTAACGTCCAACAAATATATTTCGAGCCCGCGCGGGTTATTTGAATTCAAGTATTTTTTCACCGCCTCCATCCCTGCTCAAAGCGGCGGAGATTCCCATTCGGCTGAATCTGTTCGTTATAAAATCAAGCAATTGATCGATCAGGAGCCCGCCGACGCCGTCTTGTCGGACGACGCCATCGTGCTGCGGCTCAAGGACGCCAACGTGAACATCGCACGCCGCACGGTGGCCAAATATCGCGAGAGCCTGCGCATTCCCTCCTCCGTCGAACGTCGCCGCGAAAAGGCGGCTATGCGTCTGTAGGCGTTGGGGAGTCGGCTGATTGTGCAACGCACGCGCTTGCGTATGCCGCAACGCCGCATATTTAAAGGTCCGGCGGCTTGACTTTAAGCCCGGTTGACTTGAGCCCGGGACGCTTCTAACGCTTCTATCAGCGTCCAGTTTCGTGGCTCTTTGCGAGCGCTCTTTTGAGGAGTGGAAACCAGTGGACTTGCGCGTCTCAGGAAAAAACTTCAGCCTCGGAGAGGCGATGCGTCAACATGTGACGGATCGTATCGGAAACGCGGTTGAGAAATATTTCGACGGCAACGTGGCCGGTCATGTGGTCGTCGATCATGAGGGCTCGGGTTATCGCACCGATTGCACGTTGCATCTGGCGTCGGGCGTCACCCTGCAGGCTGAGGGCTCCGCGATGGAGCCCTATGTCAGCTTTGAACAGGCGGCCGACCGGCTGGAGAAACGACTGCGACGCTACAAGCGCCGCCTGAAGGATCACCACAACGGCGCCGGCAACAGTCACGCATCACGCAACGAGGGCGTCGAGACGATGGCGACCTATGTGCTTGAATCTCCCGCCGACGATTTTGACTCTGGGGCAGGCGCGTTCAATCCGGTTGTGGTCGCCGAGAAAACTACGAAATTGCGGCGAATTCCTGTGTCTGACGCGGTGCTCGATCTTGATATGACGGGCGCTTCCGTATTGGTGTTTCGAAATGCTGGAACTGATCGGGTAAACATTGTTTATCGCAGGTCGGATGGCAACATCGGCTGGCTTGATCCTGTAGGGTCAGACAGCGGCTCCGGCGCATAAGGATCGCGTAAGAATCATACGACGCTCAGTTTCGGACGCTTGTTTACTCCAGTGCGGAAGCGCTTGTTTGCTCCTGTTTAAAAGTACTTGTTTGCTTCTGTTTGAAAGTACTTGCGCGTCTCTCACGAACCCGGTGCTCAATGCCGCTCAATGATCTTGTTGAAGCCAACGCAATCCTGCCTGCGTTGCGCGTAACGACGAAAAAGCAGGCGCTTCAGGACATCAGCGACAGGGCGGCGGAGATCTCCGGCATGTCGGCCCGCGATATTTTCGACGCCTTGCTGCAACGCGAGCGCCTTGGCTCTACGGGCGTGGGGGGCGGCATCGCCATTCCCCACGGCAAAATGCCCAAAACGGATCGTATTTTCGGCGTGTTCGCGCGGCTGGAGCGCCCGATTGATTTTGACGCGCTGGACGGCGACCCCGTCGATCTGATCTTTCTGCTGATAGCGCCCGAAGGCGCCGGCGCCGATCACCTTAAGGCGCTGTCGCGGATAGCGCGGGCCTTGCGGGATCCCGGCCTGACCTCGCGCCTGCGCGCCACGCGCGACGCCTCCGGCCTGTATCTTCTTTTGACACAGACGACAGCCTCGTTTGCGGCGTGACGCCCGCTCAATCGCGCCAGCAGCGGGTTGAATAATCGATTGAATAGCGCTCCGGCGCTGCGCCAATGGCGGCCATGCCGCTCAGGGCCGCATGGTCGCTGACGATCAGCCGGGTCTGGATGCCAGCCGAGAGCGCAGCCATCGGCGCCTTGTCCTCGAATACGGCGCGAAACGCGTCGTCATCGAGAACGGGGACGAGGCGCGGCAGGATTCCGCCCGCCAGCGTGACCCCGCCGCGCGCGCAAAACGCCAGCGCCATATCGCCCGAGAACCGCGCCGCCAGCCGCCAGAGCAGGCGCAGAGTCTCGCGCTCCAGCCCGTCTCCCGCCACGCCTGCCTTCGTGATCTGCGCAGCGCCAAGCCCTCGCGGCGCCTGACCCAGCATCGCGAGCCGGGCGACATGCAGGCGCTCAAGGCCGGGGCCTGACATGACAGCCTCGGCGGTGATGCGCCCGTGCGCCCGCTCCAGATGAGGCCACAGTTTTTCCTCCATCGCGCCCAGCGGCCCAAAATCGACATGCCCGCCCTCACTCGGAATGGCGGCGAAGCGCCCGTCCATCTCGATCAGCGCCGCAAGGCCCAGACCCGTGCCCGGCCCCAGCACAAGCCGGGCGCCGCCAGGCGGGAATGCAGGGGCTTCTTTGCCGATCTGCCGCACGTCAGCGGGCGTCAGGACCGGCAGGCTATAGGCCAGAGCCTCGAAGTCATTGAGGATCAGCCCCTGTTCGAGGCGCAGCTGCACCGCCGCATCGGCGCCGTCGACCAGCCAGTGCGCGTTGGTGAGCTTGAGGAGACGCCCCGAGGCGGGACCGGCGGCGCAGACGATCATCGAGCGGGGCGCAATCGGCAACCCGCTGATCATCGCGCGCGTCGCCTCCACGAGGCCTGCGAAGGCGTTGGTTTTGGCGCGGTTCAAAAACACCGCCGGAGCGCCCGGTTCAGCGCTCAGGGCATAGCGAACATTGGTGCCGCCTATGTCGCAGAGCAGAAGCGGATGGGGAAAATGCACGGGCTCTCCTTCAAGGCTTGCGCAATAATGTAGCCGCGCGCTGGTTCGTCAATGATGAACGATTTCCCGGTCAACGATGGTCGGTCTTCCAAATAGCTCCGCATCGGCCTAGAAACCGTTGAACGCTGACCTTTCAGACAGGCGATTGATCCATGACCTTCAAGCACGCTCCGATGTTCCCGCTTGGCGCCGACCAGACGCCCTATCGCAAGCTCACCTCCGAGGGCGTGAAAGTGGAGACATTCAACGGGCAGGAGGTGCTCAGCGTCAGCACAGAGGCGCTGCGATTGCTGGCCGAGACCGCGATGATAGACATCAACCATCTGCTGCGCCCGGGACATCTGGCCCAGCTCGCAAAAATTCTCGACGATCCCGAGGCGACCGGCAACGACCGTTTCGTGGCCTATGATTTGTTGAAGAACGCCAATATCGCAGCCGGCGGCGTGCTGCCGATGTGCCAGGACACCGGCACCGCGATCATCATGGGCAAGAAGGGTCGGCTTGTGTGGACGCAGGGCGGCGACGAGGCCGCTCTGGCGCAGGGCATCGCCGACGCCTACGAGAAGAAGAACCTGCGCTATTCGCAGCTCTCGCCAGTCTCAATGTTTGAAGAGAAGAACACGAAGACCAATCTGCCCGCGCAAATTGATATCTACGCTGAGGGCGAGGCTGAATATAAATTCCTGTTCATGGCCAAGGGCGGCGGCTCGGCCAACAAGACCTTCCTGTTCCAGCAGACGCCTTCCGTGCTCACCCACGACCGAATGATCGCGTTTCTAAAGGAGAAAATCCTCACTTTGGGTACGGCGGCCTGCCCGCCCTATCACCTCGCCATCGTGATCGGCGGCCTCTCGGCCGAGCAGAACCTCAAGACCGTGAAGCTCGCCTCCGCCCGCTATCTCGACGACCTGCCCACCAGCGGCGGCGACGACGGCCATGCCTTCCGCGATCTGGCGATGGAAGACGAAATCCACAAGATGACCCAGAAGCTGGGCGTGGGCGCGCAATTTGGCGGTAAGTATTTCTGCCATGACGTGCGCGTGATTCGCCTGCCGCGCCATGGCGCCTCGCTGCCCATCGGCATGGGCGTGTCATGCTCGGCCGACCGGCAGGCCAAGGGCAAAATCACGAAGGACGGCGTGTTTCTGGAGGCGCTGGAGCGCGAGCCCGCCAAATATCTGCCCGTCGTGGACGAGAGCAAGCTGGGCGGCGACGTCGTCAAGATCGACCTCAACCAGCCGATGGCCGACATTCTGGCCAAGCTCTCGCAATATCCCATCAAGACGCGGCTTTCGCTGACCGGCCCGCTGATCGTGGCGCGCGACCTCGCCCACGCCAAACTGCGCGAGCTGCTCGATGCTGGCCAGCCGCTGCCCGATTATTTCAAGAACCACCCGGTCTATTACGCCGGCCCCGCCAAGACGCCCGACGGCATGGCCTCTGGCTCGTTTGGTCCCACCACAGCCGGGCGCATGGATTCGTTCGTCGACCAGTTCCAGGCGGCGGGCGGCTCGATGGTGATGCTGGCCAAGGGCAATCGCTCGTCCGCCGTACGCGACGCCTGCAAGACCCATGGCGGGTTTTATCTCGGCTCCATCGGCGGCCCAGCGGCGCGGCTGGCGCAAGATTGCATCAAGAAGGTGGACGTGGTCGCCTATCCCGAACTTGGCATGGAGGCGATCTGGCGCATTGAAGTGGAGGATTTCCCCGCGTTCATCGTTGTGGACGACAAGGGGAACGATTTCTTCAAGGAGCTGAATCTGGGGTGAAGTGGTTCCTTGATCTGGAAAATGAGCAGATCCTCTTCTGGTTAGCTGGCTATTTTACACAGGCGCACCCCTCACCCCAGAGCCTCATAGGCGCCCAGCAGGCGGGCGATGTCCTCCTCGCGCGACAGGCGATGGTCGCCGTCCTTGATGAGCGTAATCGCCACGGGGTCTTCCGCCAGATGCTCGACCAGATGCAAAGCATGCGCATAGGGCACGTCCGGGTCTTGCATACCTTGCAAAATATGCACGGGACAATGGGCGCGAATCAGCGCCCCCATCAGCAGGTTCTGGCGCCCCTCCTCGATCAGCCGCGCAGTAATGGGGATGGGCTCGGGCGAATAGGCCGACGGGCGCAACCACACGCCCTTTTGCTCCAGATCGCGCCGGGCGGCGGAGGTGAGTTTGGGCCAGAGCAGCGCTTGCGTGAAATCAACAGCCGGCGCGATCAGCAGCAGCCCCGCCAGCCGATCCGCCTCGCCCGCCTGCGCCAAAGCGCGCGCGGCCAGCAGCGCGATCCAGCCGCCCATCGACGAGCCGACCAGAATTTGCGGGCCGCTGGTTTGCGCGCGGATCATTGCGAGGCTCTCCTCCAGCCAGGCGCCGATGGTTCCGTCCTCAAAGCGCCCGCCTGATTCGCCGTGGCCGGAATAATCGAACCGCAGAAACGCGCGCGCCTGCTGCGCGGCCAGCTCGTCCAGCCGCACAGCTTTGGTGGATTGCATGTCGGAGCGAAAGCCGCCGAGCCAGATTCCGCCGGGGTGCTTGGCGCCCTGCCCCGTCGAAGGCCTTTTGCGATAAGCGATGGAGCGCGGCGGATCGCCGATTTGCATAAAGGATAGGGGCGTTTCGTTCACGCGGGCGATCCTGTAGGATTAGAGGATGAGCACTGCGCTCTGCCCTTTTTGTATATGCGGTGGTGAAAGAATGCGACCGGGCCTGACCTCGCCACGCTCCGGCACATCTATGCTTGCCGGTCACACGGTGCTGCAAATCATCCCAGAGCTGAACGCCGGCGGCGCCGAGCGCACGGCCATCGACATCGCAGGCGCGCTGACGGACGTGGGCGCCCGCGCGCTGGTGGCCAGCGAGGGCGGGCGGCTTGTGGGGCAATTGCAGGCGCGCGGCGGGATTTGGATTCCGTTTCCCGCCAGCACCAAAAACCCGCTGAAAATGGCGTTCAACGTGCAGCGCTTGAGGAAGATCATGCGCGACGAGGGCGTCGATCTGATCCACGCCCGCTCGCGCGCGCCCGCCTGGTCGGCTCTGGGGGCGGCGCGCAGCCTGAAAATCCCGTTCGCAACCACTTACCATGGCGCCTATAGCGGGCTGAGCGCTTTCAAGACGCTGTATAATTCCGTCATGGCGCGCGGCGATTGCGTGATCGCGAACTCGCATTTCACCGCGGCCCGAATCGCAGAGCTGTTTCCTCAAAGCGCAGAGCGCCTCGTCGTCATCCATCGCGGCTGCGACCTGCGGGCGTTTGCGCCTGATTCGGTGGACGCAGGCCGCGTCCAGAAACTGCGCGCCCAATGGGGCGTCGCGCCGCAAGAGCGCGTGGTGTTGCTGGCCGCCCGCCTGACCGCTTGGAAAGGCCAGCGCGTGCTGATCGATTCCGCCAGAATTCTGGCCGACCGGGGCTATGCCGACGTGCGGTTCATTCTGGCGGGCGACGCGCAGGGCCGCACCGGCTATGAGGCTGAACTTGACGAGCAGATCGCGGGCGCCGGGCTTGTCGGAATCGTGCGCCGGATCGGCCATTGCGAAGACATGCCGGCCGCGTTTCTGGCCGCCAGCGCCGTCGTGGTGGCCTCCACCCTGCCTGAAGCCTTTGGCCGCTCGGCGGTGGAGGCGCAGGCGATGGGCGCACCCGTGGTCGTCACCAATATCGGGGCCGTGCCCGAGACCGTGCTCGCCCCCCCGCAGGCGCCGGGACATGCGCGCACCGGCTGGCGCATTCCTCCGGACGACTTTCTGGCCATGGCGAACGCCATCTCCCATACGCTCGATATGCAGGCCAGCCAGCGCGAGGCTCTGGCATTGCGGGCACGCGCTCATGTGGAGGCGCATTTCTCTTTGGAGAGAATGTGCGGCTCGACGCTGGAGGTTTACGCCGCCCTGCTGGAGGGCCGGGCGCCGCAGATCGACGATTAAGGCGCCTGATTCGCAATAAATGGCGATTCTTTGAAAGCGCGTGTTGACACGCCCGCCTGCAGCGACGATTTCTATCCCGGGTTCTGGTTCTCGCAGTCTGTGGCTGCGGGTTAAGGCGTTCGCCGCAGGATCCGGCTCATTCACTTCAGGAGATTCGCCCATTCGCCGTCCCATGAAAGCGCCCGTCGCCCCCACGAAGGACGGGCCGCGCACCAATCGCGAGATCCGCGCCCGCGAGGTGCAATTGATCGATCAGGAAGGCCGCAACCAGGGCGTCGTGCAAACGGCTGACGCTTTGCAGCAGGCCGAGGACGCCGGGCTGGATCTCGTCGAGATCGTGCCGACCGCCGAACCACCGGTCTGCAAGATCCTCGATTACGGCAAATTCCGCTTTCTTGAGCAAAAGAAGGCAGCTGAGGCCCGAAAAAAGCAGAAGATCGTCGAAATCAAGGAGATCAAGCTGCGTCCGGGCATCGACGACCACGATTACGAGACGAAGATGAAGGCCGTGCGCCGCTTCTTCGACGAAGGCGACAAGGTTAAAGTGACCCTGCGTTTCCGTGGTCGCGAAATGGCCCATCAGGACATCGGCTATCGCCTGCTTGAGCGGGTGCGCACCGAGACCGCCGCCATCGCCAAGGTCGAAGCCGCCCCCTCGATGGAAGGCCGCCAGATGATTATGGTGCTGGCGCCCAAGTGAGTTTTAGTGAGCTTCGTCCTTGAGGCACGAGATTTGGAGCGCTCCCACGGGGGCGCTCTTTTTGTTTGGAGCGTTTCCGCGCATAATGCTGGAAACAATGCGCAAACCGGGAGCCGACACGCCTCATGTCATCGACCCTTGAGGCGGAGAAACCCCGCGCCCCAACGCACCGCGAAGCCTTGTGGATCGTGGCCGCTGTCCTGCCCACGGTTTTTATCGCCGCCGTCGACCAGACCATCGTCGCCGGCGCCCTGCCCTCCATCGGGCGGGAATTTGGCGCATCAGAGAATCTGTCCTGGGTCGTCTCGGCCTATCTCGTCACGCTGACGGCGGCCACGCCGCTGTTTGGCAAGATGAGCGACATCGCCGGGCGCCGGCTGATGCTGCGCGCGGGCCTGCTGATCTTCATGGCGGGCGGAATCGCCGCAGCATTGGCTCCCAATCTGCCAATGCTGATTCTGGCGCGCGCGCTGCAGGGCATCGGCGGCGCCGGGCTCACCTCGCAGGCGTTGACGATTCTGGGCGACATTGTCCCGCCCAAGGAGCGGGCGCGCTATTACACATACTTCTCAATTGTCTACACGACGGCAGGCGGCATTGGCCCCGCGCTGGGCGGGTTTCTGGCGGAGCACGCGCACTGGTCGCTGGTGTTCGTCATCACGCTGCCACTGGGGCTGGCCTCGCTGATCTGGTGCGACCGGCTGCTGAAAAACCTGCCTCGTCACCAGAAGCCGCACAAGCTCGACCTGCTTGGCGCGGCCTTGATAGTGGCGGCCAGCACGACGTTTTTGTTTGTGATTACGGCAGGCGGCAAGAGCTATCCATGGGCATCAGGTGAAATCGCTTTAGCTGCGAGCGCCTCGGTTTTGGGCTGGATCCTGTTCTGCCTGCGCCAGACGCGTGCGCCCGAGCCGCTGATACCGCTGCATATTCTAAAAAGCCGGATCGTAATGGCCGCGATTGGCGCCAGCGCCTGCGGCTGGGGCGCTATCATCGGGCTCAACATCTATCTCCCGCTCTATCTGCAATCCGTGCATTCCATGACGCCGGGGCAGGCGGGCCTGCAATTGATGGCGCTGATGGTGACGGTGAATCTAGGAGCGCTGATGGGCTCCCTCGCTTCAGCCAGAATGGAGCGCTACAAACTCTATCCCATCATGGCCAGCCTAGTCTGCGTCATAGCCATGGCGTGGCTGGCGTGGCGTGTGGACAGCATTTCGCAGATTGAGTTCCAGCTTGTGCTGATAGCAATCGGTCTTGGCTTTGGGCCGATGGCGCCTGTGGTGACGCTGGTGGTGCAAAACAGCGTCAAGATGAGCGATCTTGGCGCGGCGACATCGACGCTCAGCTTTGGACGCGGCCTGTTCTCCGCCGTGCTGGTGGCCGCCTTTGGAGCGGTGGCCCTGCAAGCTACGGGCTCAATTGGCGCCGCGCCGGTCGCCGACAAGGAAATGGCGATCGGCGCCTTCCGTCTCGTATTCTGGCTGGCGGCGAGCAGTTTTGCGCTCGGGCTCGCCTCGTTCATGCTGATTGAGGAACGCCCGCTCCAGTCCAGCAATGCGGCCAGATGAGTTAAGCGAACGGCCCTTGCCCGCGCGCCGCTTTGGCCCTATAAGCGCGGCTCTGAACCGCCCGGCCGAAGGGCTGCCGTGGCGGTTCTTTTCGCTTATTCCGACGCGAACGGGGGCGCTTCCTTGGGAAGCGAACCTGCCAGGACAACCGAAGGCCATGCGGCCGAGGAGATCAAAATGCCCAAGTTGAAGACGAAGTCCGGCGCAAAAAAGCGCTTCAAGATCACCGGCACCGGCAAGGTGGTCTATTCTCAGGCCGGCAAGCGCCATGGCATGATCAAGCGGACCAACAAGCAGATCCGGAACCTGCGTGGAACCAACGTCCTCTTCAAGACGGATGGCGACAACATCAAGAAGTACTTCCTGCCCAACGGCTGAGGTTCTCTTTTTCCGCAATTTTCCAATGATCTGACTACAGGAGTTCCGCAATGGCTCGCGTCAAACGGGGCGTTACCGCCCACGCCAAGCACAAGAAGACACTCGATGCGGCAAAAGGCTTTCAGGGCCGCCGCAAGAACACGATCCGCGCCGCCAAGGCCGCCGTCGACAAGTCGATGCAATACGCCTACCGTGACCGCAAGAACAAGAAGCGCACCTTCCGCGCGCTCTGGATTCAGCGCATCAACGCCGCCGTGCGTGAATTCGGCCTGACCTACAGCCGCTTCATTTCCGGCCTGTCGCTGGCTGGCATCGAAGTGGACCGCAAGGTTCTCTCCCAGATGGCCATCGACGAGCCCGCCGGCTTCAAGGCCATCGTCGAGAAGGCAAAGGCCGCGTTGCCGGCTGCCCCCGTAGCCGCTTAATAGAGCTGCGCTCATAAATGCTCAAAGGCTCGCCATTGGCGGGCCTTTTTCGTTTCCTCGACAAGCCTGCGCTCTCATGGCAAAAGCGCAAACGCCTGATCTTTCGCTTGTCGCCCGGATGGGCAGCCAATTTTCTTGAGTCCTCATGTCCGATTTGAACCAGCTCGAATTCCAAACGCTGTCCGCCATCGCCGCCGCGCAAGACGAGAGCGCGCTTGAAGCAGTGCGCGTCGCTGCGCTCGGTAAAAAGGGCTCCGTTTCCGCTTTGCTCTCAACGCTTGGCAAAATGTCGCCCGACGAGCGCAAGACCGCCGGCGCCGCGATCAACGCCCTGAAGGACAAGGTGAGCGAGGCGCTTGGCGCGCGCCGCAGCGTGCTGAAGGACGCAGCGCTTGAGGCGCGTCTTTCCACGGAGACCATCGACGTCACGCTGCCGGTGCGCGAAAGCCCGATTGAGCGCGGGCGCATTCACCCCATCAGCCAGGTGATGGACGAGCTGACCGCGATCTTCGCCGACATGGGCTTTTCCATCGCCGAAGGCCCGGACGTTGAGACCGACGATTATAATTTCACCAAGCTGAATTTCCCCGCTGGCCATCCCGCGCGCGAAATGCACGATACGTTTTTCTTCCAGCCGGACGCGAACGGCGAGCGCAAACTGCTGCGCACCCACACCTCGCCCGTGCAGGTGCGCACGATGCTGGGCAACAAGCCGCCCATTCGCGTGATCTGCCCGGGGCGCACCTATCGTTGCGATTCCGACCAGACGCACACGCCGATGTT
>CAMCUC010000007.1 GCA_945878875.1 Rhizobium sp. Q54
CCAAATGTTCTGACGACGGACAAATCCGGCGGACATCCAAGCCTTCCCCGTTCCGCGTTCAGCGCTTTAAAGCAAAGAAGTTCGAGCCGCAAGCGAGCGCTATGTCAAAGACTTGATCGCGAACAGCTCTATGCTCGTTCGCGAGCAAAAATCCACCGGCAGAACCGAGACGCAATCCTTCAAGATTCAGAAGAGCAAACCGATCATCGATGAGATCGATGGGCTGATTGGGCCCCACTACGGCTTCTCCGAGGCGGAGCAGGATTTCATCATCAACTACGACTTGAAGTTCCGCATGGGTGGAGATGGCGATGACGCAGGAGAATAGGACAGCGCAGCTGGAAGCTCTTCCACGTCTTTGGCTTGTCCGCCTCGGTAGTGCAGGTGAGTTCGAGTCATTGGCTCTCACTCGGGGGCTCATCTCAGTTGATTTTGGGATTACTGAAGATCTTTCCGCCTGTCGAACCAGAGAGTCCGTCGCTAGGGTGGTTGATCGGGCACTCACTGATGCGACGCACAGTCGGCGCAGCAATGTCACGGGACAAATGAACAGATTTGCAAATGAGATACGACTTGGGGACACCGTGGTGTCGCCCCTGAAAACACTACGGACATTCGCAATCGGGGAGATAGTCGGGGGCTACCAGCAACTTGCCGACGGACGGGCCGCACGCCCAGTTCATTGGCTGTCGACATCTGCGCGGAGGTCCGATTTTGACGAGGACCTACTCTATAGCTTGGGTGCGGTCATGACCGTCTGCCAGGTCAACCGCGCGGATGGACTGTCTCGGGTGCGCTCAATCGCGGCTGATAGTGTAGAGCGTCTATAACTTGGGGGACGCGGCCAACGTGAAAGTGAACAATAAGGCCATGCCCATTTCGACCATCAGCAATCGCAAAATCGGTGACGCTCACCATACGCGCTTTCCGCGGGCTCTGGTACGCGGTCACCTTATCAGCCAATCCGCGCCTTGGTGGTTTTGCGAAACACCACCCCGCCAATGCCGGTGATGGCCAGAACCACAGTCTGCACATCGGCCTGACTGAGGCCCCCTGGCAGCAGGCCGAGCGTGCTGGCCACGTCCAAGACGCTACCGATCAGTCCGGTCCAGATGGCCTTGAACGCGTGTCGCAGCGGGAAGGACTGGTTTGCATTTCTTTGTAATTGCCCCTCGCACCCACGGGAGGGATACGAAAGGTAGGGGTTCTTCGCGCTGAATAACCATTTAATATCAACCGCTTAAAGTTCCGTACTAAAATCGCAAAGTCAGGAGCTTTGGAGACAACGGTGCTGAGAGAGACCAAAATGGCGTTTCTAGCGCTTGCGGCGGTCAGGAGCTTTGTCAGGAGAAGCCCGCGTTTCCTGGGCTTTTCAGCGGTCCCAAATGCGCCGGGAGACTGTTGGGGCGGTAGGGACTGGCGGAAGGGGTGGGATTCGAACCCACGGTAGGCTTTCACCTACGCTAGTTTTCAAGACTAGAGCCTTAAACCACTCGGCCACCCTTCCGGCGCGTGCCTCTCGTAATCGAAAACGTGGCGCAAAGCCAGATTGACGTGTTCATAAGTTCCAACAATGTCGGGATGCCGCATTTCTGCCCAAGTTGACGCGCCAAGTTCGGCTCAGGTCAAGCGCTGTGGTCCGGCAGCAAGGGGCATTTCTTGTCGGTTAAGTTTTCCGTAACGCGGTTCCGGCACAATGCGGCTTCGCTGAGGGCTGCGTCTTGCGCCTTTCAGTCAGTTAGGGTTGCGTACCGCCCGATGTTGGAAACTTGCGTCTCAAGCGTCTTTGGCGCTAGCCGGCTTTTTAGCCGTGTGGTCCCGCTGTTTGCGGGCACGGCTATTCTGGTTGCAGGCTGCGCGCAGGCGCCTACAGCCAAGCGCTCCAAAGAGTTTTTTCCCGAATCGATTTACGGGCGAGCCAGCCAGCGCGTTGTGACCAATGGCGAGACAGTGCCCAGAGGCGGCGGCAAGTATCTTGTGGGGCGTCCCTATACGATAGCCGGAAAGAAATACGTGCCGCAGGAGATGAACAAGGGTCAGGGGCAGGTCGGCGGCGCCTCGTGGTATGGCGACGCCTTTCATGGTCGCCGTACCGCAAACGGCGAAATCTACGATATGGCGGCGCTTTCCGCCGCTCATCCGACGATGCCGCTGCCAAGTTATGCGCGCGTCACCAATATGAAGAACAATCGCTCGATCATGGTGCGCGTGAACGATCGCGGACCCTTCCACCCAGGGCGCGTGCTCGACGTTTCGAAACGGGTTGCGGACGCGCTGGATTTCCGCCGCGCCGGAACCGCCCAGATCAAGGTCGAATACGTCAGCAAGGCGGGACTTGCAGGCTCGGACGATGTACAATTGGCCGGGAGTTTCCGCATAGACGGACGTCCGGCAAGGCTCGACGGATCGCCCGCCAGCAGCCCTGTGATGGTGGCGGAAGCCGCGCCGCAGCGTCCACAAGGTGTGGTTGCGTCTTCGGCGCCCGCTCCTGTCGCCAGCGTCGCAGCGCCGTCGCCGCCCGCTCTTCAACCGGTGGTTTTTGCGGGCCTTGACCCCGCCCGCTCCAGCCTGCCGTCTTTTGCGTCGATGCCGCCAGCGCGTCCGTTCGATCTGGCCACCATTCCCGGCGCGGATGTGCCGATCATGGCGGCGCCGCGCAGCCAGCGAACGGCCTCCTTCTACGCAGCGCCGGAGATATCGGCGTCGCCTGTGTCAGCGATGCTTGTGAAGCGCAGGCCATTCGATGCGGTGGATGTTTCGGGGGCGCTTCCCCTGCGCTGAGCGAGGGCTGCGCAAAAGTCTGTTTGACACGCTCAATAATTGCTTTCCGGCGCGCCGCGTTGCACATTCGCGACGGGCTTGCCGTCGCTTGCCTGCATGGGGGATTTTGTCTCTCCGGCGCCGCTCATTGTCATGATTGAAATGCCGTTGCAGCTCCGTCTGTTCACCTGCTTTATCGTCCTTGCTGCCTTGGCCTTTTCGCCTGAGGCACCACGCGCGCAAACGTTCGCGTCGAGCGCGCCATGGGCGATTCTGGTGGATGCCGAATCGGAAAGCGTTCTCTACGAGAAGAACGCCGACGAGCTGATGTCGCCAGCCTCGCTTGTCAAGATCATGACCGCCGAACTCGTGTTTAAGGAATTGCGGGAAGGGCGCTTCAACCTCGACGATACGTTCACGATTTCCGAGAACGCATGGCGGCGCGGCGGCGCACCATCTGGCGGGTCAGCAATGTTCGCGCAGCTCAACAGCCGCGTGAGGATTGAGGATCTGTTGCGCGGCATCATCGTTCAATCGGGCAATGACGCCGCCATAGCCATCGCCGAGGGCATGGCCGGGACGGAGGAAAACTTTGCATTGATGATGACGCGGCGCGCCCGAGAACTTGGCATGCGCGACACCGTGTTCACAAACTCATGGGGACGCTTCGACGCGCGGCAGAAAACAACCGCACGCGATATGGCCAAGCTGTCGATCCATGTCATCAAGACCTATCCGGAATATTACAGGTACTTCGGCGAGACTGAATTCACCTGGAACAAGATCCGCCAGCTTAATCGCAATCCGCTGCTGGCCATGAACATCGGGGCGGATGGTTTCAAGACGGGCAATATCGAGGATTCCGGCTTCGGACTCGTAGGGTCCGCGATAGAGCAGGGGCAGCGGCTCATCGTTGTCGTCAACGGCTTGAAGACCGGGCGCGATCGGGCGGAGGAATCGCGCAAGCTGCTCACGTGGGGCATGCGCGCGTTCGATCACAAGCCGCTGTTCGTCAGGGGGGAGGCGGTTGGCTCCGTACCTGTTTATGGAGGCGCCAGGGGGCGGGTTGACGTGTTCTCTGACATGCCTGTGAAGGTGATGATTCCGCGCGGCTCCGGCGAGCGCCTGACAGGGCGCATTGTGTTCAATGGCCCAATCGTTGCGCCAGTGCAGGAGGGCGACCAGATCGCGCGGCTGAAAATTTATCGCGGCCAAACGCTGGCGCTTGACGTGCCGCTACGCGCCGCAGCATCGGTCGAAACTGGGGCGCTGCATCAGCGGGCGCTCGACGCCAGCTTCGAGCTGATCTCGGGCCTGTTTCGCAAATACGTGCTTGGCGGCTGATGGGCATTCAACGCGGACGTTTCATAACGCTTGAGGGCGGCGAGGGCGCGGGTAAATCAACGCAAGCCCAAATGCTGGCCGAAGCTCTGCGCGGGCAGGGGATTGAGGTTGTGGTGACGCGCGAACCCGGTGGCTCACCGCGCGCCGAGAAAATACGCGAGGCGATTTTGTCCGGCCTCATCGCGCCGCTGGGGCCGGTCGCAGAAGCCATGATGTTTACGGCGGCGCGCATCGACCATCTCGATAAAACCATCCGCCCGGCTTTGAAGCGCGGCGCCTTTGTGGTGTGCGACCGGTTTGCGGACTCAACCCGCGCCTATCAGGGCGCTCTGGGCAATATCGATCCGCGCCTGATCCGTTCGCTGGAGCGGATCGCGATTGGCGCTGACAAGCCCGACCTAACCATTATGGTGGACGTTCCGGCGGCTGTCGGCATGGCGCGCGCTGCGCAACGGGGCGGGGCGCCTGATCGGTTTGAATCCGAGGCGCCAGCGTTCCATGAAGCGCTGCGCCGGAGTTTTTTGGAGATAGCCGCCAGCGAACCGGAACGCTGCGTGGTCGTGAACGGCGCGCAGGCACCCGAGATTGTGGCGCGCGACATCTGGAGCGCAGTTCAGGCGCGCTTGCCTGTCGCGGGCGAGGCTCCCAAAATGATACTCATGCCCAAAAGTAAACCACGCCGTGCCGCAAAATCCAGAGCGGGGGGCAAATGATCCGCAAGGTCGATGACTCCGTGCCTGAAAGCGATTGCTTTGCCGGCGCCGTGCATCCGCGCGAGACCATGGAATTGTTTGGCCATGATGGGGTCGAGCAGGAGTTTCTGGAGGCGTTCCGCTCCGGTCGTCTGCCGCAGGCCTGGCTTATCGGTGGGCGCGAAGGCATCGGCAAGGCGACGTTTGCATGGCGAGCCGCCCGCTTTGTGCTCTCATATGGAGATCCGCTTCTGCCCGCCGTGCAGCGGGCGCACAATCTTTCCACGCAGGAAGATCTGCTCCCTGTTCGTCGCATCATTGCGCGCTCGCACCCGGACGTTTCCGTGCTTCGGCGGGAATGGGATTCAAAAACAAAGAAACACTACACCGAAATCCGCGTCGACGACGTACGCAAAACCATCGGGATGTTCCAGCGTTCGGCGGGCGAGGGCGGCTGGCGCGTCGCCATCGTCGACAGCGCCGACGATATGAACAAGTCGGGTGCCAATGCGCTGTTGAAAATGATCGAGGAGCCGCCGCCGCGCTGCCTGTTCTTTATTCTTGCGCACCAGCCCGGTCGCCTGCTGCCCACCATCCGCTCTCGTTGCCGCAAGGTGATGATGCAGTCACTGTCCGAAAGCGACGTGATTGCCGCCATTCGCGCGCAGGGCGACGAATGGGCGCAGCGTTCCGACGACGAGCTGCAACGCGCCGCGCACCGGGCCGGGGGCTCCGTGCTCGACGCCATGCGGCTGATGACGCAGGGCTCGCTCTCCATGGTGGAGAAAGCGGAATCCCAGCTCGCGCGCCTGCCCGCAATCGACTGGCGCCGCGTGCATGAGCTTGCCGCGTCCGTACAGGGCAGGGAAGGGCTTGAGGGTTTCGAAACGCTGCTGGCAACCACTTTCGATTGGATCGACAGGACCGCGCGCGAGAACGCCGCCCTGCCGGACGCGCCCCGGCGTCTTGCGAACCTGGCGCAGGTATGGGAAAAGATAGCCGCATCGGCGCGCGAAACGCAGACGTTCAACCTCGACCGCCGACCGCTCGTCCTGATGATGTTTTCGGACCTTTCGGAGGCAGTTCGCGCGTTGCGGGCGTAGCCGTCAGTCCATAAGTCGATCAAGCTCACCAGTACAGGATGATCATGGCTGCGCGCCCGACCTTTTGCATTTCCACCGCGATCCCCTACGCCAATGGCCGCCCCCATATCGGCCACGCCTACGAGCGCATCGCCACCGATTCCATCGCCCGCTTTCAGCGGCTGGATGGGCGCGACGTATTCTTCGTCACCGGCATGGACGAGCACGGGCTGAAGATGCAGCAGACGGCCGCGCGCGAAGGCGTCACGCCGCAAGAGCTGGCGGACCGCACCGCCGCGCAATTTCTGGAAATGGGCGACGCGCTCAACGCCCGCGCCGACCACGTCGTGCGCACGACCGAGCCGCGCCATTACGCCGCCTCGCAGGCGATCTGGACCAAGATGCAGGAGCGCGGCGATATTTACCTGGCCAAATATTCCGGCTGGTATTCCGTGCGCGAGGAGGCATATTTCGACGAGAGCGAGGTGACGCCCGGCCACGACGGCGCCAAAAACTCGCCCAACGGCACGCCGGTGGAATGGGTGGAGGAAGAGAGCTATTTCTTCCGCCTCTCGGCCTATGGCGACCGCCTGCTCGCTCATTACGAGGCGAATGCCGACTTCATCGTCCCCGATAAATATCGCAACGAGATCATCGCCTTCGTTAAGCGCGGCCTTCAGGATTTGTCGATCAGCCGCACCAATTTCAACTGGGGCGTCCCGGTGCCCGGCGACGACAAGCACGTCATGTACGTCTGGGTCGACGCGCTCACAAACTACCTGACCGCCTGCGGCTATCCCGATGAAAATGCGCCCGACTGGCGCTTTTGGCCGGCTGACGCGCATGTGATCGGCAAGGACATTACGCGCTTCCATTCGATCTATTGGCCCGCGTTCCTGATGTCGGCGGGGCTTGAATTGCCCAAGCAGATCGTGGTGCACGGCTTCCTGTTCAACCGCGGCGAGAAAATGTCGAAATCGGTTGGCAACGTGATCGATCCGTTCACGCTGGCCAGCCATTACGGCGTTGATCAGATGCGCTATTTCTTCCTGCGCGAAGTGCCGTTCGGACAGGACGGAAACTATTCGCACGAGGCCATTGTGAACCGCGTGAACGCGGATTTGGCCAATGATCTTGGCAATCTGGCGCAGCGCTCGCTGTCGATGATCGCCAAGAATTGCGAGGGCAGGGCGCCGATCCCGGGGGCTCTTACGGAAGCCGATCAGGCGATCCTCGATCAGGCGTGGGCCTTGGCTGACAGAAGCCGCGCGGCGATGAAAGATTATGCGCTGCATCATGCGCTTGGTGAAATCTGGAAAGTGGTCGCCGACGCCAACCGCTATTTTGCCAGCGAAGAGCCGTGGGCCAAGGGCAAGACCGATCCCGAGCGGCGCGGCACGATCCTGTGGACCACGGCGGAAGTGCTGCGCAACGTCGCGATCATGGCGCAGCCGTTCATCCCGACCGCCGCTGGCAAGCTGCTCGATCTTGTCGGCTCCGCGTCTGATGCGCGCGAGTTTGCGCATGTTGGGGCCGCGCACAAGATTGCGGGCGGCCTGACGCTCCCGGGCCCAGCGCCGATTTTCCCGCGCTTTGTCGAGGCGGAAGAGGGCGCTGCTTCGGGCTCTCCTGCAGGCGCAAAAAGCTGATGCTGATCGACACGCATTGCCACCTCGATTTCCCGGAGCTGGACGGCGATATCGCCGGGGTGCGGGCGCGCGCCCATGAGGCGGGCGTGGGCCGCATGATTACGATCTCGACGCGGGTCAAGAAATACGACGTCTATCGCGCCATCGCCGAGACGCATGACAACATCTGGTTCACGGTGGGCACGCATCCGCATCAGGCGCACGAAGAGCCCGACGTGACGGTTGCTGACCTCGTAGCCCTCGCCTCGCACCCGCGCTGCGTCGCCATTGGCGAGGCCGGGCTCGACTATCATTACGACAAGAGCCCGCGCGACATCGCCGCCCGCGTGTTCCGCACGCATATCGCGGCGGCGCGGCAAACCGGCCTGCCGCTCGTGATCCACTCGCGCGACGCCGACGACGACATGGCCGCCATTTTGCGGGATGAGATGGGGAAGGGGCGTTTCAACGCTTTACTGCATTGCTTCACCGCCTCACGGGCGCTGGCCGACACGGCGATTGAGCTTGGGCTCTATGTGTCGTTCTCTGGCGTTCTGACGTTCAAAAATTCCGCCGAGCTGCGGGCCGTGGCCGCCGACGTGCCGATGGACCGGCTGCTGGTGGAGACCGACGCGCCGTTTTTGGCGCCGGCGCCGCACCGGGGCAAGTCCAACCAGCCGGCTTTCGTGACCGAAACCGCGAAGGTTCTGGCTGGCGTCAAGGGCGCAACCGATTCAGAAACAGCTTCAAAAACAACGTCAAACGCATTGCATTTATTTAATAAAATGCCGATGGGGTTTGAATGAGCCATCGCGTCGTAATCCTTGGTTGCGGCTCCTCGGGCGGCGTTCCGCGCGTTGGCGGCGATTGGGGCGCGTGCGATCCGGCCAACCCGCTGAACCGGCGCCGCCGCTGCTCGATTTTAGTTGAGCGCACCGGGCCAGCGGGCGTGACGACAGCTCTGATCGACACGTCGCCGGACCTGCGCGAGCAATTGCTGGCCACCGGAACGACCAGTCTTGATGGCGTGCTCATCACCCATTCCCACGCCGATCATACGCACGGCATCGACGACGTGCGACCCTTGGTCATCAAGATGAAGCGCCGGATCGACCTGCACATGGACGAGGCGACGTCGCTGGCGCTACAGGCGCGTTTCGGCTATATTTTCGAGACGCCGCCTGGCAGCCAATATCCGCCGCTGCTGACCGATTGCAGGCTCATTCCCGGCCAGTCAGCGCGCATTGGCGGGCCGGGCGGCGACATTGAGGCGGTCCCGTTCCGGCTCGATCATGGCGACATGGATTCGCTGGGCTTCCGGTTTGGCGCAATGGCCTATACGCCGGACCTGATCGGCATACCGGAAGAAAGCCAGCAATATCTGGAGAACCTCGACCTCTGGATCATCGATGCGCTGCGCTATACGCGCCACCCCAGCCATTTCAGCCTTGAAGAAGCGCTCGACTGGATCAAGCGCATGAGGCCACGCCGCGCCGTGCTGACGAACCTCCACACCGACCTCGATTACGACCGCCTGAAGGCGGAACTGCCAGCCGGCGTCACGCCAGCCTATGACGGCATGAGCCTGGAATTTTAGAGGCTCCATATCTAGACCTCGCGCGGTCTTTTGCGCCTCAAAGATGCACGCGGTCCAGATACAGTCAGCAATTTTGCACGCGTTTCTCGCTATCCATCTGAGCAGAAATGGCTTCTTCCTTCACGATTAAGTTCCATAATATACATTATGCGAAATACATGGATCAGACAATTGCTGACAAATGCGCATCTTACCTTGCTGTCACAGTTGTTCTCTTGCCGCCGTCTTTGCTATCCCTTGGCGCTCTCATGGCGCGCCCTTGCTGCACTGTTCCTGCGGGCTTGTGCCGATCGCTTACTGCGCGCTTGCAATTGAGCCGACCGCCCTCCGGGTTTTGTTCAGAGCGCCCAAATCGTCCATGCGCTCGTTCTGTTGGCGAGCTCGTCACACCTCCGGCCTCATCATCGGGCCAGGCAGCGAGATGCCTATCTGCCGGAGGATTTCAGCTTGTTACGTGGCGCGCCAGGAGGATAAAGCTTTGGCTTTTTCGTGGCGGTTAGCATCCGGTTCAGATCGCCGTTGCCGCGTTTGCATCATCAGAGCTGCCTGCAAAACACTAGAAGATTCGTAAATTCAGTATGTAAGCGCCCTCGCCGCCTTCGCTGCTGCTTTGTGCAAAGAAGCCAAAAAAAGCAATAAAAGCCGTAGCCGGTCGCCAGTCTTGATGATATTCTTACAAATGTAGGCGCGGCGGGACCGTAAATTGGCACACTCGAAGCTCAGGCTAGAAAGTCAATTGTCAGACGGATCTGCGGACGGACGTTTCCGTTCGGACGTGGAGGGGACATGCGCGCCGCTATTTGGCGCCATGATATCGCGCACCTTTGGTGGAGACGAACGGAAGACATGAGCAAGGGTAAGGACTTTCGGCCAAGGAAGCGCGGCTTCGACGATGATGGCCCGATGGATTACGGTAACAAGCCCGGGCGCCAGGCGCGCTCTCCCTTCGGTGGCGGGTTTCCTCCTCCGGACATTGGCATGCCCTCCACCCCGACCGTCGATGCGACGGTTAAATGGTTCAAGGGCGACAAAGGCTTCGGCTTCGTCGAGCTGGCTGACGGCGCTGGTGATGCGTTTCTCCATATCGGCGCACTTCAGTCCGCTGGCTATGAGAATGTGCCCCCGGGCGCCAAGCTCAAGGTTACGGTTGGTTCCGGTATGAAGGGCGCGCAAGTTACGCGCGTTGTTGAGGTTGACGTATCAACCGCTTCAGCGGCTCCGCCTGCTCGCTCGTTCGACGGTCCCCGCCCCACCCGCCGCATGCCGGACGCAAATGATGCGATTGGCGTAAGCGGCAAGGTGAAATGGTTCGACCTGACGAAGGGCTTCGGCTTCATCGCCAGCGACGACGGCGGCAAGGATGTGTTCGTTCACATCTCGACGCTTCGTCCGGCCGGAATCGAAGAGCTGGTCGAAGGTCAGGCCGTGAACATGCAGGTCGTCGAGACGCCGAAGGGCCGCGAGGCTCTCTCGATCTCGCTTCCGTAAGAAGGTTGCCTGAACAAGTTTCAGGGCGCGCTTCTCAGCGCGCCCTTTTTCGTTGGAAATTTCGCATGAAGCCCTCGCGAGACATAGAACACCTCATCGCCATCATGTCGCGCCTGCGCACGCCTGTTGTTGGCTGCCCATGGGATATTGAGCAGGATTTCGCCAGCATCGCGCCCTGCGCCATTGAGGAGGCCTATGAGGTCGTGGACGCTATCGAGCGTAACGATTTCATAGATTTACGCGAAGAACTGGGCGACCTGCTGCTGCAAGTGGTCTTCCATACGCAGATGGCGCAGGAGAAAAACCTGTTTGATTTCGGCGGTGTGGTCGAGGCGATCACCACCAAGCTAATCCGCCGTCACCCGCACGTTTTTGGCGAAGCGCGCGATCTCTCGCCGGACGAAGTGGCAAAAGCCTGGAACGCGATCAAGCAGGAGGAGAAGGCTGAACGGGCCGCCGCGCGCGCCGCTCTGGGGCCTGAGAACAAGGCGCAGGCACCCGACTCCTCAAGCGTGCTTGCTGGCGTGCCGCACGCCCTGCCCGCCCTGACGCGTGCGCTGAAATTGCAGCAGAAAGCCTCAAAAGTCGGGTTCGACTGGAACGACGCCCGGCTGGTGCTGGCGAAAATCCGCGAGGAATGCGACGAGCTGGAGCGCGAACTGGACGCTGGGGACAAGAATGCCGCCGCTGGCGAGATAGGCGATCTGATCTTCGCCATGGTCAACCTCGCCCGCCATTGCGACGCAGACGCTGAAGGCGCGCTGCGGGGCACAAACGCGAAGTTTGAGCGCCGCTTCGGGTTCATCGAGGCGGAACTGGCGACGCTGGGCCGCACGCCTGCTGAAGCCAGCCTTGAAGAGATGGACGCGCTTTGGGACGCGGCCAAGCGGCGGGAGCGGGCGTAAAGGGCGCGGTGAAAACATGCAGGCTCCCAGCCCGCGGTCCTGGAAATCCCCCTCATCCGTCGTTTGCTAACGCAAACGCCACCTTCTCCCGCGAGAGGAGAAGGTGGCACACGATCAGCAGAGACGCCTCTTTCTTCCCTTCTCCCCTTGCGGGAGAAGGTGGCGCGCAAAGCGCGACGGATGAGGGGATCTTCTACTTATCAAAACCCTAGCGCCATAGCCTCACAAACCGCGCGAAGTGCCACGACGTCGTGCGGTCGAACGCTCAGGCCCCGATTTACGCGCATCGGGAAAACGTCGCAGCAGGCGCTCGGCGCGTTCGGGAGCGACGCGCACCGACAGCTTCATGCCGTCATCGCTGTCTTCCCGTGAGATGATCTGCGTCTGCGCGTAGAGCCAGCTCAGGCCCTCGCCGTCTTCGGGCGGCAGCTCCAGATCGAACGCCGTATGATTGGCTGACAGGCGGGCCTCGATGCCATTGAGGAGGTCATTGACCCCTTCTCCCGTGAGCGCCGACACCACGAACGGACGTTGACGAACGGGGCCGCGCCGGGCGGCATTGATGAGCGCCATGCGGCGGTCGTCGTCGAGCAGGTCGATCTTGTTCCACACTTCAACGATGCGCGGATCGTGCGGCTCTATGCCCAGCTCTTCGAGAATGTTTTCAACGTCGGCGCTCTGAGCCGCTGTGTCCTCGTGCGACAGGTCGCGCACATGCAGCACGACGTCGGCGGAGATCACCTCCTCCAGCGTGGCGCGGAAGGCGGAGACCAGCTGCGTCGGCAAATCGGAAATGAATCCCACCGTATCCGACAGCATGATGCGCTCGCCATGAGGCAGGCGCACGGCGCGCAGCGTCGGGTCGAGCGTGGCGAACAACATATCCTTTGCTAGCACTTCCGCCTGCGTCAAGCGGTTGAATAGCGTGGATTTTCCCGCGTTCGTATAGCCGACGAGCGCAACCACCGGATACGGCACGTCCTGCCGCTGCTTGCGATGCAGGCCGCGCGTCTTCTTCACCGTCTCAAGCTCGCGCTCGATGCGGATCACGCGCTCCTGAATGAGACGGCGGTCGGTCTCGATCTGCGATTCACCAGGGCCGCCAAGGAAGCCGAAGCCGCCACGCTGGCGCTCCAGATGGGTCCATGAGCGCACGAGGCGCGATTTCTGGTAGCCCAAATGCGCAAGCTCGACCTGCAAAGAGCCCTCGCGGGTGCGGGCGCGGCGGCCGAAAATTTCCAATATCAGCCCGGTGCGGTCAATCACCTTGGCGCCGAAGGCTTTTTCAAGATTACGCTGCTGCACGGGCGACAGGGCGCAATCGACCATGACGAGGCCGATGTCCTCCTCCCGAACGCGAGCGGCGATGTCGTCCACCTTGCCGGTGCCGATGAAGGTCGCCGGTCGAATTTGCGTGAGCATCACGGTTTCGTGCCCAACCACGTCAAGGTCGATGGCGCGGGCGAGGCCCTCAGCCTCCAGAATTCGGGCACCGGGATCGCGCACGAATTCCCGTCCGTCCACGCTCTTGCGGGCGATCTGGGCGGCGCGCACGGCGGCGCGTTCGGTGAGGTATGGCCCCACCACGAGGGCTTTGGTGTTTTCCGCCGCCGCCCGCTCGGGGTCGTACCCGGGCGCGGGCTGGGCGGCTCTTTGTCTGGTGTCTGCTTCGGTCAAGCGCGCTCCGCGTCAGCCAGAATCACGGGAGGGGTTTTTCCCCGCCCTCTTCCGCCGGCTCGAACATCGAGATCGGCGTGCCTGGCATGATCGTGGATATGGCGTGCTTGTAGACCAGTTGCGAGTGTCCATCCCGCCGCAACAGCAAACAAAAGTTGTCGAACCATGTCACGACGCCTTGTAACTTGACGCCGTTGACCAGGAAGATAGTGAGCGGGACTTTCTGTTTCCGAACGTAGTTCAGAAAAGTGTCCTGCAGATTTTGGGCGCGTTCAGCCGCCATTTTTATTCCCCTCTCACCTCCGCAGCCGCTCATTCGGCTGCGAGGGTCATTCAGACTTTCGTCTGTTTTCAGACATTGCATGCAGTCCGAACCAAGTAAAGGACGCGCCGGACTTATTGACAACCACGTTTAAGGAGCATGGCCTTGAGTGCTTGCCTATCCCAGGATCAAGCTTCTTGCTTACTTGATCAAGCTTCTTGCACCGGCCCCTTTATGGCGCGCTGCGGGGTCGGCCGCTTGATGGGGTTGTCGAGGCGGCGATCAAGGTAAGTGGTGACTTCACCAATCAGATCGTCGATGCAATTCTCGAAGAAATGGTTGGCGCCCTTCACCACGGCATGCTCGATGAGTATGCCCTTCTGGGTCTTCAGCTTTTCGATCAGGCCCATCACTTCCTTCAGCGGCGCAACGCGATCCTGATCGCCGTGGACGAACAGGCCGGATGAAGGGCATGGGGCCAGGAACGAGAAATCGAAACGGTTTGCGGGCGGCGCAATCGAGATGAAGCCCTCGATTTCAGGGCGGCGCATCAGCAATTGCATGCCTATCCATGAGCCAAACGAGACGCCGGCGATCCAGCAAGCGCGTGCTTCCGGGTTGATCGACTGCACCCAGTCGAGCGCGGCGGCAGCGTCCGACAATTCGCCCGAGCCATGGTCGAAATTGCCCTGGCTGCGACCGACGCCGCGAAAGTTGAAGCGCAACACCGAGAAGCCGCGCTCGGCGAAGGCGTAATACATCTGGTAGACGATCTGGTTGTTCATCGTCCCGCCAAACTGCGGGTGGGGATGAAGAATCACCGCAATCGGTGCGCCGCGCGTCTTGGAGGGATGGAACCGGCCCTCAAGGCGGCCGGCGGGTCCGGTGAAGATGACTTCAGGCATCGTGTCTCCAAAAAGGCTGCAAACCGGCTGGATAAGACGCGCATTTCTTGACTTGGACGCTGCGAAAGGCGAAAATAACGTTAGAACAATTCTAAACAGTCCGGACTGGCCGGGATTTTCTGCTTCGCGCGTCACGTCAAAAAATGCGTTTGGAACCCTGCTTTGATCGTAAGCGGCTTTTACCACGCAGGCTGGCAGTGAGTGCAAGCATTTTTAGCAAGTACGTGGAAACCGGGACACAAGACGCATATGAGGCGGGAACGGGTTTATCTCGACTGGAACGCCACGGCGCCGCTTCTGCCCGCCGCACGCGTTGCTTTTGTGGCTGCGCTCGATTGCTCCGGCAACCCTTCCTCCGTCCATCAGGAAGGGCGCCGCGCGCGGGCGCTCGTTGAGCAGGCTCGCGCTGACGTCGCCGCGCTTGTGGATACCGCCCCTGCCCGCGTCACCTTCACGTCTGGCGGCACAGAAGCCGCTAATCTTGCGTTGAGCCAAGGGTTTATCCCCGCCGACAGGCGCGCGCCGGATCTCCTTGTGGTGAGTGCTGGCGAGCATGCCTGCGTACTGGAGGGGCATCGTTTCCCGGCGGATCAAGTTCGCATCGCGCCGATGAATCAGCATGGCCAGCTTGATCTGGTCGCGCTTGCCGCGCTGCTTGAGAATGCTGGCGAGGCCCGCGTCATGCTGGCCTTGCAGGCCGCCAATAACGAAACCGGCGTGGTCCAGCCGGTGCGCGAGGCTGCCGCCCTTGTCCATGAGCGCGGCGGGATTGTTGTCTGCGACATCGTGCAGGCGGCAGGGCGCATCGCCTGCAGCTTTGAAGCGCTGGACGCTGACGCGTTGATCCTGTCCGCCCACAAGATTGGCGGCGCCAAGGGCGTAGGCGCCCTTGTGTTGCGCGATCCGCAGGCCAATATCGAGTTTGCGCAAGTGCGCGGCGGCGGACAGGAGCGCGGGCTGCGCGCGGGCACGGAAAATGTCGCGGGGATAGCGGCTTTCGGAAGCGCCGCCCGGCATATGGCGGATCAGGACAGTTTCGAGCAGGTCCGGCTTGCAAAGCTGCGCGACGAGATGGAGCTTCGGCTCACAAGCGCCCTGCCCGATCTGATAATCTTCGGGGATGGCGTAACGAGACTATCTAATACGTCCGCTTTCGGGTTATCTGGATTAGCTGCCTCGACTCTGCTGATTGCGCTGGACCTTGAAGGGTTCGCTGTGTCATCCGGGTCGGCCTGCTCGTCGGGCAAGGTTAAGGCCTCGCATGTGCTGGCCGCTATGGGGATCGCCCCCGAGCTGGCGCAGAGCGCGATCCGGGTGAGTCTCGGGCGCGACACGCAGGCCGATGAGATTGAGGCGTTTTGCGATGCGTATATTCGCGTGGCGGAACGGATTGGAGACAGGCGCAGAACGGCGGCGTGATGCGCTGAATAAAATATTGATCGGGTCGGGATACCGACGCGTATTAACGATGTGGTCCAACCAGCGGTCCTTGAAACCGCCAAGGGGGAGAAGGAAATGGCTGCAGTTCACGAGACCATTCAAACGGTCAAGTCAGTTGACGTAGACGCCTACAAGTACGGCTTCGTCACGGACATCGAGTCCGACAAGGCCCCCAAGGGTCTGAGTGAGGACATCGTCCGTTTCATCTCCGCGCGCAAGAACGAGCCGGAGTGGATGCTGGAATGGCGCCTCGACGCCTATCGGCGCTGGCTCGCCATGAAGGAGCCCGATTGGGCGCGGGTCGATTATCCAAAGATCGACTATCAGGATCTCTATTATTACTCGGCGCCGAAATCCATGTCGGGCCCGCAATCGCTCGACGAGGTCGATCCTGAACTGCTGCGCACCTATGATCGCCTCGGCATCCCGCTGCGCGAACGCGAGGCGCTGCTCGGTATCCCCAGCTCGCGCGTGGCGGTGGACGCGGTGTTCGATTCCGTTTCGGTCGCCACGACCTTCAAGGCTGAGCTGGCGAAATCCGGCGTGATTTTCTGCCCAATCTCCGAGGCCTTGCAAGAGCATCCCGAACTGGTGCGCAAGTACATCGGCACGGTTGTGCCGGTGACGGACAATTATTTCGCCACCCTCAACAGCGCCGTGTTCTCGGACGGATCGTTCGTCTATATCCCGCCGGGCGTGCGCTGCCCGATGGAATTGTCGACCTATTTCCGCATCAACGAGCGCAATACCGGGCAGTTTGAGCGCACGCTCATCATCGCCGACAAGGGCTCTTACGTGAGTTATCTTGAAGGCTGCACGGCGCCCATGCGCGACGAGAACCAGCTGCACGCGGCGGTCGTCGAACTCGTCACGCATGACGACGCCGAGATCAAATACTCAACTGTTCAAAACTGGTATCCCGGCGACAGCGAGGGCAAGGGCGGCATCTACAATTTCGTGACCAAGCGCGGTGATTGCCGTGGCGACCGCTCGAAGATTTCATGGACGCAGGTCGAGACCGGCTCTGCGATCACGTGGAAATATCCCTCCTGCATCTTGCGCGGCGACCATTCGCGCGGCGAGTTCTATTCGATCGCAATTTCCAACGGAAAGCAGCAGGTCGATAGCGGCACGAAAATGCTGCATCTGGGCAAGAACACGTCGAGCCGCATCATCTCGAAGGGCATCTCGGCGGGCCGCTCCAACAACACCTATCGCGGCCAGGTGTTTGCGCATCGCAAGGCCAGCAACGCGCGCAATTTCACCAATTGCGACTCGCTGTTGATCGGCCAGGAGTGCGGCGCCCATACCGTGCCCTACATCGAATCGCGCAATGCGAGCGCAGTGTTCGAGCACGAAGCTACGACGTCGAAAATCTCCGACGACCAGCTGTTCTATTGCATGCAGCGCGGGCTTTCTTCGGAGGAAGCCACCGCGCTGATCGTCAACGGCTTCGTGCGCGACGTGCTGCAACAATTACCGATGGAGTTCGCGGTGGAGGCGCAAAAGCTGATCGCCGTGAGCCTTGAGGGGAGCGTGGGGTGATGCTGACCGCAGCGCCCGCCAACAAAGGACGTTTCCCAACCGAAGAAGCGGCGCTCATTGCTGTCGTGGATCGACTTGTGAGTTCGTTTGATCCGCAGTCGATCTGGCTGTTCGGAAGCCGCGCACGCGGCGAGGCGCGGCCTGACAGCGATTTCGATTTGCTGGTTGTCGCCAAGCCTGAGAGCGGTTTTGGTTCGGATGATTACGAGGCTCTGGATCGACAAGTGAGCGACCTGCGCGTGGGATGCGACATCGTCCCCTGCGCGGCGAGCGATTTTGTGGCTGGCCAACAGGCTCCAACGTCGCTCGTGGCGCAGATCGTGCGTGACGGACGTGAGCTTTATTGCGCGAGGCCGCGATGAACGTCGCCTCAAAGGTTCGCGTAGACGCATTTCTTCAGATCGCATTCGAGGAACGCGAGGCTGCGTTACGGCTTGCCGATCCTTTGCCGAGACAGGCTATTTATTTCGTGCAGCAAGCGGTCGAGAAATTGCTGCGCGCCGTGCTTGAGGCGGAGGGCGTTCCGGCTGGCGTGAGTCATAACCTGCGCTATTTGTGCGAGCTTTTGTCTGAAGAACATGCCTTGAAGGCGATATTCATGGAGTTTGAGCCGCTCAGCGCGGCCTCAACGCGCTATCGTTACCCTTCCGTGACGGGCAAGCTTTCAGCGCCTGCTGCGGATGACGTCCAGAAATGCCTGAAAATGCTGACGCCGCTGGATGAAGCGGTTCGAAAGCGTCTTCAAAAAGATTGAACACAGAAAGACAATGGTGCTTGCGATGCTGAACATCACCAACCTCCACGCCAGCGTGGACGACAAGGAAATCCTCAAGGGCCTGACGCTCAGCGTGAAGCCGGGCGAAGTTGCGGCCATCATGGGGCCGAACGGCGCGGGCAAATCCACGCTGTCTTATGTTGCGGCGGGCCGCGCAGGCTATGACGTGACCGCTGGCGACGTGACGCTGAACGGCGAGAGCCTGATTGATCTGGCCGCCAACGAGCGCGCGGCCAAGGGGTTATTTCTGGCGTTTCAATATCCGCTCGAAATTCCCGGCGTCACCACGATGACGTTCCTGAAAGCCGCGATGAATTCGCAGCGCAAGCAGCGCGGCGAGGCGGAGCTTTCCACGCCCGATTTCATGAAGCGTGTGCGCGCCGCCGCCGACAAGCTCGGCATTCCGCAGGACATGCTGCGCCGCCCGCTCAACGTCGGCTTTTCCGGCGGCGAGAAGAAGCGCATGGAAGTGCTGCAAATGGCGCTGCTGGAGCCGCGTTTTGCGATTCTCGACGAGACCGATTCCGGGCTCGACATCGATGCGCTGCGCATTGTCGCCGACGGCGTGAACGCGCTGCGCTCGCCTGATCGCAGCTTCCTCGTCATCACCCATTATCAGCGCCTGCTCGACTACATCAAGCCCGACAGCGTGCACGTTCTTGCTGGCGGGCGCATCGTTAAGTCCGGCGGTCCCGAGCTGGCCCATGAACTCGAAAAGAACGGCTACCGCGATTACGTCGCGGACGCCGCGTGAGATTGTCATGACAGCCATCGTCAAGCCGCTGCGCACGCCAGCCGAAACCGGAATACTTGAAGCGTTCGCCGCCAGCGCTGCGCTGAACGATCCCGCGCGCTCCGTGCGCGAGGCCGCGATTGCGCGCATAGCTGACATCGGCCTGCCCGGCAGGCGTAACGAGCCGTGGCATTACACGGATTTACGCACGCTGCTAAAAACTGTTCCGCCCGTCGCCGAACTTGAATCAGCGACCGCCCTGCCCGGCGCGTTTGTGATTGACGGTGCGTCGCAAATCGTGTTCTCCGGCGCCCGTATGAGCCAGAGCGGCGCCCTGCCCGCTGGCGTCACGCTCGCGTCGTTGCCCTATGATGCGCAGGTCTCGCCCGCCATCCCCGCTGGCGAGGCGCTTGTCGCACTCAATGCAGCCTTTGCACTCGCCAGCGCGGCGCTGGTGATTGCGCCCGGAACCCATGCGGGCGCGCTGCATATAGCTTTCCGTGACGCTCACGAAGCGGCTGCAAGTCTCGCGCGCCGCGTGCGGATAGAGGTTCAGGCCGGCGCGTCCGTCACGATCATTGAGAGCCACGAGAGCCGCAACGGGCTAGGCCATCTCACCAACACGCTCATTGAGTTCGAGCTGGGAGACGGGGCTAAAGTGCATCACGTGCGCGTCAATTCATGCGGCGATGAAGCGAACTCGCTATCTACGCTGGCGGCGCGCGTCGGCGACAATGCAAACTTCGCCACGCTGTCGATGACGACCGGCGCGCGCGTGTCGCGGCATCAGATTTTCATCCGCTATGCTGGCGAGCATGCCCATGTCGCTCTGCGCGGCGTGAGCCTGTTGCGTGGCAAGCAGCATGCCGACACCACGCTGGTGATTGACCACGCAACGCCAAATTGCGAAAGCCGCGAGGCGTTCAAGACCATCGTTGACGGCGACGCCACAGGCGTTTTCCAGGGCCGCATCGTCGTTGCGCCGCACGCGCAAAAGACCGATGCACGCATGTCGTCAAAAGCGCTTCTGCTGTCGGAAGGCGCGACGATGAACAACAAGCCCGAGCTGGAGATTTTCGCCGACGACGTGCAATGCGCTCATGGCGCAACGTGCGGCGAGCTGGACGACAATTTGCTATTCTACATTATGGCGCGCGGCCTGCCGAAACGGGAGGCGGAAGCGCTTCTGCTGGAGGCGTTTGTCGGCGACGTGATTGATGAAGTCGAGGATGAGACATTGCGTGAAGTCTTGATGGACAAGGCGCGCGACTGGCTTGCGGAGCGCACATAATGACGCTCACACAGACGAAGACCGCTCCCTACGACGTAATGAAGGTGCGCGAGGATTTCCCGATCCTCAAGACGCGCCCATATGGAAAACCGCTGGCCTATCTCGATAACGCAGCCTCGGCGCAAAAGCCGCGTCAAGTGATCGAGCGCGTCACGCACGCCTATGAGCATGAATACGCCAATGTGCATCGCGGCCTGCATTATCTGGCCAATGCGGCGACGGACGCTTACGAGAGCGCGCGCGAGAAAGTGCGCGCCTATCTCAACGCGGGCTCGACTGAAGAGATCATCTTCACGCGCGGCGCCACCGAGGCGCTCAATCTTGTGGCCGCGTCTTACGGACGCGCGCACATTGGCCCGGGCGACGAGATCGTGCTCACCATCATGGAGCACCATTCCAACATCGTGCCGTGGCACTTCCACCGCGAGCGCAACGGCGCCGTGCTGAAATGGGTCGGCGTCGACGAGGACGGCAATTTCTCGCTTGAGGAATTCGAGAAAGCCCTGTCTCCCAAGACGAAGATCGTCGCAATCACGCATATGTCGAACGCGCTTGGCACCATCGTGCCCATCGACAAGGTGATCGAGATCGCGCACGCACGCGGCATTCCGGTATGCGTGGACGGCTCGCAAGGCGCTGTGCATTTGCCGGTGGACGTGCGCGCGCTGGATGTCGATTTCTACATCGTCACCGGCCACAAGCTCTACGGCCCCACGGGCATTGGCGCGCTCTACGCCAAGAAGAAATGGCTGGAGAGCCTGCCGCCCTATGCTGGCGGCGGCGAGATGATCGAGAAGGTGACGATGGACAGCGTCACCTATAACGAGCCGCCGCATCGCTTTGAGGCTGGTACGCCTCCCATCGTTCAGGCCATCGGTCTTGGCGCGGCGCTCGATTATATCGAGAGCCTGGGACGCGAGAATATCCGCGCGCATGAGGATGCCTTGCGCGATTATGCGCATCAGCGTTTGTCGCGGCTGAACAGCCTGCGCATCATTGGCCGCGCGCGCGACAAGGGCGCGATTGTGTCGTTTGAAATGCGCGGCGCCCATGCCCATGACGTCGCCACCGTTATCGACCGCTCGGGCGTGGCTGTGCGCGCGGGCACGCATTGCGCCATGCCGCTGATGCAGCGGTTTGGCGTCACGTCCACATGCAGGGCGTCGTTTGCGCTCTATAATACGATGGAAGAAGTTGACGCTCTCGCCGAGGCTCTGTCTCGCGCCGAAGCCATGTTCTCGTGAGGTTTGCAGATGTCTGACGTCAGCACGGTTGAAGCAGGCGAGAGCCAGGCCAACAGGCCAAATCTCGATCTTAATCCCGCGATCCCGCCGGAGGAGATGGACGACCTTACCGAGAAGATCATAGCCGCCTTCAAGACGGTGTTTGATCCGGAAATTCCGGTCGATATCTACGAGCTTGGGCTGATCTACAAGGTCGCAATCGATGAGGCGCGCTTCGTCGACATCGACATGACGCTGACAGCCCCAGCCTGCCCTGTAGCTGGCGAAATGCCCAAATGGGTTGAGGACGCGGTAGCAGCCGTTCCTGGCGTGGCGGGCGCCAAAGTCGGCATGGTGTTCGATCCGCCGTGGGACCAGAGCCGCATGTCGGACGAGGCCCGCGTCGCGCTGGATATGTGGTAGTATTTTTCGATGCTTCGCCGGACCTTGAACCCGGCTGGAGGATGAAATGGAACAGAGCAAACCCGCTGCGCGGCCACGCCCGCAAGTCATGTCTATCACGGACGCAGCAGCTGCGCGCGTGCGCGAGATTATCGCCAATTCCGACAAGCCCTTGCTGGGCGTGCGCGTCGGCGTGAAAAACGCCGGTTGCGCAGGCATGTCCTACACGATGGAATTTGCCGAAGAGATCGGGAAATACGACGAAGTGGTCGAGGACAAGGGTGTGAAGATCGTTGTCGATCCCAAGGCGATCATGTTCCTGCTCGGCACTCAGATGGATTTCCGCACAGAGAAGCTGTCGGCGACCTTTGTGTTCAACAACCCCAACCAGACGTCCGCCTGCGGCTGCGGCGAGAGCGTTGCGATCACACCTGCAAACGAAGAGAACGCGTCGGCGTGAGCGGCCCATACGGGCTGGAGGCCCACGGTCCATAGGGTGCCTGTTTGGAACGCGCGCGGCCTCGCGCGCTTCTTCCTGTCACCAAAGAGCGCGCGGTCCAGATAGAGCTGACTAACCCCGCCCGCGATATGTCGCCACGCCCTGCTCTGGTACCCATACGTCCTTGGGCAGCGCTCCACTTTGCCAGAACACGTCGATGGGGATGCCGCCGCGCGGGTACCAATAGCCGCCGATACGCAGCCATTTGGGCTTCAGCAGGCCGACAAGCTCCTTGCCGATACGCACCGTGCAATCCTCGTGGAAGGCGCCGTGGTTGCGGAACGCGCCCAGATAGAGCTTCAGAGATTTGGATTCGACCAGCCATTTACCCGGCGCGTAATCAATCACGAGATGGGCGAAATCGGGCTGGCCCGTCACCGGACAGAGCGAGGTGAATTCGGGAACCGTAAAGCGGGCCATGTAGTTTGTGTCAGGATGGGGATTTGGCACGCGCTCCAGCACGGCCTCTTCCGGGCTGGCTGGCATTTGGCTCTGCTGCCCCAGAAGGGTCGGCGCGTTTTTGGGCGTTGATGTGCGGGCCATGTTTTCCTCGAGTTTCGTCGCCTTTATGGCGCCTTCGCGGGGATCTGAGAAGCTTTTGCTCGACATGAGGAAACGACAAGCCCTCCAGGCCGTTGCCTCTATGCGCCGAACCTTCCGGGGAGCCGATATGTCGCGTCCTTTGCCCAGTTCTGATCGAACCAAACGCAGCCGCATGGTCCACATCCACCCCATTCGCACGGGCAGCGTGCAGTTTCGGCCTACCCAAATTCGCGCCTCCGGTCAGGGGCATATGCGTTGGTGGCGCATTCTGGGCGATCGGGAATGGACGCGGGAAATGCCGATCTACTGCTATCTGATCGAACATTCCGAAGGTCTGTTCATGGTCGATACGGGCGAGACCGCCAGGGTCTGCGAGCCCGGCTTTTTCTCACGCTGGAACCCTTATTTCAGCCGCGCGATTCGCTACAAGGTGGCGCCGGAGGATGAAGTCGGCCCGCAATTGCAGCGGCTGGGGTTTGATCCTGCCGACGTCGGTTCGGTCGTGATGACCAGTCTACAATTGGGCCACGCTGGCGGGCTGAGTTATTTTCCGCGCGCCCGCATTATTGTCAGCGCGCAGGAATGGGCGCTGGCCATGAACGGCTTTGGCCGTTTCACCGGTTATCCGGCCAGCCATTGGCCAAAATGGCTGGCGCCGCGGATGGTTACCTTCAACGCCGGACAATTGGGAACCCTGCCGCGCTCGCAACCGCTTACCGGCGACGGCGCAATCTACCTGGTGCGCACGCCTGGCCATACTTCGGGGCATATTTCTGCGGTCGTTCAGGGGGCGGGCCTGCTGTATTTCTTCGCCGGAGACGCATCCTATGTGCGCGCCGCCTTGGCCGAGGCGACAGCCGACGGCATCGCCGCCAATCCGCGGCAGCAGATCAAGACGCTGAAAGCGATCCGCGATCTCGCGCAATCGCGCCAGCTCATCTATCTGCCAACGCATGATCCAGACGTTGAGCGCAGGCTTGCGCAGCGCGACACCTCCGCGGACTAGTTTCTATAAGTGCTCAACCGAAACAATCCCCGGAATCGCCTTGATCGCGCCTGCGATTTGCGGGCTTACGGAATAGCGGCCCGGCAGCTTCACCTCGACTTCGCTGCGCTCTGAATCCAGCATCACGACAAGCGAAACCTCTCCCTCGCCCTTCACGGCGAGGCGTTGTGCGAGCGAGGCCAGCGGGGCGTGATCGCGCAGGAAAATGCGCAGGCCTTTTTGCACCCGGTTGGCGGCCTGATCCAGCGGCTCCACGGTGACGATGCGCGCGCGCACGTCTTCGCCCTCCACCGTTCCCTGCAAGGTGACGAGCACGACGGCGCCCTTCTCCAGCATGTCGCGATATTGGTTCAGGCCTTCCTGAAACATGATCGCCTCATATTGGCCCGATGCGTCCGACAGCGTCAGAATACCCATTTTGTTGCCGGTCTTGGTGCGGCGCTCCTGCCGGTCGAGCACGCTGGCTGCAAGGCGCGCGGACGAGGCGCCTTTCTTGACGCCGCGCACGAAATCAACCCAGCGTTCGACGCGCAGGCGTTGCAGCACGTTCTCGTAATCGTCGAGCGGATGGCCCGACAGGAAGAAGCCCACAGCGTCGAACTCGCGGCGCAAACGCTCGGACGGCGCCCAGCCGGATGGGCGCGGCAGGATGAGCGGCTCGGGCGCCTCGCTGGCGCCAAACAGGCCGGACTGGCCCGCCAAAGTCTCGGCCTGCGTGCGATTGCCTACCGCCATGATTGTCTCCACGCCCGCGAAGGCGCGCGAGCGCTCGGGCTCCAGCTCGTCGAAAGCGCCAGCGGCGGCAAGGCTTTCGAGAACCTTCTTGTTCACTTCGCGCGGGTTCAGGCGGCGCGCAAAATCCCCCATATCCGCGAACGGGTTGTCGCTGCGCGAGGCCACAAGCGCCTGCGCCTGCCCTTCGCCAACGCCCTTCACGGCGGAGAAGGCGTAGCGGATAAGCCAACCGCCCTGCCCGTCCGGCTGCACTTCAAAATCAACGCCCGACTTGTTGATCGAGGGCGGCTCGACCTTGATGCCCATGCGCCGGGCCTCGTTGCGAAATTCGGAGAGCTTGTCGGTATTGCCCTTATCGAGGGTCATCGAGGCGGCGATGAACTCAACCGGGTAATTGGCTTTGAACCATGCGGTTTGATAGGCGATCAGTGCATAAGCCGCCGCATGGCTTTTGTTGAAACCGTAATCGGCGAATTTGGCCAGAAGATCGAAAATTTCGTTAGCCATAGGCCGCGTGACTTCGCGCTCCACAGCGCCGCGCACGAAGCGATCACGCTGCGCGTCCATTTCAGATTTGATCTTCTTGCCCATGGCGCGGCGCAGCATGTCGGCTTCGCCAAGCGAATACCCGGACAAAACTTGCGCAATCTGCATCACCTGTTCCTGGTAGATGATGACGCCGAAGGTCTCTTTCAGGATCGGCTCGATCAGCGGATGAATGTAATCCGCCTTCTGGTCGCCGTGCTTGACCGCGCAATAGACGGGGATGTTTGCCATGGGGCCAGGTCGATAGAGCGCCACAAGCGCCACGATGTCTTCCAGCCGGTCGGCGCGCATTTCCGCCAGCGCCTTGCGCATGCCTGCGCTTTCAACCTGAAACACGCCGATGGTTTCGCCGCGTCCCAGCATGTCGTAACTGAGCTTGTCATCGAGCGGGATCTTGTCGATCTCGACATGCACGCCGCGCTGCGCCAGCAATTGCACCGTGATCGAAAGCGTGGTCAGCGTTTTAAGGCCGAGAAAGTCGAACTTCACGAGCCCTGCAGGCTCGACCCATTTCATATTGAACTGCGTCGCAGGCATATCTGAGCGTGGATCGCGGTAGAGCGGCACCAGCTCCTCAAGCGGGCGGTCGCCGATCACGACGCCGGCGGCATGCGTCGAGGCGTTCGAATAAAGGCCCTCAAGCTTTTTGGCGATATCGATCAGCGCACGCACGCGCTCGTCCTGTTCGGCGGCCTCTTTCAGCTTGGGCTCGCTTTCGATAGCCTCGGCCAGCGTCACCGGCTTGGCGGGATTTTGCGGCACCAGCTTTGCGAGCTTGTCCACCTGCCCCAGCGGCAATTCCATCACGCGGCCAACGTTGCGCATGACGCCGCGCGCAAGGAACGAGCCGAACGTGATGATCTGCGCTACGCGATCCTTGCCATAGCGACGGCGCACGTAGGCGATCACTTCGTCGCGCCGGGTCTGGCAGAAGTCGATATCGAAGTCGGGCATCGACACGCGTTCGGGATTCAAAAAGCGCTCGAACAGCAGGCCGAACCGCATCGGATCAAGGTCGGTGATGGTCAGGGACCACGCCACCAGAGAGCCCGCGCCCGAGCCACGACCCGGCCCAACCGGAATGCCGTTCGACTTGGCGTATTTGATGAAGTCGGCAACGATCAGAAAATAGCCGGGGAATTGCATATTCACGATCACGCCCAGCTCGAATTCAAGCCGCTCAACGTAATTTCCCTCGGTCAATCCCGGCGCCGTTCCATGCACGGCAAGGCGTGCGGCAAGCCCTTCGCGGGCCTGGCGACGAAGTTCCGCCTCTTCATCCAAAGGCGCACCGTCGAGCGAGGTAAAGCGCGGCAAAATCGGCGCCCGCGTTTTGGGGCGATAGCTGCACCGCATCGCGATCTCGACGCTGCGCTCCAGAGCTTCAGGAATATCTGCAAACAACGCGCGCATTTCGTCGCGCGTCTTGAAGCGATGCTCGGGCGTGACGTGGCGCCTGTCGTCGGCGCTCATGACGGAGCCGTCGGAAATGCAAAGCAGCGCGTCATGCGCCTCGTAATCGGAGCGCGCCGCAAAGAAAGGCTCGTTGGCGGCCACAAGCGGCAGCGATCGGCTATAGGCCAGCTCGATCAGCATCGGCTCAACGCGTTTTTCAGGCTCCGTGCCGTGGCGCTGCAATTCGACGTAGAGCCTGTTGTCGAACAGCGGCTGCAATAGCGACAGTCGATGCCCGGCATGCTCAGCCCTCCCGCTTGCCAGCAGCACGTCGAGTGCGCCGGACGGTCCGCCCGTCAGCGCAATCAGGCCGGCCGAGAATTGCTGCAAAAGGGGAAGCCCTACATGGGGCAGATCGCCGGGATCGGACTCCAGCCAGGCGCGCGAGGCCAGACGCATCAGGTTTGCGTAGCCTTCAGCATTCTGCGCCAGCAACACGAGCGAGCCACGCCCGACGGCAAGATCGTCGGCGCGGGCACCAAGGCGCTTGCCGTCGGCGAAATCCACAGTGAGCTGGCATCCGATGATCGGCTGCACGCCAGCCTTCGAGACCTTTTCTGAAAACTCGAGGGCGCCAAACAGATTGTTGGTGTCGGTGATCGCAAGCGCGGGCATTTTGTCGGCTTTGGCGAAGTCAATCAGCTTGCCGATGCTCAGCGCGCCCTCGCGCAATGAGAACGAGGTGTGCGTGTGCAGATGGACAAAGCCCACCGCAGCGAACACATCCCTGATTTCCTTGCTCTGCTGTTCGTTCATCGCGTGCGCTCCTGATCCGCTTATCGCGCATTCGGCGGCATGACGCGAGGGCTCCCGAGCTTTGTCCAGAGAGAAAGCTCCCGGTCTCAGGCGAGGATAGCGATGAAGCCCACAAAGGTGGCGAGAGCGGCGATCTCTGTCAGGTCTGCGATGACATTGCGCAACATTTGAACCTCCGTCCGAGCACTCGTTCTCTTGCTAGGCCATTTTTGTATTTGTTTTGTTCTTTTTAATCCAAGCTATCCTCGTATCGTGGTTAACAATTTCGGAACAGCCCGGACCTGCGCGCGTTCGGATTTAACAGACTTTGCAGGAGGCTCCCATGATGGACCGCTTCACCGCCCGCGCGCTTGTCGAGACGGGGCAAATGTCTGCGGAAGAATACCTTCGCCTGTTTGGCGAGGAATTGCGCGCAGCCCGCGACCAGCTCAAGGTTGAACGCGAGACTCAAAAGCGCGAACTTGCCACACAATCGAAGCAGAAGCCGAATCAGGAGTCGCACGCGCCGGAAGAGGTGGCGCGCGAGCAGAAGTGACGCAGTGCTGCAGGCAATAGTGCGTCTTACCGGGATTGCCGGGAACAATGGCAGGCTACGAGCGTGCGGCCTGCCGTGGATAGCGGCCTTCGCCGCCAAGACGTTGGTGGTAAAGCTGCCAGCAATGCTGCGGCAATAAGTATGCGAAGATGCGGGCGCTGGCAGGATAGCGTGTGCCCCCCTACCTCGGCGAGCGCATAAGCCTAATGTCGAGATCCCGCACCTTCTTGCGCAGAGTGTTGCGGTTCAGGCCCAGCAACTCGGCGGCTTTGATCTGGTTGCCGCGCGTTGCGGCTAAAGCTGCGGACAATAGCGGGCCTTCCACCTCGCGCAGGATGCGATGGTAGAGCCCGGCTGGCGGCAATTGTTCGCCGTGGGTGCGAAACAGCACGTTCAGATGATGTTCCACCGACATCGACAGCGTGGAACCTTCAATGTCCGCCGCCGCAACGCTCTGAGGCGCCGGAGTTCCCGCAATCGGCGGCGTACGGTCGCCGATGGGCGCGGCGTCAAAGCCTAATTCCGTTTCCACCAATTGCTCGGTGATCGTCTCCTGCGGGTATAGGGCCGCCAGCCTTCGCACAAGGTTTTCCAGCTCGCGGATATTGCCGGGCCAGCGGTGACTCTTCATGCGCTCCAGAGCGCCGCCGTCGACATTTTTCAGCGGCAGGCCCTGTTCGGCGGCGAGCTTGAAGAAATGGCGCACAAGGTCCGGCACGTCTTCGGTGCGTTCACGCAATGGTGGAAGACGCAGCGGCACTACGTTGAGACGAAAGAACAAATCTTCTCTGAAGAGGCCCTGCTGAATCAGAATCCGCAGGTCCTTGTTGGTAGCCGCCACGATGCGCACGTTGGTGCGGATCGATGTACGGCCGCCCACCGTCGTGTATTCGCCCTGCTGCAACACGCGCAGCAGGCGGGTCTGCGCCTCCATCGGCATGTCGCCGATTTCGTCGAGAAACAGCGTGCCGCCCTCGGCCTGCTCGAAGCGCCCGACCGAGCGCGCGGCCGCGCCGGTGAACGCGCCCTTCTCGTGGCCAAACAGCTCGCTTTCGATCAAATCTCGCGGAATGGCGGCCATGTTAATCGCCACGAACGGCCCGCCGCGCCGCTTGCCATAATCGTGCAGAGCCTTGGCGACCAGCTCCTTGCCGGTGCCAGATTCACCGGTAATCATGACCGTGAGGTCGGTCTGCATCAGGCGGGCAAGCGTGCGGTAGATTTCCTGCATTGCGGGCGAGCGACCCACAAGCGGCATGCCTTCCATTTCCTCGTGCGTCTCGCGCGTCATCCGCGCCTTGGGCTGGCTAAGCGCGCGCCCAACGATGGCGACAAGATCCTTCAGGTCGAACGGCTTGGGCAAATAATCATAGGCGCCCCCCTCGGAGGCCTTGATCGCGGTCATGAACGTGTTTTGCGCGCTCATGACGATAATAGGCAGGTCCGGGCGCAGCTTCTTGATGCGCGGCAGCAGGTCGAATGCGTTCTCGTCCGGCATCACGACGTCGGTGATGATAAGGTCGCCCTCGCCCGCCTGCACCCAGCGCCACAGCGTCGAGGCGACGCCCGTGACGCGCACTTCGTACCCGGCTCGGGACAGCGCCTGGCTTAAAACTGTTCTGATTGCAGCATCGTCATCGGCTATCAAAATGTTACCGCTAGCCATTGACGCTTGTCTCCTGATCGTCACGCCACTGCCATAGACAGCGGTTCGAATTCTAGGTCGCAGCGCTCTGGCGTCCGTCTCTTGGTGAGAACATCGGCATCAGCACGCGAAAAACCGTTCGGCGGGAATGGGACTCACATTCGATCATCCCGCCATGGTCGCCAACGATTTTTGCAACCAATGCAAGCCCGAGGCCAGTTCCTGACGCCTTGTTGGTGACAAAGGGGTCGAAAAGATTGTCCATGATGGCGGGCGAAACGCCCGGCCCGTTGTCACGCACGCAAAATTCCAGCGGCAGCGCTACGGGTTGAGACGAGCCCGCAACGCGCATGCGAACACCAGGGCGGAACGCAGTCGTCAACTCGATTTCACCGTCGATAGCGTCCTCGCCGACAGCCTCAACCGCGTTCTTCACGAGGTTGAGAAAGACCTGGATTAGCTGATCGCGATTGGCGTTCACTGGCGGCAGGGACGGATCATAAGTTTCGACAAAGCGCACATGCCGGCCAAAGCCCGCCTGCGCCACGCGCTTCACATGGTCGAGAACGAAATGGATGTTCACGGCGGCCCGCTCTGAGGGGCGCTCGTCGGAAAATGCCTCCATGCGGTCAACCAGCTTCACGATCCGGTCAGTCTCGTCGCAGATCAGCCGGGTCAGCATGCGGTCGGAATCATCGAGGCCGGGCTCCAGCAATTGAGCGGCACCGCGAATGCCCGAAAGCGGGTTTTTTATCTCGTGCGCAAGCATGGCGGCAAGTGCGGAGACCGAACGGGCTGCCCCTCTATGCGTCAACTGCCTGTCCATCTTGTCGGCAATTGTACGTTCTTGCAGCATGATGACTATAAAATCAGCATTCGGCAGCAACGGGATCACGTTCACGTCCACAATCCGGTCCGGACCTATGCGCGGGGTACTTACGTCGATGCGGTATTCGTTGATGGTCGAGCGCCGCCGCCGCGCCTCGTCGGCCACGCTCAGAATGGGGGAGCCAAATGGCAACAGGTCTGCGAGTCTGCTTCGCTGAAGCTGGGTCTGGCCAATCTGGAAAAATGCCTCGCAGGCAGCGTTTGCGTCCACGATCCGCCCGGTCGCGTCGAGCGTCATGATCGGGTGCGGCAACACGCCGAGCACCTGTGATGATGGGACGTCCAGCGGGATATTGGCCGGGATCTTCTCAACAATCGACATTTCAGGCCGCCTCGGTCAGGGGATCAAACTCAAACATGCGCGCCAGCAGGTTGCGCGCCTCGATGGGGCAATCGGTCGTCACGAGACGCAGCCGCATGGCGGCGCCCCCAGCGTGGGAATTGGCGCCGGCATGATCGGCATAGGCCGACAAATGCTTGCGCGCATGGCGCAGGCCGGTCAGCGCACCCATGGTTTCGATCAGGGATTCGAGATGCGCCAGCGCCGCCTCGCGCTTTTGCGCCGACAAGAGCGGCGCTGGCGCCCTCCCCGCCAAACCACTTGCGATCTCGCCCACAAGCCATGGCCGACCGACCGCCGCGCGGCCAATCATGATTCCGGCGGCGCCCGAGGCCTCAAGCATCGCGCGCGCGTCGCCAAGGCTGGCGCAATCGCCGTTAGCGATCACCGGCAGGCAAGTCGCCTGCACGACATTGCGGATAGCGCACCAATCGGCGCGGCCCTTGTAAAATTGCTGCCGGGTACGGCCATGAATCGTTATCAGCCGCACGCCCGCAGCCTCCGCCGCACGGGCGATCTCGGCGGCGTTATGGCTCGCATCGTCCCAGCCGAGTCGCATTTTAAGCGTCACCGGAATTTTTACGGCTTTGACCGTCGCCTCGACCAGCCGTAGCGCGAGATCGGGCGTGCGCATCAGCGCCGAGCCCGCGTAGCCGCCCGTCACGCGCTTGGCCGGGCATCCCATGTTAATGTCCACAACAGCGGCGCCCGAGGCTTCCGCCAATCGTGCGGCCTCGCCCATCCAATGAGGATCGCACCCGGCGATCTGCACCACATGGGGATCTATCCCTGAGCCCTCCGCCCGCAGGCGCGTTTCTTCGCAACCGCGCACAAAATCGTCGGAGGCCACCATTTCCGACACGACCAGCGACGCGCCATGAGTATGGGCTACCCGGCGCATGCCTATATCCGTCACGCCGGACATCGGCGCGAGAATGGCGCGTCCCTGCAAGGCGAGCGGCCCGATGCTGATGGTCGGACCGCCTAAATATTGTGCAGAAAAATTCATGCACATAAGATAGTCAGAAACTCGCCCTGCGTAAACCGAGCCGCAGGTAATTTTTGCAACGCACCAATTGACCGCAATCCACAAAAGCGGGACATCAAGGGCATGAACGAAAAAGACCCAACATCGGACGTGGCCCAAAACCTGGCCCAAGACATCACCAAAGACGTGGCGATCGTGCTTGTCGCCGCCGGTCGCGGCATGCGGTCGGGAGGCGGAATCCCCAAGCAATACCGAATGCTTGCCGGTCGCCCCGTGATTGCGCGCACGCTGGCGGGGCTGGCGCGCGCCCTGCCCGGCGCCCGGATCGTGCCTGTTATCCATCCCGACGATTCAGAGCTGTTTGCAGCGGCCACTGCAGGTTTTTCGCACAAAATCGACCCATGGATTGCAGGCGGCCAGACGCGCCAGCAAAGCGTGCTGGCGGGCCTGCGCGCTTTATCGGACATTCAGCCGCAAATCGTGCTGATCCATGATTGCGCCCGCCCCTTCGCCAGCTGTGGGCTCATTGCGCAATGCGTGCAAGCAGCGCGCGAACATGGCGCAATCGTTCCTGCGCTTGCGATTTCTGACGCGCTGAAGGCTTTCAAAGCGGGCGCAATTCTTGGCGCGGACGTTGACCGCAACAGCGTGCGCGCAGTGCAGACGCCGCAAGCGTTTTCCTATGCGCTGATCCGCGACGCCCATGAGCGCGCAAGCGCTGCGGGCGTGGTGAATCTTGCCGATGACGCCGCCGCCGCGCAATGGGCCGGGCATGTCGTTCACGCCATTGCGGGTGAGGCTGTAAACATGAAGCTGACCAATCCGGAAGACTTCCGCAGCGCTGAAGCAGCGCTCGCCGCGCAGCTCTGCGATATACGCACCGGACTAGGCTACGACGTGCATGCGTTCGGTCCCGGCGATCACGTCTGGCTCGGCGGCTTGCAGATAGAGCATGACGCCGGACTCGTCGGCCATTCGGACGCTGACGTGCTGTTGCACGCCCTGACCGACGCCATCCTTGGCGCCATCGCCGACGGCGACATCGGCAGCCATTTCCCGCCCTCTGACATGCAATGGAAAGGCGCTGCGTCCGACCAATTTCTGCGTCACGCAATGGAGCTGGTGGCCGCACGCGGCGGGCTGGTCGCGCATCTGGACGCCACGATCATTTGCGAAGCCCCGAAGATCGGCCCGCACCGCGACGCTATCCGCGCCAATGTGGCGAAGATTTGCGGACTGGATTTGGGCCGCGTCGCAATCAAGGCGACGACGTCGGAAAAGCTGGGATTTACGGGTCGCCGCGAGGGCATAGCCGTGCAGGCGGTGGCGACCGTCCGGCTGCCCTGGGGCTATTGGTAAAAGCGCTGCAAACCCATGGTTTGCGCCGTTTACGGGCTGGAAGCCCGCGGTCCATAAGGCGCGACCGGTCCAAAGACTAATGCGAATGCCCGAAATGCCCGGAGCTGCCGCTGTGGTCGTGGCCGTGGTCGGGCTCGATGTCGTCGCCCTCCGCATAGCCGTGCATCAGCGCTTCCATCGTTTTGCGCAGCGGGTCTTCGCCGATGGACAGGTGCGCGGCCAGAAGCCCCGCGAGGCGCGCGAACACGAGCGGTTGCAAGGACAGCGTCGCGTAGCGCTGGTCGGGATGGGCGCTCTCGCAATCGCGCACGGCGCGTGACAGCGCCGCCGAGAACAATTCCTCGATGGACGCGATCACGGGATGCTCGGGCTTTGGCGCCTTTTCATTGCGCGAAATCAGCGCCCGCGCATGGGCGAGGAAGCGCTCATAATGCTGGTCTTCGCCGCTCGACGGTGTTTCGTCGTCCAGTTCGCCGCACATGATCGCTTCCTTGCTTGTTGATGGCCGAAGGGCTCAGAAGCCCTCGGCATTCTCCAGCTGCTCAAACCAGTCAAAGCCCATCGCCTTCACGATGCGGCTGTTGACAACAATGATCCGCGCTTCGTTTTTGGGGTCGGAATTGAAGTGCTGATGGGCGCAATAGGGCGGGATGTAGATGAAATCGCCAGCGGTCCATTCGAACTTCTTGGGGGTCGTTTCCCATTCGAATTCCATCGTGTCATGGCAATCGAACTTCACGTCCCAATGCAGGTCGTAGCCGGAACCCTCTACAACGTAATGTACTTCTTCCGAAACATGCCGATGCTTGCCTGAGGCTTTGCCCGGCGCAAGGAATTGCATGTAGATATCAAGGCACATTTCCTTGGTGTCCATGCGCTCGTTGATGATGTGCTTGATGAGGCCGTTGGGCGAACGCTCTAGCGGCATCTCGTTCCACTTCACCACGCCGATTTTGCCGTCATAATCCTTGCGGAATTGCTCGGACGCCTTCAGCGCTTCGGCGTAAAAGTTTACTTCGGGAGCGGAGCCGTGGGCGCGCTCTTTTTCGCGGGGGTCTAGAAAGGCCATAGTCTGATCTCCTCAAGCCTGTGCGGCTTACAAATCCTTCGGCGGCGTGTAGGCGAGCTGCTTTGCGGTGCCTTCCTTGGGCGGGAATTCCGACACCTTCTGGAACAGCATGTGCATGAACAGGAACAGCGGCTTGGCCTTCATGACGAGCGTGACGCACTCGTCGTCGTGGTCGTCACTGAAGTGCTGATGCACGCAGGCGTTCTCAACGATCAGCGCGTCGCCGGCTTCCCAGTCGATGCGCTTGTTATCGTGGACGTCATGGCCCTTGCCCTTGAGCACGAAGAAGATCGCGCTGTTCATGTGGCCGTGCTTCTGGCCATAGCCGCCGGGCGAGAACACTTCGATGTGCGTCTCAATCGACTGCGCGACCTTCACGGCTTGCGGGTTGATGATCTTCTTCCCGTAATGGCCGGGACCGCCCTTCCACTTGTGATCCTTGGTGGAATAGACGCGCGGCTGGGTGAACAGGTCTTTCACCAGCTCGCCATACGTGCCTTCGAGTGCGCGAACGAAAACGCGCTTGCGGGTCCAGCGCTCCCAGACGACTTCTTCCTTGCCGTCGTTGATGCTGTTGTGGCCCGCCGTGGGAGCAGATTGTTCAGAACTCATTCCACAGGTCCCTGTCTGATGATGTCGAGCGCCCAGCTCTTGAGGGGCCGGCGCCGCAATAGCCATAGTGAAGACCAAGACTTCATTGGCGTGTAGGTGTGAAATATAACGCATCAGACTTCACGTAAATCGAATTATTTTATACGATGTTCCAAATTCTTGAGATGATGAACCAGAAGGCCCCCCGTGCGCATTGAAGACCTCGATTTCAGTAAATTGCGCGCTTTTCAGCTGGTTGCGCAAGAGGGCTCGCTGAAGGCGGCTGCGGCCAAGCTGCGCCTCACCGTGTCGGCCATTTCCGCCAAACTCACCCGGCTGGAGGAGATCGTCGGCGTCGAGCTGTTTCGCCGACAGGGCAAATCGCTGGCGCTGACAGGCCCCGGCGAGCGGCTGCTGGCTGAGATTGTTCCGGTGCTGGATGGCGCCGAGCGGGCGTTCTCCACCGTCACGTCCTATTCCACGGAAGCCGGCAGCGTCTCGATTGCGGTTGGCGGCGATTACCTTTGGTATTTCGTGCCCAAGCTCAACCAGTTCTGGACGCGCTTCCCCAATTTCGAACTCAACATGCGCGTCTATCGCGCCGCTGACGCTTTGCTGGCGCTGCAAAAGGGCCAACTCGATTTCTGCATGGGCGTCTACCCCCGTGTGCCGCGCGGAATATCGGCGGAAGTGGTGGCCAACTCCCCGTTCTCGCTCATTTACAAAAGCGACCACCCAGGGCGCGCCCGGATCACTGACATCGTGCAGGACCGGCTGATCGTGGCCCCGCGCGGGCGGGCGACGCGCGACCTGCTGCATGCCTCGGGCGGCGCGCTGGCCAATGCCACCTATATCGAGTGCCCCACCTGCCAGACGGCGGCGGACCTTGTGGGGCTTGGGGTTGGCCCGGCCATCGTTCACACGCTCTGCGTCGATCGCCGCCTGCCAGCGGGCGTGCGCGCGCTCGACCTTGGCCCCAAGTTTGGGGCGGTGCCCTTCGTGGTGCTTTACCGCAAGCACGCGTTGAAGCGCCCTGCCCTGCAATTCATCTTCGATCAACTGACCGGTTGATGCGCGGTTTACGCAGCCCTCGGCGTCCGTTAGCTTGCCGCCGACTCTGCAACGACAGAGGCCGGGCAAAACCCGGACAGGGACTGAAACGCAGGCGAGCAGAATGGCGCATTATCGTTTGACCGTGGACACTGGCGGCACGTTTTCAGATTTCGTTTACGTCAACGACGACACGCGCGAAGTCTCTATCGCGAAAATTCCCTCGACGCCGGACGATCCCTCACGCGCGATCCTGGCGGGCGTTGAAGAGCTGATCGCAAAGGGCGTGAAGCCGGACGAGATCGGCTTTTTCTGCCATGGCACAACGGTTGGGACGAACGCGCTGCTGGAAGGCAAAGGCGTGCGCACCGGCCTGCTCGTGACCAAAGGCTTTCGCGGCATCTACGAAGTGGGTGAACAATCGCGCCCGCACGGCCCCGCGATCTTCGACATCATGTACGACAAGCCCGCCATGCTGGCGCCGCCAAGCCGCACCGGAGAAGTCGTCGAGCGCGTGTCGTTTGAAGGAGAAGTCCTTCTGCCGCTGGATGAGGACGCCCTGCGCCAAACCCTGCGGGAGCTGCGCGAGGAAGACGTGCAATCAATCGCGATCTGCTTTTTGTTCTCGTTCCTTGCGCCGGGGCACGAACAGCGCGCGCGTGAGATCGTGGAAGAAGAGATACCCGGATGCGGCGTCTCCATCTCCAGCGAAATCGTGCCGCAAATCCGGGAATATTATCGCCTCTCGACCACGGTGATTAACGCCTATTTGCAGCCAATACTGGCGCGCTACATCGCCAATCTCGATCAGCGCCTGAAGGATGCAGGCGTGACGACGCGGCAGAAATACATCATGCAATCCAACGGCGGGATGGCGACGTTTGAAGCCACCGCGAAGAAGGCCGTGGCTACGGTTCTCTCAGGCCCGGCAGGTGGCATTACGGCCAGTGTTTACGCCTGCCGTACAACGGGTTTTCAAAATCTCATCACGTTCGACATGGGCGGCACGTCTTGCGACGTGGCGCTCATCAAGGATGGCCAACCCTCCATCGCCAATCGCGGCAAGGTGGAGGGGCGCGACGTTGCGTTGCCGATGATCGAGATCAACACGGTGAGCGCAGGCGGCGGCACGCTGGCCCATGTGGACCGCTTTGGCGAATTGATTGTGGGCCCGCAAAGCGCTGGCGCACAGCCCGGCCCCGCATGCTACGGGCGCGGCGGAACGCAGCCTACGATCACCGATTGCAATCTTGTACTTGGCTATTTGAGCCCCGATAATTTTCTCGGCGGCAAGATGCGCCTTAATGCACAGGCCTCGTTTGACGCCATCAACAATGCCGTCGCCAGGCCGCTCGACATGCAGGCGCAGGACGCGGCTGAGGGCGTGGTGCGCATCATCAACGTGAAGATGCAGGAGGCGATCAAAGCCATCTCCACCATGCGCGGCCATGATTTGCGCGATTTCATGCTGCTGGCCTTTGGCGGCGCCGGACCTCTCCATGCTTGCCCCATCGCGGCGGAACTGGGCATGGCGGGCGTGATCGTGCCTTTGTACCCAGGCGTCTATTCCGCCATGGGTTTGGTGATGTCTGACGTGAAACACGATTACGTGCGCTCAAAGCTCACGGCATTGTCCCGCGCCGATGAGGGCGACGTGAACGCCGTGCTGGAAGAGCTTGCTACGCAGGCGCGAAACGATCTGGCGGAAGAAGGCTTCACGCACGACAAGGCTGAAATCGAATACGCTCTCGACATGCGTTACGCAGGCCAGGGCTATGAGATCACACTGCCCTGCAACGCTCCGCTGGCGCCGGGCGGGTTGGCTCAACTACGCAGAGCGTTCGATGAAGAGCATCGCAAGATGTTCGGCCACACCGCGCCGCAGGAGCCGGTCGAGATCATCTCATACCGCGTGCGAGGCATTGGCCGCGTGCCGCCCGTTGAACTGCCAAAGTTCGCCCCCACCGGCGCGCTGCTTGCTGGCGCCATCCGCGAAATGCGCATTGCGCGCTTTAATGGCGCAAGCGTCGAATGCCCTGTCTACCAGCGTGAATTGCTGGACGTTGGCGCCGTATTCTCTGGCCCCGCAATAGTGGATCAACTGGATTGCACAAGCGTGATCCCGCCGGGACAGCATGTGCGCGTGGATGAATATCGCAACATGATTATCACCATTGGAGCCGCCTGACATGACCAGCTCCCCGAAGGTTGACGCCGTCGAACTCGAAATCATCAAGGCGAGCCTCGACGGCATTGTGCAGGAAATGCAGAACTCGTTGTTTCGCACCGGTTACTCGACAATCGTGCGTGAAAGTCAGGATGCGTCCTGCGCAATCATGAACGCAGCCGGCGACGTTGTGGCGCAGCATGTGGTGCTGCCGCTGCATATCGGCTCGTTCCCCGCATGCTGTCAGGCGGTGCTGGGCGAGTATGATGATATCGCTGAGGGCGATGCCTTTCTCATCAATCATCCCTATGAGGGCGGCTCTCCGCACGCGCCAGATATGTGCGTGCTGACGCCCGTGTTTGCGAACGCTGAGCTGATCGCGTTCTGCGCCTCCATCGCGCACAAGAGCGACATCGGCGGGCCTGTGCCCGGCTCCTGTTCGGGACAGGCTAAGGAGACTTTCAACGAAGGCCTGCATCTGCCAGCCGTGCGCTATCAGCGCGCCTTTGAGCGCAACACCGAGATCGAGCGCATCATCGCCTGCAACAGCCGCACGCCGGTACTGGTGCTGGGCGACATACGCGGCCAGCTTGGCTCAAGCCGACTTGGCGAACAACGCCTCGGCGAGCTAGTGCGCAAGTTCGGCAAGGACAAGGCGCTCACTTCGTTCGAGCGCCTGCTCGATCTGGCGCGCATTCGCATGAAGGCAGCAATCGCAGAATGGAACGATGGTCGCTATGAGGCCGAGCGCTTTGTGGATGATGACGGCGTGCGTTTGAATCAGCCCGTGCGCATTCATGTCATCGTTGAAAAGAAAGGCGACGAAATCGTCTTTGATTTCACAGGCAGCGATGACCAGACGCAGGGGCCGGCCAACATTCGCCCCCCGCTTGTGCAAGCGGCTATCGCCTATTGCCTGATTGCGCTTGTCGATCCGCATATCTTCATCAATAGCGGATTGATGCGCGCCTTCACCGTTAAAACGCGCGAAGGCAGCGTGATGAACCCGCGCTTTCCTGCCCCCGTCAACACGTATAACCCGACCGTCCACGCCACGGTCGAGGCCGTCTTTGCAGCGCTCGTCAACATCGTGCCAAGCAAAGCGCGTGCGGATGGATGCGGCAGCCGCTCGATCATTCTGGGCGGACGCAGCACCAAGGCCGGACAGAGCTATGTTCAATATGAAATTTTAGGCGGCGGCGGCGGCGCGCGCGCCTCTAAAGACGGCGCGTCCGGCACGTCCGTCAACCAATCGAACGCGAAGATCGCGCCTATTGAAATCATCGAAAGCGAGTTCCCCACAAGGGTTTTGCGCTTTGAGCTGATCCCAGATTCCGGCGGCGCCGGCGCCTTCCGCGGCGGGCTTGGCATCCGTCGTGAATACGTCAACCTGCAAGACGCGCGCTTCTCCATTCGTTCCACCAAACACATCATTGCGCCCAATGGCGCTGCTGGCGGCGGCACGGGGGGCACCGGCGATATCGTGGTCAATCCGGGACGCGAGGACGAGAAGCGCTTGCCCACGCGCTATGCTGATTATCCGCTGAAAGCCGCCGATACGTTCAACCTGGACACGCCCGGCGGCGGCGGTCTGGGGCAAGCGTTAGAGCGCGATCCACAACGCGTGGCCGATGACGTGAACGAGGGCTACGTGACGCAGGAAGCGGCAACAACTTCCTACGGTGTTGCGCTTGTGCGCACCGGCCGCAAATTCGAAGTTGAGCCTGCGGAAACGACACAATTGCGCGCGCGTCTGAAGGCTGCGCACGCTTCTTGAAAATCAACTAAACAAAAGGAACATGTTATGAAACTTTCCAATCAGGTCGCCATCGTCACCGGCGCTGGCCGCAACATCGGCGAAGACGTCTCGAAACTGCTGGCGCGCAACGGCGCAACGATAGCCGTCGTTGATCTGGATAAAGCGCGCGGCGAAAAAGTCGCGGCTGATATTGTAGCGTCGGGCGGCAAGGCGCAGGCGTTTGTCTGCGACGTCAGCAGCGAAGACGACATCGTGAAATGCGTGAAGGACGTCTCGGACGCATTCGGGCACATCGACATTCTCGTCAACAACGCCGCGATTTCCGACAACAAAAACATGTTCGACATCACAACGGCTGAGTGGAACAAGGTGCTTGCTATCACGCTCACCGCGCCGTTTCTGCTCACCAAGTATGTCGCCAAGGCGATGATCGCCAACGGCCACGGCGGCAAGGTCGTCAATGTCAGCTCGACCTCAGGCTATTATGGCCGCGACCGCGCAACCGCTTACACGGCTGCGAAAGGCGGGGTGGTGAACCTCACCAAATCGCAAGCGATTCAGCTGGCTCCGCACAAGATCCGCGTCAACGCCGTGGTGCCCAACAAGATCGGCTCGCCGGTTGGCAAGGATGAATTTGATCCCACGCGTCCCGTGCTCAACCTCGTTGGCCGCCCGGGCGTGCCGGACGATTTGGCCAACGCTGTGCTCTTCCTGGTGTCGGACGAATCCTCGTTCATCGTTGGTACGGCGCTGTTTGTTGACGGCGGTTGCACGACGATGATGCCCGGAAGCGCCTGATTTAAGGGGTTTGCACTCGTTCCTGCACCAAGATTTAGGGGTCTTTTATGCACGCTGTTATGTCGGATGGAACGCGCATCGCTTATGTGATTCATGGCGATCCAAATTCACAGAAGCGCGTTGTGCTCTTGCACTCTCTAGCGATGGACCATACGTTCTGGAACCCTGTTGCGCAGGCGCTTTCGTCGGAGGCTGCGGTTCTCACGGTTGATTGTCGTGGCCATGGCGCCTCCGACAAGCCTGCCGGTCCATACACGGTTGAGCAATTTGCCGACGATCTGGCACAGCTGATGACTCACATCGGTTGGGAATCTGCAGTCGTCGCCGGCGCCTCGATGGGCGGCTGCATTTCGCTCGCCTTCGCGATCCGCCACCCTGCGCGCACGAAGGGCATTGGCCTGTTCGACACAACGTCTTGCTATGGCGACAACGCGCTGCCCGCGTGGGAAGAGCGCGCTGCCAAGGCGATGAATGAGGGGCTCGAAGGCTTGATCGCTTTCCAGACGACACGCTGGTTCAGCGATAGATTCCGCGAGTGTTCGCCGGACGTTGTGCAGGCGTGCGTGGACGTATTCCTGCGCAATGAATTGCCCGCGTATGCGGCGACCTGCGTCATGTTGGGCAAAGCGGATTTGCGTCCCCTGCTCCACACTATCAAGGCGCCCGCGCGCATCATCGTCGGCGATGAAGATTACGCAACGCCCATCCCCATGGCGCAGACGATGCACGCAGGCATTGCAGGCTCGACGCTACGCATAGTGCCAGGGGCCCGTCATTTGTCGCCTCTGGAAATCCCTGACGATGTGGTGGCGGAATTGCGCGTGCTGCTCGGCTGAAGCAAAAACGCCCTCCCCGATTTGGGGAGGGCGAAGCTCATTTAGCTTACGTAATCAGCGCTTATTTGTTCAGCGCCTTCTTCACGCGCGCAATCGTCTCCGGATCAGTCTGATACATGCGCGCGACTTGCGCCTGTACCTGTTCGCCGGTGCTGGGCAAAACGTCGATGTTCATCTTCGCGGCTTCCGCCAGCAATTCCGGATCTTTCATCGTTGCATCCAATGCGCGGCGCAGCGTCTCGATGCTGGCTGCGGGAACGCCCGGCGGCAGGATGAGAGGGCGCGCAAAAGCGCTCTGGCCGTAGAACATCTCCAGCACCTTGCGATCGCTGTCGGTCTTGGCCAAACCTGCCATCAACGGCACGCCAGCGGCGTTCAGCTCAGGGTGTCCCTGCATGTCCTCTTGCGCGAAAATGCGCGCGAAAAGCTGGCCCTTCAGTACGTCCGGATATTGCACCTTGATCGTCGATAAGCCAACGCCGCAAATGCCCTGCACTTCGTTGCGTTCAATCGCCAGAGTGACTTCGCGCGAGCCCTTGTAGCCAGTTACGATCTTGATCTGGCCGCCGAGAATGTTGTTCACGATTGCGGGAAAATCATAAGTCGTGCTGCCCGCCGCCGTGGCGCCGATGATCGACGGCATGGTGAGCAAATCAGCAGGCGTCTTCATCGGTGCGTCGCCGCGGACAAAGCACACCAGCGTTTCCGAATGGGCGTTGCCGACGTAGTTGAAACGGCTCGGATCATAGGTCTTGCGGAGGCTCTCCTGTAGCAAAGGCTCTACGATGATACCGGGGAAGACCAGGCCGATAAAAGTACCGTCTTTCGGGGCTATATTATAAAGGTGGCCGGCGACGATTCCGCCGCCGGCGCCTGGCATGTTTGAGGGAACGACGTTGGGAGCGCCGGGAATGTGGCGACCAAAGTGACGGGCCACAAGCCGCCCATACGTATCAAGCCCGCCGCCCGTAGACGAGCCGATGCCGATCGTCACCGTCTTGTCTTTGAAGCTCACGCCTTGCGCAGAAGCTGCGCCTGCAAAAGCGATTGCGAACCCGGCGACCATGCGCCCCAGCAGTTTCCTGTTCATGCTTCCCTCATATTTATGTTTAGAAAACTACTTCATGGCAGCGGTGGCGCGCTCGACGATTGCGGGCTCTGCGCCAAGAATTTTGGTGATGACGCCCTGCAATTCGACGCCGCTCGTGGGGTCGATCTCCAGATTGCGGCGCTCGGCTTCAGCGAGGAAGGCGGGGTCTGCGACCATCTTGTCGAACGCTGCGCGCAAGGCGGCCAGACGGTCGGCGGGGATACCGGGAGGCGCGATCAGCGCGCGGCCGATGGCGGCGCCTGCCGAGGCGAATTCAATCACCTTTCTGGCTTCAGGATCGCTGACAAGCTCCTGCATCAGAGGCACATCCTTCAGCTCCGCATTGCGCTTCAGGCCGCCCTGCATGACGACGATCATATCGCCGCGCGCAATGGTTTCCTTATGCGTGGCGCGCCAGGAATTCCAGGCGGAGGAGACGAAATCAACCTCGCCGCGCTCAAGCGCCAGTACGGAATCAGCAGAGCCCTTGTACCCGCAGATGATGTCGAACTTGAAATCAGCAAGCGCCTTCAACATTGCGGGATATTGATAGCTCTGCGAATTGCGTCCCGTGCAGCCTGCGTTTGATTTCACTGTCATGAAATCCTTCGGCGTCAAAGCGGGCGCGCCTTTGCGGAAGACAAAAGCCGTGTTCACCGGCGCAAACGAGCCGATATAGCTCATCTCCTGCACCTTCCATTTGCCAACGGCAGGCTCAAGCATTTGCGTGTGCGCAATGGTCTCGGGGAAGAGTGCAATGCTGGAGCCGTCGCGCGGCGCCTGCGCATAGAAGAAGCCGGTCGCAACGACGCCGCCGCCACCAGGGCGGTTTTCAACGATGATGTTGGGCGTGCCGGGAATATGCGCCTTCATGTATTCGGCGGCCATGCGCGCATAAAAATCATACGAGCCGCCCGGCGGATGGCCGATGGTTATGCGGATGGTAGAGCCGCGCCAGAAGTCGGCGAGCGACTGCGCCCGTGCAGGCGCTGCAAACAGGCTGGTGGAGAGAATGGCGCCAGCGATTGCTGCGCAGGAGAATTTGTTCATGTCGTTTCCCTTCCTTTTGTGCGGCCTAAACAGACCGGTATTTTTATCGAGCATAAGCTGATTGTTCAGCTTTTGGTTTTGCCTTCAACCTTACGCACAGGCGTCTCCGGCTTCAATCCAGAGCGCCGACGATCAAACGTGTTGGCGCCGTTGGCCTTCCATTCCCCGCGCGTGGCGGCGTCCGCGAAGCCCTGCCAATCGGCGCTCCAATCGCCAAGGTCGTAGCCATGCCACGGCGCTTTCACGCTGAGCGCGGGTAGATCAAGCTCTTCCCAAATCTTGCGCGCGTTTTCCATGAAAGGCTTGGCGGGCAGCGCCAACGGCGACGTCGGGTGCTTCAGGGTCGCGTCGATCAGCATCGTGGAATCGCCGCCGCCAGAGCCAGCTTTCGGGCCATGGCCGCCTGCGCGATGGGGCATCAGCAACACGTCTTCCACGGGGTTTGAGCGATAGGCCATCGACCAGAAGATCGCATCTGCGTTCAACGTGTCGATATCTTCGGAGACCGCGATGACGATCTTGCCGCATTGGGCCTGCAGGCTTGCGGCGCCGTTGAGCGCGCGCCAGACTTCGCTTTGCACGGCCCCCTGTTTGAAGCGCAGGAAGATCACCTTGCGCAGGTTGGTCAGCGGCTCGTGCAACGTCACGCCGATGATGCCCTTGATGTCGAGCGTCTTCTTGAGGTGCTGATAGAACAGCGCTTGATAGGCGGACTTCTTGAGAATGCTCGACTCGCTGGGCGTCACTTCGCTCAGGACGGAGGCGAACACAGGCTTCTTCTTCATGGTGATGGCGGTGACGCGCATCGACATGTTGAAATCTTCGAGCGCAACGTGACCGTGGCTTTCGCCGAACGGGCCTTCGGGCTCCAGCAGTTCAGTATCAATGAAGCCCTCAACCACGATTTCCGCGTCGGCGGGAATTTCAAGATCCACCGTCTTGGCGCGGGTTACGCGCATCGCGCGGCCAGCAAGTCCGCCTGCCACTGCCATCTCGTCTTCGTCGATCCCGAGCTTTTGCGGGCCGGTGAACGCCACCACGGGCGCGCAGCCGACGATGATCGCACAGGGCATCGGCTGGCCCATCTTCTGGTACTTGAGCCAGTGGACATAGCCACCGGCGCCGCTCAGGCGCGAGGCCATGCGCACGCCAAGGCGGTCATTGGCTTTGAAGCCCGCGCGATAGGTGCCCATGTTGCGCACGCCGGTTTCAGGATATTTCGTCACGCATAGCGTCGCCGTCAGATAAGGCGCGGCGTCAAAGCCGGGCGTGGAGACGGGTGCGGGCAGGACTGACAATCCCGTGCGCTGAAGCTCATCGCCGGTGATGACGACTTCCTGGCACGGTGCGTCCTCGATGAACACGGGCGGAATCGGCTCGTTGATCGCCTTCATCCAGATTTCGCCAAGATCCTCAACGGCTACGCCCATGCCCATTGCGTAGATCTCGTTGGTGGCGGCAAGCGCTCCCACCACGACAGGAATATCGTATTTTTCGCCGCCGGCGCCCACCACATTGGTGAACAGGAAAGCGCGACGTGCTTCTTCAGGAAAACTGCCGACGAATTGCCAGCGCACCAGGGGATGAAGCTCCGTGTCCTTGCAGATCGGGCGATCAATACGGATCAGAAGCCCTTTTTCCTCGAGCCGGGCCAGATGCTCCTGAAAATCCGCAGGCGCGCGGGATGCCACTGGGTCCGGGCCCTGTCCTGACGCTGCCATAGACGCTAATCTCCCTTATACTTTTGGACGATGTGAGGTTGCGGTCTTACAGGCCATCATGTAGCGAAGCAACAAGCCGGAAAGTCCGGAGAACGTCCAGTCCGGGGGAAATATGAACCACTCGCCGCGCGCCGACTTTCACGTCATCGGCCAGCCTCTGCGCCGGAAGGAAGACGAACGCCTGATTACGGGCAAGGGTCGCTTCACGGACGATTTCCATATCGACGGACAAGCCTATGCCGTGATGGTGCGCTCGCCCTACCCGCATGCCCGCATCCTCTCGATTGATACCACCGCCGCCCGCGCCTTGCCCGGCGTGCTTGGCGTGTTCACGGGCGCAGAATGCGAGGCCGAAAACTACGGCGCCATTCCGCACGATCCGATTCCCAAAACCAAATACGACATGAAGCTGGCAGGCAAAGGCGGCACGCCGATCTTTATCGGCCCGCACAAGCTTCTTCCCGCCGACAAAGCCCGCCACGTTGGCGAGGCGGTCGCCATGGTGGTGGCCGAAACCGAAGCGCAGGCGCGACTGGCCGCTGAAGCGGTGCAAGTGGAATATGAGGAACTGCCGTTCGTTCTTGGCCAGCCGGACGCACTGAAAGCTGATGCTCCCGCTGTCTGGGATGAGATCGGCGACAACGTGCTTGTCGACACCGTGTTTGGCGACGTGGCGGGCACGGACAAGGCGTTTGAGCAGGCCGACAATGTGGTGAAGATGGACTTCTTTATCCCGCGCGTGACGGCGGTTGCGATGGAGCCGCGCGCGGCGCTTGGCAGCTTTGACGCCAAGACCGGGAAGTATGAGCTCGTGATCGGCGGCGGCGGCTGCGTGCGCCAGCGGGCGGAACTGGCGTCCGTGTTTGGAATCGACGTCAAGAATTTGCGCGTCCAGACCTATGACGTCGGCGGAAACTTCGGCTCGAAGAACCGCGTCTATGTAGAATATGGCCTTGTGATGTGGGCTGCAAAGCGCGTCGGTCGTCCGGTGAAATTCAACGCCACGCGCTCTGAATGTTTCCTGAGCGATTATCAGGGCCGCGACTTGACGACGAGCGTACAACTGGCGCTGCGAAAAGATGGACGCATTCTGGGCCTGCGTTGCGACAACGTAAGCAATGTCGGCGCGCGTTGCGTTTCCCTCTCGCCGCTCGGCAAGGGTTCGGGCCTCGTGACAGGCTCTTACGACATTCCATTCGCCACGCTGCGCGCGCGGGCCGTGTTCACCAACACCACGCCGACGCAGGCTTATCGCAGCTCGGGGCGCCCGGAAGTGAACTTCGCCATCGAGCGCTTGATGGATACGGCGGCGCGGGAGATGGGCATTGATCGCATTGCGCTGCGTCGCAAGAACCTTGTGAAGCCCAAGGCATTTCCCTACACCAACGCAGTGGGCGCCACCTACGACAGCGGCGATTACCCGGCGCAAATGGCGCTCTCCATGGAGATCTCCGATTGGGCGGGCTTCCCAAAGCGCAAGCGCGAAGCCGCAAAGCGCGGCAAGCTGGCTGGCATCGGCATGGGCCATTATGTCGAAAGCTCCATCGGTTCGCCCAAAGAGCGCGCGGAAATACGGATCATGGCCAGCGGTCGCACAACCTGCGTCATCGGCACGCAGCCCAGCGGCCAGGGCCATGAAACGAGCTTTGCGCAAGTGGTGGCCGAACGCCTCGGCCTGCCGGTGGACAGCGTCGAGATCGTGCTGGGAGACACGGCGATCGTGAGCGTCGGCGGCGGCTCGCATTCGGGCCGCTCCATGCGTCACGCGGGCACCGTGATCTCGAAAGGCTCCGACCAGCTGATCGAAAAAGCCAAGGCGATTGCAGCGATCCTGCTGCGCGCCGACAAGTCCGAGATGGTTTGGGAGGACGGTCGCATCGCGCAGACCGGCACCAACCATTCGTTCGACATGTACGAACTGGCGCGCGCCATCGACGGCGTGCCCTTGCCGGACGACCTTGCGGACGGGCTGTTCATGGCCTGCGACAACGAGATGCACGAGCCTGTTTTCCCCAACGGATGCGCCATCTGTGAAATCGAAGTTGACCCTGATACGGGCGTGTTTCAGATCACCCGCTATGCGGCGGTGGACGACGTGGGCCGCTGCATCAATCCGATGATCGTGCACGGCCAGACCCATGGCGGCATCGTGCAGGGCGTGGGCCAGGCGATTGGCGAATTGTGCGCGCTTGATCCTACATCCGGCCAGCCGATTGCGGCCTCGCTGATGGATTATTTCATGCCGCGCGCCGACGACATGCCATCCTTCCGCACCGAGATCGCCGAAGTGCTGTCGCCGACAAATCCGCTTGGCGTGAAGGCTGGCGGCGAAGGCGGCACCACGCCTGCGTTGTCGACAATCGTCAACGCGCTTGTTGACGCGCTGCAAGATTACGGCGTGCGCGATCTGCAAATGCCCACCACGCCAATTTCAATCTGGCGTGCGATCCAGCAAGGCAAGAAGACAAAAGCTCAGAGGGAGAACGCCAAGTGACCAAGCCAAACATTGAACTTATCTGCTTTCCCGGCGCACCGAACCTGCCGATCTTTGCCGCCCAAAGCAAAGGCTGGTTCGAGAGCAACGGCGTTTCCGTGAACCTCACGACCACGCCGAACTCCGCGTTTCAGGCCGAGAACCTTGCCTCCGGCAAGTTCCAGATTGCAGGCACCGCGTTCGACAACGTGGTCGCCTATCAGGAAGGCCAAGGCGCCGTGCCGCTGAAGGACACGGACTTCTTCGCGTTCATGGGCGCCACGCAGGTGGAGCTGGCCTTCATCACCGCGCCCACGATCTCGTCTTACGAGGACATCAAGGGCCAGTCGCTGGCGCTAGACGCCCTGTCGACCGGTTTTGCCTTCTGCCTGTACGAGATGCTGGCCAAAAACGGCCTGAGCAAGAGCGATTACAAAATGGTTCCCGTCGGCGCGACCCCTGCCCGCTGGGAATCGGTGAAAGCTGGCGAGCACGTCGGCACGCTCACCATCGAGCCGTTCACGAGCATCGCCCGCAATCAGGGCTTCAAGGTGCTGGACACGTCCACCAACATCTTCCCCGCCTATCAGGGCGGCGCGTTTGCAGCCAGCCGCAAATGGGCGGCGGCAAACCCGGACGCTTTGAAGCCCTATATTCGCGGCTATCTGGCTGGCCTCGCATGGACGCTTGATCCGGCCAATCGCGAGGAAGCGACGCAAATCCTGCTAACCAACATGCCGGAAATCAAGCCGCAGGTGGCCGGCGCCGTGATGAACTCGCTGCTCTCGCCGCGCTCCGGCCTCACCCCCAAAGGCGCGATGCTGATGGACGGCGTGGACACAGTGCTCGATCTGCGTTCACGCTACGGCTCCGGCGGCAAGCTGAACGACCCGACGAAGTACATTGATCTAAGCTATTACCACTCGGCTTAGCAGCCAAGATGCGGGCTGGATGCCCGCGGTCCATAGTGCGCTCCATGGACCGCGGGCGTCCCCGCCCGCAAACGGCGCAAGCCGTGGCTTTGCGCGCCCCGTCACGCGAAATACAGGAACATCACCAGCGCGCTGACCCCAATCGCGAACGTGGCCGCGCGGACGGCTAATTGTGGTGCTGGATCGGCGACCTGGCGCACGATTCCTGCGGCGCGCGAGGCGCTCATCGCCGCGCCGTGCACGCAGGAGCACAACATGCGATGGGTGTCGCGTTCGCCAAGATTGAAGAATGCCATCGCGTCGCCGAGTCGGTCGCTCTGAAGGCCTGCCGCCCGCAACGAGGGATCGTTGAATGCGATTGTCAGCGGCGAGTCCTCCACTCGCAGCGATTCCCATTCTGAGCGCGGCATAAATTCGAGCTGGTGAAACAGCCGCACCGGCTCTAAGCCCCGATGCTCCAGCGCCTTCGCCCATAATTCGAGCCGTTGCGCATGATCTGGAGGGGGCGGCGGAACGAGGTGAACCTCTGCAATTCCGCGAAGGGATTCGACGCTTCGCTGTTCCATCTGGAACTCCCTGCGCCGAGGGCTCTAAACGCCGCATTGCGTGCGCTATGGCGCCCGCTTCGGCGCGGGTTGGGGCACCCGCATCAAGAACGGGCGCACCCGCCGCCGAGTTCCCAACACCTCTGCGACGGGAAGCTTTTATCGTTCAGGAAGCACCTCAACGTCTTGCTCGCTTTTCGCTTTGGCGGCGCTCGACTCGTCGCCGTCAGGCTGACGACGCAGCGTATCGCGATACCAATCGACCCATTTGGGCGTTACGTGCATAAGAATATCGTCGCCCAACGTTTCGTCGCTGGCGGCCGCCTTCGAGGCTTGCTGACCCGGCATGATGTCCCTCCGGACAAAGATGAAGCATGTAAAAACACATACGGTGCGGTTGGGTAACACGCAGCACGTGGCGCGTATGCTTACAAGCGTGACGGGTTGGTGACACTTCACCTTGTACGAGACTTTGGCAGCCACATCATGGCCGGGCTTGTCGCGGCCGCCGACGCCGATCCGAGCCCGGCTTCCAGCAACCAAAGCCACGGCTTGCGCCGTCTGCGTGGATGGACAGGTTGAACCCCGGATCAAGTCCGGGGACGTTTATGACGGCGGAGAGGCGAGCGTATGTTTTTTAGCTTGCGTCTTGCAACAGCATTGGCAGGTCGAGCTGAAAACAGGCGCCGCCGCCCTCGCGGGGGAGGCATATCAACGAACCCTCATGCGCCAGCGCGATGCGGCGCGCCAGCGACAGGCCGAGGCCCACGCCGCCATCGGCTTCGCTGGCGCCGGGCAGTCTGTAGAACGGCTCGAAAATGCGCTCGCGCTCTGACTCCGGCACGCCGGGGCCACGATCGCAAACGGAAACACGCGCAAGGTTATCTACAATTTGCACGCTCATCTCAGCGCCGCCGCCATGGCGGGCTGCGTTCTCCAGAAGGTTGCGCAACGTCCGGCGCAACAGGCGCGCATCGGCCTGCACAATCACGCTGGCGCTGGCGTCAAGCTCGGCCCCCATGCGCGCGCACTCTTCCGCCGCCAGCGCCACGAGATCCACCTCCTCGCGGCGCGGCGCCTGCACGCGGTCAGCGTCCAGTCGGCTTGCGAGAAGGATTTCCCCGATCAACTGATCCAGCTCGCGCACGTTGCGCGCCAGCTCTTCGCGCACGTCTGCGGGGGCGGAGGGCGCCAGCTTTTCCACGCTCATGCGCAGGCGCGTCAGAGGCGAACGCAATTCGTGCGAGGCGTTGGCGAGCAGCGTGCGGTTGGCGTTCATCAAAGTCTGGATACGTTCAGCCGCATGGTTGAACGTGGCGGCGAGGCGCCCCACTTCGTCGGGGCGACGCACGGGAGCGCGGGCGCCAAGATCGCCCTGCCCCAGCGCCGCGACGCCTTTCTCCAGCTCCTCCAGATCGCGAGTCAGGCGCCGCACCACGGGCCAGGCGCACAGCGCGACGGCGCCAGCGATGACCAGCAGCGCTGCCAACCAGCCAAAGCCGCGAAACGGCCCATGGCTCGGCATCGCCGCCAGATATATCGAACGCCCATCCGGCAGATCGAAGGAAAAGCTGGATTGTCCGCCACGACCGCGATGGCGCATTCCCGACATTCTGTAGCCGTGCGCGCCAACAGCGGCGATCATCTCGCCGTTAGGCGCCACGAGCGCCAGATCGAGGCCGGAAAGCTGGCGCCAGCGCTCCAGAGCGTGTTGCTGTTCATGACGCGGGGCGGACGCAGGCGGCAACAGGCGCCCGGCGATTTCCCGAACGAATGCTGGCTCTGGCGAATAGCGATCCTCGCTGTTCAGGCGCCACGCCGTTGCGGCAAGCGCCAGCGACAACAGGATGCTGGCGAGCACGGCGACATAGATACGCAGATAAAGCCGTCTCATAAATTCCGGGCCTTCATTGATCTTGCGCTTTGGCGAACACATAGCCCGCGCCGCGCACGGTGATGATGCGGTGCGGATGTTTGGGATCGTCCTCAATGGCCACGCGCAAACGCCCAACGTGCACGTCGATAGAGCGATCCAGCGCAGGATCGTAGGCTTGCGCCTCTCCGCCCGCCAGTTCCGACAATTGCTCGCGCGTCAGCACACGCCCGGCACGCTGCGCCATCGCGTGCAGCAGTGCGAACTGGTGGCTGGTGAGCGCACGCTCCTGCCCGTCCACCCGCACCGCGCGGGCGTCGGGGTCAATCTCCAGCCGCCCAAAGCGCAGCACGGGGGTAGCATCCACTGCACCAGCATGCGCGCTGCGACGCAGCACGACGCGAATGCGGGCCAGCAATTCGCGCGGCTCAAACGGTTTGGCGACATAATCCTCGGCGCCTATTTCAAGCCCGACCACTTTGTCCATCGGGTCGCCGCGCGCGGTGAGCATAATGATCGGCGTGTCGCCCGCCTGCCCGTGCAGCGCGCGAATGCGGCGAAACAGATCGAGCCCGTCGCCGTCCGGCAGCATCAGGTCGAGCAGAATGAGATCGGGCGCGCTGCGGGCAAGTGCGGCGAGCGCAGGGGCGCAACCCGGCGCATGGCTGGTCTCAAAGCCAGCGCCGCGCAGATATTCGCCCACCATGTTGGCGAGCCGCAAATCATCTTCGATCAGCAGGATGTGCGGCATGTGCGAATCCGTTTGCGGTCCCGGCTGAACCGCCGCGTAATTGTAGCCCAAGAAGCAGGATCGCGCGATTTCCCGCGCGATCCCTGGTTGATGCTAGTGGCGATGGCCGCGCCCGAAGCCGAAGCCCTCCATGCGACTCACCACTTCAACGCGCTGCTTGGCCGTCAGCGTCTCGCCAAGGTCGCCAATCGCCTGCGTCATGCGCTTTGAGGCCGTCTCCATCTCGCCCATGCGCTGGGCGCGCAGACGCTCGATCTCGGAGCGGTCGATCTTGTCCGCCTTCAGCACGCGCACCACGTCAGCGCGGGCGGCTTTCATCTGTTCGCGCACGGGCGCAAGATCTTTGAATGCATCCTTGAGGATGGTCGCAACCTTTTGCTTTTGCTCCGGCGTGGCGTCGGTCAGCATGCGGTCCACGCCCCAATCAATCCGCGCGCCCATCTTCTCGGGGCTCATGCGGTCGCTACGGTCGCCGCCGCCCATTCCGCCTCCCATGCGTCCCATCATGCCGCCGCGCCCCTGGCCTTCGCCTTGACCATATCCGCCGCCGTGTCCGCGCCCATGTCCCGAGCCCCCTTCACCGGTCTGCGAAACGGCGACGCCGACGCCGCCAGCGACGATGGCCAACGCCGCGAGCCCGCCGATGAAAAGGCCGCGACGGCGGGGCTTGGTTGCGGGAGTCATGGAATTAGTGGAAGAATTCTGGCCAGTCATATCTTTATCTCCTGTCTGGCGGCTAGGGAGCGCCGCGAGCCACGGGACATTGCGGCCTGAACTTTTCCCGCATGTGCGTGGCGCGTAAAGTTGTGTAAGGCGTCGCATCAACCAAAGCGCCGGGAAGCCCCATGCAAAACCGCCCTGTCCTTTACATGCTGCCCGGCCTGCTCTGCGACGAGACGGTGTTTGCGCCGCAAATCGAGGGTCTTTCAGATTCAATTGACGTGCGTTGTCCAGATTTTTTGGGCATGGATTGCCTGATCGACATGGCCCGGCATGTTCTGGACATTGCGCCGCAGCGGTTTTCCATCGCGGGCTTTTCGATGGGCGGGCGCGTCGCATTCCAGATCATGGCCTTGGCGCCGGGGCGGATCGAGCGCTTTTGCGCCTTCGACACAAGCGCAGACCCCAAGGCTGAGGGCGAAGACATCAAGCGTCAGGCAATCGTCGATCTGGCGTATCGCGAGGGCATGGGCGCGCTTGCCGCCGCATGGTTGCCGCCGATGCTGCATCCCGCCCGCCGCATTGATCGCGACTTCATAAAGCCGCTGACCGCGATGGTATTGCGCTCCACGCCAGAGGTTCACGAGAAGCAAATCCGGGCGCTTGTGAACCGTCCCGATGCGCGCCCGGTTCTGCCGACAATCGCATGCCCCACGCTGATCGCCTGCGGGCGCGAGGACGAATGGAGCCCGGTGGCGCAGCACGAGGCGATGGCCGCCGCCATTCCCGGTGCGCGTCTGGAAGTGTTCGAAAATTGCGGCCATTTCCTGCCGCTGGAACAGCCGGAAGGTTTCAACGCAGCGCTGCGCGCATGGATGAACCTTAAGCCCGCAGCCTGAGCCAGAACCGGGCTAGCCAATGATTTAAAGGGCGGAACCTACGCTCGAAGCCACAGTTTACCCCGCGTCTGGCGAAAGCCGGACCCGGGGCGCGGACCGGTCCACATTGCGCGCGCCCGCCGTTTGGGAAGGACGCACACATGGCTGATCCCGGTCAAAAGAACGAAAAACCGCATTCAACGCGCGGCTTCGCGTCAATGGACAGAGAAAAACAAAAGGAGATCGCCAGCAAGGGCGGACGCAGCGTGCCTAGCGAGAAGCGCAGCTTTTCCCAAAACCGCCAGTTGGCGGCCAAAGCTGGACGCAAGGGAGGGCAAAGCGTCGCACCCGAAAACCGCAGCTTCTCGCAAGACAGGACGCTGGCGGCCGAAGCTGGCCGCAAAGGCGGTCAAAGGGTGCACGCGGAGAACAGAAGCTTTTCGCGTGACCGCGAGCTTGCCGCCGACGCTGGCCGCAAAGGCGGCTCCGCCTCCTCCGGCGGAGGCGACGAGAAGACCTGAGCGCTCAACTACAACAGGCGCCGCCCAGCACGCAGAAGCGCGCGCAATGGGGATGGTTGAGCGCAACGGGGCGCGCCGCCTCCAGCAATGAGCCACCAAGCTCAAACGCTTCGTCATAAGCCAGCAGCGTACATGCCAGCACGGCGGGCGCATCCGCGCCCTTGCGGCGCACGACCATGCGCGAGCTGGCGCACATCACGTCCGAGGGGGATTTGTGCAGGATGCCCCAGCAGGATTCTGTGATCTCGGGGATATCGGCCTGCGCGTCCATCTCGGGGAACAGCATCAGCTCGGCGGGGCTGGAAGCGTTGAGCGACAGGCCTAACTCGCCCGTCAGTTTTGCATAGCCCGCACGCACGACGCGCTCGACCTCGCCCGAATAAAGCCTGCCCGCAAGATGCACGCGAAAGCCCTCCAACGCCAGCCAGGCCAAGCCCTCCATCATCGGCGCCCATGAGCGCGGGCCTCGCTCCAGCTCATGCAGGGCCTGCGTATAATGATCGACCGAGACGCGGATGGTGAGGCGCTCGCCATATTGCTTGTTTAGAGCGCTGAGCGCAGGCCCATGATGCTGCATCGGCTTCATCGCATTGGTGAGCACGATGACGAGAAACCCTCGCGCCAGAGCCTCTTCCAGCATTGTCATGAAGTCAGGATTCATAAACGGCTCGCCGCCGGTGAAGCCGATTTCGCGCGTCGGAAGTTGGTAGCGCTCAATCTCGTCGTAATAAAAACGTGCGTCCGCTGCTGTAAAATACGACAGCCTGTCGTTGCGCGGGCTGGATTCAATATAGCAGTTCACGCAAGCCAGATTGCAGAGCGTGCCGGTGTTGATCCACAGCGTATGCAGCGCGTCGAGCGCAACGCTGGCGCGGGTGTCGCCGCTGGCGGTGCGCCGGGGATCTTTGAATTTTAGTTCAGAAAGCGGCTGCGGCGTAGGCCTTTCCGGCCATTGCGCGCTATCGGCTTCATCCGCGCGCCAGTGCAACGCGGCGCCGACAAGCGCCTTGCCAGCAGCTTTCAGCTCGTCTTTGGGCAGCACGTCGCACGATGGCCACAGGCCTGTCTCAAGCCCGCGTGCATAGCCCTCCGGTAATCGAGCTTTGCGCATCGCTGAAGCGGCGCCGGCGTAATCGTAATCCAGCGCCACATGCTCGATCTGCAAACTGCGCGGCTGCCCGCCGGGCGTCAGCACGCTGCACCATATGCGTGGCGTCCCATCATTGGCGGGCATGCCGACCGCGCCGGAATTGTGCCAGAGCTTGCCGTCCATCATGCGTGTGAAAGGCAGGCCGCTATGGCCAGCCAGCACGCCGTCGCAATCGCTTGCAGCAATGTCATGCAACAACACGCGATCGGGCGAGGACGCGAAGACGAAGCGGCTCGTCTCCACCGGCGCCCCATGCACGATGGCCAGCTTCAGGCCGTTGATCGTCACGTCAAGACGCGGCGGGAGCGCGCGCAAATAGTCACGCAATTCCGCGTCCATCTGCATCGAGGCATGCGCATACCAGCTCGCCGACAAGGCGTCGCACGAGGAACCGGGCGCAAAACCGCAGCCGCAATCTTGTGCCTGCGCACCAAGGCTTTCTTCGCAATTGCCAGCAATGAGCAACGCGCCGCTGTCGCGTACCCTCTTAAGGCAGGCGCGCGCGTCTGCGCAATAGGCGATCACGTCGCCGGTGCAAATCCAGCGCTCGGGCGGAATGTTTTGCGCACGGGCAAAAGCAAACAGCGCATCGAGCGCCTGCGCGTTGGAATAGACTCCGCCGAAGACGAGAAGCGGCGCGTTGAAATCAAGCGTGCGTGTCATATGTGTCATTTACCGCGTTCAGCCTGCGAGCGCACGTGGCTTGGGACATTTGGCTTGCGACAAGATCACGCGCTTGTGAGGCACGCGCGCCATTTGTCCCAGCCGGTCGAGCGTAAATCGCACGCGGGGCAAGCGCCGCAGCCAAAGCCCCATGCGTGTTCGTGCGTCCGCTCGCCAGCGTAGCAGGAATGCGAGCGCACGCGGATCAGCTCCACAAGCGCCTCTCCGCCAAGCTTTTGCGCCAGCGCCCACGTCTGCGCCTTGTCGCGCCACATCAGCGGCGTCTCCAGCACAAGCCGACGGTCGAGCCCCAGAGACAGCGCCACCTGCATGGCCTTGATCGTATCGTCGCGGCAATCGGGATAGCCGGAATAATCAGTCTCGCAAACGCCGGTGACGATCCGCTTCAACCCGCGCCTATAGGCGAGCGCGGCGGCAAACGTCAGGAAGATGAGGTTGCGGCCAGGCACGAACGTATTGGGCAGGCCGTCTTCAGCGTGCCTAAACTCCATGTCGCTGGTGAGCGCTGTTTGCGAAATCTCAGCCAGCGCATCCAGCCGCAGCACATGGTCCTGCCCGAGCTTTGCCGACCATGCGGGAAATTGCGCGCGCAGTCCCGCAATCAAGTCCGTGCGACACTCCAGCTCAACGCGATGACGCTGGCCGTAGTCGAAGCCGATGGTCTCGACGCGCTCGTAGCGATCAAGACCCCAGGCGAGACAGGTCGCCGAATCCTGTCCGCCGGAATAGAGAACAAGCGCGCCCTCTGCGCTCATCAATCCAGCTCCACCACCACGCCCTCGCGCAGCGCCACGCGGCGATCCATGCGCGAGGCCAGCTCGAGATTGTGCGTGGCCACAAGCGCGGCCAAGCCGGTGGCGCGGATCAATTGCGTGAGCGCGCCAAACACATGATCGGCGGTTTTGGGGTCTAGATTGCCGGTCGGCTCATCCGCCAGTAACAAACGCGGCGAATTGGCGACGGCGCGGGCGATAGCCACGCGCTGCTGTTCGCCGCCCGACATTTCCGCCGGGCGATGCTTTACGCGCTCGCCCAAGCCCAGATAGCCGAGCAATTCCCCTGCCCGCTCGCTGGCGATCTTTTTGCCAAGGCCACGGATCATCTGCGGCAGCATTACGTTTTCCTGCGCCGTAAATTCCGGCAGCAAATGGTGAAACTGGTAGACGAAGCCAATGTCGAGGCGCCGGCGCGTGGTGCGCTCCGCATCATCCATGTGGGCGGTGGGCTCGCTGCCCAAATAAACTTCGCCCTCGTCAGGCTTTTCGAGCAGGCCAGCGATGTGCAGCAGCGTCGATTTGCCGGCCCCGGAGGGCGCGATCAGCGCGACAGACTGCCCCGGCCAAAGCGCGAGCTCTGCCCCGCGCAGAACCTCAAGCGACCTGTCGGCCTGCTGGTAGGTGCGCACGATATTCTGGAGATAGAGGACAGGTTCGGTCACACGATCACTCGTAACGAAGGGCTTCGACGGGATCGAGCTTCGCAGCTTGCCACGCCGGGAAGATCGTCGCCAGCAATGAAAGCACAAGCGCCATGGTCACAATCATGACTACGTCGCCGGGCACGATCACGGATGGCAAGCGGCTCAGGAAATAAAAATTCGGATCAAACAAGTTGAGCCCGAGCAGGCTGTTCAGTCCCTGCCGGATCGGCTCCAGATTTTTGGCGACCACAATGCCAAGCCCAAACCCGGCAATGGTGCCGGTGATTCCTATCGCCGAGCCCGTGATGAGGAAGACGCGCAAAATCGCGCCACGCGTGGCGCCCATGGTGCGCAAAATCGCAATCGCCCTGCCCTTGTCCTTCACCAGCATGGTGAGGCCGGAGATGATGTTAAGCGCAGCCACCAGCACAATCAGCGTCAGGATGAAAAACATCACCGTGCGCTCTACCTTCAGTGCCTCGAAAAACGACTTATTGCGCTGGCGCCAATCGGTCATAATCATCGGGCGGCCCATAGTCTTTTCCAGCCGGGCGCGCATTTCGTCCATCTTCTCGGGATCGTCCACAAACGCCTCGATCAGCGTCGCCTCGTCTTCCTTGTTGAAGAAGGCCTGCGCCTCCTCAAACGGCATAAAGACGAAAATGCCATCAAATTCCGACACGCCGATCTGAAAGATCGCCACCACAGGATAAGACTTGATGCGCGGCGTAACGCCGAACGGAGTAGTCGCACCGCGCGCCGTCAGGATTGTCACCTTGTCGCCAATGCGCACGGACAGGTTTTCCGCCAGCTTCTGGCCGATGGCTACGCCCTCGGCGACGTCAAACCCGTCCAGCGTGCCCAGCTTTACGTTCTCAGCAACCCCCGGCAGCCGCTTGATGTCGCGCTCGCGAACGCCGCGCACAAGCGCGCCCGATTGCTGATAGGGCGAGGACACGCCCGCCGCGCTCTCGACGAGCGGTAGCGCCACCTTCAGGCCGGGCGTTTTGGATATACGCTCGATCACTGCGTCATAATCGTTCAGCGGCGTATCGGCGGGCTGCAAGAATACGTGGCCGTTTACGCCGATGATCTTGCTCATCAGCTCGATATGGAAGCCGTTCATCACAGACATAACGACGATGAGCGTCGCTACCCCGAGCGAAATGCCCAGAAACGAGAAACCCGCAATCACGGACACGAACCCGGCGGCGCGGCGCGCGCGCAGATAGCGCAACGCCACCATCCACTCAAAGGCCGCGAAAGGCCGCGCGCTTTGCGGATCAGAACCGTCTCTCGTCGCGTGATCGCGCATCATCGCCTCAAGCTGATTCCGCCAGAAGGCGGTTGAACGCCGCGTCTGGCGTCAGAGATTCACGAGCCCCGGTGCGCCGGTCTTTCAACTCGATCTCGCCCGAAGCCAGCCCCTTGGGGCCGACGATGAGCTGATGCGGCAAGCCGATCAGATCGAGCGTGGCGAATTTGGCGCCGGGACGGTCGTCGCGGTCATCATAAAGAACCTCGACCCCGGCTTTCGTAAGGCGGGCGTAGAGGTGTTCGCAAGCAGCATCCGTCGCAGCATCGCCGACCTTGAGATTGGCGAGCCCGACGTGGAACGGAGCAACGGCGCGCGGCCAGATAATGCCCGCCTCGTCGTGATTGGCCTCGATCAAAGCGGCAGCAAGGCGCGAGGGACCGATGCCGTAAGAGCCCATCTGCACGGGCACTTCCTTGCCATCGGCGCCGTTGACGACTGCGCGCATCGGCTCGGAATACTTTGTGCCGAACGAGAAGATATGCCCAACCTCGATGCCGCGCGCCGATACGCGCTCAGCCTCTGGCAGAGCCTCGAAGGCCGGTGCATCATGCATCTCGGAGGTGGCGGCATAGCGCGCCGTCCAACGATCAACCACGTCCTGCACAGCGCCGCGATCATCGAAATTGATATCTGCGGGCGGCGCCTCATAATCCAGAAAATCCTTGTGACAGAAGACTTCGCTCTCGCCCGTATTGGCCAGAATGATGAACTCATGGCTCAGACTACCGCCAATCGGGCCGGTGTCGGCGCGCATTGGAATAGCCTTCAAGCCCATGCGCTCGAACGTGCGCAGATAGGCCACGAACATCTTGGCGTAGGAATGCTTGGCGCCCTCGGCGTCGATGTCGAACGAATAGGCGTCCTTCATCAGGAATTCGCGCGAGCGCATCACGCCAAAGCGCGGGCGCACCTCGTCGCGGAACTTCCATTGGATATGATAGAGGTTGAGCGGCAGGTCTTTATAGGAGCGCACATAGCCCCGGAAAATCTCCGTCACCATCTCTTCATTGGTGGGGCCGAACAGCATTTCGCGCTCATGCCGGTCCTTGATGCGCAGCATTTCCTTACCGTAATCATCGTAGCGCCCGCTTTCGCGCCATAAATCCGCGGGTTGGATCGTGGGCATGAGCAATTCGATGGCGCCGGCGCGATTTTGCTCCTCCCGCACGATGGAATTGATCTTGTTCAGCACCCGCAGCCCAAGCGGCAGCCAGGCGTAAATGCCCGCCGTTTCCTGCCGCAGCATGCCCGCGCGCAGCATCAGGCGGTGCGAAACGATCTCTGCCTCTTTGGGAGTTTCGCGTAGAATTGGCATGAAATAGCGGGAAAGACGCATCGAACGGGCACCATCTTGGGCGGGAAAAGCGACTTGCCCCGCCAACCGCGAATCGCGGACAGACGATGCAGAAGCCAGGGTCAGATGACTAACAAGCCCAAAGCGCGCCCGAACTCAAGCGCCGGAACGTTTGGATTAGGCCTGAAGCGTGACCTTTGAGCGCAAGCACATGTTCCGTAAGGTCATTCCAAAGATCCGCACTAGCTTAGATCGCTAATAAAATTGACGTGACACAAGTCAAAAATTTAGCTAGATTTTTATTTGCCTAATCCGAAAGGAGGCCGCCGCCGGTTCACGGTGAGCGCTTTGCCAAGTCGCGGGAGGAAAGTTCCGGATTTAGTCGGGTCACCCGGCGTGCGACGATCTCATAAGAGATATGATCGCGGACGGAATTTTGTCGACTTACTATAAAGGGCGGGGGAACCCGCCTTTTTCTTTGCGCTGATTCATCATCGCATAGCTTGTGCCAAGCTGGGCCTCCGCGTCATCCCCACGAAAGCCGGGACCCACCGCAGTGGTTGAGCTAGTGGTCTGCCGTGGATTATGGCCTTCGCCGCCAGGACGTATTTGGAACACTTGCGCCTCTTTGGACTGCGGACCTAAGGTCCGCATGCGGGCCGGAAGCACGCTCCCACTCACCCCGCCGCCGAATCCCCGCGCGCCCAACCAGCTTTAGTTTCGGCATAAAAATCGTCGAACCGCCCCGCTGCAATGGCTGCGCGCATGCCGGCCATCAGCTCCTGATAATAGGACAGGTTCGCCCACGTCAGCAGCATCATGCCTAGAATTTCGCCTGACTTGACTAGATGGTGCAGATACGCCCGCGAGTAATCGCGCGCCGCCGGGCATTCGGCCAGCTCGTCAAGGCACGCCTTGTCCTCCGCGTGGCGCGCGTTGCGCAGGTTGACGCGGCCAAAGCGGGTGTAGGCGAGGCCATGGCGCCCTGCCCGCGTCGGCATAACACAATCGAACATATCGACGCCGCGCTTCACGCTTTCCAGGAGATCGTCTGGCGAGCCAACGCCCATAAGATAGCGCGGCTTGCTGATCGGCAGGTGCGGCTCGGTCTCTTCAATCATCGCCAGCATCACGTCCTGCGGCTCACCGACCGCCAGCCCGCCGATGGAATAGCCGTGGAAATCCATGTCGCTTAAAGCTTTGGCGCTCTCCACCCTCAAAGCTGGCACGCCGCCACCCTGCACGATGCCAAAGCACGCGCGACCGGGAGCCTCCGTGAACGCACGACGCGACCGCTCGGCCCAACGCAACGACAAGCGCATAGCGCGCTCGACCTCTTTGTCGCTGGCGGGCAGCTTGATGCATTCATCGAGCTGCATCTGTATGTCGGACCCCAGCAGGTTCTGAATCTCCATCGAGCGCTCCGGCGTCAGCACATGGCGCGCGCCGTCGATGTGGGACTGGAACGTGACGCCGTTCTCATCAAGCTTGCGCAGCTTGGCGAGCGACATCACCTGAAACCCGCCCGAATCTGTGAGGATCGGGTGCGGCCAATTCATGAATTTGTGCAGGCCGCCGAGCGAGGCCACCCGCTCCGCGCCGGGGCGCAGCATCAAATGGTAGACGTTGCCGAGCACGACGTCGGCGCCAAGCGCCTTCACCTGATCGGCATACATGGCTTTCACTGTGCCCGCCGTGCCCACGGGCATGAAGGCGGGCGTGCGAATGTCGCCGCGTGAGGTCGAGATCAGCCCGGTGCGCGCGGCGCCGTCGGTTGCGTACACCTTGAAGGAAAAGCGATCGCTCAAAGCCTGTCTCCCGCATCCGCCCGCGTCAAAAGGCAGGCGTCGCCATAGGAATAAAACCGGTATTGCCCCGCAATCGCATGCGCATAGGCGGCGTGCATGTTGTCGAGGCCAGCAAACGCGCTCACCAACATGAACAGAGTCGAGCGCGGCAGATGGAAATTTGTCAGCAGCACGTCCGCCGCCCTGAAGCGATAGCCGGGCGTGATGAAGATCGAGGTGTCGCGCGCGTCCGCATGCACGATCCCCGCCTCGTCCGTGAGGCTCTCCAATATACGCAGGCTGGTGGTGCCGACGCACACGATACGCCCGCCCTTTGCGCGCGCCGCATTCAATTGCGCGGCCACCGCCTCCGTCACGATGCCGAATTCGGCGTGCATCCGGTGGTCTTGCGTGTCTTCCGCCTTAACCGGCAGGAAAGTGCCCGCCCCCACATGCAGCGTCACGCGGGCAAGCTCGATTCCGTGCGCGTCAAGGGCGGCGACGAGATCGGGCGTGAAATGCAGGCCAGCCGTTGGGGCCGCCACGGCGCCAGGCTCGTTGGCGAACAGGGTTTGATAATCGCGCGCATCGCCCTCGTCCTGCGCACGCTTTGACGCGATATAGGGCGGCAGCGGCATGGAGCCGACGCGCTCAATCGCTTCGTCAAGCGCCGGGCCGCTCAAAGAGAACCCGAGCAAAACCTCGCCCTCCTCGCCTTTCTCAACGACTTCAGCGTCGAGAAACCCAGGCAGGCCGGCCGTATTTTCGTTTATATGACCGAACGTTATGCGCTCGCCTTCACGTAATTTCTTGGCCGGTCGTACAAAGGCGCGCCAGCGATCGACGTCCTCGCGCTTGTGCAAGGTCACGTCGATGCGCGCGACAGCTTCGCCGCGCGCGCGAACGCCGGACAGCCGGGCGGGAATGACGCGGGTGTCGTTGACAACGACCACGTCGCCCGCCCGCAACAGGCCGGGCAGATCGCCGACGCGTTGATCCTTCAGCAGCGGAACGCGCTGCGGATTGACGTTGAGCAGGCGCGCGCTCTCTCGCGGCTCTGCCGGGCGCAGCGCAATCCGCTCTTCGGGGAGTTCAAAATCGAAAACATCGACGCGCATGGTGTATCCGTCCGGCGGCGCCGTCCGGACCGCCCGACGCGCGCCGATGTGAGGAGCTCAGCCCAATTTGGCTGAAACGATTTTGTCGGGATTCTGCACCGGCTCGCCGCGCTTGATCTTGTCGACGTTCTCCATGCCGGAGGTCACTTCGCCCCAGACCGTGTATTGACGATTGAGGAAGCCGGCTTCGTCAAAGCAGATGAAGAATTGCGAGTTCGCCGAATCAGGATTCGACGAGCGGGCCATCGAGCAGGTGCCGCGCACGTGCGGCTCGGCGTTGAATTCCTGCTTCAGGTTAGGATATTGCGAGCCGCCGGTGCCGGTGCCCTTGGGGCAGCCAGTCTGCGCCATGAAGCCCTCGATCACGCGGTGGAACACGATGCCGTCGTAAAAGCCCTCGCCGACCAGCTTCGAGATATGAGCAACATGATTGGGCGCAAGGTCGGGACGCAGGCGAATGACGACGGGGCCTTGCGTGGTTTCCAGCGTGAGCGTGGATGCGGGGGCGGCTTCAGCTGCTTCGGTCATGAATGCTCCTGTCGTCAAATGCGCGCGCCACGGGCCGGAGACACGAAGCGCAAGGTAAATGGTCGACCCGAGATAGCCGACCCGAGCCCATCGGTAAACTCAAATGGCGCGCAACGCTCCACCGCCGCCAAAATTGAGGAGCGCACGGCCTCGCGATCCGTCCCCAATCCCGGGCTGACATAGGTGACGCGCGGCGCACTCATCACGGCGCCAGTGCGCGTGAACGAAAGCCGGATCGTAACCTCGCTCGCCGTGCGCGCCCCGGGCGGCGTCCAGCACCGGGCGATTTGCCGGGCGATGTCGCGGGGCTCTTTGATGGTTCGCGATTCGCCGTCGCCAGGTGGCGCTCGCTCGCCCGCCGGACGCTCGATGGTCATCGTGAACCCTTGCGGGTAATTCCGCCGATCTCCCCCAAGCGTGCCGCCGGGGTAAGGCGCAGGCAATGGCGCTGCGCGCGACGGCGGCGGAGGCGGCAAAGCTGGCGGCGGATAAAGCTTGTCGAGAGGTTCAACCGGAACCGGGGGAAGCTGAAAGCCCGGCTGCACGCGATCTACATAGGGCGTGATTTGCTGGGCTTTCAGCGCTGCGGGGGCGAGCGCAATCGCGAGCGTTAAAGCTGCGAGAGCGCGCGCCCGATATTTCATTTTGCGTCAGCCATACGCATGCGCAGGATCTTGTCCGGGTTCTGAACCTGGCCGTTCTGCGCCTGCGAGCCCTTCTTGATCTTGTCGACGACATCCATGCCCGACGTCACTTCGCCAAACACCGTGTACTGGTTATTGAGAAAGCTCGCGTCGGCAAAGCAGATGAAGAATTGCGAATTGGCCGAGTTCGGGCTCTGCGAACGCGCCATGCCAAGCGTGCCGCGACGAAACGGGGTCGGGGTAAACTCAGCCGGGATATTCGGCAATTTCGAGCCGCCGGTGCCCGTGCCCGTGGGATCGCCGGTCTGGGCCATGAAGCCCTCGATCACGCGATGAAAAACGATGCCGTCGTAGAAGCCTTCCTTCACGAGCGCCTTGATCTGCGCGACGTGTTTGGGCGCCAGATCCGGGCGCAGGCGAATGACGATGCGTCCATCCTTCGTGTCGAGCCAGACGGTGTTCTCTGTGTCCGCAGTCTGCGCGTTTACGAGCGAAGGAATGGCCCCCACAAGAGTGGCGGCAGCGATTGCAGAGCCAAATTGACGGCGATCGAATTTCATATCGGGAAGACCTCGGTTGAATGACAGCAGCTAGCCTCGCGGCATTATACGTCAAGAGGCCGCGCCGCGTGAAAACGAATGACTTGATCTTATCAAGGCGTAAAAGATTCGTCCAAAGCTTACATCGGCGGGACGCGAAACCTGGCGCGCAGAGCTTTGGCGACCTCTGGCGGCACAAAGCTGGAGATATCGCCGTGCATGGAGGCGATCTGGCGCACCAAAGTGCCGGTGATATGACGCACCTCTGGCGAGGCCGGCACGAAAATGGTGCGCACGTCCGGCGCTATCGCGCCGTTCATGCCCGCCATCTGCATTTCATAATCAAAATCGGTCCCATCGCGCAGCCCGCGCAAGAGAACGCTGGCGCCATTGGCACGCGCCGCATCCACCGCAAGCCCATCGAAAGTTAAGATCTCGATCTTGCAATGCCCACCGTCAGTTATGTGTGCGGTCGCGGCATGGATCAGCGCGACCTTCTCGTCGAGCGTGAACAGCGGCTTTTTGCCAGGATGCGCGCCAATGCCGATGACGAGCCTGGAACAAAACACTGCGCCAGCGCGGATCACGTCGAGGTGGCCGTTGGTGATGGGATCGAACGAGCCGGTGTAAAGCGCGGTGTGGCGTGTCATGGCGCTAGATTACCGCGATCATGCGAGCCGTCAAAGAAGCAATGCGGGCGCATGTCGAGTGGCGACCTTGGAGAGCGGACCTCCGGTCCGCATGTCGGCTGGAAGCCAGCGGCCTAGAGGGGCGCTCTTTGGACCGCGGGCTTCCAGCCCGCACGCACGATGCAGATTTGCCTGCGGCAAACCAAAGCGCCGACGTCTACGCCGTCATGGACAGGCCTGAAACCCGGGCTTATTAACTCTACCTAAACCATATTTCTACAATCTTGAACTCTACCTTGAACGAGTCAGGATGCGCCATGTTCTCCATAGCAACCAGAAACGCCCGAGTGCCCGTCGTCATCAAAAATACCCGCCGTATGGCGAAGATTGATCCGCGAGACTGGTCGTTGATCGAGAGATTTATGGTGCCGCGCGAGCCGGAAAAGCCAAACGATCTGGTTGTTCTCGGCATTCTTGGCATGACATGCGGGATCGTCATGCTCAGCTCGCTGGCTTTGATCTACCAACGCTTCGGAGCCTGAACGACGGCGCGATTGCGCCGCCGATCCTTTAGACGTAAAGGCGCCGAACTCAGGCGCCCTCGCCCTCGGCACCAGCGTCGGGGCCAGAAAACGCCTCATCGCCGCCGCCAGCGGCTTCCTCGCTGATGCGCTCCACCGAGACCACGCGCTCGTCGTCGGCGGTGCGGAACACGATCACGCCCTGCGTGCCGCGCCCTGCCCTGCGGATTCCCTTGACCGGGCAGCGGATCAATTGACCGCCGTCCGTCACCAGCATGATCTCGTCGCTCTCCTCAACCGGATAAGAGGCGACCAGCTTGCCGTTGCGGGCGTTGACGGCCATAGCCGTGATACCTTTGCCGCCGCGGCCCGTGATCCGGTATTCATATGATGACGTGCGCTTCCCGTAGCCGCGTTCGGAAACCGTGAGAATCTCCTGCTCGGCCGCCGACATTTCAATGTAGCGTTCGGTCGAGATATTGGCGTCGACGGAAGCCTCTTCGCCGGACGCCTCCACTTCGTCAATCGCAGCTTCGCCAGCGATGGCGCGCGCTTTCTTGATATAGCCGACACGCTCGTCGCTGGTTGCCTCCATATGGCGAAGGATCGCCATCGAGATCACACGATCCCCCTCGCCCATCGTGATGCCGCGCACGCCCATTGAATCGCGACCCTTGAACACGCGCACGCCGTCGCGGATCTGGAACCGGATGCACTGGCCGTTGGCCGTGGTGAGCAGTACGTCGTCATCCTCGGAGCACATTTGCACATCGACGATAGCTTCGCCCTCGTCGAGCTTCATCGCGATCTTGCCGCTGCGATTCACCTGCGTGAAATCCGACAGCTTGTTGCGGCGAACCGTGCCGCGCGTGGACGCAAACATCACGTCGAGACCTTCCCATTGGGCCTCGTCCTGCGGAAGGGCGAGGATGCTGGTAATGCGCTCCCCCTCGTCCAGATTGGTCAGGATATTGTTCAGATATTTACCAAGCGCCTGAGGGGCGGCGAGCGGCAGGCGCCACACCTTCTCTTTGAAGACATAGCCGCTGGACGTGAAGAACAGCAGCGGCTGATGCGTATTGGCGACGAACAGACGCGCCACGAAATCCTGTTCGCGCGTCTGCATGCCGGTGCGGCCTTTGCCGCCGCGACGCTGGGCGCGATAGGTCGAGAGCGGTACGCGCTTGACGTAGCCGTTGTGCGACACCGTAACGACCATGTCCTCTTGCTGGATCAGGTCCTCGTCATCCATGTCAGCGTCGCTGTCGAGGATCAGCGTACGGCGCGGCGTCGCGAAGTTCGTCTTAACGTCCGTGAGCTCGGAATGGATGATGCTCATGATGCGCTCGCGCGAGCGCAGGATCGCCAGATAATCAGCGATCTCAACCGACAATCGGTTCAACGCTTCGGCGATTTCATCGCGGCCCAAAGCTGTAAGGCGGGCAAGGCGCAATTCGAGAATCGCGCGCGCCTGCGTCTCCGAGAGACGGTAAGTGCCGTCCTCATTGAGCTTGTGGTGCGGGTCGGCGATCAGCGCGATCAGCGGCGCCATGTCGTAGGCGGGCCAGTCTCGGTCCATCAATTGCGCGCGCGCGGTGGCCGTGTCGGGCGAGGTGCGGATGAGGCGGATCACTTCGTCGATATTGGCGACTGCGATTGCGAGGCCGACCTGAACGTGGGCGCTGTCGCGCGCTTTGGTCAGCAGATATTTGGTGCGCCGCGAAACCACTTCCTCGCGGAAGTCGAGGAAGCAGAAGAGGAAATCCTTGAGATTTAGCATCTCGGGACGTCCGCCGTTCAGCGCAATCATGTTGCAGCCGAAGGATTGCTGCAATTGCGTGTAGCGCCAGAGCTGGTTCAAAACCACCTCCGCCACAGCGTCGCGCTTGATCTCGATCACGATGCGCATTCCGTCGCGGTCGCTCTCGTCGCGCAGATCCGAAATGCCCTCGACGCGCTTTTCACGCACAAGCTCCGCGATCTTTTCGATCAACGTAGTCTTGTTGACCTGATAGGGAATCTCCGTGACGATCAGCGCCTCGCGATCCTTGCGGATTTGCTCCACGTTGACCTTGGCGCGCATCAGAACCGAGCCGCGCCCGGTGTTGTAGGCCAGCCGCACGCCGCCGCGCCCGAGGATCGATCCGCCCGTCGGGAAATCTGGCGCCGGTACGATCTCCATCAATTCCTCGATGGTGATGTCGCGGTTCTCCATCAGCGCGAACACAGCGTCGATGACTTCGCCCAGATTGTGCGGCGGAATATTGGTGGCCATGCCGACCGCGATGCCGCCGGCGCCGTTGACCAGAAGGTTCGGATATTTGGCTGGCAAAACAACAGGCTCGTTGAACTCGCCTGAATAGTTCGCCGAATAATCGACCGTGTCCTTGTCGAGATCGTCCAGTAACGTCATGGACACGCGCGCAAGCCGGGCTTCCGTATAGCGTTCAGCCGCTGCGCGGTCACCGTCGATGGAGCCGAAATTGCCCTGTCCGTCGATCAGCGGCATGCGCAGCGAGAACGGCTGGGCCATGCGCACGAGCGCGTCATAGATCGCGAGGTTGCCGTGCGGATGGTATTTACCCATCGTGTCGCCGGTGACGCGCGCAGACTTCTTGTGCGCCTTGTCGGGCGTGAAACCGTTTTCGTACATCGTGTAAAGGATGCGCCGATGCACCGGCTTCAACCCGTCGCGCACGTCAGGCAAAGCGCGGCTGACGATCACGCTCATGGCGTAATCGAGATAGCTGCGCTTCATCTCGTCGATGATCGAGACCGGGCGAATATCCGACCCGCTGGGGTCTGACGTGTTGGGGACGTTTTCGTCGGCCAAGAAGGAAAGTCCTTCGAAAAAGGCGTGCCGCGCTCAACGGCGGGACGCGTAAAAAAGCGAGTCGTTGATGTCTAACTGATTCCTGCCCCTAAAGCCAGCGCAGCGCCTCCGAAAAAAACCGACCAAATCTAATTATTTCAATGCTTTAACACGAACGTCGGGTTTGGATTATAAAACTCGCCTTAATAAAAACAATGACGGCGCCCGCAAGCCCCGTCGCTGCGTCAGCCTTTGTTTGGCATAAGGCGCGCGCACCGCGCGCGCCGATCAGAACGGAATGTCGTCGTCGATAGGCGCGCCGCCGCGTCCGCCAGCAGGCGCCGCCGGGCGACGCTCCGAAGTGCGCTCCATTGGCGAGGATCGACCAAAGCTCTGGCCGCCGCCGTCGCCGTCATAGCCGACGCTCTCGCTCTCGCCACGTCCGCCGCTGCCACGGCTGTCAAGCAAGGTCAGTTCGCCGCGATAACGTTGCAGCACCACCTCGGTCGTCTTGCGCTGATTGCCGTCCTTGTCGGTGAACTCCCGCGTCTGCAACTGGCCTTCGAGATAAATCTTCGCGCCTTTCTTGCAGTACTGCTCCACAACCTTGCCTATATTATCGTTGAAGACCACGACATTATGCCATTCGGTCTTTTCCTTGCGCTCGCCCGTTGCCTTGTCCTTCCACGATTCCTTGGTGGCGAGCGAGAAGCTCACCACGGCGTCGCCGGAATTCATGCGGCGCACCTCAGGGTCGCGTCCCAAATTTCCAACCAGGATGACTTTATTGACGCTGCCCGACATAGGGATCTCCGAAATCTGTGCGCAAATGCGCGAATCTGTACCGCCCGGAAGCGCATGTGGCTTGCAATCTAGCCCGCCCGCTCTTGCAAAGCGGTCAGCAATTGCCGCTTGTCCACAATCACGTTATTGATGCGCGATATTCATGTTCCGCTTTCGTTCTTATCAGCGTCGCGCTATGCTCGCAAGATCAAAAACGGAGGAGATTCGGTTTTATCTCAGCCCGAGCCGATCTGCGGTCTGTGCTTCGTGCGTAGTAGACCATAGTTCGCGTCGGATATTCCCGATCCAGCTGAAAACACGAGACATTAATTCGTCATGCCAGCAATCAAAACGCCAGCAACCAAATCGCCCGCCAAAACATCTGCCAAAACACCTGCAAAGAAAGCCCTTAAGCCTGTGCTTGCCCCCAAGCCTCTGAAGGCTTCCAAGCCAGCCGCGGCGGTCGACATCGCCGCCGCTTTGCCCTTTGGCGAGCATCAGCGCGCTATCGTTGTGCGCGGCGCCCGCGAGCACAATTTGAAGAACGTCGATCTGGCGATCCCGCGCGACAGGCTTGTAGTGTTCACAGGCTTGTCGGGCTCGGGCAAGTCTTCGCTGGCATTCGACACGATTTATGCCGAAGGCCAGCGGCGATATGTAGAATCGCTCTCGGCCTACGCCCGGCAGTTTCTCGAGATGATGCAAAAGCCGGACGTCGACCAGATCGACGGCCTTTCGCCCGCCATTTCCATCGAGCAGAAAACCACGTCGAAAAACCCGCGCTCGACGGTGGGCACGGTCACCGAGATTTACGATTATCTGCGCCTGCTGTGGGCGCGCGTCGGCGTGCCCTACTCACCCGCAACCGGCCTGCCGATTGAGAGCCAGACGGTCAGCCAGATGGTGGACCGCGTGATCGCTTTGCCCGAGAAGACGCGGCTTTATTTGCTGGCGCCGGTCATTCGCGGCCGCAAGGGCGAGTACCGCAAGGAAATCGCCGAATTCATGAAGAAGGGCTTCCAACGCCTGAAGATCGACGGCACGTTCTACGAGATCGCCGACGCGCCGGTTCTGGACAAGAAATTCAAGCACGACATCGACGTGGTGGTGGACCGCATCGTGGTGCGCCCCGACATTGCGGCACGGCTCGCTGAATCGATGGAGACCGCGCTGGAGCTGGCGGACGGAATCGCAATCGCCGAATTTGTTGATGAGCAGGAAGGCGGCGAGCCGCGCCGCATCATGTTCTCGTCAAAATTCGCCTGCCCGGTGTCCGGCTTCACGATTTCGGAAATAGAGCCGCGTCTGTTCTCGTTCAACAATCCGTTCGGCGCCTGCCCCAAATGCGGCGGCCTTGGCTTTGAGCAGAAAGTGGACGCAGAGCTTGTCGTGCCCGATCCAAAGGCGACGCTGCGCAAGGGCGCTATCGCACCCTGGGCGAAATCGTCCTCGCCCTATTATCTGCAAACGCTGGAAGCGCTAGGCAAGCATTACAAATTCCGCCTCGACGGCTCGTGGTCAGACCTCACCAAAGTGCAGAGCAACGCTATTTTGTTTGGCTCGGGTGAGGAAGAAATCCGCTTTGCCTACGACGACGGCCTGCGCGCCTATCAGGTGAAGAAGCCGTTCGAGGGCGTGGTGCGCAATCTTGAGCGCCGCTACATCGAGACAGAAAGCGAATGGGCGCGCGAGGAAATCTCGCGCTTCATGTCGGATTCGCCCTGCGCGGCCTGCTCCGGCCATCGCCTGAAGCCCGAAGCGCTGGCCGTGAAGATCGACGGCCAGCATGTCGGCGACATATCGCAGCTATCCGTGCGTCACGCGGCGCAATGGGCGGAGACTTTGCCAAAGCGCCTCGATAAGAAACGCAACGAGATCGCCGGACGCATCCTGAAGGAAATCCGCGACCGGCTGACGTTCCTCGTCGATGTCGGGCTTGATTATCTGACGCTGGCGCGTGCGGCTGGCACGCTGTCGGGCGGCGAAAGTCAGCGTATTCGGCTCGCCTCGCAGATCGGCTCCGGCCTCACCGGCGTGCTTTATGTGCTGGACGAGCCCTCCATCGGCCTGCATCAGCGCGACAACGCGCGGCTGCTGGAGACGCTGCGCCGCCTGCGCGATCTTGGCAATACCGTCATCGTGGTCGAGCACGATGAGGACGCGATCCTGACCGCCGATTACGTGGTGGACGTTGGCCCCGGCGCCGGCATTCATGGTGGGCGCATCGTGTCCAAAGGCCTGCCGCATGAGGTGGTGAACGATCCCAATTCGCTCACGGGGGATTATCTGTCGGGCCGCAAATCGGTGGACATACCGCGCGCCCGCCGCAAGGCGCAGGCCGGGCGAGCGCTGAAGGTTGTCGGCGCGCGCGGCAACAATCTGAAGAACGTCAGCGCCGAACTGCCGCTGGGGCTGTTCACCTGCGTTACCGGGGTGTCGGGCGGCGGCAAGTCAACGCTCGTCATCGACACGCTTTACAAGGCGGTGGCGCGCAGGCTGAACGGCGCCGCCGAACATCCCGCGCCGCACGACGCGATTTTGGGCCTTGAGCATATCGACAAGGTGATCGACATCGACCAATCGCCGATTGGCCGCACGCCGCGCTCAAACCCCGCCACCTATACGGGCGCCTTCACGCCGATCCGCGAATGGTTCGCCGGCCTGCCGGAGGCCAAGGCGCGCGGCTACATGCCGGGGCGGTTCTCGTTCAACGTCAAGGGCGGAAGATGCGAAGCCTGCCAGGGCGACGGCGTTATCAAGATCGAGATGCACTTCCTGCCGGACGTGTACGTCACCTGCGACGTGTGCAAGGGCAAGCGCTACGACCGCGAAACGCTGGAAGTAAAGTATCGTGACAAGTCTATCGCCGACGTGCTTGATATGACTGTGGAAGAAGCGCGCGAGCTATTCAAGGCCGTGCCGACGATCCGCGAGAAGATGGACACTTTGAAGCGGGTCGGCCTCGATTACGTGAAGGTCGGCCAGCAGGCTACAACCCTCTCTGGCGGCGAGGCGCAGCGCGTGAAATTGTCCAAGGAGCTGTCGCGCCGATCAACCGGGCGCACGCTGTATATTCTCGACGAGCCGACGACCGGCCTGCATTTCCACGACGTAAAGAAGCTTCTTGAAGTGCTGCATGAGCTGGTCGACCAGGGCAACAGCGTCGTCGTCATCGAGCACAATCTCGAGGTTATCAAGACGGCGGATTGGGTGCTGGACCTTGGCCCTGAAGGCGGCGATGGCGGCGGCGAAATCATCGCGCAGGGCACGCCGGAGGACATTGCGGCCAGCGCCAAATCGCACACCGGCAAGTTCCTGAAGGAAGTGCTGGCGCGCCGCCCGATGCAGAAGATCAAGGCACGGGCGGCGGCGGAGTAAGGGGTAAAGCGGCAGCCTTTGGACCGCGGACCTCCGGTCCGCATGCGGGCTGGAAGCCCACGGTCCAGATGCGGCCCTGGAGAACCCGCCCCTTGCATCTGATGCCAGCGTTGGATAGCCAGAGCGCGAACAGGAACATCAGCATGAAGCCGAACGCAGACGTCACCATCGGGTCCGGCCCGCGAGCGGTCACATTCGGTAATCGCCTGCCGCTGGCAATTATCGCCGGACCATGTGCGCTGGAGAGCCGCGACCATGCGCTGAAAATGGCGGGCGCCCTGCGCGACATCGCCGACAGGCTGGGGGTCGGCATCGTCTACAAATCCTCATTCGACAAGGCCAACCGCACCTCCGCGGCGGGGCGCCGTGGCCTTGGGCTTGAAGCCAGTCTTGAGATTTTTGCGGAAGTGAAAGAGCGTTTCGGCTTTCCTATCCTGACCGACGTGCACGAGAACGATCATTGCGCCAGGGTTGCGGGCGTCGTGGACGTGCTGCAAATCCCCGCATTCCTTTGCCGCCAGACCGATCTGCTGCTGGCGGCGGCCGCCACGGGGCTTCCGGTCAACGTGAAGAAGGGCCAGTTTCTGGCGCCTTGGGACATGACCAACGTGGTCGACAAAGTCACGGGCGCGGGCAATCCCAATATCATGGTGACGGAGCGCGGCGCCAGCTTTGGCTACAATACGCTTGTCTCTGACATGCGCGCGCTGCCTATCATGGCGCAGACGGGCGCGCCGGTGATTTTTGACGCGACCCATTCCGTGCAGCAGCCGGGCGGCCAGGGCACTTCGTCTGGTGGCCAGCGCGAATTTGTGCCGGTGCTGGCGCGCGCGGCTGTGGCGATTGGCGTGGCGGGCGTGTTCATTGAGACGCACGACGATCCGGCGAACGCATTCTCGGACGGCCCCAATCAGGTTCCGCTGGGAGAGTTTGAGGCGCTGCTGGCGCAGTTGATGCGCTTCGACGCGCTGAGCAAAAGCCTCTAGCGTCGCAAGTCTGTCGCATCAGTTTTGTAGGCGAGCGCGATGGATGACCGGAATTTCACCTATTGCGACCCCGCCGACCCGCTCTGGAAGCGGCTGGCTATCGGCACGCTCGAAAAGGCGACCGGGCGCGACCAGATCAAGCGGCTCTATCGCGAGCATCAAGAATCTGGCTGGGCTGCGGGCGGCTTCTTTGAGACCGCGATACGCGCGCTGTCTCTGGACGTGCGCTATGATGATGCAAAGCTGGCTGCAATCCCAAAGACCGGGCCGCTCGTCATCGTCGCCAACCACCCTTTCGGCCTGCTCGACGGCATCGTGATGTGCGCGCTGGTGCAGAAGGCGCGGCCCGATTTTCTGGTTTTGACCAATGCGGTGCTGATGCGTGCGCCTGAAATGGCGGCGCGTATGTTGCCGGTGGATTTTGCGGAAACAGCGCAAGCCCGTAAGACCAATGTGACCACCCGCGCAGCAGCGCAGCAGCATTTGCTGAATGGCGGCGCAATCGTAATCTTCCCCGCCGGCGCCGTTTCAACCACGCCGGACTGGTTCGGACGCAAGCCTGCGATTGACGGTCCATGGTCGCCGTTCGCGGCGCGGCTGGTGTTAAAGGCGCAAGCGCCCGTCGTGCCTGTTTTCTTCCGTGGCCAGAATTCGCCGCTGTTTCACTTTGTCAGTCACATCCACGTCAGTTTAAGGCTGGCGCTGTTTTTCCATGAAGCTCGGCGGCGCATTGGCGGCGTGATGCCCGTTGAAATCGCCACAGCCATTCCGTTCGAGCGCCTCGCCGGACTCGACCGGCAGGCGCTCACCTTTGAGCTGCGCCGCGCCACCTATGAATTGGGCGCCAGTTAGCCCCTACCCGCCCGCGCTTTGTTGCGAGCGGAACGCCCAGCCCGTCATCCGGCCTTCCAGCCAGGCGGTGACGGCGTACATGCCGATGCCCTCTATGGCGAGCAACAAGAGACCCGCAAACACCAGCGGCATCTGGAAGTTTGAGCCCGCCTGAACCATCAAATGGCCAAGACCCGCATTGGCGGCAATCGTCTCCGAAACCACCGTGCCTACGAAGGCCAGCGTGATAGCGACTTTCAGCGAGCCGAAGAAATATGGCATGGCGCGCGGAATGCCGACCTTACGCATGACGTCGAGCTTGGAGGCGCCAAGCGCCCGCAGCACGTCCTCCATCTCCGGCTCAATCGTGGCCAAGCCGGTGGCCACGTTCACGACGATGGGGAAGAACGAGATCAGGAACGCGGTGAGGATCGCCGGCACTTCGCCAATGCCAAACCACATCACGAGAATCGGCACCACGGCGACTTTGGGGATCGAGTTAAAGCCGATCATCACAGGGTAAAGCCCGCGATAAATCGTGCGCGACCAGCCCACAAA
>CAMCUC010000008.1 GCA_945878875.1 Rhizobium sp. Q54
TGTGCCGCCGCCAAAGCCAATCATATTAATCGCCGTTTGCGCCTGCGCGCCGGATAATCCTGCGAAAATAAACGCAGCAGCAAGCATAGTATTCTTCATAACGTTCTCTCCCTTTTTAAAGCGTCTGTGCGCTTATTTCTTGGCGATGCTTGTGGTGTCGCTGACGACCACGGCCTTGTCGATGACAACCTGCGGATACGCATAGAGCTTGTCGATCAAGTTATGGATTTCTTCGCCCGTCATCGGCAGCGTGAGATCAAGAACGCGCCTCTTGGCTTCAGCCTGAAGCTCAGGATCTTTCATCGCCGCATCAAACGCAGTGCGCATCATTTTGACGACGTTGGCGGGCGTCTTTGGCGGCAGCATATAAGGGCGGCCCATGCTCTGGCGTGCGAAGATCAGGCTGAGGATCTGCAATTCCTCATCGTTGCGCGCCAGTTCCTGCACGTTGGGGACGTCCGGAAACAGCGGATGCTTGATGAGCGAAAGCTGCGCCAGCGGAAACACTTCCCGGTCGCGAATCCAGTTTGGCTTGTTGGTGACCATGCTGGAATAATGATAGCTGCTGGTGCCCTGCACCTCGCCGCGCTCCATTGCCAATGCAATATCGCCAGTGCTGCGATAACCGGAAATAATTTTGTATTTGGCGCCCACAACGCGGCTGAGTACGAGCGGGAACACGACGTTGCCGGACGTGGGGCCGCTGCCGCCCACCACGAACTCACGCTCCTGCACGTCCTTGAAGGTGCGGAACGGCGCATCCTTCCACGCCAGCACGAGGCCGATCTCGCTGTTCATGCTGCCGATCCAATTATAATTGCGCGGATCGACGCGCACGCCCGGCGTCTTGAACAAATGCGCCGTCGCCGTGCCACCACCCACCGTGCCAATCGCAGTCCCGTCGGCGGGCGCAACTTCATACATATAATTAGCAGCTATCAACGTGCCCGCGCCGGGCATGTTTTGCGGGATCATCCGCGGATTTCCTGGCAGATGTTTGCTCAGATGCGGCATCAAAAACCGCGAATAGATATCGTAGCCGTCGCCCGCCCCTCCGCCGATCACGATGTTGACGGTCTTACCTTTGAAATAGTCGTCAGCGGCAGCCGCCGGTGCCAAACCAAGTCCCAGAATTGCTGCTGCAATAAAACCTGTGGCGACTTTGCGCATGGTATTCCTCCCCTGTTTGTTAACCCCAGTCTAGGCAGACCTGCGCGGAAGAACAACTGCGTTTCAGGGCGAACCGCATAACGAAACACCTGCGCCGCAAGTGTTTGTCCGCTTGCAGCGCTGCCACGCAGGTGTATTCTGCAACAATATGACCGAACGCCGCATACACTGGGAGAGAGACGTTATGAACGATCTGAGGGTCAACGACCTGCGCAGCATATCGCTGAACGTGCGCGACCTCGCAGCAAGCGCGGATTTCTATGGCCGCGTGTGGGGACTTGAGAAAGTCTCGCAGGACGCTGGATCAATCTACTTCCGCACAACGGGCGCCAACCATCATTCGCTCTCCATCCACGAGGCGCCGCTCGCCTCGCTCAATTGCGTGACCTTCGCCGCGCCCGACAAGGCCACCGTTCTGGCGCTGCACGCCAAGGCTTTGTCGATGGGTGTGGAAGTGGTTGAAGCGCCCGCGGAGCTTGCGCAAGTCGCTGGCGGCGGCTTTGGGTTCAGCTTGCGCTCGCCGGAAGGCCATGTGTTCCGCATCAGCGCGGACGTGGCCGCCCATTCCAGTGCGATTGAAGACCGCACCCGCCCCAACCGGCTCTCGCACGTCGTCATCAACAGCGTGGACCGGGTTCAGCATGAGGCTTTTTTCCGCGATTCGCTTGGCTTCCGCCTGTCGGACACGACTGACCATCTGACGTTCCTCCGCTGCGCCAAAGATCATCACAGCATTGCGTTGGCCAAGGCCAAGGGGTCCTGCATCCACCACATCGCCTATGAATTGCCAGATCTCGACTCGTTGCTGTTTGGCGCCGGGCGCGTGCGCGAGCTTGGCGTGGACATGGAATATGGCGTCGGACGCCACGGCCCCGGCAACAACGTCTATTCGTTCTTCATCGAGCCCAATGGCTTCGCCAGCGAATACACCACCGGCATGGACCAGATTGAGGACGAGGCGAGCTATGTCGCGCACAATCAGAAATGGTGGGACAGCCAGGGCCTGCGCCGTCCTGATCGCTGGGGCATGGTCGGCCCACGCAGCGAGCGCCTGCTGTTGGCGACATCCGGCAAGCTCGTGAACGACTGGAACGAGAGCTGCACCGACGCGATCTCACGCAAAATGGCGAGCTGAAGCCCGATCTGGACCGCGCGCTTCTTTCAAGATGACGCGGTCCAAAAAGCAAAATGGCCGGGACAAGCCCGGCCATTTTTCTTTGCAGCTCGTTTTTCCTAGTGCGCGATGACGCCGGAGACGTCGCCGTCCCCACGAGGGCGATGCTTGGCGGCGTCAGCGGCCTCTTTCTCTTCGTCCCATTCAATGGCGACGGGCTGGCGGATCAAGGCGTGTTTCAGCACCTCGTCCATCCGCGCGACCGGCACGATCTCGAGGGCGTTCTTCACTGAATCAGGCAATTCAGCCAGGTCCTTCACGTTGTCCTCCGGGATAAGCACCTTCTTGATGCCGCCACGCATGGCCGCGAGGAGCTTTTCCTTCAGGCCGCCAATCGGCAACACACGTCCGCGCAACGTAACCTCGCCGGTCATGGCTATGTCGCGACGCACCGGAATGCTCGTCAGGATCGACACGATGGCGGTGGCCATCGCAATGCCGGCTGACGGGCCGTCCTTCGGGGTAGCCCCTTCGGGCACGTGAACGTGGATATCGCGACGCTCGAACGTCGGCGGCGCGATGCCGAACGCAACCGCCCGCGAGCGGACGTAAGACGCCGCCGCAGAGATCGATTCCTTCATCACGTCCTTCAGGTTGCCCGTCACCGTCATGCGGCCCTTGCCGGGCATCATCACGCCTTCGATGGTGAGCAATTCGCCGCCCACTTCCGTCCAGGCTAGCCCCGTGACCACGCCGACCTGATCCTCGGTCTCCGCCTCGCCGTAGCGATATTTCGGAGCGCCGAGATAATCAGCAAGGTTATTGAGGTTGAAGGGGATCTTCTTCTTCTTCGAAGTCAGCAGCTCCTTCACCGACTTGCGGGCAAGATTCGAGATTTCACGCTCAAGATTGCGCACGCCCGCCTCACGCGTGTAGCGGCGCACCACCATCAGCAGCGCAGCGTCATCCACCGACCATTCCGTCGGCGACAGGCCATGCTTTTGCGTTGCGGCCGGGATCAGATGCTTGCGCGCGATCTCGACCTTCTCGTCCTCCGTATAGCCGGCCAGTCGGATGATCTCCATGCGGTCCATCAAGGGCGCAGGGATGTTCAGCGTGTTGGACGTGGTCACGAACATCACGTTCGAGAGGTCGTAGTCGACCTCCAGATAATGGTCGTTGAAGGACTGGTTCTGCTCAGGGTCCAGAACCTCAAGCAGAGCGGACGAGGGATCGCCCCGGAAGTCTTGCCCCATCTTGTCAATTTCATCGAGCAAGAACAGCGGGTTGGAGGTCTTGGCCTTGCGCATCGACTGGATAATCTTGCCGGGCATCGAACCGATGTAGGTGCGCCGATGGCCGCGAATCTCGGCCTCGTCGCGCACGCCGCCCAGCGACATGCGCACGAACTCGCGCCTGGTCGCCTTGGCGATGGACTTGCCAAGCGACGTCTTGCCGACGCCCGGAGGGCCGACGAGGCACAGGATCGGGCCGTTCAGCTTGTTGGCGCGCTGCTGCACAGCGAGATATTCAAGGATGCGCTCCTTGACCTTCTCAAGCCCGTGGTGATCGGCGTTGAGGATTTCCTCGGCCAGCGGCAGATCCTTCTTGACCTTGGAGCGCTTGCCCCACGGAATCGACAGGATCCAGTCGAGATAATTGCGCACAACCGTCGCTTCAGCCGACATCGGGCTCATCTGGCGCAGCTTCTTCAGCTCGGCCAAAGACTTGTCGCGGGCTTCCTTCGACAGCTTCGTGTTCTTGATGCGCTCCTCAAGCTCGCCCAGCTCATCCTTTCCGTCCTCGTCGCCGAGTTCCTTCTGGATCGCCTTCATCTGCTCGTTGAGGTAGTACTCGCGCTGGGTCTTCTCCATCTGGCGCTTCACGCGCGTGCGGATGCGCTTCTCGACCTGCAAGACCGAGATTTCGCTCTCCATCAACCCGAGGCACTTCTCAAGCCGCTTGGTGACGGAAACGGTCTCTAAAATGTCCTGCTTGTCGGAGATCTTGATCGACAGGTGCGAGGCGACTGTGTCTGCCAGCTTCGAGAAATCGTCGATCTGACCAACAGCAGCGACAACCTCCGCCGAAACCTTTTTGTTAAGCTTAACATAGCCTTCGAACTCGGACACGACCGAGCGGCCAAGCGCCTCGACCTCAATGGCGGTACCGGTTTCCTCGGGCAGCACGCTGGCTTCAGCCTCATAGAAATCCTGGGTGCGGGTGTAGCGCTTCACCTGCGCGCGCGAGGCGCCCTCGACCAGAACCTTGACGGTTCCGTCCGGCAGCTTCAGCAATTGCAGCACCGAGGCGAGCGTTCCGGTGGTGAAAATCGCATCGGTGGCCGGATCGTCGTCAGCCGCTATCTTCTGGGTGGCGAGGAGGATGTAGCGATCGCCCTTCATCACCTCTTCAAGCGCACGAATCGATTTATCGCGGCCTACAAAGAGCGGCACGATCATATGCGGGAACACGACAATATCGCGCAGCGGGAGGACCGGGTAGGTCTCGATCTCGCCGGGCTTGGCTAGGGCACGCTTTTCGTTTGTCATCGTTTCCTGTCCTGTTGCAACGACCCCCGGCGCTATAAGCCACCGTGAGACGAGACGCTCAAGCCGGACTGCGAGCACCGCGAAAACGCGGAGCTGCACAGGCTGGAAGCGTCTTGCCGAAAGCCCTCAAAGAGGCACCCCGGCGGTTGGAATAGACGGGGATGAATACCGGCACACGCGCCTTAAACCGACCCCGTTACAGAACAAATGGCGACCGCGCCCGCATTTTTCAAGCACGCCCCGGGAGGCATGATACTGAAATCAGGCGTCGGCCAGCCTGTACGCAAATCACGCGGACGCGCCGGCTTTCTCTGTGCGCTCAGAATAGATGTAAAGCGGACGCGCGTTTCCGTCGACGACCTCAGGCCCAATGACCACCTGCTCTACGCCCTCAAGTCCGGGAAGATCGAACATAGTGTCGAGCAGGATCGTCTCAAGAATCGAACGCAGCCCGCGCGCCCCGGTTTTACGCTCGATCGCCTTGCGGGCGACCACGTTGAGCGCTTCCTCCTGGAACGTCAGCTCGGTGTTCTCCATCTCGAACAAGCGCTGATATTGCTTCACGAGAGCGTTCTTGGGCTCGGTGAGAATCTTCTTCAGCGCGTCCTCGTCGAGGTCTTCAAGCGTCGCGATGACCGGCAGGCGGCCAACAAATTCGGGGATCAGGCCGAACTTCAGCAAATCCTCGGGCTCAACCTTCCGGAAGATTTCGCCGGTACGACGCTCTTCCGGACCCTGCACCTTGGCCGCAAAGCCAATGGACGTGCCCTTCCCGCGCCCGGAGATGATTTTCTCAAGGCCAGAGAATGCGCCACCGCAGATGAAGAGGATGTTGGTCGTGTCCACCTGCAGGAATTCCTGCTGCGGATGCTTGCGCCCGCCCTGCGGCGGCACGGAGGCCACAGTCCCTTCCATGATCTTTAGAAGAGCCTGCTGCACGCCCTCGCCCGATACGTCGCGGGTGATCGAAGGGTTGTCGGACTTGCGCGAAATTTTGTCGATTTCATCGATGTAGACGATGCCGCGCTGCGCCCGCTCGACGTTATAGTCAGAGGCCTGCAACAGCTTCAGAATGATGTTCTCAACATCCTCGCCCACGTAACCGGCTTCGGTCAGCGTGGTCGCGTCGGCCATTGTGAACGGCACGTCGAGAATGCGCGCCAGCGTCTGGGCCAGCAGCGTCTTGCCCGAGCCCGTGGGGCCAATCAGCAGGATGTTGGACTTGGCCAGCTCAACGTCGTTGTGCTTGGTGGCGTGGTTCAGGCGCTTGTAATGGTTGTGAACCGCGACGGACAGCACGCGCTTGGCCTGCATCTGACCGATCACGTAATCGTCGAGCACCTTGCAAATGGCGCGCGGAGTCGGCACGCCGTCGCTGCTCTTCACGAGAGAAGATTTATTCTCCTCCCGAATGATATCCATGCACAATTCGACGCATTCGTCGCAGATGAACACCGTCGGGCCCGCGATCAGCTTGCGAACTTCGTGTTGGCTCTTACCGCAGAACGAGCAGTAGAGCGTGTTCTTCGAGTCGCTTCCGCTGACTTTGCTCATTTCATTCTCCGTGCCGGCCGCTCATTCCATTGAGTCGGAATCACGACCATTTAACGAATATAGACCCGGCTTTAAGAAAACGTAGCCGACTGCCCGACACTTAAAGATGCAGCAGACGGCCTCGCTGCGTGGGTGGCGACGCCGCGAGCGGCTCAAGTTCAGATGTGACCACGGTATGACGCCCGGATCAAGCGCGCAACGTCGTCGTTCATTTAAGCAGCGCCCCAAATCAAGCCGCAATAAGGCGTTTGGTTGATTTAGCTCGCAAATTGAGGAGCTTGGTGGGGCGTTGCACCTGCCTGACGCGTGATCGACACACCTGTCTGCAGGACGCCGGAGGCCGCGCAAGCAGGCGCTGGAGCGAGAGGCGAACGCGGCACCGGAGCGCTGCGTTCGCGATCAGCTTTACTTTGATTCGACCGCGTCTTCAGGGCGCTTCTCGATCACCTGATCAACGAGACCGAAAGCCTGAGCTTCCTCGGCGGTCATGAAATGATCGCGATCAAGCGTGCGCTCGATGGTGTCGTAATCGCGGCCCGTGTGCTTCACGTAGATCTCGTTCAGGCGCTTCTTGATCTTCAGGATGTCTTCAGCGTGGCGCTGGATGTCCGAAGCCTGGCCCTGGAAACCGCCCGAAGGCTGATGCACCATCACGCGTGAATTGGTCAGGCAAAAGCGCATATCCTTCTCGCCGCCGCACAGCAGCAACGAGCCCATGGACGCCGCCTGGCCGATGCAGAGCGTCGACACTTTGGGGCGAATGAATTGCATCGTATCGTAGATGGAAAGCCCCGACGTCACCACCCCGCCCGGCGAGTTGATGTAGAGGAAGATTTCCTTCTTCGGGTTATCAGCTTCCAGATAGAGCAATTGTGCGACGACGAGCGTCGCCATCTGGTCCTCGACCGGTCCGGCGAGGAAAATGATGCGCTCTTTCAGGAGGCGCGAGAAAATATCGTAGCGATAGGACCCGCGCGATGTGACTTCCTCGACGCTGGGGATGATGAATGAATTGTACAGGCTGATGGGATCGCGCATCTGGCTCTTCTCTGACCGCTCAGAATCGGCGGTTAAAACAAGATAAGCATGTAAACGCGGCGCGCAATGGGCGCACCGCGCAAGAATCGTCTCGCTTACTTACCGGAGGCTTCGTCTTCGCTGACAATTTTCAGGAGATCTTCCTTAGAGATCTCCTTGTCTGTCACTTTCGCCTTCGAAACGATGATGTCGACGACCTTTTCTTCGTAAATCGGCGCGCGAATCTGGGCCAGGGCTTCCTGATTCTTCTGGTAGAACTCCCAGATCATCTTTTCCTGACCGGGGAACTGGCGGGCACGCTCCACGATGGCCGAAGTCAATTCATCGTCCGTGACTTCCACCTTCGACTGCTGGCCGATTTCGGCCATCACCAGACCAAGGCGCACGCGGCGCTCGGCGATGCCGCGATATTCGACGCGAGCGGCCTCTTCCGTGGTGTTCTCGTCCGCAAACGACTTGCCCGAACGCTCCTGCTCGGAAACTACGCTCTGCCAGACACCGTTGAACTCCTGCTCAACCAGCGATTCGGGCAGCTCGAACGTGAAGCGTTTGTCGAGCTGATCGAGCAATGCGCGCTTCAATTTGCCGCGCGCGGCGCCGTCCAGCTCGGTCTGCATGTTGGCACGAATCGCGTCCTTCAGCTTGTCGAGGCTCTCAAGGCCGTAGGTCTTGGCGAATTCGTCGTCCATGACCAGATCGCCGGGCGCGCCGACTTCCTTCACGGTCACGTCGAAAGCTGCGTCCTTACCGGCCAGATGGGCGGCCTGATAGGCTTCCGGGAACTTGACGTTCACGAGGCGCGTCTCGCCTGCGCTGGCGCCCACGAGCTGGTCTTCAAAGCCGGGGATGAACTGGCCGGAACCCAGAACGAGGTCCATGCCCTCGCCAGCGCCGCCTTCAAAAGCCTCGCCGTCGATCTTGCCTACGAAATCAATCGTCAGCTTGTCGCCATTGGCGGCGGCGCCTTCCTTGGCGCTGAAGGGGCGCGTTTGGGAGGCCATGCGCTCCAGAGCGACATCGACTTCCGAATCGGGGATTTTTGCCACGAGGCGCTCAAGCTCGACATCGTCGAACGAGCCCACGTCAAACGTCGGCAACACTTCCACGCTCACGGTGAACGCGAGGTCGCCCTCTGCTTCAATCGCGCGCTTTACGCCCTCTTCGCCGCCATCGACCTCGATGTTGGGCGAATTGGCCAGCGTCAGGCCATGATCGGCCACGATCTTCTGGTTGGCTTCGTTGACGGCGTTCTGCAACACGTCGCTCATGACCTGGCGGCCATAAGCCTTGCGCATGTGCGCCATCGGCACTTTACCGGGACGGAAGCCGTTGATGCGAACCTTGTCCTTGAGGCTGACGAGTTCAGCTTCAAGACGCTGCGAGAGATCCTGCATCGGCAGAACCACTTTATAGGCGCGCTTCAAGCCTTCAGAGAGGGTTTCGGTGACCTGCATCATCTTCCCTTTTCAAATTCCTGCATGCGACGGGTTCAGCCCCGCGCGATCATTAAACCTGTCGGATGGGGCAACCCGCGAAGACGGGGCAAAAAACGAGGCTGGTGCGGGCGGAGGGACTCGAACCCCCACGCCTTGCGGCGGCAGGACCTAAACCTGCTGCGTCTACCAGTTCCGCCACGCCCGCGACCAAAAGTGCACGCCCGAGAGCGCGCACCCCAACCGGATACCCCCCGGAGGGCGCTCTATAACATGCGCAACGAACGATGCGAGGGAAAAATCAGCGAGAAGGCCGGTCCGGAGCCTGCGTTTTTCAGGTTCAGTAAACTGCGCCGCCTGTTGCCGGCGCTTCAGGCCGCCAAACATACGTGCGATCAACGATCTAGAGCGCCAGCGTCAACACCGCTATTCCCGCCACAACGAACGCAGCGCAGGACGCAATCATCGCATTGCGACGCCGACGCGGCGCAGGGTCGTAGACCTGCGGATCGTAATCCCACACGTAAACGCCGGCATGCCCCGCCGCCTCGGCCGCGCGCCGCAGGGCGCCAATTGATTTTCGCTTGGAACGCACTGAACCCTCCATTGGGACCAGTCTCCTCTTACGTGATTAACATCCACCAAACGCGGCGTTTTGGCTCCAGTTCCAAAACGAGGCGCACGCTAGCCCGTTTGCGCGGCGTCTATGTGACGGAATGGTTAGGCGCGCTGCTTCAACAAAGCGTCATGAACAGGGATTATGACGCGACTGCGGTTCAGGAGCACATCAAATGAACGACCAGTTCTCGTCCAATCCCTGCTTGACCCGCTCTCAGGCTGCGGAAACTGCCGAAGACATTGGCTCAAACGCTTCGCAAAATCCCACCATTGGCGACGTCATCGCCACCCGCCTCGCCCGGCGCGACGTTTTGCGCGGCGCCCTTGGCGTGGCCGCGTTGGCCGGCATTGCGCCGCTGGCGCTGGATCGCGCTCTGGCGCAGTCGGTTTCTCCAACGCGCTTCTCCTTCAGGGAAATCGCATCAGGCTCGGACGAGAAGCATCATGTCTCGGAAGGTTACGACGCCGACGTTCTGATCCGCTGGGGCGACGCGGTGCTGCGCGATGCACCCGCCTTCGATCCGCTGAAGCAAACAGCCAGCGCCCAGCAGCGCCAGTTTGGCTATAACAACGATTACCTTGGCTACATCCCCATGCGCGGCGCAGCGGACCCGTCTACCCATGGCCTGCTGGTTGTGAACCATGAATACACCAACGAGGAACTCATGTTCCCCGGCATCGGCGTGCAGCAATCCAAAGCCGCAGCCTTCGCTAAAATGACGCCGGAGCTTGTGGGTATTGAGAAGGCGGCCCATGGCGGATCGGTGCTGGAAATCAGGCGCGAGGCCGGAAAATGGCGCGTTGAAGGCGCCTCCAGCTTTGCGCGCCGCATCGACGCCGACACGCCGATGACGATCACCGGCCCCGCTTCCGGCCATGCCCGCATGCGCACGAAGGCCGACCCCGAAGGGCGCAACGTGCGCGGCATGTTGAACAATTGCGCTGGCGGCGTAACCCCGTGGGGCACGTGGCTGTCTTGCGAGGAAAACTTCAACGGCTATTTCTGGGGCTCCGCAGCCGGACAGCCTGAAGAAAAGCAGCTCAAGCGCTATGGCGCGCCCGCCAATAATTATGCGTGGGGCAAGTTTGAAGAGCGCTTTGATCTGGCCAAGGAGTCAAACGAGATCAATCGCTTTGGCTGGGTGGTCGAGATTGATCCGTTCGATCCCGCCTCCACGCCCAAAAAGCGCACTGCGCTTGGCCGCATGAAACATGAGGGCGCGGAAGGAATCATCAATAGCGACGGGCGTTACGTCGTCTACATGGGCGACGACGAGCGCTTTGATTACGTCTATAAATTCGTCAGCGAAAGCCGCGTCGATCCCGCCAATCGCGCCGCCAACATGGACCTGCTGGATCATGGCACGCTCTATGTCGCCAAGTTCAACTCCGACGGCGCTGGCGAATGGGCGCCCCTCATCCACGGTCAGGGACCATTGACCGCAGCCAACGGCTTTGCATCTCAAGCCGACGTGCTGATCGACACGCGCCTTGCCGCAGACGCGCTTGGCGCCACCAAAATGGACCGCCCGGAGGACGTGGAAGCCAATTCGAAAACCGGCAAGGTCTATGTGGCGCTGACTAACAATTCACGCCGCACCGAGGCCCAGATCGACAAGGCGAACCCGCGCGCCGAAAACCGCTTCGGCCACATCATCGAGATGGCGCCCGAAGGCGGCGATCATGCAGCGACACGTTTCAAGTGGGAAATGCTCGTCACCTGCGGCGATCATACGGTCTCGTCAACGGGCGCCAGCTTTCATGCGGCGACGACGAAAGACGGCTGGTTCGGCATGCCCGATTGTGTCGCGGTCGATCCCGAGGGGCGGCTCTGGGTGGCCACAGACGGTAACAGCGCCAAAGCGACTGGCCGTAACGACGGAGTGTGGGCGCTGGAAACCGAAGGCCCGATGCGTGGACATTCGAAGCACTTCTTCCGCACGCCCAACGGCGCGGAAGCGTGCGGGCCATTGTTCACGCCCGACGGGCAGACGATGTTCATCGCCATCCAGCATCCCGGCGAGGGCGGCGGCGATTCAATCGGCACATTTGAAGCGCCCTCAACCCGCTGGCCCGATTTCAAACCGGACATGCCGCCCCGCCCCTCCATCGTCGCGATCACGAAACGCGGCGGCGGCAAGATTGGCGTTTAAGGCTGATACAAAAGACCCGGCGCGCTCTTTCGCGCCAGGTCTTATCTCACGCCCAGCTTATCCCGATCCAGCCCTTTGGCGGAAAGGTCTGTGAGATAGCTGGCGAATTTTTCTTCCGCGTTTTCACCCATCTCGCGCAGAAACGCCCAAGAATAAATGCCGCTGTCGTGCATGTCGTCAAAGCCGATACGCACCGCGTAATTACCCACTGTGTCCACCTTGATGATCGACACGTTGCGCTTGCCGCCAACAGTCTTGCGCTCGGATTCGGAATGCCCCTGCACTTCCGCAGACGGGCTCATCACCCGCAGCATTTCCGCCGTGAGTTCAAACTGCGCGCCGTCGTCGAACGCGACGACCAGCGTGCGGCGATCCTTGCCGAGGCGAAGTTCGGTCGGCCAGCTTTGCGCGCTCATGGCGCCACCTTTTCAATGCGAAAAAACAGGAAGGCGTTTTCCTTGCGCTTTTCTCGGAGGATGTCCCCGCTTTCGCGCACCATATTGGGAATATCAATCGCCGACATAGGGTCCGTGCAGACCACTTCCAGCAGTGCGCCCGGCGGCAGGTGCCGCAGGGCCTTGCGCGTGCGCAGCACCGGCAGCGGACATTTGAGGCCGCTCAGATCAAGGCGTACAGGTTCGACGACGCTCATTCCCCTTCGTCCATGCGCCGCAGCACTTCAGCGGCCATGGGGCGCGTAACCGGACGCGCGTGAGCAAGAGCTTCCCTGTCCAGAACCTGCACGATGGCGCGGGCCGCCGCCAGCGAGCGCTCGATGCGCAAAGCCAGATATTCAACGACCGACGTATCCACCACCAATTGCCGATCGATGAACAGCTTCACCAGAACTGCCCGCACCAGCGCATCGTCAGGTTCCCCTATCTCGATGGCCGGAGCCAGACGCAGCCGCGACAGCAGATCTTTGGTCGTCAGCCCCCAGGAATCAGGCCAATTACGCGCTGTCAGCGCCAGAGCGCCTTCGCGCTCGCGCACGAGGTTGATAAGGTGGAACAGCTCCGCCTCAAGCCCCTGCAAACGGTCCGCATCCTCCAGCAGCAAAGGACCGGACGCCGCCAGCGCAGCCAGATCAGCGTTTCCAAGATCAGCGGCAGACAGAACGCGGGCGCCGACGCGCTGCGCCCAGATTGCGGCAAGGTGGCTTTTGCCCGAGCCGGTAGGTCCCAGCAGCAGCAGCATTTTACCTGGCCAGTTCGGCCAGCGCTCGAACATGTCCCAAGCGGCCTCGTTGGAGGGCGACACCAGAAAATCCTCGCGCCCGAAGCGGGGCTCGACCGGCAGCATTAACGCTAACTGACTCGTGGCTTTCAAGGTTTGGAATCCGGATTTGGGCGCGACCCCGCCTCGATTTGATAAAGCGGCGAGGCCACATACTGGCGCACGCCAAAGCGCGCCAGCACGCCTATGACCGCAGCAAGCGGCACCGCCAATATCAGCCCTGTAAAGCCCGCCAGAGATCCCGCCGCCAGCAGCGCGAACATGATCCATACCGGATGCAGCCCTACCGCTTCGCCCACAAAGCGCGGCGTGAGGATGTTGCCCTCGATGAATTGCCCTGCAAACTGGATCGCCAGCACCACGCCCAGCAAGCTCCACGGCCCCTGCACGAGCGCGACGCCGACCGAAAGAATAAGCCCGGTGAGTGAGCCCACGTAAGGGATGAACGACAGCACGCCCGCGATAATGCCGATTAACAGGCCAAAATGCAGCCCCGCCAGCGTAAACCCGATGCCGTACCAGAGGCCCAGAAACAGACAGACCAGCGATTGTCCGCGAATGAAGCCCGACATCGCCGAATCCATCTCGCGCGCAAGGCCGCGAACGACTTCGCGATGCTTCGTCGGCGCAAGATCGTCGAGACCGGCCACAAGCCGCGGCCAGTCCAGCAGCAGGTAGAAGGCGACGACAGGCGTAATGACCAGCAGCGACACCAGGCCAAGTATCGCCTGCCCGCCCTGCCAGAGAGAACCCAGCAGCGTACCGGCCCAGCGCGCGCCCTGCCCCACCAGATCGCCAGCCGCGGGCAAATTGGACTCTGCCCCTTCAGGAGTTGGTCCGACACCCAGAAAATCGAGCGCCGGCTTGGCGCGCGCGAACAAATCGGAGCCATGCTGCGTAATCAACGCCTGAAGCTTGGTGGCGTAGGCGGGAAGCCGCTCGATAAACTGCCCGGCTTGTGCGACCAGCGTCGGCGCCAGCGCCACAAGCGCCACCACGATCACGACGCCGCCGAGACCGATGATAAACAGGCTCGCAAAAAGTCTGCTCGCCCCAAGCTTCTGCAAGCGCGTGGCGAGCGGGTCCAGCAGATAGGCGAGCGCAAGTCCCGCCGCAAAAGGCAGCATGACGGCGGAAAGCGCCCACAAAAACAGGGCCAGCAAAACCGCCGCGCCCAGCCAGAAAATAAATTGCCGCTCAATGCTCATGGCGCCCCGGCTCAAAATCTTTCAATAAAGCTCCATGTGACGAAGCCATTGGACCAGATAGGCGAGTGCGGAGGCGAGCGTCAACGTGGCGACGACATAGAGCGCATAGCTCAACCAGGGCGCCGTCTCCCAACCCGCCGCCTTGGCCAGCAGAACCAGCGTCGCAAAAGCGATTTGCGCCAGCGTGTTGAGCTTGGAGACCAGCAGCGGCCGAATGGCCACCGGCTTGTCCATGACCCACGACACCAATCCCGCGCTCACAATCATCAGATCGCGCGAGACCACAAGAATCGCAATCGCCGCGGGCAAAACGCCCACCACCGCCAGCGAAACGTAAATCGACACCAGCAGCGCCTTGTCGGCGATGGGATCGAGATAAGCCCCCAGCTCGGTGCTCAAATTGAAGCGCTTGGCCAGCCAGCCGTCGATAGCGTCCGACAATCCGGCGACCAGAAACAGCGCAAACGCCCAATCCCACGACATCTGGGCGATGAGCGCAACGATGACGGGAACAAGAATCAACCTGCCTAGGCTGATCAGATTCGGCAGGCTGGCGAACAGGGAATGTGTGCTCATCTGGAAGCAAAATAACTACAAAAAGCAGGACGCGCCAGAGTTGAATGCCCAAGATGGCGTTGTTGATGCAATAATAGGACGACAGAAAGTCATCCGCACCTCTACGCCGTCACGGACGGGCTGGCCCCGTCCATGACGGCGTCTGAGATTAGCGCTTTGGTTTTCCGCATTGAGGCTTGCAGCAAAACGCCGCCCGGGCTAACCCCGAAGCATTCAAGAGGACCATCATGACCAATCCCGCTCCCGGCCTCACCTATGCTCAGGCTGGCGTTGATATCGACGCCGGAAACGCCATGGTGGACAAGATCAAGCCGCTTGTGCGCTCGACGCGGCGCAGGGGCGCGGACGCTGAAATCGGCGGCTTTGGCGGATTGTTCGACCTGAAGGCCGCAGGCTTCGTTGATCCGATCCTCGTGGCCGCCAATGACGGCGTCGGCACCAAGGTCAAGATCGCCATCGAGAGCGGCATTCACGACACGGTCGGCATCGACCTCGTGGCCATGTGCGTCAACGATCTTATCGTTCAGGGCGCAGAGCCGCTGTTCTTCCTCGATTATTACGCGACCGGAAAGCTCGATCCCGACGCTGGCGTGGCCATCGTAAAAGGCATTGCTGCTGGCTGCGTGGAATCAGGCTGCGCGCTGATCGGCGGCGAGACGGCGGAAATGCCGGGGCTCTATTCGGACGGCGATTACGATCTGGCGGGCTTTGCCGTGGGCGCCGCAGAGCGTGGTAGCCTGCTGCCCAAGGGCGCGCCGATTCCCGGCGACGTGGTGTTCGGCCTGCCCTCCTCAGGCGTGCATTCCAACGGATTCTCGCTGGTGCGCCGCATCGTTGAGCGCACCGGGCTTGCGTGGGACGCTCCCGCGCCGTTCGCACCCGGCCAAACGCTGGCGCGCGCTTTGCTGACCCCGACGCGGCTTTACGTGAAGCCCGTGCTGGCCGCCCTGAAGGCGACGGACGGCATTCTCGCTTTGGCCCACATCACCGGCGGCGGCTTTCCCGACAACATTCCGCGCGTGCTGCCCGACGATATCGCCGTGCGGCTGAACCTTGCCTCGTTCAAAGTGCCGCCCGTGTTTGGCTGGCTGGCGCGCGAAGGCGGCGTGGCGGAAAGCGAAATGCTGCGCACGTTCAATTGCGGCATCGGCATGATCGTCGTGGCGCAAGCCAGCAAAGCCGACGAGGTTGAGCAGGCGTTGCGTGCGGCAGGAGAAAGCCCTGTGCGCGTTGGCCAAATCATTGCGCGCGACGGCGAGCCCGTCGTCATGTCGGGGAAGTTGAAGCTGTGAGCAAGCGCCGCTGCGCCATCCTGATATCCGGTCGCGGCTCCAATATGGAATCGCTGATTGCGGCTGCGCGCGACGGAGATTTCCCCGTCGAGATCGCGCTCGTATTGTCCAATCGCCCCGAGGCGCAGGGCCTTGCCAGCGCCAAAGCGCGCGGCATTGCGATTGCGGCCGTCGATCATAAAATCTACGCGGGCCGCGACGCTTTTGAGGGCTCGCTGCAAAAGATGCTAGAAGCCCACCGCATCGATTTCATCTGTCTTGCAGGCTTTATGCGCCTGTTGACGCCGCGCTTCGTCAATCATTGGCAGGGGCGGCTGATTAACATCCACCCTGCTCTGCTGCCCTCATATCCCGGCCTGCATACGCATGAGCGCGCATTGGCCGACGGCGTGAAGATCCACGGCTGCACCGTGCATTACGTCGTGGCTGAAATGGACGCTGGGCCGATCATCATGCAGGCCGCAATCAACGTGCGCGACGACGACACGCCAGAATCTCTGGGCAAGCGCGTATTGGCGCAGGAGCACGCGATCTATCCCGCAGCGCTGCGACTGGCCGCCTCCGGCGCCGTGCGAGCGGAAGGCAACCGCGTGCAGGGCGCCGGCGGGCGGGATGTGGGGATGGTGGCGCCGGATTTGGATTAACCTTCCCCTTCCCTCTCCCGTAAAACGGGAGAGGGTGGCCCTAAAAAGCAGGGTCGGGTGAGGGCCTACCCGGACAAAATCCCTCATCCGTCACGCTTCGCGCGCCACCTTCTCCCGCAAGCGGGAGAAGGAAAAGGCGCACTCTCCCTACTCCCTACTCCCTACTCCCTACTGCCTACTGCCTATTTGCAATTGTTATGCAGCTTCCACATCTCTTCATGCCCAATCGCTTTGGCGAATCCTGGCACGACGCAGCGCCCGGATTCTGCGGCTGGCGAGGCGGACAGCTTGCTTGTGGAACCAAGGTTCACGACCACAGCAATCATCAACGCGGTAAAGCCGACAAGCACAAACCCCTGCGCGGGAACGATCTTTTGAATTTCGTGCTTTACTTTAATTTCGCAAACGTCGCCCGGGCATAATTGCGGCGGCGTGCGCACGAACATCGCGTACATTTTGCATCCGATACAAATCCCAAACGCGGCCTCAAAAAACAGGAAGACGAGGCAGAGCGCGCAGATCAGCAGATTGATCGGGCCGCGCACGTCGAAAATCCCCACCAGAACAATCATAAGTGCGGCCATCGCCAGACCCAGCGACCAGGCGAACAGCTTTTGCGGCGCGCCGGTGTATTCAGGCGTTTGGGCGGAGACCAGCCAGCGACCGACAATCAAGCTCGGCGCAAAGCGCGGATTGATTAAAACCCGGATGACGAATTCAACAAAAAAACCGATCACGACAATGCGGATGAGGCCAAAATCGCCCGTGAACCACGCTTTCGAGAAGGCCACGAACGCGATTACGAACAACAAGCCGGCGCCCGCGCGGACTTCGCGCTCATTGAGCACCGGGACGGAATAGTCCGGCATGCGTTCGCCAAATTGAAAAAGAGCGGACATGGAACCCCCGAAATTGAATTAGATAAAACTAATACCCCATTCAGAGCTTAAGGGAAAGCGCACGCGAACAGCGCTTCAACCAGCACCCGCCCCCTCCAGCTCCGCCGTCAATTCCAGCCATTCATCTTCAGCGGCGGCTATCGCTTTCGACACTTCAGAACGTTGCTGCGCAAGTTGTCCTGCGCGCGCAGGGTCTTTTGCGAACGCGCCGGGTTTGGCGAGCGCTTCGTCGATGCGTTTGGCCAGCCCCTCGAACTTGGTCATACGGTCGGCGGCCGCGTCGATCTTCTTGTAGAGTTCCTTGCGGCTGCGCACCGGACGCGGCGGCGCGACGACAGCCTCGGGCGCGGCTTCCTTTGCACCCTTGCCGTCCTTGCGGGGCTTGCGTTCCTTGCCGCTGTTTGAATCCAGAATGAGCTTGCGATAATCGTCCATATCGCCGTCAAATTCGGTGACGCCGCCATTGCCCACAAGCCAGAGGCGATCCGCGCACGCTTCGAGCAAATGCCGGTCATGCGACACGAGAATAATCGCGCCGTCATACGCGTTGATGGCCTCTATCAGCGCCGCGCGGCTGTCTATGTCGAGATGGTTCGTCGGCTCGTCCATTATGATGAGATGCGGGCCGCTAAAGGTGGCGAGCCCCATCAGCAGGCGCGCTTTCTCGCCGCCTGAAAGCAGCTCGATGCGCGTGTCCGCCTTCACGTTTGGAAAGCCTATCTGCGCGCAACGCCCGCGCACCTTGGCTTGCGTGGCGTCGGTCATTAGCGGCGCAACATGCGAATAGGGCGTGCCGCGCGGATCAAGATCATCGATCTGGTGCTGCGCGAAGAAGCCAACATCCAGCCGCGACGAGCGGCGGAGCTCGCCGCCCATGGCCTCTAGGCGCCCGGCGACCAGCTTTGCAAACGTCGATTTGCCGTTGCCGTTGGAGCCCAGCAGGCCGATGCGATCATCGTTGGAAATGTTGAGCGACAAACGGGAAAGCACTGTTCGGCCGTCATAACCCACGCTGACGTTCTGCATGGCGACAATCGGCGGCGCCAGCGGTTTGGCAGGCGAGGGAAAATTGAACGGCTGCACGTCGGTGTCGACGATAGCCTCCACAGGCTCCATCTTCTCCAGCATGCGCAGGCGCGATTGCGCCTGCCGGGCCTTGGTGGCCTTGGCGCGGAAGCGATCCACAAACGATTGCAGATGCTCGCGGTGCGCCTCCTGCTTCTTGATGTGCTTCATGCGGATCGCGATCTGCTCGCGGCGCTGCTTTTCAAAGCTGGTGTAATTGCCCTTCCAGAGCGTCAGCTTGCCCTGATCGAGGTGCAAAATATGATCGGCCACGTCGTCCAGCATGTCGCGATCATGGCTGATGACGACGATGGTGGCGGGATATTTTGCCAGATAGTCGATCAGCCAGAGCGTGCCCTCAAGATCGAGATAGTTCGTGGGCTCGTCGAGCAGCAGCAGATCGGGCTTGGAGAACAGCACCGCCGCCAGCGCCACGCGCATGCGCCAGCCGTCGGAAAACTCAGAGAGCGAGCGCTGCTGCGCCTCGTGGTCGAAGCCAAGGCCTGACAGAATGATGCCCGCACGCGCAGGCGCGGACTGAGCGTCGATGTCGGCAAGGCGTATCTGGATGTCGGCGATGCGCGTCGGGTCGGTGGCGACCTCCGCCTCCTCCAGCAGAGCGGCGCGCTCAACGTCGGCAAGCAGCACGAAGTCGATCAGGCTCCCCGGCCCGCCCGGCGCCTCCTGCTCGACGCGCCCGATGCGCGCGGCCTTGGGGTACGAGCAAGCGCCGCCTTCAGGATAAATCTCATTCGAGACCAGCCGGAACAGCGTCGTCTTGCCAGCGCCGTTGCGTCCGACAAAGCCGACCTTTGCGCCAAGCGGAACCGCCGCGCTGGCATGGTCAAACAAGAGCCGCGGCCCGAGCCGGTATGTGAGGTCTTCAATATTCAGCATGCCGTTCTTTTGCGGGGTCGCGCGCAGAAGCGCAAGTGGCGTGTCGCGTCATTGCGGCGGCAGATGCTGGCGTAACGCGGAATACGGGCTGGAAGCCCGCAAACGGCGAAAGCCGTAGCTTCGCAAGTTGGCGCGCGCAATGCGCTGGAAACTCAGCCCTCCAGCCGCCGCACCCCATCGGGCAGCGAGGCGCGAAGGATGCGGGAAAGCTCCGTGAGCGCAGCCTCGCGCGGGCTATGACGACGGTAGATCAACCGTACGCGGCGCGAGGCCAACGCTCCGGCGAGCGGCCTCGTCGCCAACCGGTCGGTGTCGGCCCGTCCGCATTCCACCGCCAATTGCGGCAGCAGCGTCACGCCAAGCCCCGCCGCCGTAATATGCAGCAGCGTCTCAAGGCTGGAGGCGCGCATGTCCGCCATCGCCCCCTGCCCGGCCTGCGGATGGTTGCACAATTCCGCCGCCTGATCGCGCAGGCAATGACCGTCGGTCAGCAGCAGCAATGACTTGGGGTCAATATCGCTGGCGTTTACCTCCCTGAGAGCGACCAGGGGATGATTGGCGGGCATCGCCAACCAGAACCGCTCATCAAACAGGTCGATGGATTGCAGCTGCGATGCATCCTCTTCGGTTGCGATGATCGCCGCATCAAGCTTCCCCTCGATCACGAGAGGCACGATGTGCGCCGTCGTATCCTCAACCAGCACCAGAGGCGCGTTGGGCAGAAATTCCGCCGCCGCAGGCAGCACATAGGGCATGAGATAAGGAGCGATGGTGGGAATCACGCCAAGCCGCAATCGCCCGCTCAGCGGATCGCGATTGGCGCGGGCGCAATCAACGATATCGCGCGAGGCCGCCAACGCCCGGCGGGCATGGGCGATGATCTGCTCGCCCGCATCCGTCGCGCGCACCGTCCGCCCGGCGCGGCTGAATATCTCGATACCCAGCTCCAGCTCCAGCTTGGATATCTGCCCGCTAAGCGTAGGCTGGCTGACGTTGCAAGCACTTGCCGCATGGCCAAAATGCGCATGGTCTGCAACCGCGACGACATATTGAAGATCACGAAGGTTCATCATCCGCCCATTGATATGAGCGATCAGAATATTGGAAATGATAGGCGGAGACAATGGAGGGGCAATTGGCGAGTAGCGAGCAGAAAGACTCTCCTCGTCCGGTTTTTGGGCCGAGGAGAGTCTCTTTGTTTTTAGCCGATCAACCCCAGTGTTTCTTTTGCGAACAGATCTTCGATCCGCTCGGAGCCGCCCAGAATGCCCTGCTTCTTGGCGTGGCTGATGAGGTTCTCGATCACCGCGCGGTTTGGCTCGATGCCGTAGGGCATCGGATCGCCGCCCGTTATGTCCATAACGCGCTTGTGCATCAGGGCGTCGCCCTTCAGCTCAATGTTTCCGGCCTTCAATTGCTCGACGTACAATTGTTTGGCTTGCGCAAAAGCATTGAACACTTCGGTCGCCAGACCCGGATTGGCCTCAAGCAATTCATTGCGGATGACCACGAGATGGTTGATCGGGTAATGGCCCGTGCGCGCCAGCGAGGCGAAGCCCGCCTCGTCGGCGTCAGGGATCAGCGGCACGATGTCGGGATGATTGACCGACACGCCGATGGCGGCGACAAGTTCACCTGAGACAAGCATATCTTCCATTTTCTTGCCTGCCTCGATCGGCACGACGTTCGACGGCGCCTTGTATTCGGCCACGTGTTCGTCGCCCGACAAAACCCAATTGACCTTGCTCAGATCGACGCCGTATTCGTCCTGCAAAACGCCACGCGCCCACACGCCGGTGGTGACGGTGTAGCCGCGATTGACGCCGACGCGCTTGCCCTCAAGATCTTTCGGCGAATTGATGCCCGCGTTCTTGTTGACGAGGATCGCGCCGTGATGGAAAGCGCGCACGATGAACACCGGAATGGCGGTAAATTCTTTCTTGTGCGCCTTGGCGCACATGTAGGTGGTGATGGCCAGCTCGCAAATGTCGAACTCATAGCCGCGCACCATGCGGCGGAACGCTGCGATCAGCGGATCGACTTCCACCCAGTCAAACTCAAAACCCCTGGGCTGAACCCGCCCGTCTTTCAAAGCCGCATTGGCGGCCTGAGTGCGGGTGACGGACTTGTACTTTTGCAGTGCAGACATGGCGCGCTACGCTCCCGTTTTATGAGTGTTGCTGGTTTGTAGGCGAAAGCTTTGTGGCGTGGAAGGGGGAAGGCGCCTCTGTGAGCCTTTGGCGCCGCATGATATGACAACGCGAATCTTCTCAATCAGCGAGCGTCCCATGTCAGAAACACCTCCCGACCGCCTGTCCACCGATCCGAGCAGCCCGTTTTACAACGAGGAGGTTCTGGCGCGCGACGTCGGCATTCGCTTCAAGGGCGTCGAGAAGACGAACGTGGAAGAATATTGCATCAGCGAAAGCTGGGTGCGCGTGCCCGCCGCCAAGACGCGCGACCGGTTCGGCAATCCTCTGTTGATGAAGCTCACCGGCGAGGTCGAGGCCTGGTTCAAGACAAAGCCGGCTGAGGGCTAGCGCAGCCCATCTGGACCGCGCTAGGCCGCGCGCGGTCCAAAGAACTTTATTGATCGCACAGTCATCCGCCAGCCGCAGCGACAAACATCAACAACACGAGCACTCAAACCCCTCCTCGACGATCAGCGCGTCGCGCATCCACGAGGGCGGGAGGTCGTCTTCAACCACGTCCACAATCGGCTTGAAGATTTTGTAATGGCGGCGCTTTTCGTCGGCCATCCAGAAGGCGATCACTGTTTCCAGCGGCGGGCAACCGGGTAGCGCGCATTCGATCTCAACCGCGCTCACCACATCGTCCTCACCCAGCCTGAAACGCACGCGCACCCATTCCTTCACCCGGCGCATCGCCGCGCGGTGGCCTGCGCCCCGACGTGAGGGGCCGAGCGCATAGGGACTTGGTTCTGCGTCCAGCTTCAAGATTGCGCCCTTCGACGGCTAACGGATGAAATTCGCGTAGATCAAACTGGCGGCGATATAAATCGCTCCGAGTCCGAGCAGGATCGGGGGAATCCATAACAGCAAATCCAGCTCGCGCTTCAACCGCGCCATCGCATTGTCGCGCGCGGCATCCTTGCGCGGCTTCAGGAGGCCCATCCGCGTCAGCATGATGCGCGCGAAAAGGCCGACAGCCGCCGCACCAAAAATCATGACAAACAATTTGGTCATTGCGCCTCAACCAGCTCGGGCTCAAGAACCGCTTGTCGCAGGCGGACGGGCAAAAGGCGAGCGCCCTTTGCGGCGCCGCCTCTCATTCACGTCAATCCACAGGCAGAAGCGCCGTCGTTCCCTCGTCCAATTGCATGTCGAACACTGTCAGCACCGCCGCCGTGGAGGCGTAATTGCCCATCAGCGCCGCCAGATCGACAAGCCTGCGCACGCCAAAGCGAGCCAAGGCCTTTGCATAGGTCTGCGATGACAACTTGCGGGCGCCAAACGTCTCGCGTCCAAATTGCACGATCAGCGCGTCTTCGGCGTCGATCCCCTCCAGCGGAAGGCGATGCTTGATGGCGTCAATCGTGGCCTGCGGCACGCCGACCTGCAACGCCACCGGCTCGTGCGCAGCCCATTCAAACCGGCTGTCGCATTCGCGCGCAGTGATAAGAATGGCAACCTCGCGCTCACGCTCGCTGAAACCCGCCTCAAAGCGCAGATAGCGCCCGACAGGCCGGTTGGCCTTGCAGAGAAATGGCGAATGCAGCTGAATTCCCGCTGGCCCCTTCAGGCCCCGGATCGTGCCGCCAGTGGGATCGGCGCTGCGGTCGAACACAAGCTTTCCGGCATCGTCGAGATCCTCCCGACGAGGCAAAGGCAAGCGGCAGCGCGATTCGGAATCAATGTCGTCCGGCAGCATATCCATCCCCTGTTTCGTTTCTTGTGAGGCCAATCATTGCGGAGAGAAGGCAACGGGACAAGCGATCTTTGAACCGCAGGCATCCAGACTGCATTTTTCTGGCCGCAGCATTCCGGGCTGAAGATCAGCACACGCGCTTTGCACTACCGGCGCCCCATCGGGTTGGATGCCTGCGGTCCAAAGCATAAAAAAGCCCCGTCAGAGAACGACGGGGCCTGATAAGTCGCGGACTTTGTCCGATTTTGTTTCCTCCCCAGACTTCAACGCAACCCCGGACTTCCCGGCGGGGATCTCACGGAGCAGCGCGCCGGATATAAAGAGATTGCGCTGGTATTTGACCTGCGTCAACCCTGCGTCAACCCGCCTCTAAAGCCCAGCTTGACCTTTGAACGGAATGGCTTACACGGACAGGCGCGGTGGGCACGCCCGCCGTAAATGCCCTCTCAGGGCGTTTCCTCCCTAGACTTATGGCCGCCTGCGCTTGCAGGCGGCTTCTTTTTTGCTTGCCTCAGATTCAATGCAAAAGCGGCGGCTTCATTTACCAGAAGCCTGGACGCATCTTTCCAGTTCCGCTTACTCCCAAAAATCTTCAACGGAACGTTCCGGGTTGGAATTTGTTGTCGTCGTTGGGCCGCCTGGCCTGACGGGAGGGCGTTATGGCAATCAGAATCAGACGTCGGCACCGGCGAAGTCCGCCCTCGGTCGAGGCGTGGGCGGTCTCGGCACTCGGGTCCGCCATAGCTTTCGTCTTGTGGATCGTACTCAGCTAAGATCAAGTTGTTTTAAAGCCGCAGCGCCGCGCGAAAAAAGGTGAGGCGCACCCGCTGCTTCGAAGCCGCTGGCGGCGCGGCTGTGACGGGTGCCCGCGCGCGGATCGGCAGCTCAACCACTTTCAGGCGACGCCCCGCCGCGCTTTCCAGCAGGCTCGCAAGCTGGGAATAGAGGCCGGAGCGCGTAAACGGCGCCGCGATAACCAGATCGACGCCAAGGCTGCGGGCGAGTTGCGGAAACGCGCGCAGCACGCCAGCCGGCGCCATAGCCACCACAAGCGCGCCGGATGCTTTCAGCTCGGCGGGTATCGTCGCCTCACCGTTGCAGGCGACAATCGCCAGATCGAATGCGGCTGCGGACGCGCGCCGTCCGGCGGTGGCCAGTTCTGCGTAGCTCTCAACCTCTGGAACGCCCAGCAGCTTCAGAGTTTCGGAAACATAGAGCAGATGATGCAGTTCAGAATCTGCCACAACGGCCCGTCCAATTGGCAAAAGCGACATTTAACTCTCCCCGCATGCCCCGCGCATGACCAAGGGATAAGCGCCGCCCGCTAAGCGCCTGCTTTAAAGAATCACTCAAATTGTATGGACCTGTGCTTTTTGTTTACTTAAATAGCTACGCTCACGCAGCTACTTGGCTTACGACTTCAGCTACGCTTGTAAATAATGCTTCGCCTTGACTTTTGATGCAGGGGCGCGCGCTGGTTATACAGAGCGATGGAAGAAGCCGCTGGACAAGGAGCTTTTGGCTTCCTATAAGCCGCTCCATCGCTTGTGGCGCATGCCCAAAGCGCGCCCGGGTAGCTCAGTTGGTAGAGCATGCGACTGAAAATCGCAGTGTCGGTGGTTCGATTCCGCCCCCGGGCACCATCTTTTCCTCATCCGCCGTGAACTGAAAACTATGGAAAGCGCGTCCTTGCGCGCATGGCGAAACAAGAGCGCGTGCGCGAGGACCCACCCGGTCCAAATCCAGGCCACACCTACCCCCTCCGCGCCCAACGCAACCTGCCGCAGCGTGCTATATCTGCTGCACCATGAACGACCCCACCTCGCGAACCCCTGTTAACGGTGCCGGCCTCACCGATACCGAGGCTGCGGCGCGGCTGAAAGCTGAGGGACCGAACGAATTGCCGCACAGCGGCCAGCGGGCCCTGCTCCGCATCATGTTCGACGTCGCGCGCGAGCCGATGCTGCTCCTGTTGCTGGCCGGCGGCGCGATCTATCTGGCGCTGGGCGATCCGGGCGAAGCGCTCATCTTGCTGACGTTCGCCTGCATGTCCGTAGTCATCGCCGTTGTGCAGGAAAACCGCACCGAGCGGGTGCTGGAGGCCCTGCGCGACCTCTCCAGCCCCCGCGCGCTGGTGGTGCGGCAGGGTCGGCGCCTGCGTATCCCGGGCCGGGATGTTGTGCGCGGCGACGTGCTGGCGCTGGCCGAGGGCGACCGCGTTCCCGCCGACGCCCACATCTTTGAAGCGCGCGACCTGCTGGCCGACGAATCGCTACTTACCGGCGAATCCGAACCCGTGCGCAAGCTGGCGCGCGACGATCCGCACGCCAAACCTGCCGCCCGCCCCGGCGGCGACGATTTGCCGATCGTGTTCTCGGGCTCGCTGATTGTGCGCGGCGAGGCGCTGGCGGAAGCTTTCGCCACCGGGCCGCACAACGCCATCGGCAAGATTGGGCAATCGCTAGAGGCGCTGGAGCGTGAGCCCCCTCGTCTACAGGCGCAAACGCAGCGGCTGGTGCGCATTTTCGCGGTGCTGGGCAGCGGCGTGAGCCTGCTGGCCGTGCTGCTCTACGGCTTGCGCCAGGGCGATTGGCTGCAGGCGGGCCTTGGCGGCATAGCGCTTGGCATGGCGATGCTGCCGGAAGAATTTCCCGTGGTGCTCACGGTATTCATGGCCATGGGCGCGTGGCGGATTTCGCAGGCCCGCGTATTGACGCGCCGCGCCGCGGCAATTGAAACGCTCGGCGCTGCAACAGTTTTGTGCACGGACAAAACTGGCACGCTGACGCAAAACCGCATGCGCGTAGCGCAAATGCGGCTGGCGGACGGCGATCTTCTGCACGTGGAAAATCATACGGACACGGCGGCTTTTCACGAGCTGATCGACATGGCGCGCCTCGCCAGCGCGCCAAACCCGGTCGATCCAATGGAGCGCGCGTTTCACGATCTCGCACAACAGATTGAGCCTAGAAAAAATTGGCGCCTCGCGCGCAGCTATGGCTTGCGGCCTGATCTGCTCGCCATGTCGCAAGCGTGGAAACCAGACGGAGACAGCGGCTTTCTCATAGCGTGCAAAGGCGCGCCGGAAACTATCGCCAGTCTTTGCGGCCTGAACGAGGCCGCGCGCACCGACATGAAATCCGCGCTGGAGACGATGGCCGCGCAGGGCTTGCGGGTTTTGGGAATTGCGCGGGCGCGTTGGCCAGATGAGAACCTGCCTGCGCAGCAACAGGATTTCGCATTTGCCTTTTTAGGTCTCGCCGCTCTGGCCGACCCGTTGCGCGCGCAGGCAGCTGACGCCGTGCGCGAATGCCGCAGTGCTGGAATCGCCGTCGTCATGATTACCGGCGATCATCCGGGAACCGCAAAAGCCATTGCGCAACAGGCTGGAATTGAATCTTACGACGTCATCACCGGCGAGCAACTGGCCGCTATGAGCGCCGACGAGCTGACCGCATGCGCGGGCCTCGGCACCGTGTTCGCGCGCATTCTGCCCGAGCAAAAACTGCGTATCGTGGAGGCGTTGAAGGCGCGCGGGGAGATCGTTGCGATGACCGGCGACGGCGTCAACGACGCACCATCGCTTAAAGCCGCCCACATCGGAATCGCGATGGGCGGGCGCGGCACGGATGTTGCGCGCGAGGCCGCCGGGATGGTGCTGCTGGACGATGATTTCTCCTCCATTGTAAAAGCGATCGCGCTTGGGCGCCGCATCTACGACAATCTGCGCAAGGCGATGGGGTTCATCTTCGCTGCGCATGTTCCCATTGCAGGACTGGCGCTTCTGCCACTCGTCTTTGGGCTCCCAATTCTTCTGACGCCGGTGCATATCGCGCTTCTTCAAATGGTGATCGACCCGGTGTGCTCGCTCGTGTTCGAAGCGCAGGCCGCGGAGGACAACGTGATGTCGCGCCCGCCGCGCGATCCGCAGGAGCCACTGTTCTCGTGGGGGCTGGTGACATGGGGCATTGCGCAGGGCGGAATTGCTTTTGCGCTTGTGGCGACGCTGTATCTCGTCGCCTTGCAGCAGGACATGCCGCTGGACGAGGCGCGCACGCTGGCTTTCTTCTCGCTCGTGACGTCGATCGTCGCGCTGACGTTCGCCAACCGCTCCTTCAACGCCTCGCTGGCATCAGCTTTCAAGCGCCCCGGCCCCGCGCTCATCGCGACGCTGATAGGCGTCCCCGCATTGCTCGCGCTGCTGCTGGCATGGCCGACTGCTCGCACATTGTTTCGCCTCGGACCCATGCACCTGCATGACTTTGCAATCATGCTCGCCGTGGGGGCGCTGCTGCTGGGTGTTTTGGAAGGGATTAAATGGGTGGTGGCGCGCGGGCAGTAGGCAGTGGCGGCAGACGAGACAACCCCTCATCCGTCGCTTGCTGACGCAAACGACACCTTCTCCCGCAAGGGGAAGGAAGAAAAAGGCGCAGATGCTGAAAGCAGCTCTTCCTTCTCCCCTTGCGGGAAAAGGTGTCACGCAAAGCATGACGGATGAGGGGTTTCTACTCCCTACCCTCTACTCGCTCCTGCGCTCTTCCATCTCATCGGCGTCGTCGCTCTCATCAATCTCGGGCGCGGCAGGCACTGAATAGGAGCCTGTGAACCAGCGGTTCAGGTCCACGTCGGCGCAGCGACGCGAGCAGAACGGGCGGTAAGCGACGATCGCGGGTTTTTTGCAGATCGGGCATGATCGGCCAGTGGGAGAATCTGGCGACGGCGTTTGGGAATCGTGTTCAGTATCGCTCATGTCAGGCCCTGTTGAGCCACATCAGATGAGCCGGATAGCCTTCGCCCGCAAGCATTTGCATGGTTTCATGCAGCGGCAGGCCGACGACGCCGGAATAGGAGCCGATCAAGTTGACGACAAATGCCCCGGCCAGCCCCTGAATCGCATAACCGCCAGCTTTGCCGCGCCATTCGCCCGACGCAAGATAGGCCGACATCTCGGCGTCCGACAGGCGCTTGAAGCGCACGCGGGTCTCCACCAAACGGCGCCGCTCGACGCCCTTGGGCGTCACCAGCGTCACACCGGTGTAGACGCGATGGCTGCGTCCCGATAGCAGGCTGAGGCAGGCGGCCGCCTCCTCCGCAAGTTCGCATTTGGGCAGGATGCGGCGGCCTACGCTCACCACAGTGTCGGCGGCAAGCGTAAAGACGCCTGGATTATTGGGGGCGCTCGAACCAATGCGGGCGGACAGCTTGGCCGCCACCCGCGCCTTCTCGTTGGCAAGGCGCGTGGCGAGGCTGCGCGGAAGCTCGCCCCGGAGCGGCGCCTCGTCCAGATCGGCTGGCAAGAGTTCGTCCGGTTCAATGCCAATCTGCTGAAGCAGCGCCAGCCTGCGCGGCGAGGCCGAGGCGAGCACGAGACGGGGACGCCAGGTTAAGGGAGCGTCTGAGGGCTCATCCAGGCGAGAATCCCCGTTCACGTGATAATCCTTGTCAGGACGGCCGGGCGGCCAGTCAGGCGGCGCAATGGCCGATCACTTGAAGCGATAGGTGATGCGGCCCTTGGTGAGATCGTAGGGCGTCATTTCGACAAGCACACGATCGCCCGTGAGGACGCGAATACGGTTCTTGCGCATTTTGCCGGCGGTGTGCGCGATGATCTCGTGTTCGTTCTCAAGCTTCACGCGAAAGGTGGCGTTGGGCAGGAGTTCGGACACGACACCCGGAAATTCCAGCAATTCTTCTTTGGCCATGTAGTCCCGTACGGTTGGTCCGCGACATCGATGCGCGCGGAGAAATCGCGCGGACCCTAATAGATGCCCGAAGGTTTGTGAACTCACGAAGAGGATCAGCCCTTTCGTGCTTGCGCCCTGCGGCGCGCTCCAGCGTTTCTATACGCGCACGCGCGCCTCTGCGCTATCGTCATGACGAATATCAGGCGGCGCCCGACGAGTTTTCCGGCCCCTGCCCCGCCGAAAGCGCCTTCTCCTGCGCGACGCGCTGGGCGTCCGCCCGCTCAAACGCGCTGTGAAGACGCCATGCGAAGGGAATCAGCCCCAGATAAACCAGCGTCAGGAATACGAGCACTTCAGCCGGATAAGTGGCCAGAAGCAGCAGCGAAGCCACCACGCCCAGCATCACAAGTAGCAGATATTCACGCGGGATGCGCCCCATCTGCTTGCCGGAGAAATGGGGAATGCGGCTCACCATCAGGAAAGCCACCAGCAAAACATAGGCGATCAGCACGATTCCAACGATGCCGCCCGACGGCATTTTGAACACCGAGAGATGCAGATAAATCGGAAGCAGCACGACGATGGCACCGGCAGGCGACGGCATGCCGGTGAAAAACTGCCCCATCCAGGCAGGCTTCTTGGGATCGTCAATCATGACGTTGAAACGGGCCAGACGCAGCGCGCACGCCACCACATAAACCATGACCGCGAACCAGCCGGCGCCCGGCATGGAACTGAGCGTCCAGAAATACAGAAGCATCGCAGGCGCGACGCCAAAGTCGATAAAATCGGCCAGCGAATCAAGCTCGGCCCCGAACCGGGAGGTGCCGTTGAGCGCGCGCGCCAGCCGGCCGTCCAGCCCGTCCAGTACGGCGGCGCCGGCGATGAAGAACACCGACAGCTCAAAACGCCCCTCAACCGCAAAACGGATCGCGGTGAGCCCGAGGCACAGGCCAATCAGCGTGACGAGATTGGGCAGCACATAGCGCATGGGAATGCGAACGAACTTGCGCCGGAGCCGGCGCCGGGCCGTCTCGTTGGTCCCTATGGGGCCTTTTGCAGGTTCGCTCATGCATCCGCCTCCGCAATCATGCGCCCGCTCAACCGGACTTGAAAGCGCGGGTGCGGTCGCCGGTCGCGTATTCGGCGATGATCGTCTCGCCAGCCACGCATTTGGAGCCCAGCGCCACGGCGGGCGTCGCGCCTTCAGGCATATAAACGTCTACGCGCGAACCAAAGCGGATCAGGCCGACGCGGTCGCCCGTGACAAGCGAATCGCCCTCTTTCACGAAGCAGACGATGCGACGGGCGATGAGACCCGCGATCTGAACCACGCCGTATTGTCCGCGCGGGGTTTCAATCACGAGGCCGTTGCGCTCGTTGTCTTCGCTGGCTTTGTCGAGGTCCGCGTTGATGAACAGGCCGGGCTTGTAGGCGACTCGAGTGATTCTGCCGTTCACCGGGATGCGGTTCACATGGCAATCAAACACCGACATGAAGATCGAGACACGCGACATCGGCGCATCGCCAAGCCCCAGCTCCGGCGGCGGCGAGTAGGAGCCGACCGAGCAAACGATGCCGTCTGCGGGCGAGACGACGATGTTTTCGTCAACCGGGGTCACACGCACCGGATCGCGGAAAAAATAGGCGCACCAGAGCGTAAGCAAAGCTCCGATCCAGCCCAAAGGATCCCAGACCCAGTGCAGTATCAGGGACGCGACCGCAAAAGCCACAATGAAAACATAGCCCTCAGGATGAATGGGCGTGAGCTGACGACGGATGGAGTCAAAAACGTTCATGATCGTTCGGCCTCTGGACGAATAATAATTGGCGAACGACAAACTCGCCCGCTTAAAGCTGGTGGGTGTTCTGCCATGTTGCGTCGCTAGAGTCACGGCGCTGCATCACCCTGGTACAAATACTTCTCGATAAAAAGGGCGCGATCACCCGCGCCCCTTGTTGCCCCGCGGCCTTAACCTCTGGCGCGCTGGCGGATCATGAAGTTGTCGTAATTATACTCGGCCACCTGCCACCACAGATACTGGTCGTTGCGGAAGGCCATATAATGGTCGTGCATCTTCTTGAATTTGGGGTTCTTTGCCGATTGCTCGGCATAGACCTCAAGCGCAGCCTTGTGGCAGGCCTCCATCACTTCCTGGCTGAATGGACGCAATTGCGTGCCTGCGGCCACCAGACGCTTGAGAGCGGCCGGGTTTTGCGCGTCGTATTTAGCCTGCGCGTCAACATTGGCGCTGGCTGCGGCTGCGCGCACGATAGCCTGATAATGCTTGGGCAATTCAGCGAACTTCTGCTTCGAGATCAGCAGATGAAGTGCCGCGCCGCCTTCCCACCAGCCGGGGAAATGGTAAATCGGCGCCACTTTGTTGAAGCCGAGCTTTTCGTCATCGTAGGGGCCGACCCATTCAGCAGCGTCGATCGTGCCCTTCTCAAGCGAGGGATAGATGTCGCCGCCCGCGATCAGCTGCGGCACGACGCCGAGCTTTTGCAGTACGAGCCCGGCGAAGCCGCCGATGCGCATCTTCAGGCCCTTGAAATCAGCCGCCGTCTTAATTTCGCGACGGAACCAGCCACCCATTTGCGTGCCGGTGTTGCCAGCAGGAAAGCCGACGGCGCCGTAATCTGCCAGAAACTCGTCGATCAGCTGGTTGCCGCCGCCGTGGTAAAACCAGGCGTTCATCTGGCGGGCGTTGAGGCCAAACGGCACTGCGGTGCCAAAGGCGAACGTGGGGTCCTTACCCCAATAATAATACATGCAGGTGTGGCACACTTCGACAGTGCCGTTTTGTACCGCGTCCAGCGCCTGCAGAGGCGGCACAATTTCCCCGCCAGCGAAGACCTGCACCTGAAACTTGCCGTCAGTCGCCTCATTGACGGCCTTCGAGAACACTTCCGCCGCGCCAAAAATCGTATCGAGCGATTTCGGGAAGCTCGACGTCAGGCGCCAGCGTACTTCCGGCGAGCTTTGCGCAATTGCAGGGGCGGCGATAACCGCTGCGCCCGCTGCAGCCGCTGCGCCGACCGTCGCAGTCTTGATGAATTCACGACGTTTGATCGTCATTCCGTTTCCCTCTCGACGCGCCCCTCCGGCGCCCATGTGCGAACAGGACCATTCACATCGCCGCTTGGCAATCCCGTTTATTGATCGTGAATGCTGCTTGAGACTAAGCCTTTCGTCGTATCTCGACAAAAGTCCAGTCCAAGAAACAAGGCATAGCGCCCATCCGTCTTGCGAGCCGATGCGTTTCGTGGAACGGCTAGCGTTATCGAACAGGAGACCAGATCATGGCGAACGTCGCTTTCCTCGGACTTGGCGTAATGGGCGGCCCGATGGCCGGGCATCTCGCGCGTCACGGCAATCTTGTCACGGTATATAATCGCACCACCGACAAAGCCCTGAAATGGGTTGTGCAGCATGGCGGCGCGGCGGCCCCCACCCCGCGCGAGGCCGCTCTGGACAAGGACATCGTGTTTGCCTGCGTCGGCAACGACAACGATATACGCGCCGTAACGCTTGGCCCCGACGGCGCCTTTGCAGGCATGAAGCCGGGTGCTGTTTTTGTGGATCACACGACGGCCTCAGCCGATGTGGCGCGCGAACTGGCGCAAGCGGCTGGCGCACTGGATTTGCATTTCATCGACGCGCCGGTTTCCGGCGGTCAGGCGGGCGCGGAAAACGGCGCGCTGACGGTGATGTGCGGCGGCGAGGATGAGCCCTATTCACGGGCTGAACTCATCATCGCAGCTTACGCAAAATCATGCCGCCTGATGGGGCCGCCCGGCGCCGGGCAGCTGACCAAAATGGTCAACCAGATTTGTATTGCCGGTCTCGTGCAGGGCCTGGCGGAAGGGATCGCCTTCGCCAAAGCGGCGGGGCTCGATCCGCATGCGGTCGTTGACGTCATCTCGAAAGGCGCCGCGCAATCGTGGCAAATGGAGAACCGCCACAAAACGATGGCGGCGGGCCAGTTCGAGTTCGGCTTTGCGGTCGACTGGATGCGCAAGGATATGTCGATTTGCCTCGGCGAGGCGCGCCGCAACGGAGCAAAACTCCCCGTCACGGCGCTCGTCGATCAATTTTACGCGCAAGTGCAGGCACGCGGCGGCGGACGCTGGGACACGTCAAGCCTCATCGCTTTGCTCGATGACAAGGCCAGCTGATCCAGCGACTTTGATCCAGCGACTATAATCAGCGACACGGTGACTGGCCGGGGCCGCCGCAATCGTTGCGACGTGGGCGATCCGGCTGGCGCTGCTGTTGTTGCTGCTGTTGCTGCTGTTGTTGCTGTTGTTGCTGGCGCTGCTGCTGAATCTGCTGCTGGCGCTGCTCTTGCTGCTGTTGCTGACGCTGTTGCTGCATTTGCTGCTGGCGCTGCTGCTGCATCTGCTGCTGGCGTTGCTCCTGCTGTTGCTGGCGAGGATCGGGCGACGCTTGCTGACGCTGGGTCGGCGCGGTCTCGCGTAAACGTTGTGGCGTCTGCTCTTGCTGCTGACGTTGTTGTTGCTGCTGTGGGCGAACCGCGTCCCGACGGCCCTCCTCCTGCGTTCGGCGCCGCTGCATTTCTTCCATGCGGCGCTGTTCTGCGCTCGCCGCTGGCGGAACGGCAGGTTTCATCGCGGGCGCAGAAGAAGGTGCGATGGCGGGCGGAGCAATCGCTGGCTTAGTTGAAGGTGAAGGCGAAGGCGGAACCACTTGCGCAGGCGGCCCCCCTTGCGCAGGTTTGCCCCCCGGCGCGCCCTGTCGCGGCGGCAGATCAGGCAATGGCTGCGCACGTTGCATACCGCGTTGACCGGGTTGTGGAACCGGTTGAGCGCCCGGCTGCGCACCCGGCAAAACGTCAGGTTTAGCGCCCGTACGAGGTAGCGGCGGCAAAGCCCCCGGCGCCGGAGTCCGGGCAGCCGGGGCGATCGCGGGCGCTGTTGCAGCCCCTATTGCAGGCGCAGTTGCAGGTCCGCTTGCAGGCGCTGCGCGCTGCAACGCTGGAGCCGTCACAGGCGCCGCAGGCTGGATGGCAGGCGCAACTGACTGGCGCGGCGCAATCGCTTCTCTATTGCCCAAAGGCAAATTGGCGACCGGGCGTGCGGGACGTGCCACCGGCGGCATGAATTGCGGGTTGAACTGACGCGGCGCCACAGCGGCGTCGCGCCGACCATCGCGCCCGTCGCGCGGAGCTGCATCCTGCCTGCGTTCATCGCGCCGGTTCTGGATGATTTTGCCCGCAACAATGCCTGCCGCCAGCGCGGCTGGAATCGCGACATAGGGCACGATCGAACGGCGCTCGTCGATCCAGACGGGCGGTGGCGGCGGCGCGACATAGCGCGGCGGCGCCAGCCATACCGGCTGCTCTACTATGCTCACTGGCGCGGGCAGGAAGAAATAGTTCTCCTCGACATAAACCGGCGGCGGCGGCGGGCGCCACCAGCGCGGCGGCGGCGCGTAGATGACGACCGGCTCCTCATGCACCACAAAATAGCGCGGGCGCGGATCTTCAAGAAAGATGATCTCCTCGCGCGGCGGCGGCGCAAACGGGTAGTCAATCACAACAAACGAGGCGGGCGGCTCCTGCGCCGCCGAGAAACGCGCAAGCCTTCGGCGCGCCTCGTGGGCATTCGGACCTTTGGGATAGCGCGAAAGATAGGACCAATAAGCATCGGGCGTGTTGACGTTAAGCGTGCTGCGCCATGTGCGTGCCTCGCGCCGCGTCGCCAGCATGTTGCGCACGTTTTTGGCGTAGGGGCTGTCGCCATAGGCTGCGAGAAACTCCTCGTAGGCAGCGATATTATCGCGATCCAGCGCGGCTGCGTAGGCGTCCTGCGCCGACATTTGCGCAATCGGCAACGCACGACGGGCTTCCATACGCTGCGCGGTGACGACCGGCGGCGGCGCATCGGGGCCGCGCTCCAGCATCACGATATCCTGTGATAGACGGCTCTCGGTCCACGGCGCCTGCGCGCCCTTGGTAAGTTCGGCCACGCGGGCACGAACGCTTGCAAACACTTCGTCAATTGGCAGGCCAGGCTCGCGCAGCATTTCAGCCAAGGCTTGCGCATAGGGGCCGTAAGGCGGCTGGGCCACAGGCGCAACCGCGCCCGGCGCCGCGTTGAACGCGATCAGCGTATCAGCTTCGGGTTCAATCATGGCCAGCCCCGGTGCCAACGACGGCCAGCCTTCCGCGAACGGTGGCGCATAGGCGATATCAAGCGCGACAATGCGCCCGCGAGACGGCAGCCCCGACAAGGCGCGCGTGAGATCGGAAATGCGCACGGCGTTCAGGGCCAGATCGGATTCACGCTGCACGCGGGCACCGGGCGGGATGAAATAATTTTCGCCCTGAGATTGCACGCCATAACCCGACACATAAACTGCGGCCACGGAATTAGGTCCGGCAGCCGCTACTTTCTCCAGAAATTCACGATAGGCCGAGCGCAGCGTCTCCTGATCGAGATTGCGGGCGCCGGTCACTTCAAACCCGGCGGTCTTGTAGGCGTCGGCCACAAGGCTTGCGTCGTTGGCGGCGGTGGGAAGGTCGCCGTCGTCATAATCGTCGTTGCCAATGACGAACGCGAACCGCGCCTGCCCGGCTGCCGCCGGCGCCTGTGCTTGAGCTGGCTGGAAGCCTGCTGAAAAAGCCGCAATGAGCGCAAGGGCGCGCCACAGGTTGTTCATATCCGACTCCGTAACTTCAAGCGTAATTTCAGCCAACGATTAACCATATGCCAATGAACCACGGCTGAACAATGGCTTTAAATCAAACGCGCCACTTCCGACCGCAGCACAGGTAAAGCCTGCGCCTCAAACCATGGATTGCGCTTCAGCCAGCCGGAATTGCGCCATGATGGATGAGGCAAGGGCATCAACGCTGGCTTGAAAGAGAACAGCGCACGCCAGTCGCGCACGATATCCGATACTTTCGCTCCTTGATCGACGGGCGCGCCAAGCCTTCGGAAGTGATAGCGCTGCGAATGGGCGCCAACCAGCAGGATAGTTTCAATCTGCGGCATCGCGGCGAACAGGTCATCATGCCAGCGGGCGCGACATTCCCGGCGCGGCGGAATGTCGCCGCCGTTTGAATCATAGCCGGGAAAGCAAAAACCCATGGGCACGATAGCGATGCGGCGCTCATCGTAGAACGTGGCGCGGTCGATCCCCATCCACTCGCGCAGGCGGTCGCCGGAGGGATCGTCGAACGTCACGCCAGATTTATGCGCGCGCATGCCCGGAGCCTGGCTGGCGATCAGCAGCCGCGCAGTGGAAGACACCCGCAACAAGGGTCGCGGCTCATGCGGCAATGGCGCGCCGCAGGGCGTCTCAACGCAAAGGCGGCAGGCGCGGATCTCGCCGGCAATGTCCCGGGGCGATTGCGACAAGTTATGCTCCGATGGGAGGGGCGGTTAGAGATTATGGAGTAGCGAATAGGCAGTCAGGGGGAAACCCCTCATCTGTAGCGCTTTGCGCGCCACCTTCTCCCGCCTGCGGGGAAAGGAAGAAAGAGGCGCTTTGCTGATGTTGTGCGCCCTTCTCCCCCTGCGGGAAAAGGGGTCACGCAAAGCATGACGGATGAGGGGTTTCAGCAACACTACTCCCTACTCCCTACTCGCTGCTCCCTACCCGCTGATTGCACTCCAGCTCCAGTTATCTTTAATACTTTTCCGTCATTCTCCAGCCCGGCGAGCGCCCGCGTTTGAGTACCAGTCGACATGAGCGAAGTTACGGCGGAAATGATCGAGCGCGGACGCGGGCCGGACCCGCGTCAAATCGCGCATCGTCGTCGCTTGGCGGAGCAAGTGCGCTCGACGCGTGAAAAGCTCACGTCCACGGGCGCGGGCTCGCGCACTTTCGATATCGAGCTGCTGTTGCAATTCGCCCGCGCCCGCATGGCTGCAACGCTCCCGATGCTGGCGTTGACGACGGGCGTCGCGCTCGTGATCTCCCTTTGGTCGGCGCCCGTCACGGCGCTGGGCTGGTGGGGCGCCGCCAATTTCGCCATCCTGACAATTTATTTGATGGCGCGGCGCATCCTCAAAACGCCCGAGCCAAAACTGAACCTGCAACGCTGGCAGGCGCGATTCATGCTGGGCGAATGCCTGCAGGGCGCCGCATGGGCTGCGCTCGTGGCGCTGGCGCTGCAAGCGGGCGAGTTCAATGCGCATGCGTTTCTCTTCGTCGTGCTGCTGCTGGTGGGCGCGCTCAACGCGCTGACGGCGACGACAATTCCCGTCGTCGCCTATATTGGACTGGCCCCCATCGCCACCTCTATTGTGGGCTTTATTGTGGTGGCGCCACTGCAATCGTTGCCGCTGTCGCTGGCGGCTTTCGTGGCGCCGATCTATTTCGTCTACGTCACGCGTATGCTTTACGACGCGCGCCTCGCCTCGCTGCAATTGCGGCTGGAGAAAGATTCGCTCATCGGCGAGCTTGAAGAAGCCACCACCAATTCTGACGAAGCCCGCCGTCGCGCGGAAGAAGCAAGCCTTGCGAAATCGAAGTTTCTGGCCACGATGAGCCATGAATTGCGCACCCCGCTGAATGCTATTCTGGGCTTCTCCGAGGTCATGAAAGAAGAGCTGTTCGGGGCCCATATCGTGGCAGCCTACAAGGATTACTCGGCAGACATCCACAACAGCGGCCAGCACCTGCTGGGGCTCATCAATGAAATTCTCGACCTCTCGCGGGTTGAAGCGGGACGCTACGAATTGCGCGAAGACGCGATCTCTTTGGCCAATGTGGTGGAGGATTGCCGCCATCTTGTGAGCCTGCGCGCGGAAAAACGCGGCGTCTCCATTCGGCAGGCCATCGAGACCCAATTGCCGCGCCTGTGGGCGGACGAGCGCGCCGTGCGACAGGTGGCGCTGAACCTGCTCACCAACGCCATCAAGTTCACGCAGCCGGGCGGTGTCATCACCATCAAGGTCGGCTGGACGGCGGCGGGCGGGCAATATCTGTCAATCCGCGACACCGGCGCAGGCATTCCTGCTGAAGAGATCCCCATCGTCCTGTCGTCGTTTGGACGCGGCAGCTCGGCGCTCAAAAACGCCGACGAGGGCTCAGGCCTCGGCCTGCCCATCGTGAAAGGCCTCGTCGAACTGCACGGCGGCACTTTCACGCTGCGCAGCGAAGTGCGCGTGGGCACGGAAGTCATCGTGATCTTCCCGCCCGAACGCGTGATGGACGCCCTGCCGCAGATGGAGGGCGACCAGCAGGCGGCGTGAGGGGGGTGGCGGCAAACGAAGCGCACTGCGCCTATCGCGATCAGGCTCGACGCTGCCCAATTTGATGATGTTATCGGAGCCACATAGAATTCGCGGCTCCGGCAAGCTCGTGACGAAGAGCCACTATTCAAGCGGAACATTCGCCCTGTCTGCAAAGTACCATATCCGTGCGGCGCGTGAGCGTGCCTGATGATCCCCATCCAGATTGAATCTGCCTCCAGCATGACGAAGAGTGCTGGAAATATTTATATACTTCTCGAGATTGTCCTTGGTCGCAATTGGCGATCTCCGAAGAAGCATGCCTACGCTGATCCTATGGTTTTCTGGAACGCCCATGCGTGCAAGGGTGCTTGCAATTTCTTTAGTAGCGAAGTCAAGTTCAGTGGCAGCGCCTCCCAGCGACATGGCAAACCACAGATAAATAAGTCTCTTTAGATCTGCGCCGTCGCTTAACCCTTTGAGTTTTAGAACTCCGGGAGATGAAAGAACACTCCAATAGTCTTGGGTCAGCCTATGCAGACTAGCTTCGCTCAGAAAATATTTTTGAGCCGTGGCAAGAGTTCTTTTGCGATCCCATTTCGCATCTTCATGAATGTCCTCTATATCTTTCGCCCATCGGCCTGGAATGTGCATTCCAGCTACGTCTTTAGGACGCAAAACACCTCCAACAACCCGTTCAACCTTGCTCCCCCGCAGCTCCGCTATGCCCGCCGCAGTTAATGCAGCCGCGGCGCTTTTCGCGATCATTTGACGAGGTGGAGTGTTCCAATCAAGGAGACCGGTCAATCTCCCTCTAAACTCCTCAGCTTGAGGCGTGTTTAATAGACGAATTCTTTGCTCTCCTACTTTTGCCACCAGCACATAAAGAGCAGTCGAATTATTATTTATAGCTATTTTTTTCTCGCCCGTTTCTCCCTTTTTGTTATATCTATTAAACAAATTCATGAGTGGATGCTCGTAGCTTTTGCTTATTTCTGTTAACTTACTCAACTCAGATTGGGTAATATTTCTAAGAAGTGGCTGCGCCATTACAGCCTGCGAACTCACGGAAAGCGCAAGTACGCCGCTCATCAACAAAAAACTAATTTTACTCATAATAGAAAACTCCTAAACTAAAAACAAAAGCGTCAAACGCTGTCTTGATGACATGCGAAACGTAGCCGGAGATAAAGCTCTCACCAAGCAAAACCCGGCCTCCTGATGCGGAAGTCGGGTTAATAATTTATTTTGGGAGTAAACGTCGTGCTCCGCTGCTTGCCTTTTGGCGCGGGGCCAACGGTTGCCTAGTCCGCCTCCTGCGATGATAGTGGGATTGCATCCTGCCGCTGCTTGCGAGGAACCAACATGCGCTTTTTGCACGCCGCCGCGCTTTCGCTTTGCTTGCTGAACGGGGCGGCGCTTGCCCAGCCCGCGCAACCACAAAACCAGCAGCAACGCGCAGCCCCTGCACCCTCGCCCGCGCCGAAAGCCCTGCCGCCCGACAGCGTGACCCAGCACACGCTCACCCTGCCCGATGGTGGCGTGCTGGCCTTCACCGCAACAGCAGGCTCGATCCGCCTGAGCAATCGCGACAGCGGCGCGCCTGTCGCCGACATCGCCTATATCGCGTTTGAGATTAAGACGGACGATCCGGCGCGCCGCCCCGTCACCTTCGCGATGAACGGCGGTCCCGGCTATGCCTCCGCATGGCTGAATCTTGGCGCGCTGGGGCCATGGCGCCTGCCTATGGACGAAGCGGGCGCCCGCCCCTCCGCCTCTCCTGCACTGAGCGGTAATCCTGAAAGCTGGCTGCCCTTCACGGATCTCGTTTTCCTCGATCCCGCGGGCACGGGCTACAGCCAGATTCACGGCGGCGACGATGTGCGCAAATCGCTCTGGAGCGTCAACGGCGACATCGACTCGCTGGCGACCACGATCCGCCGCTGGGTGGAGGACAGGGGGCGCGGCGCCTCGCCAAAGTATATCGCAGGCGAAAGCTATGGCGGCTTTCGCGCGCCCAAAATCGCCCATCGCCTTCAGGTGGATCAGGGCGTGGGCGTGAATGGCCTTGTGCTGGTGTCGCCGGTGCTCGATTTCGCGCGCTCGCAATCGCGTCGCTCGTTGTTCGATCACGTCGCCCGCCTGCCCTCCTACGCCGCCGCCCATCGCGGGCTCGGGCGCACGCTCTCGCGCGCCGATATCGCGGACGTAGAAAGCTATGCGCGCGGCGCTTTTCTGACAGACCTGATGGCGGGCCTGAAGGATGAAGCTGCGCTTGGTCGTCTGAATGCGCGTGTGCCAGAAGTCACCGGCCTGCCGCGCGAGCTTGTGGCGCGCCATGCCGGACGCGTGCCGATGGACGTGTTCGTCGACGAATTCCGCCGCGCCGATAAACGCGTGGTCAGCATCTACGATGCGCTTGTGACAGGGCTTGATCCCTCCCCGTATGGACAGGGGCCGGGCGCGCAGGACCAGATGCGATTGGGGCTACATGCGCCGATCATTCAGGCCATGGTCGGGCTTTATCGCGACAGACTGGACTGGTTTCCCAAGGACGGGCGCTATTTCTTCCAGAACGAACAGGCCGGCCGCCAATGGGATTGGGGCGACCGCAGCAGGCAAGAAGCCGTGCGCGACTTCACCTCCGTCATGGCGCTGGACCCGGACATGCGCACGCTGATCGCGCACGGCCTGACCGATCTGGTGACGCCCTATTTCGAAACGCAAATGGTGCTCGACCAGATGCCGCCCATCGGCGATCCCGCGCGCATGCGCTTTGAAGTTTACGCTGGCGGACACATGTTTTATTCGCGTGAGGATTCGCGGAAGAAATTTCGGGACGATGCGCGGGCGATGATGGGGCGGTAGGCGCCCATCTGGACCGCGCGCGGTTCAAAAACCCCTACCCGACCTTCGCCTGCTCAAACGTCGCCATGTCGAGGTTGCACGCCAGCGCGGCCTTCAGCACACCGGCGGCCATTGCTGCCCCGGAGCCCTCGCCGAGCTTCATGCCCAGATCGAGCAGCGGCTTCTTGCCGATGCGCGCCAGCACGTCGGCGTGCGCGCCCTCCGCCGAGCAATGGGCGGCGAGGCAATGGTCTATCGAGGCCGGATCAATCGCGTGCAGCACGGCGGCGGCGGCTGTGGCCACGTAACCATCAAGGATCACCGGCACGCGCTCGATGCGCCCGGCCATGATGGCGCCCGCAATAGCCCAGATTTCGCGCCCGCCAAGGCGGCGCATAAGCTCCAGCGGATCGGAAAGATGGTTGCGATGCAGCGCCACGGCGCGCTCAACGGCGTCGATCTTGCGAGCAAGCCCGGCATCGTCAATGCCAGCGCCGCGCCCGACCCAATGGGCCGCCTGCCCGCCGTAAAGCGCGTGGTAGATCGCAGCGGCGATCGTCGTGTTGCCGACGCCCATTTCTCCTACGCACAGAAGATCAATCTCGCCCGCGATGGATTCCATGCCGAAGGCGAAGGTGGCGGCGGCGCCCTTCTCGTCGAGAGCAGGGCCTTGCGTAATGTCGCCGGTGGGCACATCGAGCGCCAGGTCGAACACTTTGAGGCCAAGGTCATACGTGGCGCAAATCTGGTTGATCGCGCCGCCCCCGGCTGCGAACGTCTCCATCATCTGCCGGGTTACGGCCGGCGGCCAGGCGCTGACGCCCTGCGCCACCACGCCGTGATTGGCGGCGAAAATGGCCACGAGCGGACGGTTCATGGTCGGGCGCGACTTGCCCTGCCAGGCCGCCATCCATTGCGGCAATTCCTCCATGCGCCCCAAAGCGCCAGCGGGTTTAACGAGCGCGGCATCGCGCTCTCGCACAAGGTCCACGCAATCTTGCGAGGGCGGCGGCATGATGGCGAACAGGGCGCGAATATCGTCGAACGGCAGGCCGGTGGGGGGCATGGAGCTTTTCCGGGTGGATGTTTCGCTCGGTCTAGCGATTAAGCGCCCGGGCGGCAATTGCGGAGTTGACGCGGGGGCTTGCTTGACGCGCAGGCTTTAACCCGCATCTTGGCGCCATGCGCTCAAATCCCTCCCTCTCAAACCTCTCCCTGCCGCGCGATCTCGCGCAAGACCTCTGCGTTTGTCTGCGATTCTGGTCGCGACTGCCCGTCCCCGTGTTGCCATGGGAGGCCGAGCCGCATGGCATGCCGGACTTTGCCCGGTGCTCCCGCATGTTGCCTGTTGCGGGCGCGATCATCGGCGCGTTTGGCGCGCTGGCGCTTCTGGCTGCAAGCACGCTGGGCGCACCCGCCAGCGTCGCGGCGGGGCTTGGGCTGGCGGCCTCGATTATGGCTACGGGGGCTTTTCACGAAGATGGATTGGCGGACACCGCCGATGGCCTTGGCGGCGGGGCGGACCGTCAGCGCAAGCTGGAGATCATGAAGGACAGCCGCATCGGCACTTATGGCGGCGCCGCGCTCGTCCTCTCCATCGGCCTGCGCTGGGGCGCGCTCGTCGCGATTCTGGAGACGCAAGGCGCGTTGGCGACCGCTTTGGCAATGATCGCGGTCGCAGCTTTCTCGCGCGTGGCTGGGCTGATTCCAGCTGTGGCTCTGGAGCCTGCACGGGCAGACGGCGCAGCACAGGCGGCGGGTAAGCCGGGCGAGAGCGCGATGTGGATCGCCTGCGCGCTGGCGCTGGCAATCTCCGGCGCGCTGATTGCGCTCGCTATGGAGCCGCGAGACTGGGCGATTGCGACCGTGGTCGCGCTCGCCGGCCCGCTGCTGATGACGAGACTGGCGCGCAAGCAGATCGGCGGGCAGACCGGCGACATCGCGGGCGCCTGCCAGCAATTGGCCGAGATCGGGTTCCTGATCGCTCTCGCGTCTCGTTAGTTTAATACCCTGCGAGACTGAAGACAAAACGCAGCGACACCAGCATCAAAAAACAGCCGAACGCGATTTCGAGGGTGCGTTTTGACAAAGCATGCGCGAGCTTCACGCCCAGCGGCGCCGTCAAGATGCTCACCGGAGCGAACAGCACGACGCCGATCAGCGACACGAAGCCAATCGACAGCGGCGGCAGACCCGGCTTGTCGAAGCCCGCAACCATATAGCCCAGCGCGCCGGGGATCGAGATCAGCACGCCCATGCCCGCCGAGGTTGAGACCGCCTGATGGATCGGGCGATTGTGGAACGTCATCAGCATGGTCGAAATCTGCCCGCCGCCGATGCCCATCAGCGCCGACAATATGCCGGTGACAAAGCCGTAGGCGCGCATCATCACGCCCTTTGGCATGTCGTCGCCAAGGCGCCAGTTGAGATTGCCTATCAAGCGCGCAGCGTTGACGCCCGCAACCATCACGAACACGATTTTGAACGCAGCGGTCGGCGCCCAGCGAGCGGCGAGCGCGCCTAATATGGTGCCGATCACCACAGGGACCGCCCATGCGCGCAGGATGTCCATGTCTACCGTGCCGCGTTTGCGGTGGGCTCGGAAGGAGGCGATGGAGGTGGGAATGATGATCGCCAGCGACGTGCCCACACACAGCGGCATGCGGGCGGATTCCTCGACGCCAATGACGCGAAACAATTCGTACAGCACCGGCACTATGACTGCGCCGCCGCCTACCCCGAAAACGCCCGCAAGCACGCCGGTTATGGCACCGGCGCAGGCAAGGCCGACCACGAGAATGGCGAGGTCGCCCGCCGAAATGCCAAACATCATGAAAGCCCCCGACCGGCGATAATGTGAAACCAACCTTTGCGGGAGGAATCAGGGCGGCGCAAGTTGCGATTGGCTGATCGCGCCCTCACCCTACCCTCGTTGAGACGAGGGCCAATCTCTCCCGTTATGACGGGAGAGGGGAAGAATAAGCGCTATTTTTCAGGTCTCGGGTTCGGAATCCATCGCTGCTTGCGCGGCGGCGCGTTGCTTCTCCACCATGCCGACCGAGAAGATCGACAGCTCGTAAAGCAGCCAGCCGGGAACGGCGAGGAACATCATGCTCATGATGTCAGGCGGAGTGAGAATGGCCGCCATCACCGCCACCAAAAAGATCGCGATCCGGCGTTTCTCGCGCAGAAAAGCAGCGTCGATCACGCCAACTCGGCCGAGCAGCGTCAGCACCACCGGCATCTGGAACGTGATGCCGAACGCAAAGATCAGCGTCATGATGAGCGACAGATATTCCGACACGCGCGGCAGAAGTTCAATCTGCGCCCTGCCCGGCTCCTTTGCTTGCTGCATGCCAAGGAAGAAGTGCAGCAAGTTCGGCATCACCAGGAAATAGACGACAAGCGCGCCCAAAATAAAGAACACCGGGGTCGCGATCAGATAGGGCGCGAACGCAGCCCGCTCATGGCGATAAAGCCCCGGCGCTACGAACGCGTAAATCTGCGAGAAGATCACCGGGCACGACGAGAACGCGGCGGCGAACATCGCCACTTTGATCTGCGTGAAGAAAAACTCCTGCGGCGCCGTGTAAATCAGCTTCGCGTCAGGCCCCGCCGCCTGCTCGAACGGCATCACCAGCAGATTGTAGATGTCTTTGGCGAAAAAGAAGAACACGATGAACATGATGAGGAACGCGATCAACGCCTTGATCAGGCGTGAGCGCAGCTCGATCAGGTGCTCCATCAGCGGTGCCTTGGTGGCGTCGATTGCGGCTTCGTCCTCGGCGCGGGCGATCTTGTTGTCGAGCATCGCTCAGGCCTCGCGCGCAGGATTGGCGGCAGGCATTACGGGCTTCGTATCCTGTACCACTTCGGAAGCCGACTTTTCAGGCGCTATTTCAGCGTGAATAATGGAAGCTGAATCAATAATCTCCGGCGGTGACGGAACGTCGAAGCTGACGACCTCCTGCGCTTTCGCCGTGGAGCCGGTAGACACGGGCTTGTCGGCCAGAGCCTCGCGGATTTCGCGGTCTGCAATCTCGGCGAGATTGTAATTGATGTCGACGCGCGCAGATTCCGCGATGTTCTGCACGTTCTTCTTCAAGTCTTCCATCTCGGATTCGCGCATAGCTTCTGCGAACTGACCCTGAAATTCAGACGCCATGCGGCGCATCTTGCCAAGAGCCGAACCAACCTGACGAAGGACACGCGGGAGCTCCTTCGGACCGAGCACGACAAGCGCGATCACGCCGATGATAAGGAGTTTGCCCGCGTCGATGTCGAACATGAATCTATTTTCGCTTTAGCGCAAAATGCCCGAGCGCCCGGCGAATGCAGGGCGTTCGGCGGTTGCCGTGTCTCAGCCTTGCGCCAAAACCTGGCGCTCGAGAGCAGCGAACTTAGCCGACCTTGCCGGGCTGCGCTTGCGCTTCTGGCGTGCCTGCCGGCTTGACCGGCGGCGCGCTGGCGACAGGCTGGGCGGTTCCCTGATCGATGGTGCGCGGCGTCTCGACAGCCGGCTGCTGCGGCTTTTCGTCGTCCTCAGCCATGCCCTTCTTGAAGGATTTAATGCCCTTCGCGAGGTCGCCCATCAAATCAGAAATCTTGCCCTTGCCGCCAAACAGCACAAGCGCGAGAGCACCGACGATGAGCCAGTGCCAGATTGACATAGCTCCCATTAAAAACCTCCTCCGCGCAAAAGCGCGCCCCTATCGATCCGCAACCTATGCAAGCCGAATGGTAAAAACAAGGACGAGACTACAAGAACGCGCGAATTTTAGCAGACTGGCGCCTTGGACCGCGGGCTCCCAGCCCGCATCTTTAACCCGCCGTCATTTTTGATGGTTGCGCATTGCAACGGCATCCTCCCCGTCCGCCTCCCCATCGCCCAAAGCCTCGGCCTCGGCCTCGGCGGCGGCTTCGGCCTCGGCAACCATTTGCATGGCGTTGAACGCAGCGGCGATGGCCTCGACTCCAGCTTCGGCCAGCTCGGGCGTATCAATAGCGCTTTCCAGCGGCAAATCGTCGAACAGATCGCCGTCCAGCGGGTCTTCGTCCGCTGTGAGCGCGGGATCGTCGCTGGGGGTCGGCATGCCAAAGCCGGGCGGCAGGCGACCGTCGAAGAGGCCGGCAACCTTCAGCTCGTCGAGGCCGGGCAGATCGGTGATCGCCTCCAGCCCGAAATGGATCAGGAATGTGTCCGTCGTGCCATAGGTGACGGGGCGCCCCGGCGCCTTGCGGCGACCGCGCAAGCGCACCCAGCCGCTCTCGATCAGCGCATCGACAGTCCCGCGCGAGATAGCGACGCCGCGAATGTCCTCGATTTCGGCGCGCGTCACCGGCTGGTGGTAGGCTATGATCGACAGCGTTTCGAGGGCGGCGCGGGAGAGCTTTTTCTGTTCCTGCTGGTCGCGGGCGAGCAGCCAGCCAAGATCGGTCGCGGTGCGGAAAAACCATTTTTTGGCTACGCGGGCCAGGTTCACGCCCCTGCCCGCGTAATGGGCGCGAAGCTCCTCCAGCACCGGCCCCGGCTTGATCCCGTCCGGCAGATGTTTGGCGATATCGGCTTCTTCCAGCGGCTGCGTGGCGGCGAACAACAAAGCCTCGGCGATGCGCACGGCTTCGCGATGGGCCTCCAGCCTGGCGGCTCCAGCGGCGTCGAGAGTGATTTGCGGAGCGACCGCCTTCAAAGCAGGTGCGTCAACCGGGTCATCAGGCTCGGAATCGGGAAACAGACGGGCGATCTTGGCCAAATGAATACCTCTATTTAAGCAGCTTGCTCGCGCGCATTTGGTCTGCCGCGCACCCAGATCGGGGCGAAGGGGCGGTCCTGACGCAATTCGATGCGGCCTTCGCGTACCAATTCCAGCGAAGCGGAAAAGCTGGAAGCGCGCACCGTGCGACGCAATTCGGGCGTTAAAAAATAGATCGCGAGGATATCATCCATCACGTTCCACTCGATTTCATGTCCCGCCAGCCGTTCAATGGCGCCGCGCGCCTCGGCCAGCGACCAGACGATGCGCTGCTTCAGCGTCACTCGCGAGAGCGCAAATTTCTGCCGCTGCGTAGCGTAGGCGGTGAGCAGGTCGTACAGGCTGGCCTGATAAACCGAATGCTTGGTGATGCTTACGCCCTCGGGCGCGCCGCGCATAAACATATCGCGACCCATGCGGGGACGATTGACCAGCTTCTCGGCGGCGGTGCGGATTTGCTCAAGTCGACGCAGACGCTCGGCCAGCGCGGCGGCCAGATCGGCGGCGGCGGGCTCCTCGCCCTTGGGCGCTTCGGGCAGCAGCAGGCGCGATTTCAGATAGGCGAGCCAGGCGGCCATAACCAGATAATCGGCGGCCAGCTCCAGCCGAACCTTGCGGGCGGCCTCAACAAACTCAAGATATTGTTCGGCAAGAGCCAGCACGGAAATCTTGGCGAGATCTACCTTCTGGCGACGGGCAAGCTCCAGCAAAAGGTCGAGCGGACCCTCGAAGCCGTCCACGTCCACATGGAACGCGGGCTCCGCATCGGCCTTGTCGATGCTCTCAAATTGCAGTTCCGCCAAACCGATAAACTCCCGCGAATCACCACCCGCAAACCCTAACAGCGGGTTAACGCAGAATGGTGCCGGGGGTGGCGCATCGCAAGCGCGCAATGGCCCCGAATCTCACGGGTCCACAGGAATGCGCCACACGATGGTCAGGCCACTGGCGGGGCCAGCAAAGGCGCAAGCGCGGCTTCCGTAACAGCAGCATCAAAAGGCTCAGGCGAATGCAAACGGGCGAGCGCAGCAGCGGCCCGCTCCGCCCTCCGACCGTCCAGAATCGGCGAGGCCTGCGCCACTTGTGCGGCCTCAGAAAGGTCGGACCAGCAATAAAGCGCCATATCGAGCCCGGCTTCAAACAGGCGTTCCGTCTTCTCCGTGAACGACCCCGAGAGCGCCTTCATCGACAGATCGTCACTCATCACCAGCCCGTCAAAGCCGATCTCGCCCCGGATGACCTGCGATACGACGCGCGGCGAAAGCGTGGCGGGAAGATCAGGATCAATCGCGGAATATACAACGTGGGCGCTCATCGCCAGAGGCATGTCGGCGAGCGCCCGGAACGGCGCGAAATCAGCAGCCAGATCGGCGCGTGTGGCGTGCACCACCGGCAAAGCCATATGGCTGTCCGCCCCGGCGCGACCATGGCCGGGCATGTGCTTGACGACCGGCAGCACGCCGCCCGCAAGCAGGCCTTCGCAGGCCGCCCGCCCGAGCTGCGCCACGCTGGCTGGATTGGTCCCATAGGCGCGGTCGCCGATCACGTCATGGGCGCCGGGAGTCGGCACATCGAGCACCGGCAGGCAATCGACGTTGATCCCTACTTCAGCCAGTTCGGAGGCGATCAGCCGCGCGCCAAGACGCACAAGCTCCGCCCGCTGCGGCTCGGGAGCTTGAAGGAAAGCGGCGGCGGAAGGATAGCGCCGCCAGACCGGAGGCCGCATGCGCTGCACGCGCCCGCCCTCCTGGTCAATGAGAACAGGCGCATCAGCTCGCCCCAAAATCTCTCTGAATTCTCTTGTTAATATAGATACTTGAGATACAGAATTAATGTTTCGCGCGAATAAAATCAGCCCCCAGGGCTGGAATCGCCGCAAGAATTCTCGCTCGGCTTCGGTAAAACCAAGTCCGGCGCATCCGCAGATAAAGGCTCGCACTTCACGCAAAGGATGAACTCCGTCGCCAATCGTCAGATAACAAAAAGGCGCGCCACGAAGGCGCGCCTGTTCTGGAAAATCAATCCGCTCAATTGCGGGCGACGAAGCACGATCCGCCGCCAGCTTTCAGGCGGTTGCAAAGCGCATTGGCGCTATCCTGCGACATGCCCACCACGCGGACGCGGTAAATGTCGCGGCCATTGACGCTGGCGCGCACCGTGGTCGGCTGAACGCCGCTCAACTCCGCCGCATGACGTTGTTTGAGTCGGGCGATTGTTGAACTGGCCTCCGCTGCGCTGCCGGGAGCGGCAAGCTGCACGGCGAACGATCCAGCTCCGCCAACGGCAACGGCAGGAGTTGCGCTGGCCGCGACGGGCGCGGCGGGCGCGGCGAGATTGCGCGGCGCCAGATTACGGGGCGCGTTATCGCCAATCGTGGGAACGGGCGGCGTGGCGCGGGCCGTGACCTTTGGAGCGGCAGGCGCCGGCGCAGCAGCGGCGGGCTTGGCGACGGGAGGGGCGGCAGCAGGCGGCGGCGCAGCGGCGACGGCGGGCGCGCGAACCGCGGCTGCGGGGGCTGCGGCCATGGACGGCGGACGCGCTGCTGGTTCACTGACAATGGAGCCGTCCGGGCGCACGGAGACTGTCTTGACCTTGCGCGGCTCGGGGAAGAAGCCGGCGCCAGCAGGGCCATTGCTGGAGGCCTGCGGCGCAACCTGCTCAATGCGCGAGGGCTCGACCCGGGCGGCGCGCGCGGCTTCGCGAACGTCTACGGGCTGCTCTTCACGATTGATCACGCGGCTGGCGGCTATGCGCTCGCTGCCGTTGCGATCCAGAATCGAGGCTGATTGCGCAGGCTGGGAGCCTGTGCTGGCTTGCTCAGGCTGAATTTTGACCGGTCCGGAAGCGGCCTTGATGGTGGGGGCCTCGCGACCAGAAGTGGACTCGCCGCGCATCGCCAGCACGGAGCCAATTCCGACGACGCAAACCACGATGGCGCCGCCAATCAACAACGCAGGCCGACGCGAACGCTTGTCGGCAAATACGGCGCGATCAGCCGCGGCGGGCTCTTGTTGCGCGTTGTCCCAATAATTTTCCTGATGACCCTGGGCCTGCCGGGGCTCGGCTGCGAAGCGGGAACCAGAATCAGGATAACGATCCACCACCGCCGCAAGATCGGATTTGGGAGCCGGCGGCTCGAATGCCGGATAAGGCTCATAGGGCGCCGACGCGGGAACTTGCGGCGCGTACGACACCGGCTCGTCATAATCCAAAGACGATCCCTTCTGCGCCGCAGAATTTGGCGCATAGGGGCTTAATGGCATCCGGTCGACTGGAGCCCGCTCTTGCGGAGCGTAGGGATCGGCTGACGCCAAAGCGCGCACGGCGTCGGCATCCGTTGAATTCATGAGGCGAGCGTAATCGCCCAACGTTTGCGGCTCAATGCGCGCGCGCTCAAACGGCGCAACAGCGGCCGACCCACGCAGACGACGCTCAAATTCTTCCAGGTCGATAGGCTGACGCGCCCTTGCACTGGCTTCACTCATGACTCACCTCGCACGCGGAAGCACTCTCGACGGAAAGCGCCGAACAGGTCCAGAAGATGCGCACGCGCCAAAGCCGGAATGGCGAAAGCCTGCGTGCGCCTAGCGCATCTCTTCCGGGGCGGATACGCCGAGAATGGCGAGCCCCGAGGCGAGAACTTTGGTTAAGCAAACAACCAAAGCGACTCTCGCCTCGGTCAAATATCGTCTTTCTTCATTAACAAAGCGCAAATGCGGCTGATCTTTGCCACGGTTCCAATGGGAATGGAACGCCGTCGCCAGCTCATGAACATAGAACGCTATGCGATGGGGCTCATGCGCCGCAGCCGCAGCCTCTATCTGGCGCGGATATTGGGCGATGAGGCGCAGCAAGGCGCCCTCCCCCTCGTCCGTCAACAAATCAAGCTGCGCACCCGCCAACGCAACGGCGGAAGCATCGAAATCGGGAAACGCTTTTTTGGCCTGTTTCAGCACCGAACATGCGCGCGCATGGGCGTATTGCACGTAAAATACCGGATTTTCTCGCGATTGCTCGATCACTTTGGCCAGATCGAACTCCAGCGTCGCGTCGTTCTTGCGAAACAGCATCATGAAGCGCACAGCGTCTACGCCCACTTCATCCACCACTTCGCGCAGCGTGACGAACGTTCCTGCGCGCTTGGACATGGTGACGGGCTCGCCCTCGCGCATCAGCTTTACAAGCTGGCACAATTTCACGTCGAGGCTCGCCTTGCCGCCCGAAACCGCTTTGACCGCCGCCTGCATGCGCTTCACATAGCCGCCATGGTCGGCGCCCCAGACGTCGATCATATCGAGGAAACCCCGGTCGATCTTGGACTTGTGATAGGCGATGTCGGAGGCAAAATACGTATAGGAGCCATCCGATTTCATGAGCGGGCGATCTACGTCGTCGCCAAAATCTTTGGATTTGAACAAAGTCTGCTCGCGGTCTTCCCAATCGTCGGGCAATTGTCCCTTGGGCGGCGCGAGATGGCCGACATAGACAATGCCGCGCGCCCGAAGGTCTTCAATCGCGGCGCCAACCACGTCCGCGCCTTCGGTCAACGAGCGTTCGGAGAAGAAAACGTCGTGCCTGATGTTCATGGCCGCCAAGTCCTCGCGGATCATGTCCATCATCGCGTTGATGGCGAATATGCGCACCAGCGGCAGCCATTCGGCTTCGGGCTTTTCAAGCAGGCTTGCGCCATGGGCTTTGGCGAGCGCCCCGCCGACGGGTTTTAAATAATCGCCCGGATACAGACCTTCGGGAATATCGCCGATGACCTCGCCCAGCGCCTCGCGGTAACGCAGAAATGCAGAGCGCGCGAGAACGTCCACCTGTGCGCCAGCGTCATTGATGTAGTATTCGCGGGTGACGTCGCGCCCGGCGAACGCCAGCAGGTTTGAGAGCGCGTCTCCAAACACCGCGCCGCGACCGTGGCCCACATGCATAGGACCGGTGGGATTGGCCGAAACATATTCCACATTGACCTTCGAGGCGCCCGGCGCTGAAGCGCCGCGACCGAACGCCGGATCGACCAGCGCGACGCGGGCAACCTTCGCGAACACATCCGGCTTCAGCCTGATGTTGATAAAGCCCGGCCCCGCCACTTCCGCCGTCTCGACGTCAGGATCGGAAGCCAGCGCAAAGGCGATGTTGGCGGCCAGCTCGCGCGGGCTGGAGAAATGCGCCTTGGCCTCGCGGGCGAACACCATGGCGGCGTTGGTCGCCAGATCGCCATGGGAAGGATCGCGCGGCGGCTCCACAGTAAAGCGCGACAGGTCGAGATCGCCCGGCAGCCGCCCCTCCGCGATAATGGCGCGCAGGAGAATGGCGAGACGATCCTGAAATTCGGCGAAAACGTTCATGGGGCGAGCATCCGGGCGGCGCGAGCTGGGTTGGACGCGGCCTAGCGGAAATTGGGGGGCGGGTCAAAGATGGGTGGCTGGAAGATGCGGGCTGGAAGCCCGCAGTCTATCGTCACCCCCTTGCGCCGCCCAATGATTACGATACAAGGAAAATACGAAAAAACATCCTAGGGGAAACACACCATGAGCTCATTCTGGACCGGCGAAGCGATTGTTATGCTCGGCATAGTGCTGATGGCGCTGCTGTTCGCCGCCGTTTATGCGGCGCTTGAGAAGGTTGTCCCCTTCCTGCGCGGCGGCACGGGCCGCATGTAATCACCGCAGGCTTGGCGCCGATCCCGTGAGCCGGACGCATTCGGCGACGGCGTAACGATCGGTCATACCGGCGATGTAATCGCAGACATGGCGCAGGCGGCGGGATTCGCTGTCTGCGCTTTTTGCCGTTTGCGCCCATTCCTCGGGCATGAGGCTGATGTCGGCGCTGAAGCGTTCGAACAGAGTTTCGACGACGAAAGCCGCCTCCAGCCGCACCTTCATGACCCGCTTGTGCCGGTACATGTGGGGAAAGAGGAAATTCTTCAGCGCCCGGTCCACGCCCGCCATGGCGGGCGAGAACGCGACCATGGGCTCGTTCGCCATGCGCACATTGAGAGCGCTTTGGGGCGCAGCAAGAGCCAGCCGACGCCGACTCTCAATGATAACATCTTCTATTAACCTTGTTATCACTCGCCGCGTGATCTCGTGAATCACACGCGCGCGCTCAAGATTTGGGTACTTTTGTGCGATCTCGGTTACAATATCGCGCAGGAAATCGACGCCGTTGAGGTCTTCGATCGCAAACAGCCCGGCCCGCAGGCCGTCGTCGAGATCGTGGGCGTTATAGGCGATGTCGTCGGCGATGGCGGCCGATTGCGCCTCGGCGCTGGAAAACGTCGCCAGCTCCAGCGGGACGCGCTCATTGAATTTCAGGATAGCCAGCGGCACGCCGGATTTTGCATATTTGGGCACGGGCGCGCCCTGCGGCGTCAGCAGCGGGCCGTTGTGCTTGACCAGCCCCTCCAGCGCTTCCCAGCTCAGGTTCAGCCCGTCATGCTCGGCGTAGCGGCGCTCCAGCTTGGTGACGATGCGCAAAGCCTGCGCGTTATGGTCGAACCCGCCGTGGCCCTGCATGGCGGCGTCCAGCACGTCCTCGCCGGTGTGGCCAAAACAGGTGTGACCAAGATCGTGCGCCAGCGCCAGCGCCTCCGCCAGATCGTCGTCGAGGCCAAGCGCGCGCGAGAGGGCACGGGCGATCTGGCCAACTTCAATCGTATGCGTCAGGCGGGTGCGGTAATGGTCGCCCTCATGGGGGACGAACACCTGGCTTTTGTGGGCCAGCCTGCGAAAGGCGGTGGAATGGATGATGCGGTCGCGGTCGCGCTGAAACTCGCTCCGCGTCGGCGAGACAGGCTCCGCCAGCAGCCTTCCCCGGCTCTGAGCGGGGTCTGCGGCATATGGGGCGCGGGCGTGTGCGCAGGCGTGTGAATGTAACGATTGAAGGGGCACGCCCACACGCTTATATCTGTCGTGCGACTCCGACAAGCCGCACGACCAGAACTGGCGCTCCCATGCACGACGCAACGCACGACGAAACCGCTCTCGCCTCAGACGCCCTGCCCGTGGTTACGGAACGCGCCGCCCGCCGGGTCGCGCATATCCTGGCCAAGGAGCCGGAAGGCTCGTCCCTGCGCGTGGCCGTAAACGGCGGCGGCTGCTCGGGTTTTTCTTACGCGTTCGACATTGCCGCCGTTCGTGCGCAGGACGACATCGTGATCGAGAAAGACGGCGTGGCCGTGCTGGTGGATCCGGTGTCGCTGGATTATCTGCGCGGGGCGCGGATTGATTTTGTGGATGACCTGATGGGTCAGTCGTTCAAAATCGACAATCCCAACGCCACCAGCTCATGCGGTTGCGGAACCAGCTTTTCTGTTTAGCCGCCGCCGCTCAGTCCGGGTATTGCCCCGGATATTGCGCCGGCGCGGGACGAAACGCAGTCATCCGCGCGACGTTGTCGCCCAGCGGCGCTTGGCTCTCGCGCTTGAACTCCACCTCCATCGTCCTGTCGATCAGGCGAAGAATCGGGCTATCCTCTTTCCAGTCAACGCCCCGGCGAATGACGCCGAGCACCCACATGAAGGACGCCACGCGAGCTTCGCATTCCAAGATTTGCTGATTCAAGGATTCAGATTGTGCGTCAAAAGGCATGATCGTTCCGCAAAAGCGGCTCCCGGTGAAATGACTGACGGGGATAAAGCCCCCAAAATGAACGCGTTCAACATAGACTATTAGCGACAGAAACGTAATCGTTAGTTGCGTCATGTCAACAAAATTCGCGTGTTTATGTATGAGTGTAACCATTACTGACTTGGCCTTAACAATTTATATGGCAGCTTGACCGTTTGCAAGGTATTCAAAATGAACGGGCTTTTTATCGGCCAGACTTATATTGATGTGACCATGCTGGCGTCCGCCATGCCCTGCGGAGACGACAAGGCGGTGGCGGACGATTACGCGGTCGCGTTTGGCGGCAATGCGGTGACGGCGGCTTTTTGCACCGCGAGATTCGGTCAGAGCGTAGACCTGTTGACCTCGCTCGCCGACGATTGGCTGGGCCGGATGTTTCTGGACATGGCGGCGAAATACCAAATTTCCATTCATGGCCGGAAAGTCCGTCGCTCGTCGATTTCCTTCATCCTGCCCAATGACGGCCGGCGCGCTATCCTGCGCGCCCGCGACGATGCTTACCTGCATCCCCTGCCCCATTTGAACATCGACGGCTGCCGGGCGCTGCATCTTGACGGGCATCAGGCGGATGCGGCGCTGTATTACGCCCGCGCCTGCCGCGAGCGCGGGGTGCTGACATCGCTCGATGGCGGCGGCTTGCGCGCCAACACGCATGAGCTTTTGGAATTCATCGACGTGGCGATCTGCTCAACGCGCCTGTGCGAGCAGATGGGACATAGTCCGCGCTCGATGCTGGATTATCTAAAAGCGCGCGGCTGCCGCATCGGCGGCGTGACGGAGGGCGAGCACGGCCTGCTCTGGTATGATGAGCGCGGCGAGATTTCCCGTTCCCCCGCTCTGCCCGTGCCGCCGCAAAAGGTGATCGACACGTCCGGCGCCGGCGACGTGTTTCATGGCGCCTATGTCAATTCGTATCTGGAGCGGCTAGGCGCGTCATGGAGCGAGCATTTTGAATTCGCGCGTGCGGCTTCCGCCTTCAAGGTGCAGCATCTTGGCAACGAAGCCGGGCTGCCCTCGCACGCAGACGTCGCGCGCCAGCGGGCGCTTTATGAGGGCGCGCTTTAGCGGCACTCAATCAATCGACAGCGACTTCAGCTTGCGGTGCAGCGCCGAGCGCTCCATGCCGATGAACTCGGCGGTGCGCGAGATATTGCCGCCGAAACGGTTGATCTGCGCCACCAGATATTCGCGCTCGAACACTTCGCGCGCCTCGCGCAGCGGCAGGCTCATCAGCTTCTCGCCGCCCGCGCCATTGGGGGTGGAGGGCACCAGCGCGCCAATCTCGGCGGGCAGCATTTCAGCGGTGATCTCTGCATCGGGCTCGCCGCTGGCCAGAATCATCAGGCGCTCGACGTTGTTGCGCAATTGGCGAATGTTGCCCGGCCAATCGTGCGATTGCAGCACCGCCATTGCGTCCGCCGCAATCACCCGGCGCGCCATGCCGGTGGAGGCCGACAATTGGTCCATGAAAAATTCCACCAGCTCGGGAATGTCCTCCCGCCGCTCCGAGAGCGAGGGCGCGCGGATCGGCACCACGGACAGGCGATGGAACAGGTCTTCGCGGAAAGCGCCATCGGTAATCACGGCGGCGATATCGCGGCCCGTTGACGAGATGATGCGCACATCCACGTTGACGCGGGTGGCGCCGCCGACGCGCTGGAAGTTTTGATCGACCAGCACGCGCAGAATGCGGTTCTGCGTTTCGCGCGGCATGTCGCACACTTCATCGAGATAGAGCGTGCCGCCGTGCGCCTCCTCCAGCGCGCCGACCTTGCGGCTGCGGGAATCGCCAGCCTCGACGCCGAACAATTCCACCTCCATGGAATCGGGCGTGATGTTGGCCGCGTTCAGCACCACGAACGGCCCCTGCGCGCGCGGCGAGGCCTCGTGGATGACGCGGGCGATCAGCTCCTTGCCGACGCCGGAGGCGCCCGTGACCATGATGCGCGAATTGGCCGAGGCCACCCGCTCGATCACCTGCCGAAGCTGGTTGATGGTCGAGGATTTGCCGACGATGCGATTGGTGGCGCCGGCGCGGGCGCGCAGCTCCGTAACCTCCCGCTTGAGGCGCGAGGCCTCCAAAGCGCGGTCGGCCACCAGAACGAGACGATCGGCCTTGAACGGCTTCTCGATAAAGTCGTAGGCGCCGAACTTGATCGCCGAGACGGCGGTCTCGATATTGCCATGGCCCGAGATCATGACGACGGGCAGCGTCGGGTGCTGCTCCTTCACGATCTGCAGCAATTGCAGCCCGTCGAGCCGCGAGCCCTGCATCCAGATGTCGAGGAAGACCAGATGCGGCCTGCGCGCTTCAATCGCTGCCAGCGCCTCGTCGGAATTTTTCGCCGTGCGCGTGGAATGCCCTTCGTCGGACAGGATACCGGCGACGCCCTCGCGGATGTCGGCCTCGTCGTCGACGATCAATATGTCAGCAGCCATGTCGTCTCGCCTTTATGCCTTCGCGCCAGCAGAATCTTCAGAGGAATGATCTTCAGCGGAACTCACGTTATCGGAAAAGCCGGCCGGATCGCCCCGGTCGGGAAAGTGCAGCCGCACCCAGGCCCCCTGGCCCTCCGGCGCATCCAGAAGCTCGATGCCGCCGCCGTGATCCTCAAGGATCTTGGCGACGATGGGCAGGCCAAGGCCGGTGCCTTCGGCCCGCGTCGTCATATAGGGCTCCAGCAAACGCTGGCGGTTCTCCGCTGGGAAGCCCTTGCCGTTGTCGATCACGTCAATCGCGATCTCGCCCTCATTTGAGCGCGACAATCGCACCAGGATACGCGGCGGCGGTCTCTCGCCGTTTGTCAGCTCGTCGCCGGTGATCCCCTCCGCAGCGTTCTTCACGATGTTGGTCAGCGCCTGCGACAACAGGCGGCGATCAAACAGCGTCGTCAGCGGCGCTTCGGGAAGCTCATCCTCAATTGCGATCTCCGGATGGCCGACGCGCATCAGAAACGTGACCTGACTGACACAGGCGTTCAGATCATCGCGCTGCAAACGCGCCTTGGGCATGCGCGCAAACGAAGAAAACTCGTCCACCATCCGCTTGATGTCGTCCACCTGCCGCACGATTGTGTCCGTACATTGATCGAAGATCGCGCGGTCTTCCGTAATCACCTTGCCGTATTTGCGCTTCAGACGTTCAGCGGAAAGCTGGATCGGCGTTAAGGGGTTCTTGATCTCATGCGCGATTCTGCGCGCAACGTCCGCCCATGCCGACGTGCGCTGCGCGCTCACAAGATCGGTGATGTCGTCGAGCGTGATGACCTGATTGCGCTCGTCGCTCTGCGATTGCTCGGTCGTAACGCGCACGTTGAAAATGCGCTCGCGGCCTTTGCGCTTCAAATCCACCTGGCCCTGATAGCTGCGCATGAAACTGGCGCGCGCTTCCGCCAAAGCGGGACCCAGTTCCGGGATGATCTCTTCAATCGGACGGCCCACCACCTGTTCGGGATCAACGTCGATGCTCTCGTCCAGCAGCTTGAAGGCGGACGGGTTGAGCACGTTGACGACGCCGCGCGAATCCACGCCGATAATGGCGGCGGGCACGCCCGACAGCACCGCCTCGGTGAAAACGCGGCGCTCGTCGTTGAGGCGGCTGGCGGCGATGAGCCTGTTCTGTTGCAGGCGCAGTTCCGACGTCATCTTGTTGAACGTTTCGCCCAGATGCGCCAGATCGCCCTCGCGCCGATTGACTGGCACCTGCACGTAAAGATTGCCAGTCGAAACCTGATCGGTCGCCGCGATCAACCGCCGGATCGGCTGCACCAGCCGGTTGGCGACCGACAGGCCGAGCCATGTCGCCGACAGCAGCATGATGAGCGCGATCAGCGCAAACATGGTGGCGAACGCAATCTGGATGTTGCGCCTATGCCCCTCGTAAGCATTGTAGAGCGCCGTCAGATTGCGCACCTGATCGGGAAACTCGCTCGCCAGCGGATCAATCGGCCGCTCGGCGTACACGAACGTATCGGGAAAATTGTTCATGCGCCGCAGGGCGACAAACGTGCGCCCTTCGTCCAGCACAAGGCACAGCGGCTCGTCTTTCTGCGAATCCTCAAAGTCGGCGGGCTCCGGCGTGATGATGCGCGAAAACGGCGCCGTGCCATATTCAACGACCGAACCATCGCGCTTGATCATCGCCGCCGACGTAAAGCCCAGGATGCGCGCGCGCCCGCCGAAATATTCTAAAAACAGCGCACGATTGGCACCATGCAGCGGGCTGATGCGATCAAGATCGGACGCGGTGAGATTGGCCTCCTGCAACAACGCCCGGCATTGCGCCTCTCGGAAAATCCGCGCGACCTCGCCCGTAGTATAGATGAAGCCGCGCACGTCCTGCAAAAACGCCGGGTTCAGCACCCGGTCCAGCGTCACCGAGCCCACCAGCGCAATCAGAATCGCAGGCACAGCCGCAATGCCGGAGAACAGCGCCACCATGCGGATATGAATCCTGGCCCCCGCCGCCTGCGCCCGCCGCGCCGCAACAAGCCGACGCGCCTCCGCAACGAGGATCGCGATCAGGAACAGAATGATGAAAGCGTTGAGGCCAAACAGGATCAGCACCACCTGATTGGTGGGCGAAATCGGCGTATAATCGGCAAAAATCAGCAAGGTCGCGACGGCGCTAAACAGCGCCAGCGACACCGCGACAGGCCCGAGCCGCGACAACACACGCCGCTCGCCGCCCCGCTCGCTAAAACTGGTTTCTGTCATAGACGCTCTTGAGAACACGGGGAGAATCTCCCCATCGGCAGAATGCGCGTTGCATTATGGCAACGGTGTTGCACGATTGCGACAAAATTCAGGGCATGGATGGAAAAGAGCAGGGGATGAGCTTTTGGACCCACCGGGCAACGGGACTCGCCCGGTCATGCGACATAGTGGAAATCCGGTGGAAATGCCAACCCTTAGCTTGATCTATACTGATACTTACGGATATCAACCTTCCACGCGGGGCTATGCTTTAGGCTGTGTTTATTTCCGGACCCAGCCATGGCTTATTTTTCGCCCAAGGCGCTATCATTCCAGAAAAGGACGATCATGCAAAATAAACTCGCGGCCGAATTTTTTGGCACGTTCTGGCTTGTCTTTGGCGGCTGCGGCAGCGCAGTTCTGGCGGCCAGCTTTCCAGGGATCGGCATTGGGCTGCTGGGCGTTTCGCTCGCGTTTGGCCTGACCGTCCTCACCATGGCCTATGCGGTCGGGCCGATCTCTGGCGGGCATTTCAACCCCGCCGTATCCGTCGGCCTCATGCTCGCCAAGCGCTTTCCCGCGCGCGATCTTGGCCCTTACGTCGTTGTGCAAACAATCGGCGCCATCGCGGCGGCGGGCGTGCTCTATATCATCGCATCGGGTCAGGAAGGCTTTACGCACGCCTCAGGCTTTGCAGCCAACGGCTATGGCGCGCATTCACCGGGCAAGTATTCGCTGCTGGCGGGCATTGTCGCGGAAATCGTGCTGACTGCGTTTTTCCTGATCATCATTCTGGGCGTAACCGCGCCGCGCTCCCCGGTCGGCTTTGCGCCTATCCCCATCGGACTGGCGCTGACGCTCATTCACCTGATCTCGATTCCCGTCACCAACACGTCCGTCAACCCGGCGCGCTCCACCGGGCAGGCTCTGTTCGTCGGCGGTTGGGCGATTGAGCAATTGTGGATGTTCTGGGTCGCGCCAATAGCGGGCGCAATCATCGGCGCAGCCATTTACGGAATGCTGTTTGCCGAGCGCAGCGAAAAAGCAGCCTGAAGCAACCGCGCGTAACTGCGCCTCTCGCCCGCAAAACGGGCGGGAGGTGATGTCGTTAAAGACCTGCGCTTCAGTGAATGCGCGACAAAATCTTCTCAACCATCCGCCCGATCGGGCTCGACAGCCGCAGCGGCGCGTCGGTCACCGCAAAGCAGATGCAATCCACATCGCCCTCAATCTCGGGCGAATGCTCCAGCGCGGAATCGGCGATAGCGATGTCGCCGCGACCATAGCGGCCCAGCGGATCGACGAAGGCGCCCTTGAGCACCAGCGTGATTTCAGATCCCTCATGGGTGTGCTGCGGCAGGCGGCGCCCGGCGCGCACATGGATCAGGCTGACTTCCCCGCGACCCGATTCGGCGATCTTGACCTCGCGCACGCCCGGCACGACAAAGCGCCAGCCTAGGGCGTCCATGTCGCAACCCAGATAGCGACGCAGCGGCGAAGGCAGCAGGCCGCCCTGCTCGGCGGGAATGGCGCGAACCGGCTCCGGCTCGGCGGCGCCGAAAATCGCTGCGAGACGCTGATCGCGATGTCGGGCGGGAGCGACGGGCTCAACCGACAGCAGCCCGGAGGCCGTATAATCCTCGACGGCGCGCACGAAACGCCTGTTCTCGGGACGCAAAATCAGGTGGGAAGCAACCAGCGCATGGCGAGCAGGGTCCAGTCCGCCAGAGCCATAGGCGGCGAGCAATTCGTCTACGGGGCTCACAAGGGCGTCTGACGCCGGGGCTTCGCTCACGGAACTTCTCACGTTCTGAAACTGCATATCGCGGCGCTCGAATCTGCTGATATCATACCAACTATCCACTTTACGGTGCAAATTTGCATTCGGATCACCTCGTGTAAAGCAAACTTGTTCCAGCAAACTGGACACTTTCGCGCGTAGTCAGGAAACTTGACGGCCCGCGCTTGCGCCCGGCTGCGCCTCCCCATAGCTTGCGACGAATGGACGGGAGAGAAATAATGTATACCGAGGATGTTATCGGCGCCATTGGCCGCACGCCGCTCATAAAACTGCGTCGGGCGTCTGAATTGACCGGCTGCACCATCCTTGGAAAAGCCGAGTTCATGAATCCCGGCGGTTCCGTCAAGGACCGCGCCGCACTCGCCATCGTGCGCGACGCCATTGCGCGCGGGCAATTGCGCAAAGGCGGCGTGATTGTGGAAGGCACCGCCGGTAATACGGGAATCGGGCTGGCGCTGGTGGCCAACGCCATGGGTTTTCGCACCGTGATCGTGATTCCCGAGACCCAATCGCAGGAAAAAAAAGACATGCTGCGCATGCAGGGCGCGCAGCTCATTGAAGTGCCTGCCGTCCCCTATTCCAATCCAAACAATTACGTGAAGGTCTCCGGCCGCATCGCCGAGCGTCTGGCCAAGGAAGACCCCAACGGCGCGGTGTGGGCCAACCAGTTCGACAATGTCGCCAACCGGCAGGGCCATATCGACACGACGGGGCCGGAAATCTGGAAGCAGACGGAGGGCAAGGTGGACGCGTTCACCTGCGCCGTGGGCACCGGCGGCACGCTGGCTGGCGTGGGCATGGCGCTGAAGGAGCGTAATTCCAAAATCCAGATCGCGCTGGCCGACCCGATGGGGGCAGCGCTCTATTCTTATTACAAAACTGGCGCTCTGAAGGCTGAAGGCACGTCGATCACGGAAGGCATCGGCCAGGGCCGCATCACCGCCAACCTGGTTGACGCGCCGATCGACCACGCGTTTCAGGTGAGCGACGAAGAGGCGCTGCCGATTGTGTTCGACATGGCCGAGCACGAAGGCCTGCTGCTAGGCGGCTCATCCGGCGTCAACGTCGGCGGCGCGATGAAGCTGGCGCGCGAAATGGGACCGGGCCACGTGATCGTGACGATCCTGTGCGATTCCGGCGTGCGCTACGCATCGAAATTGTACAATCCGGCGTTTTTGCGGAGCAAGAACCTACCTGCGCCCGCATGGATGGAGCGCGAGGTCAGCATCGATCCGGGGCTGGTTTAGCGGGGCTAAAGTCCTGCCTCTTTCTTCCTTCTCCCCTTACGGGAGAAGGTGGCGTTTGCGTCAGCAAGCGACGGATGAGGGGTTTAGCCTCAACGTTCAGGCCCCCTCATCCGTCACGCTACGCGTGACACCTTCTCCCGCAAGGGGAGAAGGAAAAAAAGAGCCACTCAAATCCGGTCCGGAACCACCGCGCCTTTATAAAGCCAATCGAGGCACAGCCACACGTCCTCATCGCTGCGGGCGCGATAGGCGGCGTTGCGAGCTTCGCTCTCTACGTCGTCGGTGTGGTAGAAATAATTCCACATGAAGCGGCTCTCGTATTGCACACGGGCGGTGCGCGCCAGGCGTAACTTCTCGAACGCCTTGAACGCGCGCGGATGATCGCCGCCCGCCAGCTTTACGCATTGCGCGAAGATCACGGAATCCTCAATCGCCATGCCCGCGCCCTGCGCCAGAGATTGCAGCGTAGCGTGCGCGGCGTCGCCAATCAGCACCGCCCTGCCCTGCGACCAGCCGCGACGCGGCTCGCGGTCGCCGATGGGCCAGCGGCGTTCCAGATCGAGCATCGCGATCATGTCGCGCATGGCAGGATGCGCGTCTTTATAAGTCGCCTGCAATTCGGCGCGATAGCTTTCGACGTCGCCCTTTTGCGAAAACGTATCGGTGCGAAACACCGCGACGATGTTGAACATCGTGTTGTCGCGCAGCGGGTAATGCACGATGTGGAACCCCGGCCCGCCCCATAGCGCGACGTCCTGACGGTTCACGCCCGTTGGCGCCTGATCAAGCGGCACGATGGTGCGATGGGCGACATAGCCGATCATCGTCGGGTCGCCGTCGCCAATCATCAGCGTACGCAGGCGCGAGCGAATGCCGTCGGCGCCGACGACGAAAGCGCCCTCAACGCGGCGCCCGTCCTGCGTCAACACGACGACATGATCGCCGAAATCCTCAAAGCTCGTGACGGCGGCGTTTTCATCGAGATGAATGGCGGGATATTTCAGGCATTGTGCGACCAACAAATTGTGCAAATCAACGCGATGAATGACGACATAGGGGTGGCCATAGCGCTGCACAAAATCCGCGTCCGTGCGCACGCGAGTCACGGGTTGCCCGTCGAACGCGTCATACATCCACACGTTGCCGGGGAACACGCATTTGGCCCGCACGGCTTGCGCCACGCCAAGTCGTTCGAACATCGGAAACACGTTGGGGCCCAGCTGGATTCCATAGCCGATGGCGCCAAATTGCGGCGCCTGCTCCAGCACGCGCACGCTCCAGCCGTTTTGCGCAAGCGCAATCGCCGTGCAAAGCCCGCCGATGCCGCCGCCGACGATGATCGCTGTGTTGTCCGTGTCCGACCTGACCAAACTTTCCCCCGAACGTTGTTTTTCGGCTCTAGTTTTGGCCCAGAGCGCGCACGATGTGAAGCGCAATCGACGCGGGGCGCCCGCATGTGCTTTGATGACACTGCGCCAAAGGAGATCCAGCCATGAGCCAGACCGATTCCCCGCTCGTCTCCCCGCAATGGGTCGCGCAGCAACTCGGCAGTCCTGACCTCGCCATCCTAGACGCCTCATGGCATTTGCCGACCGCCGGGCGCAATCCGCGCACCGAATTTGCGCAGGGCCACATTCCCGGCGCGGTCTTCTTCGACATTGACGCGATCTCCGATCCCACCAGCGGCCTGCCGCATATGTTGCCGGATGCGCAAAGCTTCGCCAAAGCCATGGGCGCGCTGGGCGTGTCTGATTCCATGACCGTCGTGGTCTACGATTCGCTCGGCCTGTTCTCAGCCCCGCGCGCTTGGTGGAGCTTGCAAACCTTCGGCGCACGCAAGTTATATGTGCTCGACGGCGGCCTGCCAGCATGGCGCGCGGCGGGCTTGCCAATAGAATCAGGCGAGGCCGAACCGGAGCCCGCGATCTTTAACGCGCAGCTCAACAGCGGCGCCGTCGCGAGCATTGAGGACGTAGCGGCGGCGCTGAAGAACCACACCGCGCAGGTGGCGGATGCGCGTTCGGCAGAGCGCTTTTCGGGCGCAGCGCCAGAGCCCCGCCCTGGCCTGCCGTCCGGCCACATGCCGGGCGCGCGCAACCTGCCAATCGGCAAGCTGATCGCCAATGGCCGCATGAAGCCGCCCGCCGATTTGCTGGCGGCGTTCCATGAGGCCGGGCTTGATCCGGACGCACCGATCATCACGTCGTGCGGGTCCGGGGTTACGGCGGCTGTCATCAATTTCGCGCTGGCGTGCGCAGGCAAACCGGCGCCGCGTCTTTATGACGGCTCGTGGACGCAATGGGCCTCGACACCAAATGCGCCGATTGAGCCAGCGCCCTGAACGGGAAGAGATTTTTCTTGCGGCACCCCTGGGCGGGCCGGTTTCTGGCGCTAGTTGCTTTCGCAGGCTGGGAGGGCGCATCAAGGAGCGTCCGCCAATGTGCGATTACTCGCTGGAAATGTACGCCTCGCGTCCTGCGCGCGAGGGTGAGATTTATCAGACCACGCGCTTCACCTCGGGCAGTCTTGGGCTGGCTTCCCCGGGCGATTGCGGAACAGCTGTCTGCGTCCAATACGATACGCGGCTGGAGCTGGATAATCTCCCGCCAGCCGTTCGCGTTGCATTGGGCGTCGGCGCTCGCGAAATGGTCACCTTTGTCCGTCTGGACTCAGGCGCCTATCGCGACGGCGTACGCTTTTCTAACGGGCGAGAAATATCGCTTCAGCAATTGGGCAGCGGCGTACGCGCCACGATCCCGCAATTAATCGAAAGCGCCGAACCGTTCAGGCGGACATTCACGCCCGAGAAGGATCCGGTTTCGTAACAGCCCCGCAGAAGACCCGCCGCTTCCGTAAGGGAACGGCGGGTCTTCTGCGTTGGGTAAGGAGATTTGGACAGCCCCTTTGGACCGCGGGCTTCCAGCCCGCTCTTTTGCGCCCCCGGACCGCGTCATGGCGGCGACGGCCGCCATCCACGGCAAGCTGCCAGCTATTGCCTGTCGTGGGTCCCGGCCTTCGTCGGGACGACACGATCGGCGCCTATAATTTAATCCTGACTGCACAATTATTAATCACCCCGCCCACCAAATAGCGCGCCCCTGCCCGCGTTTGAATCTCTCCCCTGTGCGCAGCAGCCGTTTTGTGGATAGAATCTTGGCATGGCAGGTGCTATGAGCCAAACGAGTTCCTCACGGGCGTCGCATGACGCGCGGGGACCGCATCGGGAGCGGTAACGGCATGAAAAAGATTGAGGCGATCATTAAGCCTTTCAAGCTGGATGAAGTGAAGGAAGCGCTGCAGGAGGCGGGACTTCAGGGCATTACCGTAACCGAGGCCAAGGGCTTTGGCCGTCAGAAAGGCCATACCGAACTTTATCGCGGCGCTGAATACGTCGTCGATTTCCTACCCAAGGTGAAGATCGAGGTCGTCCTCAACGACGAGATGCTTGATCGCGCCGTGGAAGCCATTCGCAAGGCCGCCCAGACGGGCCGCATCGGCGATGGCAAGATATTTGTATCGAACATCGAAGGCGCGATCCGCATCAGGACCGGTGAAACCGGCCCGGACGCAATTTAACGCGCTTAAAGCTTTCTCAACCGCAGTCAGCAGACCAGAAAGGCATCGACATGAAGACCGCCCAGGACGTCCTCAAGGCGATCAAGGATAATGACGTCAAGTATGTGGACTTCCGTTTCACCGATCCGCGCGGAAAGTGGCAGCACGTCACGTTCGACATTTCTCTCGTTGACGAGGAAATCTTCTCGGAAGGCACGATGTTCGACGGTTCGTCGATCGCTGGCTGGAAGGCAATCAATGAATCCGACATGATCCTCATGCCGGACCCCACGACCGCTTGCATGGACCCCTTCTTCGCGGCGTCCACCATGGTCATCAGCTGCGACATTCTGGAGCCGTCCACGGGCGCGCCCTACAATCGAGATCCGCGCGGCATCGCCAAAAAGGCGGAGGCTTACCTGAAGTCGACAGGCATCGGCGACACCGTATTCGTCGGCCCCGAGGCTGAATTCTTCGTGTTTGACGACGTGCGCTTCGCCGCAGAGCCCTACAACACGGGCTTCAAGCTCGATTCCATCGAACTGCCAACCAATTCGGATATGGATTACGAGGGCGGAAACCTCGGCCACCGCGTCCGCACCAAGGGCGGCTATTTCCCGGTCCCCCCGATCGACTCGGCTCAGGACATGCGCGGCGAAATGCTTGCAGCGATGCAGTCCATGGGCGCCGTCGTCGAGAAGCACCATCACGAAGTGGCCTCAGCACAGCATGAACTTGGCCTCAAGTTCGGCACGCTGACCACGATGGCCGACCACATGCAGGTCTACAAATACTGCATCCATCAAGTCGCCCAGAGCTATGGCAAGACCGCGACCTTCATGCCCAAGCCCATCTTCGGCGATAACGGTTCGGGCATGCACGTTCACCAGTCGATCTGGAAAGACGGCAAGCCGATCATGGCCGGCAACAAGTATGCTGACCTGTCGCAGGAATGCCTGTGGTACATCGGCGGCATCATCAAGCACGCCAAGTCGCTCAACGCGTTCACGAACCCGTCGACGAATTCCTACAAGCGCCTTGTGCCCGGCTATGAAGCCCCCGTGCTGCTCGCCTATTCGGCGCGCAACCGCTCCGCTTCGTGCCGTATTCCGTGGACCAACAACCCGAAGGCGAAGCGCGTTGAAGTGCGCTTCCCCGATCCGACCGCCAACCCCTACCTCGCGTTCGCCGCGATGTTGATGGCTGGCCTCGACGGCATCATCAACAAGATTGATCCGGGCGCAGCCATGGACAAGGATCTCTACGACCTTCCCCCGAAGGAGCTGAAGAAGATCCCGACCGTTTGCGGCTCGCTGCGCGAGGCTCTCCAGAACCTCGACAAGGATCGCGCGTTCCTGAAGGCCGGCGGCGTGTTCAACGACGACTTCATCGACAGCTATATCGAGCTGAAGATGCAGGACGTGATGCGTTTCGAAATGACCCCGCATCCGGTCGAGTTCGACATGTACTACTCGGTCTGATCCATCCGGCCTTTTAAGACGAAAAAGCTCCGGGAAACCGGAGCTTTTTTGCTTTTGGCGCTCGCTTTTGAAGGCTGTCCCGCCTGCTAGGCGGGGTCACATTTATCATGCGCCTGCGCTTCGGCTACCGCAATCGCCGTCATGTTGACGATGCCGCGCGCGGTGACGGAGGGCGTGAGCACATGAGCGGGCTTGGCAGCACCCATCAGAATGGGGCCGATGGGCAAAGCGTCGGCTAGCATTTTCACAAGCTGGAATGCGATATTCGCCGATTCGAGATTGGGCATCACAAGCACATTGGCCTCGCCCGTAAAGCGCGAATTGGGCATCACGCGGTCGCGGATCGCCTGTGACAGGGCAGTGTCCGCCTGCATCTCGCCATCCACCGCCAGCGTCGGATTAACCATCCGCACCATCTCCACCGCCGCGCGCATTTTCAGCGCCGAGGGCGAATCGCTGCCGCCAAAATCGCTGTCGGCCAGCAGCGCCACTTTCGGCGTCAGGCCAAAGCGGCGCACATGCTCGGCGATGCCAATGGTCATGTCAGCGATTTCGGCAGCGGTCGGGTTGGAGCGCACATGCGTATCGGCAAGGAAATACGCGCCATGCTGGGTAATCAGCATCGACAGCGCCGAGAAATCGCTGGCGCCGGGCGCAAGGCCCACGATGTCCTTGATGTAGCGCAGGCGCGTCGAGAAGCGCCCCTCCAGCCCGCAGATAAGCGCATCCGCATCGCCGCGACGCAGAGCCACCGCCCCGATCACCGTATTGTTGGTGCGCACCAGCGTGCGCGCAGCGTCCGGCGTCACGCCCTTGCGGCCCGCGACCTCGATCAGCGTCTGCACGTAATCGCGATAGCGCGGATCGTCCTCAGGGTTCACCAGCTCGAAATCACGCCCCGGCTTGATTTGCAGGCCGAAACGCTCAATGCGCTTTTCCACCACGGACGGGCGACCGATGAGGATCGGCACCGCCAGCCCCTCCTCCAGCACAACTTGAGTGGCGCGCAGCACGCGCTCGTCTTCGCCGTCCGCATAGATCACGCGGCGTGGATCGGACTTGGCCTGCGCAAACACCGGCTTCATCAGGAAGCCGGAGCGGAACACGAACCGTCCGAGCTGCTCGATATAGGCGTCGAAATCTTCAATCGGCTTGCGAGCCACGCCCGTGTCCATCGCGGCCTTGGCGACGGCGGGCGCGATGCGCAGGATCAGGCGCGGATCGAACGGCGAGGGAATGAGCGAATCGGCGCCAAACAGCGGCGCCGAGCCGCCATAGGCCTGCGCCACAACGTCGGACGGCGCCTCGCGCGCCAATTGCGCAATCGCCTCGACGGCGGCGAGCTTCATCTCTTCGTTGATGGTCGTGGCGTGCACGTCGAGCGCGCCCCGGAAAATATAGGGGAAGCACAGGACGTTGTTGACCTGATTGGGATAATCTGAGCGCCCGGTGCAGATCATCGCGTCCGGCCGCGCCGCCAGCGCTTCTTCCGGCATGATCTCGGGCGTCGGGTTGGCGAGCGCCAGAATGAGCGGGCGTTCGCCCATGCGCTTGACCATTTCGGGCTTCAGCACGCCTGCCGCCGAAAGGCCGAGGAACACGTCCGCCCCCTCGATGATGTCGCCCAGCGTGCGCGCGCTCGTCTCCTGCGCGTAAACTTCCTTCCAGCGGTCCATCAGCTGGTTGCGGCCCTTGTGGACCACGCCTTCCAGATCGCTGACGAAGATATTTTCCCGCCTGGCGCCCAGCGCCACAAGCTGGTTAAGGCAGGCAAGCGCCGCCGCGCCAGCCCCGGAGCAGACGATTTTCACATCGCCGATTTTCTTGCCCGCAAATTCCAGCGCGTTGCGCACGGCGGCGCCGACGATGATCGCGGTGCCGTGCTGGTCGTCGTGGAACACGGGGATCGACATGCGCGCGCGCAGCTTTTCCTCGATCTCGAAACAATCGGGCCCCTTGATGTCCTCAAGGTTGATGCCGCCGAACGTGGGCTCAAGCGCCGCGACCGTATCGACGAATTTATCGATGTCGCGCTGCTCGATCTCGATGTCGAACACGTCAATGCCGGCAAATTTCTTGAACAGGACCGCCTTGCCCTCCATCACTGGCTTGGACGCCAGCGGGCCGATGTCTCCCAGCCCCAGCACCGCAGTGCCGTTGGTGATGACGCCGACGAGGTTCTGGCGAATGGTGAGGTTGGCCGCCTCCGCTGGATTATCGACGATGGCCTCGCAGGCCGCCGCCACGCCGGGCGAATAGGCCAGCGCCAGATCGCGCTGATTGCCCAGCGGCTTGGTGGCCTGGATTTCGAGTTTCCCGGGTTTGGGCAAGCGATGATAGACGAGCGCGCCCGTGCGCAGGTCTTCAGACATTTTGACGGCCATGAACTTCCCCCGACCGCGCAGCGCGCGAGCCAAAATTGCAGCCGCTATAAAGGACGGCGCGCGCCTCTCGCACAAGCCGTTTTTCACGCCCCAAACATGAACGACTTATCAACACCTTGAACGCAGCGCCGACAAGAGCGCATCAAAATGGGGCGTTTGAGGACAAGGAAGGCACAAAACAGGGCCGAATCGGGAGAGCCAACAAACGTTCGAGATCGCGTGCGAACAGCAAGCCGAAAGCGCGATCTGTAATATTTATAGCTAACGAAACACTAAACCTTGCCCTGGCGCATCTGCATCAAAACAGGACTTTCCGCACAGGCCAAGTACGCAACGTGTCCGAATCGGGAGGATACTTTTGCGCTCACCATTTCAGCAAAATAACAACACGCATAAAACGCATGAACGCCAGAACGCTGGCCGCCGCAAAGCCGTAGGCGCCGCCGAACGCATGGCGGGCGAGCACGTAATAGCGGAAGAATTGCCACGGAAATTCGATGGGCAGCCGCAGCAGAAGCTCAACGCGGCTTTTGCGCTTCACGCTCTGCTGCAATTCGAAATAGACCAGTTCCTTGCGCACCACATCGGCGAGGCTGCGGAAGGACTTATGCCACACCCTGCCCCGCAGCATCATCGTGTCGCGCTCTTGCGGCACATTGTCATGCACGGTGCTGTCGCGAAAGCGCGCACGCGTTTTGTCGTAGAGCCGCAGGCATATTGTGGAATCTGCAAAGGGTGCCGGGCGCTCACGGTGCGGGTAAACGATGGTCACGCGCATCTTGTAGGTGGAGACTTTGGGCGGCGTGGCAAGCAAGCCAAACAGCTCGGCGCGCAGCTGGTCCGACAGCCATTCGTCGGCGTCGAGATTCAAAATCCAGTCGTTGCGCGCCTGATCTTCGGCAAAGCGCTTTTGCTGGCCATAGCCAACCCATTCATTGAAAACCACCCGGGCGCCAAGGCTTTCCGCCAACGCCTGCGTGCCGTCGGTCGAGCCGGAATCGATAATGAGGATCTCGTCCACAAGCCCGCGCACGGATTCAATCGCGCGAGCGATGCGATCAACCTCGTTCTTGGCGATAATGGTACAGGTGACGGGGGTCAAGGACGCTCTCTGCCGGATGGTTATTCCGTTCCCACAATGTCAGGAAACGGCGGATAACGGAAGCGGGGCCGGAGCTGTGGGCTTTGAGCGCGCGCGTCCTCATCATCCCTGCCCCGTCATGGCGGCGAAGGCCGCCACCCACTGCAGGCTTGCGAGCTCGCGGCCTGTCGTGGGTCCCAGCCGTCGCCGGGATGACGCGCACAGAGTCGAAGCTTAACTCACCCCTTCTCAGGCAAGTTCAACCGCAGATGCAGATCGCGCAATTGCGCGTTGGTGGCCTCGTTGGGGGCGCCCATCAGCAAGTCTTCGGCACGCTGGTTCATGGGGAACAGAGCCACTTCGCGCAAGTTCTGCTCGCCCGCCAGCAGCATGATGATGCGGTCCACGCCCGCCGCCATGCCGCCGTGGGGCGGCGCGCCGTACTGGAACGCGCGATACATGCCGCCGAAGCGCTCGATAACCGTCTCTTCACCGTAGCCGGCGATCTCGAACGCCTTCACCATGCCCTCGGGGCGATGGTTGCGGATGCCGCCCGAGGCCAGCTCATAGCCGTTGCAGGCCACGTCGTACTGGAACGCCTTGATGGTCAGCGGGTCCTGATTTTGCAACGCGTCCATGCCGCCCTGCGGCATCGAGAACGGATTGTGCGAGAAGTCGACCTTCTTCTCATCCTCGTTCCATTCATACATCGGGAAGTCGATGATCCACGCCAGTTCAAAGCGGTTCTCGTCGATCAGGTTCAGCTCTTTACCCGCGCGCGAACGGGCGTCGCCGGCGAATTTGTAGAACTTGTCGGGATCGCCGGCGGCGAAGAACACGGCGTCGCCAGCCTTCACGTCCAGCTGTGCGCGAATGGCTTCCGTGCGCTCGGGGCCAATGTTGTTGGCGATGGGACCTGCGCCCTCGATCTTGCCGTCCGTCTCACGCCAGAAGATGTATCCAAGGCCAGGCTGGCCTTCGCTCTGCGCCCATGAATTCATGCGGTCGCAGAAGGTGCGGCTGCCGCCGCCGGGCGCGGGAATCGCCCACACCGCGTTCTTCTCGACCTCCAACATGCGCGCGAAGACCTTGAAGTTCGAGCCGCGGAAATGCTCGCTCACGTCCTGCATCACAATCGGATTGCGCAGGTCCGGCTTGTCGGTGCCGTATTTGCGCAGCGATTCAGCGTAAGGAATGCGCGGGAATTTCTGGGTGACGGGCTTTCCGTTTCCAAATTGCTCGAACACGCCGCGAATGACGGGCTCCATGGCGTCGAACACGTCGTCCTGCGTCACAAAGCTCATCTCGATGTCGAGCTGGTAGAACTCGCCCGGCAGACGGTCGGCGCGCGGGTCTTCGTCGCGGAAGCACGGCGCAATCTGGAAATAGCGGTCGAAACCCGCCATCATCAACAGCTGCTTGTATTGCTGCGGCGCTTGGGGGAGAGCGTAAAACTTGCCCGGATGCAGACGCGACGGCACAAGGAAATCGCGTGCGCCTTCAGGCGAGGAAGCGGTGAGAATGGGGGTCGCAAATTCGTTGAAACCCTGCCCCTTCATGCCTGCGCGCAGATAATCAACCACCTTGCCGCGCAGCATGATGTTGCGATGCAGACGCTCCCGGCGCAGATCGAGGAAGCGATAGCGCAGGCGCGTTTCTTCCGGATAATCCTGATCGCCAAACACCGGCAGCGGCAGTTCGGCGGAAGGCCCGAGCACCTCGGCGCCGGTCACGTAAAGCTCGATCTGGCCGGTGGGCATGTCGGCATTGCCGGTGCCTTCCGGGCGGATGCGCACCTTGCCGTCGAGGCGCACGCACCATTCGGCGCGGAAGGTTTCCACAAGTTTGAAAGCGGGCGAATCCGGGTCCACCACGCATTGCGTCATGCCGTAATGGTCGCGCAAATCGATGAACAGCACGCCGCCATGGTCGCGGATGCGGTGGCACCAGCCGCTGATGCGGACGGTTTCGCCGTCGTTGGTGTCGCGGAGCTGGCCGCAGGTGTGCGTGCGATAGACGTGCATCTTGAAGTCCCGGAAGGCGTGAGGCGGCAGGCTAATGCCGCAATGCGTTTGCGCGTGCGTAGCGGAAAAAGCCCGCTGGGGAAAGAAGCGCACTGGAATTTGCCGAAACGTATCCTTTATAATACAGACTAGCACACTCAAGGTTCATCGGGCAAGGTTCGTCGGGCAGGAGAAAAGCCATGTCGACCAAAACCATACCGCGGGGTAGTGCGTCCACTCTCAATGACAAACTGGACATCGCCGAATATCTCAACGCCGCAGTTGAAAAGGCTATCGCAGAGGATGATTTTTCATACGTCACGCATGCGATAGGCGTGATTGCCCGCGCAAAGGGCATGTCGGAACTCGCAAGGGAAATTGGCGTGGGGAGAGAGAGTCTTTATCGCTCGCTCTCCAGCGACGGCAACCCAAGCTTCGCAACCGTCGCGCGTGTGCTGCGCACGATGGGCGTATCGATGCAATTTGCACGCATTTAGCGGCGTCGGATGAGGGGTTCTCAAGCTCACATTCGCCCAAGCTCCCGCCCGCCACAATGTCTCTGCGCCCTCCCGCGAAACCGCTGCGGCTAACCTGCGTTGCCTTCGGGTGGTGACAATGGAGGGGTTACGGATGCAAAGAGCATTGATAGCAATTTTTTTATCCACCAGCCTCGGCGCTTGCGCCTCGGATTAGCAAACGGCGGGAACTGCGACCGGCGCCGTCGCCGGCGCGGTTGTCGGCGGGCCGGTGGGCGCGGTTGTCGGCGGCGTTGCACCGGCGACCGTGACGGCCCCGGGCGCTGCTACGTCACGGATCGACGCGACAGCATTCTCGTGGATCGCACCGGACGCGCCTTGACGCAGCGCTGTTAGGCCTGTCGCCCCAGCGTAAAACAAGACCGCCGGGAACATCCCGGCGGTTCAATTCAGTCTATAATACAAAAAAGCTACGCTCGCGAACGGTGTCCGTCGTCAGAACATTTGGCTCAGATTGGGGCTTAGATTAGCGGAGTTTCGGCCTCATCATGGGGTTGATATTAAGCGGCGATCTTGCGGTGCTGCAAGCGTCGATGTTGGATAGTCTGGCGTTTGATCCTTTCGCGCTGTTT
>CAMCUC010000009.1 GCA_945878875.1 Rhizobium sp. Q54
TACACTTAAGCAGGTAAGCCATTTGGCACGGGCGCAGTCGAGCCGCGAAGGCAGTTTATGACCAACATGATCGGCGACAACAAAATTCTCCTTTGGATTCTCGGCGCCGCAGCTGTTTTGCTTGTCGCCCTTATTTTGGTGCTGCTCTACCGGCTGTTGTTTGGACGTCGCTTGCGGGGCGGCGGCGGGCGGGCGCGTCAACCGCGTCTCGGCGTGGTCGACGCCTATGATCTGGACCGTCATCGCCAGCTCGTGATCGTGCGCCGGGACAATATCGAACATCTGGTGATGATCGGCGGTCCCAATGATATTTTGATCGAATCAACCATCGTTCGCGCACAAGCTGCGGGCATATCCGCTGCCGCAACGCCCGCGCAGGAAGCTCGAAGCGTCCGCGATGCGGCGGCCATCGGAGCGGGCTATGATGATCATGATCCCGCTGAAACCGCCGAGAGTGCGCGACCTGCCGCCTCGATAGCCCCGCCGCCCGAGCAGCGATCCGGTTTGGATGTAAAGCCGGCTCAGGCACCCCGTTCTGAAGCGATTCCTGCCCCAGCCTCCGCTCCGCCGTCGGCTGCGCGTGCGCCGCTTCCCCCGGGCAAGCCGGCGCCGCCGCCAATGCCAGCGCCGCCGCCCAAGCGCTTTGCTGCTGATGTGCGTCCTGGGTCGGAAACAGAGTCAGGCGTTGAAGCGCCAATGAGGCCTCTACCCGGCGCGCCTTCCGCACCTCTCCAGCAGCCAATGCGTGGCCCTGCTATGCCGCCGCTGCGGCCAAATCAACCTGCCGCTCCAGTGACCGACAATTCTTCTTCGAGTGATTCTTCTTCGGGGAGCAATTCTCCTTCGAGCAAGCCTTTCTCTCCCGCTTCGCCGCCGTCGCTGCGCCCGCCAGCGGGTCCGCTGAACCCTCCCGGGATGGGCGGTCCCGCCCTGATGCGCTCTGCGCCCAGTCTGCAGGGGCCGGGCGCGCTCGCTGGCTCGGGAGCCACCTCTGCGCCCCCGGTTGGCTCGCCAGCGTATGCCCCCAAAGTCCCGCAGGCGACATCCAGCGACACCGCGCCGGACGCGTCCGCATCCAGCCCGGCTCCCGCAGATCCATTGGACGCGCTGGAAGAGGAAATGAAGAAATTGCTCGGGCGCTAGGCTTTACGAGCGTCGAGCCTATATAAACAAAAACGGCCCTGCGCGAGCAGAGCCGTTTTTATTCAAACGCGGTGAAAGCCGCTCAATCGTCCCGATAGACCTTTTCACGCCGCTCATGGCGCTCCTGCGCCTCGACAGAGAGCGTGGCGATCGGGCGAGCGTCCAACCGCTTCAGGGCAATCGGCTCACCAGTTTCCTCGCAGAAACCGTAAACGCCTTCCTCTATGCGCTGCAGGGCTGAATCGATTTTTGAAATCAGCTTCCGCTGGCGATCACGGGCGCGCAATTCAATTGCGCGATCGGTTTCCGACGATGCCCTGTCGGCGATGTCGGGATGGTTTTCATTCTCTGTTTGCAACGCGACAAGCGTTTCGCGGCTTTCGCGCAAAATGTCGTCTTTCCACGCCAGCAGCTTGCGACGAAAATAATCGCGCTGCCGCTCGCTCATGAATGCCTCGTCTTCAGAGGGCTTGTAGGCGCCGTCGATAGAATCTGCGATTTTCATGCGCCGACCGACTCCTCACCAATTGGCCGCCTTATAGCCATTTGTAAGGCCCGCGACAACGTCTCGGCAAAAGAATGCGCGGATAAAGAAAAAAAATAGCCAAGATCAAGCCTGAGGTCGCCCGGTTCTGGAACGAACGCCCTTGCGCTACGTTGCTGATTTGCAATTCTTGTATTGAAAACAAACGAGTTCATTCATGGTGGCAGCCGTTCGTTCGTTTTGGAAAGGTCACTTGCGTTTGTCGCTGGTGACGATCCCGGTGCGCATTGTCAGCGCCACGCGCGCCGACGGCGCAGTCTCGTTTCATCAGGTCAGCCGCAAAACAAAACAGCGAATCCGCTACCAGAAGGTGGTTCCCGGAATCGGCGAGGCGGACAAGGACGACATCGTGCCCGGCTGCGAGGTGGGAGCACTGCAATTACGTACTGCTGGAGGACGATGAGCTTGATGCACTCAAGCTGGAGACGCGGCAAACGATTGAACTCACGCGGGCGGCAAAGAGATGCTGCTCGCGCGTATGCCGGGGCGCTGGCCTGCCGCCCGAGCTTGTCAACATTGTCATGACGCTGATCGAGACCGGAATCAGGCCTTTTTGGTTTGATCCATCCATATCGGACGCGACGCTTGCGCTGGTATCCAAAGATAAATCGCGTGGCCGCTGATCCCGTCAGCTTTTGCAGAGCGCAATAAATTTGTCGCCGCGCTCTTCAAAGTCGCGGAACTGTCCAAAGCTTGGCGCCGCCGGCGACAGCAGGAACACGCTGTCAGCGGGGGCTTGCTTCTGCGCGATCGCTACGCCCTCGGCTAAATTCTTCACCACCGTCACTACAAAAGGCCATTGGCGCGCGGCCATTTCTTGCGCAATGCGGGTGCCTGTATCTGGCAGTAGGATGACGCCTGCAATGTTGGCGGCGCCCAGGTAATTCAGCAATTGCGCATGATCCTGGCCACGATCTGCGCCGCCCAGAAACAACGTTATCTTCCTGTCAGCGTATGCGCGAAGCGCCACGAGCGTCGCTTCTGGCACGGTTGATATGGAATCATTCACGCAGATGCGTCCGTCCGCGCTTGTGAACTCTTCGAGCCGATGGCGTAATTGCGCAAAGCCGGAAAGATCGACGCGTGCGCGAACGTCATGCAATCCAATATGGTCGAGCAACGCGCAGGCGCCTGCAAGGTTTTCAAGATTATGGCTGCCGCGCAGCGGGAAACTGGACGCATCAATGGGGCTGCTTTGCCAGTACAGCTCGCTCCCGCGAACATGAAAGCCGTCCTCGCGTCCATACCAGATGATGTTTTCGCGCGCGCCCACAGCCGCCACCAGCTTCTCGCTATTGGCGTTGAGAACGGCTGGCGTGCGGGGGTTTGCGAGCAGCCGCAACTTGTCGTGATGATATTGCGCAACGCTTCCGTGCCATGGCGTATGGTCAACGTAGAGATTGGTGACGAGCGCTATGCTGGGGGACGCCTCAAGATCGGCGATCTGGTAGGAGGATAATTCCAGGACAGTATGATCGCGCCCTGGCGCCTGTCCCAGAGCGGCAATTCCTACATTGCCGATGAGCGAAACGTCTCGCCCCGCGTGGGTAAGCATGTGGTGGAGCAGGCGCGCCAGCGTGCTTTTGCCTTTGGTTCCGGTGACAGCAATCGTATGCGCTTGCGGGTTGTCGGCGAACCACAGGTTCACGCCAGAGGTGAAGCGCGTTCCCGCCGCTTTGGCGGATGCTATCTCGCTGCGGTACAGGCTGATGCCGGGGCTTTTCACGACGACATCAAAAGCCCCGCCCGCCAGCGCCTTTGAAGCTTCGGCGCCGATCAGAACGCGCACGTCGTTCTGCGCCTCCAGCAGCGGCGTGTCGTTTAAGATAGTGATCGCGAGGTGCGGATGACGCTGCTTTAAATAATCAAGCGCGGCGCGGCCTTCGCGACCAAAGCCCCAGATTGCGGCGGTGCGCTTGTCATCAAAGATAGTCATGCAGCATCTTCTCAAAGCGCGCTGGCAGCAGATGATCTTTTGAGGGCGTCATCAGCGCGCGCCAGACGCTGTCAGGATCACGCATCAGGGTAGAGATGCGCGGCGCAAGCGCGCTTACGATTGCCACATCGCGCCATTGCGGATCCTGCGCCAGTTTCAGCAGCGCCGCAGCGCTTTCAGCAATTTCGCCGACGCATTCCCATGGCTTGTGGCCAGACAATCCCACCAGCTCCTCGAAGCCAGCCAGCTGCGCCTCATCGTCCAGCATGTTCTTGCCGAACGCGCACTCTATGCGTGCGCGACCCATTGGCGCCGCGAGCATCAAAAATGAAAAACGACACTTTGGACAATCGCCGCACCAGCGTGCGGGCGGCGTCTTCGGGTTGAGCTGAAACGCGCGATTGCATGATGTGAACGCAGCGTCATACCGCGGCTCGCGCGCCATGAGCGTGGCGATGTGCGCTTCCGACAACGGACGCAACAGAGAGAAATAATCGAGCCCACCATGAATATGGCGAGCGATCATGCTCGAAATATCGCGCTCTGCCGCAGTGGTTTTCGAGTATTGGTGGTTAATCTCCCGCCCATTGGCGAACATGTTGCCCTGGTTGGCCGAGCGTTCGTTGGACAAGATCACCGCGTCGAAACCCTCCACAAAGCTGGCGCCCACAGCGATAAAGCTGACGATGGCCGTAATTGGCACATGGCCGTTGAGCGCACCGCTGGCGTTCAGCTCGAACAATAGCGGGTCGAGGTGGCGCTCCACGCGGACGAAGGGAAGCCCGCTTGCAGCAGCGCAATCAAGTATCGGCTTCTTCGGGTTGACGGCGAACAGGACCATCGGCTCGCCGCTTTTGCGCAGAGCCTCGATACTGACGAGCGAGTCTTTTCCGCCGCCGATCAAAACTGCGCTACGGCGGGGCAGGACAGCGTTGGAGGCCTGCCGCACAGGCAAATCTGCGCAGGGTGCCGAAAGGAAATCGACGCGCGAGGCGACGTCAATCTCGTTGCGTACGCCGAATTCGCCAAGCCCGTTTACATAGAGTTCTTGCAAGAACTGCCGCTGGCCAGCCTCCAGCGCGGCGCTTTCGATGCGCATGCGATGCGGCAGGCTGGTTTTGTAATAGCTGACGCCCGCCGCAAGATGCAGCAGCTCCAGCGCCGCCTCAAAGGGCGCGCGCAGCGGCGAGCCTTGCGCTGGCAGCGGTGCGTGGAAAACGATGCGCTCGATGAACGCGTGCCCGCCCAACCTGTAGCGCAGGCGGATTTCGCGCAGCGGTTCGTCGATCTCGACGCCGGTGAAGGTGAAGGTCTGGCTTGTGTTGTTCATCGCGCGTCTGGTTCGCCCGGTTCGTTCCGCTCGTCAAGAGCCAGAGCGTTATTCTGCAGCAAATTGGTTACGGTCTCTCTGACGTGAGGGTGGAGGCGTCGGTTCCAGAACACATGCAGGTCGGCTGGGTCGAGGCATTACTCTTAAAATAGCTTGCCCGGGGTTACCGTTCTGTCCCAAGATAAGCTTTGTGGCTAGTTCCCGGTAGAAGGAGCGGCCAGATTTGTGGGGGATCGCGATGACCGGCTTTCGGGCTGGGCTTTCGAGCGCGGCCATTAAAGCGTACGCACCTGATCCGTCGGGTTGGAGTTTTAGCGGGGGGCGCTACGTGGCGCTTGGCTTCGCTTTGCTTGCCATCGTCTGGGGCGCGGCTTTTCTGCAATGGTTCCTGCACGATCAAGTTGTGCCATGGGATTCCAAAAATCAATTTTATGCCTTCTATCGGTTCATGGCTGCGTCCATTGAAAGCGGCGCCTCGCCGTTCTGGAACCCCTATCATTATGCTGGCCACCCGAGTGTCGCCGATCCGCAATCGTTGATTTTCGCGCTGCCGTTTCTGGTCTGGGCCTATATCAACCCGGCGCCGTCGCTGTTTGCATTTGACGCGTTTGTGTTGGCGCACCTGCTGTTGGGCGGCTCTGCAATCATCGTTCATGGTTGGCGCCAAGGCTGGCCGCTTACGGCCTCCGTGCTGGCTGGTATCGTCTTCATGCTTGGCGGCGTGGTGTCGGGGCGGATGAACCATGTCGGCATCATCTGCATCTATGGTCTGTTTCCTGTCGCGCTGTTGCTGATGCACGCGGCGCTTGATCGTCGAAGCCTGTGGGCGGCGGCGGGGTTTGCGCTCGTTTCGTCGCAGATAGCGTTGGGACGCAGCCAGGTTCCGTTGCTGCTTTGTTTCGCATTGCTGGTTGCTTTTGTCGCTCATGTGAGCGTGCAGCCTCCGCTGATGCGCTATTTGAAAAGCCGCGCGCCGGTGATCCTGCTGATGGGCTGTGGCGCGTTGGCGCTGCTGGCCTTGCCGCTGCTTTTGAGCCTGCAATTCATATCCTTGTCGAACCGGCCCGCCGTGTCCGTGGATGTTGCGCTGCGCTCCTCGCTCAATCCGCTGAACCTTGCGACGTTTTTTGCGCCCAATGTCTTTGGCTCGCTGGAGGCTGGTGCGAGAGGATGGGGGCCGGGCGGCGCTACGTTGCCGGGCGTCGACGATAGCGACCGTGCGTTCAATTACATGTTCTGCGGCAGTCTCGCAGCGCTGCTTCTGGTTTGGCACGGGCTTGCGGGCGGTCGCCTGTTTGCGCGCGGTCGCCGCGTCATGGCGTTGCTTCTGGTGTTCGGGCTCGTGTACGCGCTGGGGCGGTTTACGCCGCTCTACGAGCTGCTTTTTGAATATGCTCCCGGCGTGTCGCTGTTCCGGCGGCCCAATGACGGCGCGTTCCTGTTTGTGATTGGCCTTGCCTATATGTGCGGGTATCTGGCCGCTGATTACGTGCAGCTTGGTCGACCTGCGACGCCTGTCTGGGCCTGCGCGCTGGCGGCCTGCGGCTCGCTTGCGCTGATCGTTGCGACGATCGTCTTTGCGAGTTGGTCGCAAATGGCTTGGGCCGCTGCGCTTGAAGTCGCCAAGGCGATAGCGCTGCTGGGCGCCCTCGCGTTTTTGCTGCAAAGGGCGCTGGGGCCGCGCGGCCGCAGGCAGGCATTGGCGTTGCTAACAATCTGGACGTCCGCCGAGCTTGTCTGGCGCAATGCTGGATCTCCGCTCAACGCCGAGCCTGCCGCTACTTATGCGCTGCTTGAGGCGCCGCGCGGCGAGGATGCGCGCATCGTCTCGATCATCAAGGCCGACATGGCGCAGAGCCTTGGAGTTGGCCATCGGCCGCGCATCGAAATCGTCGGGCTGGACGGGCAATGGCAGAACGCGGCCATGATATTGGGGCTGGAGGCGACAAACGGCTACAATCCGCTGCGCATTGGCGCATATGATCGCTTGATCGCCCCCGGAGAAAATCCGTATGACGTTGCAGGGCGGGCGTTTCCTCGCTCCTTCCCCAATTATAATTGCCAACTCGGCCGGCGCCTCGGGCTACGTTATCTTGTCCTTGATCATCCACTGTCGCACTTGCCGCGCAAGCACGATCCGGCAAAGTTCACCGCGCTTGTGGAAGGGCCTCGCGCATGGGTCTATCGCAACGACGAGGCAATGCCATCAGTATGGATCAGCAGCAACGTTCGAGTTGCCTCCGTTGATTATCTTGAATCCTCGCCCGGTCTTTCGGAAGGGGGGCAAGTTATGGTCGATGGCGAGGAGGAATTGTCGCAAACCTATAAGCCCAAAGCGCGCGGCGCCGCCGCAATGGCGGTGATCGCAAGCTGGGAGGTTGATCGCATCGAGGTCGATCTTCACACCAGCGAAGCCGCCATCCTCACGCTGAACGCGCCCTATTATCCGGGCTGGCGGGTGGAGAACGACGGCGCGCCAAAGCCCATCATCAAGACGGATCTTTTGTTCCGCGGCGTGGAAGTGCCCGCCGGGGCGAGAAGAGCTGTGTTTGAATTCCGCCCCTTTGCGCCGGAAAATCTGGCCGCTGCGCTGCGCGATATTTTGAACTAGGCGCCAAAGACCGCCGCAAAAGCCAGAGAGCCAGTCGCCGCAGCGCTTAGTCCGATGCGTAAAGGCCGATACCATTGCGGAAGAAGCCCGCGTGCAATCGCGCCAAGATCGTAGATCAGCATGGCGGCAAAACCTGCGATCATTAGCGGCGCACCAAAGCCAGGTGGCGTCAGGGCGCCGCCAAAGCCTGCGAGCGAGGCCGCGATGCCGATTAAAAGACCCTGTGCGCCCGGACGCAGCGCCTCGCCTTCATGACCAAGCGTGAGGCCCCAAACCGCGCCTCCCAGAAACGATAAAATGACCGCCCCATAAAGCGCCAGCGCGTCCATGGCCCATGTTTGGCTGATCGACCCAATCGTGAAAACGGCTGAAAGCGAAAGCGCGACGAACGGGATAATCCCCGCCCAGCCAAGAGCGCGCGCGAGGCTTGGAACACAGAGTGCTTGCAGCATGGGGCCTGTTAATCCTTAATAATATCACACCCAGCATACGCACGCTTGGCGCCGACGGATGCATGAGCCGTGATGCTTCACCTGGTCCGCCTCGATTTTGCAGGGTGATGCAGCGCCGCCATTTCGAGGAAACGCGCGCGATCATCGTTCAACGCCCGTTCCAGCATGGCGATGAAGCGCACCGCCCCGGAATGCAATTCCTCCCCCGCACGATGCACGAGGTGCCAACGCAGGCCGAGCATTTGATTGGGCAATCGGTAGACGTGCAAATTGTCGCCCAGCATGTCGGCTGTAACGCCGCTGATGGGAACAAACCCGGCCAATCCGGCCTGCCGCACAATCTCGACCACGCCAAGATAACTGTCGACGCGCATGACGCTGGCTGGTCGTAGGCGTCCCGTCGAGATCAATTGCTCCAAGGGCGGCGCAAGAATCTGCGCTGCTGACGGCAGGATGAGCGGCAAGCCGGACAGCGCGTCGAAATCGCACATTGAAAACGTCGGCGCCGACAACGCACGCCCGGAAATCAGCACAACTTCCTCTTCATACACCATCGACACATTGAGCCCCGGCATATCCGTGCTCCACGCGCCGACCGCGAAGTCCAGCACGCCATCGCTCACCCATTGCGTCAGTATGCGTCCGTAGCCTTCGCGTAAATGCAAATCCATATGCGGGTTTTCGCGGGTGAATTGCGCAACGACCTTGCCGACGACGGCCTTGAAAAATGTGGGCGGAAATCCACAGCGCAAATTCCCCATCACGACGTCTGGTTTCAGTAGCTCCAGCATTTTGCTGCGCGCCATCGCCACGTCGCGCAAGATCGGTTCGCAAAGCGTATAAAAGCGCTCCCCGAAGCTGGTCGGCTCCACGCCCCGGGAATTGCGTGCAAACAGGCTCACACCCAGTTCTTCCTCAAGTCGCTTGACCTGGATGCTCAGGGCGGGCTGAACGACGCCCGCTTTTTGCGCAGCTTTGGTGAAGCTGCGCTGTTCAAAAACCCACATGAAATAGGTGATCTGCCGCAGGTCCATCAAAGCGCTCCAGAATCATTGGTGCCGGCCGGGCATTCGCAGCCGCTGCGAGCGTCGTCGGAATTTGGCAAAAAGACAAGAAAGCCTGAACATCGCCTCTAGCCGGGCAAGCCCGATCCGTGCGCCGATGACGGGAGCTTATGACTGTCATTATAAAAAAATACTATGGAATGGTAAAAAGCGGATTACGATTAGGACATTCGCGACTATGCTTCGTACAGCCCCCTGGCTAACAGGGGGGCGTTCAGGGAGGGCTACATGCGGATATTAACATCGACGCTTGCTGTGCTTTTTATGGCCGGTACGGCGCAGGCCGCCGATTTGAAGTGCGCCCAGATTAAACTGGTCGTGCCTTACACAGCCGGAGGCGCGACCGACGTGGCCGCCCGTCTGGTGGCCAAGAATATTGAGCCTTTGCTCAAGATTCCCACCGTTATCGAAACGCGCACCGGCGCCACAGGGAATATCGGAACTGCGTTTGTCGCAAATTCAACGCCGGATGGCTGCACGCTGCTGGTCAACGGCGCCGTCATCGCCACCTATCCCCACAGCTTCAAAAGCCTCAGCTACGATCCTGTCAAGGACCTCACAGCGGTCGGCAGCATCGGCGTGACGCCGACGGTGCTCGTGACAAACAACAAGAGTATCAACAACCTCAACGATCTCATTGCCTGGAGCAAAACAAAGCCGGAAGGATTGAGCTATGGCAGCGCCGGCTATGGCCTTTTGCACCATCTGGCTGTTGAGGAAATAGCCGAACAGACAAAATCGCGCCTCGTACATGTGCCCTATCGTGGCGGCGGCAGCGCGACGCAGGATCTGGTGACGGGCGAATTGGCGTTCGGCAGTTTCGCGCTTGGATCGGTGGTTTCCTTCGTACGAAACGGGGATCTCAAAATACTCTCGGTGCTGCAATCCAGCCGCACGACACTGGCTCCTGAAGCGCAAACTATTGCAGAGCAGGGATTCCCGAAACTGAATGCAGGCGTTCACTTTATGATCTTCGCACCTGTGAAGACGCACAAAGACATCGTGAACAAGGTGAGCGCGGCACTTGCCAAAGTGGTCGCTGATCCGTCGCTGAAGCGTAATTTTGAAGCTATCGGCTTTGATCCCATCCCCATGGATGCAGATGCTTCAAACAAGCTGGTGCGCCAGACTGGAATTGACTGGGCGCCGGTAGTTCAGCGGCTGAAGATTCAGCTGTAACCATTCCGGCAATCGCGGGCGCGGTCCATCGCTGCGCTCGCAATCAACAGTAAAACAAAAGCCTGACGAGAGGATTTCATGTCTCAGCTAACAACAGCACACGTTGGAGACGTCGCCGCGAGGCAATTGAGCGCCGGTTCCGGGGAGAAACTTGTTTTCCTGCATGGCGCATCTGGCTTGCCGCAATGGAATTCTTTCTTTGCCGCGCTGGCGCAGCGCTACGAGGTGCTGGTTCCCGAACATCCCGGGTTTGGCGCAACGGCGGCGCCCCGGTCGATGCGCAATATCGCAGACATGGCGATGTATTATCTCGATTACCTCGAATCCTTTGGTCAGGAGCGCGTGCACCTTGTCGGCCATTCGCTGGGTGGCTGGATCGCAGCAGAAGCAGCATGCCGCAATTTGAGTAATGTTAAATCGCTCACGCTGATGGCGCCTGCGGGCATACGTATAAAAGGCATGCCTATTGGCGACAATTTTATCTGGTCGGTTGAAGAAACGGTGCGCAATCTTGTCGTCGATCAGAAGTTGGCGGATGCGATGCTGTCGCGCGAACCCACCGAAGAAGAGGCTGATCTGCTGATCGCCAATCGCTATATGGCGACAAGGCTCGGGTGGGAGCCGCGTTGGCTCAACCTTGCGCTCGAAAGCTGGCTGCACCGCATCAAGACGCCGACACATATTATTTGGGGCGATAGCGACCGATTATTCCCCGCTGCCTACGGCGAGCGCTGGCGTGCGCTGATAACCGGCTCAAAGCTGACCATTGTCGAGCGTTGCGGACACCTGCCGCACGTCGAACATCCAGACGCCACTGCACACGATATCGTCAGCTTCCTGCAATCTTCAGCTCTCAACGGAGCCGCAAAATGAAATTCGCCTGTTTCACATTGATGCCTTATCGTCCGCTGGATATGGTGGAGAGAAACAAGCATCGCTCTGCCTGGGTGCTGCTGCCAAATTCGCTATACGATCCCAAAAAGGGCGCAGACGAATATGATTCCTACATCAACCAGCTCGTCTATGCCGAGAAGCTTGGGTTCGACATCATCGCCGTCAATGAGCATCATCAAACCGCCTATGGCATGATGCCGGCCCCCAATCTCATCGCCAGCGCGCTCATTCAACGCACGACAACATGCAAAGTCGCAGTGCTTGGCCGCGCGCTGCCGCTCGTCAACAATCCGATGACGATTGCTGAAGAGTTCGCCATGCTGGATACGCTTTCACGCGGGCGCCTGATAGCAGGTTTTGTCCGCGGCATCGGCACTGAATATCACGCCATGGGCATTAATCCGGCGTTCTCGCATGAGCGTTATCTTGAAGCGCACGACATGATCGTGCAGGCATGGACAAGGCCGGGACCGTTCGAGTTTGAAGGCGAACATTATAATAACAGATATGTGAATCTGTGGCCGCGTCCCTATCAAACGCCGCACCCGCCGATCTGGGTGCCATCGCAAGGATCATCCGAGACAATTGCTTGGGCTGCTGCGCCAGAGCGGAAATATCCGTTCCTCGTGACCTTTGCCGCGCAAGATCTCGTGGTGCGCTATCTCAATATGTATCGCGATCAGGCGAAGAAGTTTGGCTATGAGGCTGGCGGCGAGCAATTAGGCTGGGCAGCGCCGATCTATGTTGCGGAGACGGAAGAGCGCGCACGCGCAGAGGCGAAGGCCGGCGCGGAATCTTTGTTCAACGATTATCTCTATAACCCGTGGGAAATGCTTCTGCCGCCCGGTTACATGTCGATCTCGTCGATGAAAGCAACCGTCAAAATGCGCAAGGCGCTTGGATCACGTCCGCGTACGCACACCATTGATTCGCTGATAGACAGCGGCACAGTGATAGCGGGTACGCCCAAAACCGTGCGTGAGAAAATTGAAAAAGTGCGCGACCAGACCGGGGTCGACAATCTTGTCGCAATGCTGCAATTTGGCGTGATGTCAGATGAGCTGGCGCTGCGTAATATGGAATTGTTCGCCACTGAAGTGATGCCGCATCTGCGTTAGGCTGCAACATAGAACTCGTTGTTGAAGGGATCTGCCAACATGGTCGCAGGTGTGCCTCCGATAGATATCCCGTTGACGGTGGTTCCGCCGTTAACGCCTTTTACTGAAGACTTGAAAGTGAATTACGATCAATTGCGGGGCGTGATTGATTACGTCGTCGATGATTGTAATGCCAGCATGGTCGTGGCCGCTGGAGTTGAGGCGCAGGAATATCAATATCTCGATATGGCGGCGCGCAAGGAGCTTGTGCGCAAGACGTTTGAGTTTGTCGATGGCCGCGCGCCAGTGGTTGTCGGCGTCACCCATCCATCCTTTCGCGAGGCTATTGAACTGGCCAATCTCGCGGAGAAGCTCGGGGCGACATGTTTGCAGGTTTTGTCGCCTTTGCGTCCAATCGGCGGGCCCGCTCCAACCTCTGACGTCGTGCGCTATTTTGAACTGATTGCGCGCGAAACAAGCCTGCCGCTCATGCTTTATCTCAATCCCGGACCGGGAGGCGATCTCTCGCCCGCAGCCACCGTTGAGCTGTCAAAACTTGATCGTGTTAAATACGTCAAGGAAAGCTCGCGCGACTTGTCGCGCGTGTCACGTCTGATCGTCGAGATCGAACACGCGGGACATGCGCATTATTTTACGACGATGCAAATGCTGCTGGCGTCTTTGATGCTGGGCTGCAAGGGCGTGACGTTGCCGCCTCCAGCCTCCTTCATCGCCAACAAGATCATCGCTGCCTTCATGGCTGGAGATTATAAGGAGGCGTCGCGCCTGCAATTACAATTCGCGCTTTTTCCTGCTCGCTGGATGGACGCAGGCCTTGCAACAGTGATGAAAGCTGCAATGACTTGTTTGGGCGTGCCGTGCGGCGGGCCTTATCCGCCTTATCCGCCACTCAACGACGAACGTCTTGTGCAAGTTCAGGCGTTTCTCAAAACTACAGATTTGAAAACCGCTAAATCCGCTGCCCGGTAACAGAAGAGCCAGAAATGTTGAAGATTGATCGCTTATCGCTCGAAGACGCCCGTATTTTGATCGATGGCGCAACGCAAAAGTCCCGCGTCATGGGCATCCCGATGTGTATTGCGGTATGCGATGAGTCTGGAAATTTGCTCGCGTTCGATCGTATGGATGGCGGAAAGGCAACCAGCATTTCCATCGCTATCGACAAGGCTTTTACATCTGCTGCTGCGCGAAATCCAACCCATGTCTACAATCAGCTTTGTCAGCCTGGTCAGCCTACGTTTGGAATACATGTCACGAACGGTGGCCATTTTTGCATTATAGGTGGCGGCCTTCCGGTGCGCGTTGGCGGCGTGGTCGTAGGCGGGATAGGAATTAGCTCTGGCACTGCGATTGAAGATCTTGAGGTCGCGGAAGCTGCGCTCGTCCATTTTTACGAGAAGACCGGCCTTAATCCCTGATGCAACAGGAAGTCACTCTCGCTCAAGGGTTCTGCGGATCGCGCGACGTTTGCCGAAAAGCAGCGCGGCAGTTGCAATTCCTATAGCGGCAGCCAGAGCATAGGACCACCGCAAGCCGACAAATTCTGCGATGAAACCAAAGAACAGCGCGCCAAGGGCTGGCGTTCCGCGATAGATGACGGTGTAGAATGACATTACCCGTGATCGCATTGAATCATCGAGCGCTGATTGCACAAGGGCCTGAATGCTGACCGACAACGTGTTGAACGTATAGCCGGAGATTGCGGCGAAGACGATTCCCACCATAAGTTCCCGGGTCGCCACGAGGCCGAAGGTAGCCAGACTTACGCCGATCAAGCCCGCGAACGCCAAATTTGCAAGTCCCGTGAGATTGCCCAAAAGCGCCACGCGCATAGCGCTTATCATCGCCCCGGCGCCCATAGCGGACGTGAGCCAGGCAAGGCCCACTGCGTCCGAATTAAATACAGCTTCTGCGAATCCAGGCAGCATGTCCTGAATTGGCCGCAGGCAGATTGAGGCCGCAGCGAGCATCAGAAATAGCGGCAGAATACCCTCGTGCGCGCGGATATAGTGAACGCTGTCGGCGATATCGGTCCATAATTTGCGTTGATGTTTTGCGCGCACAAGTACGGGCATATGCATGAAGTGCATCACGATTGAAAACAGAAACGTACCAAGGGCGTGGGCCATGAATGTGCCCAGCACGCCCCATATTGGAATAATGATGGCCGCTATCGCCGGGCCGATAAAGCGGCTTGCCTGAAATAAAGCGGAATCGAGCGAAACAGCCGTTCCCACAAGCGCTTTTGGCACGGTGTTGGGCACGACCGCATGGCGCGCAGCCGTAGAGAATGCATGGATGAAACCCAACGCAAGCGTGAGTCCAAACAACAATTCGATGTTTAAAAAGCCCGCCAGCATAAAACCGGCCAGCAGCGCCGCCTGAACAAACTGCAGCCATTGCGTAACGAGCAGTATTTTCATCGGCGACGAGCGGTCTGTATAAACCCCGGCCATCGGCGACAACAGAAGAATAGGAACAAGATCGGCGGCCGCGATCACGCCAAGCCAAACCGGCGAATGGGTCAATTCCCACGCCAGCCAGCCGATTCCCACTCGCTGCATCCACGATGAGATAGCCGCGGGCCCCAGTCCCAACATGAACAGCGTGTAATTACGATGGCTGAACACGTCCCAAACGGGACGGCGTGCGGGATGCGTCAAGCAGCTCTCCTCATATGTTACGTGCGCTTGCGCGAAAGATTATTGTCGCACCGCCCAGAAGCGCGAGGCACCCATACAATCCCCCCTGATAGCCAAGGCCAAGATTGTCCGCCAGAATGCCTGTAAACATGGGCCCCAAAATCAGCGCCAGGTCCTGCATTGTGCGCAACAGCCCCATGGCGGGTCCTCGCTGATGCTCGGGCGCTATGTCGGCGACATAGGCGATCAGCGTTGGCGACGCCATTCCGGCGCCGGCGCCAAACAAGATAGAAGAAAACCACAAATAAATCCGATGCTCGCCGAACGCCAGTAACGCGCACGCAGTCAGGGTCAAACCGCTCGCAATTACAATGATCCAGACGCGCCCGCACAAACGCGCCAGCGGCGGCGTGATTCCGATGACGCTGAGATTGGCGAGCGCTCCGCACGTAAGGATCAGCCCGATCGTCGTCAGCTCCATGGCATGTTTAGTTTGTGCAATAAGGGGCAGCAAAATCCAATTTGACGAGACGCGAACATAGAAAATAGCGAAATACATTATGCCGACGCCCATGCCCTGACGCGCGAGCGTGCACAATTCGCCCGGCTGTGACAAAGGTTTCTCGTGCTTGTCCGGCCTTTGTCTCCACGGCATCGCCGCGAATGCAAGCATGCCGGCGAGCGCTATAATACCGTTAATCAAATAGGGCGAGCCAAAGCCCCATAAACCCGCGGCCAACCCGCCGAGCGCTGGGCCCATGCTGGCGCCGATCATATTTGCAGCCTGATAATACGACGCGTCCTGCATACGCTTGCCCGGCGTGCCAAGATCAGCCACGGCGGCAAGGGCGGACGTCATGAAGGTTGCGGACGCTGCGCCCATGACCAGAAGGCAGAGAAAAAACGCTGGCACTTCGCTTGTGGCCACAACGGCCAGCGAGGCGAGCGCAGATACGCCGCAACCAAGGCTCATCATCGCGCGTCGGCCAAGCTTTTCCGAGGCGTAGCCAGCCGGCATGTTGACCACAAGACGCGCGCCGCCGTAAGCGGAGATCATCATGCCTATGACTGCAGTGCTGGCGCCAAGGCTCTGGCCATAGAGTGCGATCACGGACCAAACCATGCCGTTCCCAACCTGTTTCATAAAAACAAGCGACAACAAAATAAGCATCGGTCTTGATGGTTGTTGCGGAAATAGCGACGAAAGATTCATTTTTATGTGTCGTGCGTGGAGGGGTCGAACAGGCGTTCGGCTGGGTAGGTTTGCCCGATCAAGCCCTGGTCATGGGAATATGCTATAAAACGCTCAACATTGCGGTGATTGCGTTTGAAGCCGTTCTCCCAGGGGTCGCGCCCAAATGCGCGCCGTTCGTCTTCCAGCGCATGCAGACCCCAAGCCAGGCGTGACCAATTGGGGTCTTCGTAATAACTCTCGGCGATTGCGTTTGCGTCATTGAACATCTTGTACAAGGCCATGCAGAGCCAGGGATAGGCGTCAGCGAGCTCTTGCCGCAGAACGATAACATGCATGATCGGATAATCGCCGACCTTATTAAAATAAGCGAGTTCTTCGCCCTTGGGATCGGCAAACAAGCGGCGCGCCCGAGTCTGTCCGGTGGAGACGGAATGGGGCGGATGTGGCAGGAAGAAAGCATCGATCTCGCCATTCTCAAGCGATTGACCCAGCCCCTGACGATTGCCGATGAAATCGACTTTGACGCCCGGCTTGATTTTAAACGCTACTTTTTCTTCCGAAGTCAGCAGCCAGTGGATGCTTTCCCATTCTACATTATAATATGATTTCAGATCCCCTCTGGCCAGCAGCGACAGCGTTGTCTGAAAGGCGCTGAGCGCGACTTTTTTACCAATCAGATCCCGGGGATGCCAGAAGTTTGAATCCGGATGCACCCACATCTGGCTCTGGCTGAAAAGACGACGCGGGAAAATTGGTATTCCGGTAATCGCAATCCCTTTTTCCCTTGCGATCAGGAAACTCGACATCGAAAATTCTGCGACGTCATACATGCCCTCAAGCATCGCGCCATGACGGTCAGCGCCGTCGCGCAGGCGGGCGCTTTGACCTATCTGATCGACCACGAGTTCAACGTTTTCGGGCGTCGGGGCCGTACCGTCGAAAAAGGGAAAATGGCGATCGTAGCGATCAAGCCCGATTTTCAACTTGAGTTTGTGCGCCATCGCTTTTCTCCCTGCGTGGTCGTTTTGGCTCTTGGACGGAACTTAGCACTTTATCGACGAGTCGATTGATCAACGCAAATGCGCCCTGAACGGGTGCGCTCCTGATCAATTGATTAAAGGCAATGCGCCAAGCGCCAGTGGCGTTGGGCCGCGGCCTGCGGTATATGATCCGCTTAAAGGATCGACTGGGCGTCAGGGGTAGCGCAGGATCCATATGAGGGAGAGAATTCATGAAGGTTTCGTTCGCAGGTTTGGCGCGTGGCGCAGCTGTCGTGGCGGCCGCATCGGTGGTTTCGGCGCAGGCTTATGCGCAAACGCCGGAGGAGTTTTATCGCGGCAAAACCGTGCAATTCATGGTTGGCTATCCGCCAAGCGGCGGGTTCGACGCCTACACGCGGGTGGCTGCCCGGTTTATAGGCAAGCATATTCCCGGGAATCCGACCGTGATCGTCAACAATATGCCCGGCGCATCAAGCCTGCAATTTGTGCGTTATCTGCATAGCGTCGCGCCCAAAGACGGTACGCAGTTTGGCATGTTCAATCGCGGTCTGATGCCAAAATCCGTACTTGAGCCCAAGGAAGTCGGCGTCGATTTTACGAAATTTACGTGGATCGGCAGCATGAACAGCGAGCTCGCCATCTGCTATACATGGGGCACCAAAGGCATCAAGACGCTTAAAGATCTGCGCACGAAGCCGATCACGCTGGGTGAGACGTCAAAGAATAGCGGCGGCTACATTTACACTTCCATCCTTCGTTCGCTGAGCCCGGACAATATCAAGCCTGTGCTTGGCTATTCGACGACCGGCCACATCTGGCTGGCGATTGAGCGCGGCGAGCTCGATGGCAATTGCACGCTCATAAGCAGCCTCGAGAGCCAGAAGCCTGACTGGATGCCGCAGAACAAGATTGATGCGCTCGTGCAGTTCAGCGAAACAAAGCATCCTTCACTGCCGAACGTTCCAACTATCTTTGAAGTACTGACGTCGGAGAATGAGAAGAAGGCGATTAATTTCCTGATCGCATCTGAGCAGATCGGTCGCCCGATCATCGGACCGCCCGGCATGCAGGCGGACAGAACCGCCGCTCTTCGCAAGGCCTTTCTTGACATGATGAAGGATCCTGAGTTTGACGAGTTCGCCAAGAAGTTGAAGATGGACATGGACCCGATGTCCGGTGAGAAAGCGGCCGCGATTGCTTCAGCAATCCAGAGCACGCCGCCGGAGGCTATCGAAGTCGCGCGCAAGTTTATGGAATAGAGTTTATATTAGGCTCGATGTTCGTTGAGCATAAAGCGGAGAGAAATTAGTGCTTGGTGTATTTCTCGCTTTATGTTCAGCCGCAACGTTCGCCCTGAACAACACGTTTGCGCGCCGCGGGGTCCTTACAGGCTCTGCGGTGCAGGCGCTTTCGATCTCGGTGCCGATTGGCGTCCCGATGTTTTTCCTCGGTGCGCTGGTTACGTCGAGCCTTGGCTGGTTATTTGAATTTTCATTGCGTTCCTGCATTTTTCTGGCGCTTGCGGGCATCGTCCATTTTGTCTGGGGCCGCTATTGCAATTATCGCTCGGTGAAAGCCATCGGGTCCAACCTTGCGGGGCCGTTGCAGGAATCCAGCGTCTTGATTGCATTGGCGCTGGCCGTTGTGGTTCTTGGCGAAGCGATCACACCGCTCAAAGCCGTCGGCATTTTCCTCGTGCTGATGGGTCCGGCGCTCGCGGTCCAGATCGGCAAAAAGAAAGCGCTGGAGCCCAGCAAGGAAACGAATCCGGACAACAAGCCCAAGCCCGCCTTCCAGCCGCTTTATGCGGAGGGTTACTTGTTCGCCGGGCTATCTGCTTTGGGCTATGGCACGAGCCCCATTCTCGTGCGTGCGGCGCTTGAGGAGGCAAGTCCGGGCGCGAGCCTTGCGGGCGGTCTGATCTCTTATGGCGCGGCCAGTCTCGTCGTTTTGATCGTCATCATTGCAAGCGGACAGATTGCAGACGTGCGCAAAATGTCGGCCTCAAACGCCAAATGGTTTAGCGCGGCGGGGCTGATGGTCGGCCTGTCGCAAATGCTGCGCTACCTCGCGCTTTCGATGGCGCCGGTCTCTGTTGTGGCGCCGATCCAGCGGCTTTCCTTGCTGTTTCGCATGTTGTTCAGCTATATCTTCAATCGCGAGCATGAAGTGTTCAGCGCGCGCCTGCTTGCAGGCACGCTGGTCTCGCTGTTTGGCGCGCTGCTATTGTCGATCAGCACGGACGTGATCGCGAGCGTTTTACCTCTGCCGGAATGGCTTTTACGCATCGCCGCGATGTCGTGGAGCCTCGGACGCTAGCTCGCACTTTGCAGGGGGAAGCTCGCTGACTTCGGGCTTGAGGCTATACGGCGCGACAAGCGACCAGATGTGTGCGGGGATCATGTTGCGCATGCTACGCGGCTTTTGCTGGCGCAGGTGCAGAACGGTCTCGACCGCTTTCATCTCGATGCGCGCACGCGCAAACTCAAGACCCCGCGGGCCGATTTTCGGCATCAGATAGCCAACAATCGGGCGCAGCCAGTTTGGCATCGAGCGCAGCGGCAGGCCACCGGCCGCGCGCGCGACATTGGCGAGGAAACCCTTGACGGCGCCTTGTCGTTTACCCCTGCTTCCCAGCGGTTTTGTGAGTAATTGCGCGCCCAGCAGGTCAAGCAATTCCTCGCCGCGCACATTGCGTACGAGTAGCCATTGGTCGCCTTCGCCCGCCATATAGCCGACCGTGATATCGGCGAGAACGTTTGTATAATCGACGCAGGTGCGGCAGGTCAGCGGGAAAAAATCTCCCGGCAGTTTCGAAATCGGCAATTGCAGGAAGGGTATTTCTTGTTTGCGCCCATCGGTAAATCGCAGCTCGACATGATAATCGGCGCGAAATTCGAGATAAGTTATGGTGTCTGGATCTTCCGCCAGCAGGCCAAGAAACGTGTGAAAATTCGCCGTCGTCGTATTGTCGGAACAGGGGGTTCCGATGACGTAGAGCTTCTCGAGGTCCAGCTCGTGCTCCAGCGCGCGCAGCGCATAGACTTGGCACGGTATGCCGATGATTGCGATGCGTTTGTAGCCGCTGGCGCGTGCTGGCTCCAGCAGGCCCAATAGCGGCGCATAGCCCATGCGCATGCCGCGACAGAACGCCATGCCCGTCGCTTTAGTGACGATGACGGGCACTGGCTTCCAGCGGTCTTGCGGATCGGGCGCCATGGTCAGAACGGCATCGACCGCGCCGACTTCCAGAAGGCGCTCTGCAAGGCGTGTCGTAATTCCAGTCCATTGCGCGCCTGTCGCGGGCGGGGCGAGCGACGCGCGCAGCATGCGGCGGAAGGGCCCGAAAAAGATTTCGTCAGGGCGGTTTGGGTCGCGTGCGCGCCCGTGAACTTTCGCCTCCAGCGCAGGATAATCTGGCTTGATGAATTGGCACGCACGCCCGCAGGCTTGCGGCTCGCTGGTGCGGGAGATCCCGCAATCCGTACAAAGCCCGCGCGGCGCCGCCGGCGCTTGCGGGGGAGCCCAATATGGCGTGTCCATCAGCCTGTTTCCTGAAGCTTGGTTTTTTAATTATGGCACAGGCATGGGTCTGGCCGTAGCGCTTTTTGCCCATGAAAAAGGGCGGCTGCATGGTGCAGCCGCCCTTGTAAAATGACGTGCCTGGCCGCGATCAGCTCGACGGACGGAACTTCTTCTTCGGCTTGCTGTCCCAATCGCGCGGAGCGGGTGCTGGCGCGGCTCCGCGGGTGTCAGGCCCGCGTGAATCCTTGTTGAAAGGCTTCTTGGAATAGGGCTTTGCAGCGAAGTCTTTCTTGGGACCAAAATCCTTCTTGGGGCCAAAGTCCTTCTGCGGATAGTCTTTCTTTGCAAAGTCCTTCTTTACGAAGTCAGACTTCGGAGCGTCGTTGTTGTCGAAGCTCTTCTTGTCGAAGTCTTTCTTGGGATATTCCTTCTTCGCATAATCCTTCTTCACGAAGTCCGGCTTCACGTAACCGGAGCCCGGCGCGTCCGACTTGCCGCCGCTCTTGCGCAATTCCTGCACGGTGCCCGCTGCGGGCTGGATGTTCACGTTCTCGTCGTCGGATGATTTGCGCACCGAGGCCATGAATTTTGCGGCCACGGATTCGATGATCTCGAACTTCGTCTCGCGATCAAAAATCTTGATGACGCCGATCTCGTTCTTGGTCACATGTCCGAGGCGGCAGATCACCGGCAAGATCCATTTTGGATCGGCGTTGTTGCTGCGGCCCACGTTCATGCGGAACCAGACCATGGGCTCGCTGGAGCGCTGCGAATAGGACTTGTCGACGACGGCTTCGCCCGAACCGGGGAATTCGCCGCGCTCGCGTCGCTCTTCACGGGCGCGTTTGTCGGGGCGTTCGCGCTCGCGGGCAGGGCGCTCGGGACGCTCGCGTCGCTCGGGGGCGCCGCCAGCATCAAACAATTCTTCAGGGGCGGGCAAGCGTGCGCGATACATGCGCACCAGGGCGCCGGCGATCTCTTCCGCAGTGCGATCAGCCATCAACATTTGGGTGAGCGCCAGATCTTCTTCCGTGCTTGGCTCGGTGAAGATAGGGTCTTCCTTCATGCGCTGCTGGTCGGCGAGGCGTATTTCCTCGGCGGTCGGCGGGTTGCCCCACAGCACGTCGATGCGCGCCTGTGCGATCAGGCCTTCCGCTTTGCGGCGCTTGGTGTAGGGCACCAGCAAGACGCAAATGCCCTTGCGGCCAGCGCGGCCTGTGCGCCCGCTGCGATGAAGGAGCGTGTCGCGATCATTTGGCAGTTCGGCATGAATGACAAGCTCGATGCTCGGCAAATCAATGCCGCGCGCAGCAACGTCGGTCGCCACGCAAACGCGGGCGCGCCCGTCGCGCAGGGATTGCAGCGCATGGGTGCGCTCGCTCTGCGAGTACTCGCCCGACAACGCGACGGCGGAAAAACCGCGCTCCAGCAGGCTTGCATGCAGATGGCGCACCGCTTCGCGCGTCTGGCAGAAGATGATGGCGCCGCGCGCTTCAAAATTGCGCAGCACGTTGACGCACGCATGCTCGATCTCATTGGGCGCGATGCGAATGGCGCGATAGTCGATATCGCCATGCGGCTGGCTCTGATCGACGGTGTCGATGCGGAACGCGTCGTTCTGGTAGCGGCGCGCAAGGTTTGCGATGTCGCGCGGAATGGTGGCGGAGAACAAAAGCGTGCGCTTTTCTTGCGGCGTGGAGTCAAGAATGAACTCCATGTCTTCACGAAAGCCCAGATCGAGCATTTCGTCGGCTTCGTCCAGCACGACAGCGCGCAGGGCGCTCACGTCAAGGCGATTGCGCTCCAGATGGTCGCGCAAGCGTCCGGGCGTGCCGACCACAATGTGGCAACCGTCTTCGAGCGCGCGCGCTTCGCGGCGCACGTCCATGCCGCCGATGCAGGCGCAAACGCGCGCGCCGGTTGCGCCATAGAGCCATATCAGTTCGCGCTGCACCTGCATGGCGAGTTCGCGCGTGGGCGCTATCACCAGAGCCAGCGGCGCGCCCGGGGCGCCCATGCGCTCTTCGCCAGCCAGCAGCGTGGTGGCAAGCGCAAGGCCGTAGGCGACGGTCTTGCCGGAGCCGGTCTGCGCGGAGACCAGCAGATCACGGTCTTCAGCTTCAGGCTGCAAGACGGCGGCCTGAACGGCGGTGGGCTCGGCATAGCCTTTTTCAACAAGGGCGCGCTCGAGACTTGGATTCGTAGAGGGAAAGGGCATGAAGTTTAAGGCCGAACCAGGAGAATGGGGTTAAGATCTTCCAGCGCTGGCCATTTAACCTGCATGCGCCTTAAAACCGGTGTGTCGATGTTTGGCGTTTAGTCCGGTCGCACGCCCTGCGCGAGCAGGGGCGGAACGGCCCGATCTTTCGGGCCAAAATTCGATCTTGATGCAATAGACCCTAAGCAGCCTGGTCACAAGTGCAGATGCGTCTGCTAGCCTGAGGCAAATCAGGAAAGGGAAGACCTTGGACGCAATCGTCGCCGCTCTGGCGCTCCAGCAGGACCATTGTTTCTCGAAATCGCCCGTCCGGGAGTTTGTGCTGCGCGCCGGCCATGGCGTTGAAGGAGACGCCCACGCAGGCGTCAAGGTCAAGCACCGTTCGCGTGTGGCCAAAGATGCAAGCGCGCCCAATTTGCGGCAGGTGCATCTGATTGCGCAGGAGCTGCTCGACGAGCTGCGCGCTGCGGGTTTTGCGGTTGCGCCTGGCAGCCTTGGCGAAAACGTCACCACGCGCGGGCTGGCGCTGATCGACCTCCCGCAAGGTTCCCGGCTGCGGTTGGGAGATGCGGCGGTGATTGAAATTACTGGACTTCGCAACCCGTGCAAACAGCTCGATCAGTTCCAGAAGGGACTGATGGCGGCAACGCTGGATCGGGATGCGGAAGGTAGCCTCGTCCGCAAGGCGGGCGTGATGGGGGTCGTGCTGGCGGGCGGAATCGTTCGGGCCGGGGATGCAATCTGTCTGGAGCTTCCGCCGGAACCGCACAGGCCGCTGGAGCCTGTATGACTGCAAAAGGGCGGCCTTTGGAGCTGCCCCGTTGCGTTGGCCTATTCTTTCGGCGGCGCGGGGCTTGCGCTCAAGATCGTGTGCGCGCCCTCTGTCTGATCCTGCACCGAGACGTTGAGGCGCGGGAAGGCGTCCGAAATCTTGCGCCCGGCGGCGATGGCGGATTCGGCGTCCTGATAGGAAGCCTTGCGCTGTCCGTCGACGCTCAGCACATAGCGGCTTTCATGGGTGAAACTGCGCGGCTTGCGCTGTTCCGAGGCTCTGTTTTCGTCGTCCATGGGGCTCTCCAGGGTTTGGCGGCGATATGTTGACGGCCACACGATCTGGGACCTTTTCGCTTTATAGCACCTAAAGTCCCGCGTCGTGAACGTTAGCCAAATAAAAGCCAGGATCGCCTCACAAACATGCTAGAAGAAGAATAACGCTATGCGGCGCGCGCAGGGGCGCAGCCCGGCAGGAGAGCAAGGCGATGGCCAAGGGTCAGGCGAAGAGCAACAAGGAAGTCAAGAAGCCCAAGGCGGACAAGAATGTCTCCAAGGGCGTAGGGTCAGCCTACAAGCAGGCGCAAGGCAAGGGTGGCAGCCTTGTGGATTCCTCAGGCCGCAAAACCTGAGCATAGCTCTTTAGCGTCAAGGGCTGCGTGGCATCGCACCGGCAAGCCGTGAACCTGATGATAACTGGATTTCTTACAAGAAAGGGCGACGGCAGTTCTCCTGTCGTCGCCCTTTTCGTTTGCGCTCAAAGCTTCGTTTTGCGCGCAATCATCTATCTTTCGTCGCCCTGACGCGCGGGGCACTAGCGCATACCCGCATGGATACGCTAGAAGCCCCACGGAAGACCTTTGACAATCAACTGGGATGATAATGAGCAGTTTTAGAGCCCCCGACCTCAAGCAGCGCCAGTCGAGCGCAGTCGCAGCCAAGCAGGCCTTGTTGGAAAAATTTCGTACCGCCTCCGATGATCCTGCCGCCGCTGAGCGCGCAGCCGAACGTGCGGCGATCGCCAAGGCCCGGGCCATTCGCGAGGAAGAGCGGGCCGCGGCCAAGGAGATTCGCCGCAAGGAGCTGGCCGAGGAAGCGCGACTTGAGGCGCTGCGCTCCGAGGAAATGAAGCGCGAGGCGCAAGCCGCTGAAGCCTTGGTCGCCGAACAGGCAGAGCAGGAAAAGCTGGCTTTGCTGGCCGAACAAAAGGCCGCCCGCGATGCGCGCTACGCTGCCCGCAAGGTCGCCAAGAAGGAACGCCGCAAAGGCTAGTTCCCGGCGAACCCGGCGAAAAAGGGCGCTCGCTGAAAAAGCGGGCGCCCTTTTCTTTTGCCATGAGGGGGATGGAGCCGCAGCAAAGCTGTGGCGTGCGCGCGGACTATCAGCTAATCATCAAGGCTCATGCTGTCTCTTGCGTGGTCAAACAGCGTATTTCGGGCGGGCGAATTCTATATGGCTGCATTCTTGGCGCTGCTTGCGAGCATAGGCGCATTTGGCGTCGCAGAGCGCAAAACGGAATATCTTTTTTTCGGCCTGACCGCCTTCGCCGCGCTGATCTCGATGATCCTGCTAATCGTGAACGATCTCCAGATATCGATTGCGCTGGCCAGTATTATGGCCGCCGCCATCATTGGAACGTCCGGCTTCAAGTTCAAACTCAGCGGCTTCAAGCTGGCGGCCTCCGATGTGCCGCTGTTGTTTGCGGGCACGATGCGTTTTGTGTTCGTCCAATATCGGCGGATGGTGATCCTGTTCCTTTTCTGCGGCTTGTGCCTTGTCGCCGCAGCCGTCTCCATGTTGACGAGCGTCACCAAAACGCATTTGCCGCTGGAGCATCGCTTAAGCCTGCTTACTTTGTCGATTGGCGTTTGCGGGCTGACCTATTGGGCGACAGGCGTTGCGGAAAAAACGCGGGCGGCGCTCAATCAAAATCATTCGTTCTTTTCGAGCTTCATCGCCTCGCTCGTGCAATCGTGTTCCTGGCGCGCTGCGGGCGTGCTGAAAATGAGCGACATCGCCAGCATTGGCCTGCCTTTATGCGCGCCGATAAAAGCGCGTTGCGCGCGTTTTCCCGATGTTCTTATCATCCAGCATGAATCGGTGTTTGATCCGCGCACCTATGGCCTGCCGATTGAGGCTGACATCGCGAACTTCCTGTCTCCCGGCCATGGATTGCACGGCGGGCTCAACGTCGACATTTTTGGCGGCGGTTCGTGGCAATCTGAATTCAGTCTGCTGACCGGCCTTTCCAGCGCCAGCTTTGGGCGCGATTCTTATCATCTCTACAAGCGCGGCGCCGGCCGCTTCGCCCATAGCCTGCCCGATAGTTTGGGCAAGCTGGGGTATGATACGATGTTGGCGGCGGCCTGCCGTCGCGACTTTCTCAATTACGAAAAATTCTACGCCTCCATAGGCATGCAACAGCGCGTCTTTACCGACGATCTGCCTGCCCCGTTTGATCTTGAGGCTTTCGAGAAAACCAGCTCGGACGCGATGTTTCTGGATGCGGCGGTGGATCTGCTTGCAAAACAGCGCGACGCCAAGTCCGGCCCGCAATTTCTCTATGCCTTGACCAATTTCAACCACGGCCCGCACGACGTGGAGCGCACCGCGCCGGGCATGTTTGACACACAGCGCGCCTTTGCGCAGGCGAGCCTGCCCGATGCGCAATATGTCGAATATTACGCGCGCCTCTGCGAGACAGCCGCAACATGGCGCGCGATGAAGGCGCGGCTCTCCAGCCGCCATCCTGATCGCCCAATGCTGATCCTGCATTACGGCGACCACCAGCCGGTGATGGTGCGTCGCATTCAGCAACATTTACGTCGGCCCGAGCTTGCCGGGCGCCAGTTCCGCACGTTCTACGCAATCGAGACGCTCAACATGGAGCAGGGCGCGATAGCGTGCGGGCGGGGCGCCGATCTCGACATCGCCTGCCTGAGCACGCTGGTGCTGCAACAGGCCGGGCTGCCGCTGGATGGCGTGTTCGCCACCCGCGCCAGCCTGTTTGATGAATGCGGGGACGGCTACTTCCTGTCGACATCGGAACGCAAGCGACGTTTTCATCGCACGCTTGTAGATGCCGGCCTGATAAAGCTTGAACCCGTCTGAGCGCAGCTTTTAGCGATTAAGCAGCGCGGCGAGCATATAAAGCAAGGTCCACAGCGTGGCGTAACCGCCGATCAGCAGCCCCTTGTCCGAGCGATTCAGCAATCGCTGCATGCGGGCCTCGTCACGCAAGAGCCACCAGAACATCGCAAACGCGCCAGCGGTCGCCCAGAAGCCCGTGAGCAGGAAAAGCACGTTGAGCGAAGTGGTGAGGCCGACGATGGGGCTGTCGATCAGACTGAAGAAAGGAAGCGCGGACAGTAATGGCCAGGCGGCAAGAAACGGGAAGACGATTATCCATGCGCTGGCCTGAATTGTTTTTTGCTTTAGATTTGTAACTGCGGACGCCATCATCGCTTCCCTGAGTAATGGACAGTGAATGCTGTCCATTTATCCTGACATTATCCCAGCGTCCGCCGGGTGGAAAGGGCGTGCATCGTCGAGCGTCAGCGCAAATGTCACGCTGGCGTCCGCCTGCACGCTTTCGCAAAGGGAACCGCTTTATCAAGATCCCGTTGCCTCGCCTTACAGGCGATGGAGATCGTGATGTTTGCTGAGTTCACCGGCTTGATTTTATTTCTTTGGATCGTGTCCGCGCCAGTGCTTGTCATATGGTTGATTTCAAACTGGGCGGATCGGCGGCCTACGGGATATTACAAGCGAACTGAGCAGGTCAGCGGAGCTAATCGCAAAATCTGAAATCATCCCCGCCGTAATTGTACTCATGCTTTGTTGTGCGTGATCGTTGTTTTATGCCTCGATCATGCGCGCAAATGTTTTATAAGCGGTATGGCATTTAGGCCCGATTTTCTTAAGCGATGGCTACAAATCGTTGTGAACGCCGGGCGCGAATGTCGCTATTCAGGAAGGGAACCAGAAATGTCATATAAACGCTTGGGAAAGTACGCTTCAGCCGCTGCGATTTCGCTCATGTTTGCGCCCGCAGCGCTGGCGCAAGGCGCGGACTTTTACGCTGGGAAGACAGTCAATATCGTCGTCGGATTCACGCCCGGCGGCGGCTACGATCAATACGGTCGCCTGCTGGCGCGCTATATCGGCAGCCACATTCCCGGTGCGCCGAGCGTTGTGGTGCAAAATGCGCCGGGGGCCGGAAGCCTGACGGCCGTACGTCGCCTTGATGCGAACTTGCCCAAGGACGGCACCGCTATCGTCACGTTCAACCCCAGCCTTATTACCGAATCGCTGACCTCGGCAGATCGCGTGAACGTCAATTTCAGCGAATATGGCTGGATCGGCAGCATCACGCGCGATTTCCGCGTCTGCTACATGTGGCACGCGACCGGCGTGAAGGATTGGGCGGACGTGGCCAATCGCAAGGAAGTCATTTTCGGCGCCACCAGCAAGGGCACGGGCTCCTACGTTAATGGCGCGATCCTGCGCAATGTGTTCGGCGTCAAGCTGCGGCACGTCATTGGATTCCCCGGCAGCGCAGAGCAACGTCTGGCGATCGAGCGCGGCGAACTCGATGGCGATTGCGGCTCGTGGAGCAGCATCGCGGAGGATTGGGTGCGCGACAAGAAGATCAACACCTTTGTCTCGTTCTCGGAAGTCAAAACGCCGGACATGCCGCAGGACGTTCCCTTCATCGGCGATTTTGCAAAGACCGAAGATCAGAAGGCGATCCTCGCCATCCTGAGCGCCGCGGGCGAGCTCGGACGTCCCTATCTCGTGTCCAAAGAAGTCCCCGCCGACCGGTTGCAGACTTTGCGCGCCGCGTTCGACGCGACGATGCTGGACAAGGCTTTCCTCGCCGAAGCTGAAAAGCAGAAAATGCCTGTCTATCCGATCAGGGGCGCGCAGGCGGGCGACATCGTGAAGCGGATTTACGGCTTCTCGCCAGAGCTGATCAAGGCCGCGGGCGCGGCTGCCGATTAAGAATAAAGGACGATTCGAGACTGGCGGCGCTGCGGCGTCGCCAGTCTTTTTTGTTTCATTATCACTGCTTCTGGCGCTTATCTGTCGCCTGCGCCCCGGGTTATGGCTTCCATCGCGTTATCAAGATTGAAGCTGCCGGGCTTCTGGCGCACCGGAAACTCACGAAAGCTTTGCAACCACTGGCCGACGTAGGCGGCCGCTGGCGCTATCATGAACATCCGCTGCATATACCAGCGCTGATAGCCCATCGCGTTTTCATGCTCTGCGCGTTCAAACGGGTCCATTCGCAAATTGGTGAGCATTGGCGCGCGCAGCGTCTCAAAAGGGGCTTGCCAGACGCGCAAGCCTTCAGCGTTCTGCTTCAGGAACGTGACTTTCCAATTGTTGTAGCGAACGGCGGCGAGCGAGCCGTCGTCGGTCCAGTAGAGGAATTCCTTGCGCGGCCATTCACCCTCGCCTTTAAGGGCGGGCATGAGATTGTAGCCGTCGAGATGGACCTTGTAGGTTTTATCGCCGACTTTCTTGCCCGTCAGCAATTGCGCTTTAACGTCCGGCTCGCCCGCAGCTGCAAGCAGCGTCGTCATCATGTCTTCATGCGCGGCGACGTCGTTGACCACGAGGCCAGGCTTGATGATTCCGGGCCAGCGAATGAGCGTGGGCACGCGATAGCCGCCTTCCCATTGCGTGTTTTTCTCGCCGCTAAACATTGTCGTTCCGCCATCGGGCCAGGTGAATGTCTCGGCGCCGTTGTCGGTGGAATAGACGACGATGGTGTTGTCCTCGATTCCAAGCTCTTTAAGTTTGGAAAGCAATTGGCCCACCATGGCGTCATGCTCTACGATGCCGTCGGCGTAAACGCCAAGGCCGGTCTTATTTTTTGAATCTTCCTTGAGATGCGTGAAAACATGCATGCGCGTGGAATTCCACCACAGCATGAACGGTTTTTCGTCGCGCACCGCTTTATCCATGAAGGCGAGCGCTCTCACGTTCACCTCTTCGTCGATGGTCTCCATCCGCTTGCGCGTCAGCGGACCTGTATCCTCGATCTTGCCGCCAGCGATGCTGTGAATGACTCCGCGCGGGCTGAACTGTTTCTTGAATGCGGGGTCTTTTGGATAATCAGGATTCTCGGGCTCTTCCTCGGCGTTCAAATGGTACAGGTTCCCGAAGAGTTCATCGAAGCCATGATTGGTGGGCAGCATTTCATCCCTGTCGCCCAGATGGTTCTTGCCAAATTGACCCGTAACGTAGCCCAGTGGCTTCAGCAGGCCGGCGATGGTCGGGTCTTCGGCTTTCATGCCCTCGGGCGCGCCCGGCAGGCCGACTTTGGTCAACCCTGTGCGGATCGGCGATTGGCCGGTAATGAAGGCGGCGCGTCCAGCGGTGCAGCTTTGCTGGCCGTACCAATCGGTAAAAATAGCGCCTTCCTTGGCGATCCTGTCGATATTGGGCGTGCGATAGCCCATCATGCCGTTGTTATAGACGCTGAGGTTGAACTGGCCGATGTCGTCGCCCCAGATCACAAGAATGTTTGGCTTTTTGGCGCCTGACGCAGGCGCAGGCTGGGCCAAGGCGAATTGCGACATCATGATTGGCGCCACGAGCGACGCGGCTATGGTAATGGTTGTCCACCAGCGCATTCCGTTTCCTTTTGGCTGAACGATGAATTTGCGTCGCCCGCACGCAAATGCGGATCGACCGGGTAAGGCCTCAAAGCCTAAATTGAAAAGCTGCGCGCAAGAGAGCGATCTTCGGGATGACAGCCGTTGGGTGGAGATTTTATGGAGCGGCCTTCAAGCCACGCGGTTGAACTGAGCCTTTGCGGCGCCATATCATTAGAATATCCCTTCAAATCGAGCCCTTAACGAGGAGACAGGCCGCTGCCGCACGATACGCCCCTCATTTCCACCATCGTTGCGGGCATTGGCCTCGCCTTCGTGTTCGGCTTTCTGGCGCAGAAGCTTCGGCTGCCGACGATTGCGGGCTATCTGCTGGCAGGCGTGATTATTGGCCCGTTCACGCCTGGCTATGTCGCCGATCAGAAGCTCGCCAACGAGCTGGCGGAGCTTGGCGTTATTTTGCTGATGTTTGGCGTAGGGCTTCACTTCTCGCTGAAGGATTTGCTCTCCGTGCGGGCGGTCGCCGTCCCCGGCGCTATCGGCCAGATCGCCAGCGCCACGTTGCTAGGCATGGCGCTGGCGTGGGCTATGGGCTGGACAATAGGCGCGGGAATTGTGTTTGGCCTTGCGCTGTCTGTGGCCAGCACCGTGGTTTTGTTGAAAGCCTTGCAGGAGCGTCGCCTTGTGGAGAGTGAGCGCGGCCGCATAGCGGTCGGCTGGCTCATCGTCGAGGACATCGTCATGGTCCTCACGCTGGTTCTGCTGCCGCCGCTGGCGGGCTTGCTGGGCGGCGTCTCGCCAATCAATGCCGAGGATAGAAGCCTTGTCATGTGGCTTGGCCTTGGCCAAATCTGGGGCACGCTGACGATCATCGGCGTGAAGCTGATCGCTTTTCTCACGCTAATGCTGGTCGTGGGGCGAAAGCTTATCCCGTGGTTGCTGCATCACGTCGCGCATTCGGGTTCGCGCGAATTGTTCCGCCTGTCCGTGCTTGCGATTGCGCTGGGCATAGCCTTTGGTGCATCGAGCCTGTTTGGCGTGTCGTTTGCGCTGGGGGCGTTCTTTGCGGGCATGGTGATGGCGGAATCGCCGCTGTCTTCGCAAGCTACGCGCGAGACCTTGCCGCTGCGCGACGCCTTTGCGGTGTTGTTCTTCGTCTCCGTCGGCATGCTGTTCAATCCGGTTGTGCTTGCAGATCATCCCGTCGCGGTGATCGCGGTCTTCCTCATCATCGTCGTCGGTAAGTCGGCGGCTGCCTATCTGATCGTGCGCGCCTTTCGCTACCCGCGTTCCGTCGCTCTGACGATTTCGGCGAGCCTTGCGCAGATCGGCGAGTTCTCGTTCATTCTCATGGTGCTCGGGGCGCAATTGCAGATCATCCCCGCCATTGCGCGCGATCTTGTGGTGGCGGGCGCGATCCTGTCGATCCTCGTCAATCCCTTCCTCTTTCTTGCGCTCGACAGATATTTGCATGCGCAAGAGGCGCTCCGCGTGTCGAGCGCTCCCGAACTGGCTGCGTCTGGGGAGGCGGAGCTGGCGCCTGTTGCGGGGCCGCAGGAGCGCGAAGAAGAGCCGACAAAATTGCATGATCATTTCATCGTCGTTGGCCATGGCCGGATAGGATCGCGCATCAGCGCTGCTTTGCGCGAGCAGGGGATTGCCTTCCTCGTCGTCGAGGATGAGCCATCCGCCATCCGCGAACTTGCGGCGCAGGGGGTCGAGACGTTCACGGGGGTTGCGGGCGAAAAGTCGCTTCTGGACAAAATCAACCTGAAAGGCGCCCGCTGCCTGGTGTCGGCAATCTCCGACGTTTTCGAGGCGGGCGGCATTATCGGCAAGGCTAAAGCCGCCAATCCGCACATCCGCATCATCGCGCGGGCGCATAGCCAGGAGGCGGTCGAGTACCTGCAAGGTCTGGGCGCGCAGGACATTATCTTTTCGGACGAGGAGATCGCGCGCCGGATGATCGCGGAGGCAGTCGCCGCCGCAGAGCCGCGCGCGGCGACTGCGTAGACGCCTGCGAGCAAGCCGCCAGTATTTTTAGCCGGGCGCCGCTTCAGCCTTGCTCCTTTGTTCAGAATGAACCAATCTATCAGCCAGAGAACCTGAATCAGCGTCGCGCAGGACATCGCCACGCCGGGTTTTGCAGAGCGCCCATCTGAAGGGTGCCGGCTCAAGGCAGGGAGGGGAGGGGTTATGCGGTTTCTGGACAAGTTCCTGCGCGCCATGGCGTTGCTCGCCGGACTGGTGTTGCTGGCTCTGATGCTGTTCACAGTGCTGGATGTGGTGATGCGTTACTTCTTTAACGCGCCCTTCCGAGGTTCGCTGGAAGCAACCGAATTTGCTATGGCGCTAATCGTGTTCCTCAGCCTTTCATATTGCGGCTGGCAGGGTGGCCATATCGCGGTCGATCTGTTAGATTGCTATTTGCGAGCGCCCGCCCTGCGTCTGCTCCCCACCACAATCGCTTTTATCGGCGCGGCCCTGTTTGCTTTGATCGCGTGGCAATTGGTCGTTGAGACCAGCCATTCCTGGTCGCAGGTCAGCAACATGCTGCGCGTGGCGCACTGGCCGTTCAAGCTGGTGGCCGCTTTCGGCTCGGCGTTGTTTGCTCTGGTCCTGCTGCTTCAGGGCGTTGACGCAGCCAGAGGCGTTCTCAAACATGAAAAGGCGCATTGATGTCTCCGGAAACGATAGGCCTCATTGGCGTCCTCGCCATGCTGGTTCTGCTGGCGCTGCGCATGCCCATCGGCATCGCCATGCTGCTGGTCGGCGCGGTGGGCTTCGCCATTCTCAATGGACCCGGGCCCGCGCTGATGGCGCTGGGCACATACCCTTATTCCTATGCTGCCTATTATGACCTCGCGGTGATCCCGCTGTTCGTGCTGATGGGCAATCTGGCGGCGCTCTCGGGCATGGGGCGCGATCTGTTCGCCGCCGCCTACGCCTGGGTCGGCCATTGGCGCGGCGGGCTGGCGTCCGCCTCCATCGTCTCGTGCGCGGGCTTTGCTGCGGTCTCGGGCTCCAGCGTCGCCTCAGCCCTCACCATGGGCAAGGTGTGCCTGCCGGAGATGAAGCGCTATCGCTATGACGACGGCCTCGCCACCGGCACGATCGCCGCCGGCGGTACGCTGGGGATTTTGATTCCGCCCAGCACGGCGTTCATCGTCTACGGCATCCTCACCGAGCAATCCATCGGGCGCCTTCTCCTTGCGGGGTTTTTGCCGGGGTTGATGCTGACGCTGCTGTTCGTCATCACCATCGCCATCTGGACGCGGCTTCGGCCCGAGATCGGCCCCGCCGCGGAGCGCGCCTCCATGAGCGAGCGCTGGGCCACGCTCTGGCGCGCCACGCCAATGCTGTCGGTGGTGACGGCCTCTATCGGCGGCATTTATGTTGGCATGTTCACGCCAGCGGAAGCTGCGGCCGTGGGCGCGTTTCTGGCGATGGTCTATGCGTTGTGGAACCGCACTTTGACGTGGGCGAGCCTTGAAGGCGTGCTGCTGGATACGGTGAAGACCACGTCCATGGTGTTCCTGATCCTTATCGGCGCGCTGGTGTTTGGTCCGTTCCTCGCTCTGAGCGGCCTGCCGATGCGCGCGGCGGAATTCCTCACTGGACTGGACGTTAGTGCGCTGGCGATCTTGCTGGTGATCCTGTCGGGCTATCTCGTGCTCGGCATGTTCCTCGAAGGGTTTTCGATGTTGGTGCTGACCTTGCCCATCGTCGTTCCGGTGGTGAAGGCGCTCGGCTACGATCTGATCTGGTTTGGCGTGCTGGTGGTGATCGTGCTGGAAATGGGGCTTATCAGCCCGCCGGTGGGCATCAACGTTTTCGTCGTCAAGGGCCTCGTGCCGGACGTGACGCTTGGGTGCGTATTCAAGGGCATTGTGCCGTTTTGGCTGGCGATGATCGTGGCGACCGGGCTGTTGATCGCCTTCCCGCAGATCGCGCTCATCATTCCAGATACGATGATGCGATGAGGGCCTTTCCTGACAGCAGGTCCAGCCGCTTGGCGCTGGCCAAAGTCTCGCGCTAAACTGGTTTTAAACAGCCTCAAGGGCGTTCAAAGGGAGGGAAGCAATGTTTACGACACGCAGAATGTTCACCGCAGGCGCCGCCGCGATGGCGGCTTCGGGTTACGCAATTGTCCCGCTGCGGGCGCAACAAAAAGAAGAGCTGAAGCTCGCGACCTTCGTTCCGCTGACCCATTACGGCATGGCGCAAATTCTCACCCCTTGGGCGCAGGAGGTCGCCAAACTCAGCGGCGACCGCATCAGCGTTCGCATGTTTCCGTCGATGCAATTGGGCGGCAAGCCGCCGGAACTCTACAAGCAAATGGCGCGCGGCCTGTCCGACATCGCCTTCACTTTGCCCGGCTACACCTCGGCGGAATTTCCGCTGATGGCTTTGTCCGAATTGCCCGAAATGGCGAAAGATTCTTTTGACGGCACGCGTAAGCTCTGGACCCATTCGCGCTTTTTCACAGACGGCGAGATGAAAGAGGGTAAGCCTCTGGTGATGTGGACCGGCGATTCCGCCGCCATCATGACGCGCAGCAAAGCGGTGCGCACGCTCGAAGATATGCGCGGGCTGAAAATCCGCACGCCGTCGGCCGCCCAGTCCGAGCAATTGATTGCGCTTGGCGCCACGCCGATAGATATGCCTGCGGGGCAGATCTATAACGCAATCGAGCGCGGCGTGGTCGATGGCGCGATGATCTCGATGGCTGGCGCGATTGATTTCAAACTGCTCGAAGTCTGCCGCTATTACACAATCGACGCGCCGATTGGCCGCTCGCCGTTCATCGTATCCATGAACAAGGCGCGCTACGAAAAATTGCCCGCCGATCTGCGCAAGATCATCGACGATACGACGGGCGTTGAGATAAGCTTGAAAGCTGCGCGCGTCATTCAGGACCAGAGCGACGCGGCGCTCGCCATTGCGCGCAAGGACAAGGAAGTGATTTCGCTTTCAGCCGATGAACAAAAGCGCTGGAGCGCAGCCTTCAAAGCTCTCACGGCTGCGCAAGTGAGCGCGATTGAAAAGACCGGCGCGCCAGCCCGCGCCTTCGCCAAGGCCTATGGCCTGAATGTCTGAAAACTAAAATAATAACAGCGCCGCCTTCGCGTCATCCCCGCGAAGGCGGGGATCCACGGCAGGCTGCGAGTTCAATCCCTGCCGTGGATGGCCGCCTTCGCGACCATGACGTGCGTTTAGCCTTTGGGCGCCGCAGCTTTTAGCTCTTCATTATTCAGCCGCGAAAGCCACGGCCTGCGCGTAATCGCTGTCGCCCGCCTTCTCCTGCGGGAAGATGTGGCGCTCTTCAATCCAGTCTTTCGTGGCCGCGTACATCTCCGGGGAATAGGGCTCGAACACGATCCGCTCGCCCGGCCCAAAGCGCCGCACATCCACGAGTTTGGCATGCCGCTCAGGCAGTTCGTTGAGATAAAAATGCGTATAGGCCTGATGCATCCGGTCGATGTCCGCCTGGGCTTTGCGCAATCCGTTGAAGTATTTCTTCACGTCCTGAAGATCGACGCCGGGAGGAATCATGGCCGCGATCATGAAGGTGCAATCGACGAGTTTGCGGAAGCCCAATTGTTCGAGAATATAATATTGCATGCCAAACACGGTGACCGCTGGCGCAAGTCCGTTCAGCATCTGGTCAACGCGATCCGCCGGGCTGCCGCCGAACTTCAGCTTGATGCGATCCGTCGGCATGAAACCCTCAAGCGCCTGAATGGTCGTGTAATGGCTGCCAGATTGATAACCGACATGCACATCGACGTCGGCGAGGTCTTCGGGGCGGCGGATCGAGGAACTTTCCGGCACGAAAATCGCGCACGGAGACACGGTGTAGGCCTCGCCCCACAAACGACCATGGCTGGCGGACGCCGCCATGTTGACGGTCCAATGGCATGCGCACGATATTGAGGCGTCGCGGCCCTGTTCATAGGTCTGGTAGGCGCCATGCAGATTGTCGGCGACTGTGTTTGCGCCGGTTGAAAACGTCTCGGGCGCAGCCTTGGTGAGAAGGTGGTGCTGGGTCAGCTCGTAATCGAGACCCTCCTGTTCAAAATAGCCCTTCTCGTGCGCGATCCATTCCTGAAGCCGTCCATGAGTGTTTACAACAAATTTCGCCATTTCATCCTCCCGCTCAAGCTTCTTCTCGAGCCATGATGAAGGCTAACATACTTCCGCGAATATGCGCGCGCAAATGAGCTCGCCAGCGTTCGTAATCTGGCTATAAGAGACGAATGTGCGTGCGCACTTTTATGGGCGGTTGCAAATGCAGAAGACCAATGCCGCTTCCCTTGAGCAGGGCGCGACGCGGACTGAAATTCTTGAACGCAAGCTCGCCGATCTCATTCTGTCGGGCGATTTTCCACCCGGGGCGGCGCTGGACGAGAGCGAGCTTGCGCGCAAGTTTGAAGTGTCGCGCACGCCTGTGCGAGAGGTGCTTCGCCTGCTGGCGGCCAGCGGCCTTGTGCAACAGCGGCGGCACCTTGGCGCTGTGGTGGCGCGACCAAGCGACGAGGAATTGCTCGGCATGTTCTTCGTGATGGGCGAGCTTGAGGCGCTTTGCGCAGCCACCGCCGCCAGCGCCATGACCTCGGCTGAACGCAGCGAGCTGGAGAGTTTGCACCATACAATGGCGGGCCTTGTGCGCGCGGGTGACGTGGCGGCCTATTCCATCGCCAACGCGACGTTTCACGAACTCATCTATCGCGGTTCGCACAATGCATATCTGGGCGATATTACGATGCAGACGAGGCGGCGGCTGGCGCCGTTCCGCAAGGCGCAATTCTCAAATCTGGGACGCCTCGTTGGCTCCCATGCCGAGCATAGCGACATCGTGACGGCGCTTCTGCGCGGCGAGTGCAAACGCGCATCGGATTTGATGCGCGCGCATTTGGCCACTGTTGGCGCAAGCTTTGTGCAGCATCGCCCCTAGCTGGCGGCGATAAACGCGCGCCAGCCGCCATGCGCGCTAATGTCGAGCGCGTCCTTCACGGCCTCGGCCTCGCACAAAAAGCCCTTGGCGCGCGCCCCGTCCGCCAGCCGCAGATTACCCACGCCAAGCGGCTCGGGAATGCGCGAGACAAAGGCGCCAAAGCTTGCAGGCTCCAGCGCCCACACTTCCACCGCCAGCCTATGGCCTGCGCCGTCCGCCACGCGCACAAGGCCGGGCCGCTTGGGCGGGCCGCCGGGCAGTGCAAACATCCTGTAATCGGCGCTTGTCGTAGTGGCGCGCACAAAGCTGGCGCCTATGCTTGTGAGTTCATGATTAAGCGCCATGCCCGACAAATGCGCGCCCACCACAACAAGCTCGATGCGATCAGGACTTGCGCGCTCAGGTAGCGGAGGCGCTGCCGGGACGGGCGTATTGGTGCCACCGATCGTCAGGTTGGCTGCGACATGGAATTGGCGCCCGACGCTGGCGAGCAGGCCGTCGCAGCCCGCTGGTGCGATAAAGGTGAGGCCTGCGGCGCGCATGTCTTTGCGGAATACGCCGGGGATGGCGAGCGCGGCCAGATCGAGCAGGTTGACGAAATTGGTGTAGACGCCAAGCCGGCTGTTCGGGCCTATGGGGTCTGCCTCAAGCTCTTTCAGCGTGGCGATTGTCGGCATGGTAGGCACGGCCAGAATGTCGATGCGCTTCCACACCGGCTCCGTTGCGCGGCGCATTGCAGCCAATTTGTAGAGCCCGTCGAACGCATCGACTGCGCTCATGCCATCCGCCGCGCCGATGATCTTGCGCGTTACGGGTAGCAAGGCGTCGGGGTTTGAATCCATGATCGAGCGCACGGCCCAGCGACGCTCGGCGACCCATGGCCCGCCGTAAAGCAATTCCGCGACTTGAAGAAACGGCGTGATGTCGATCTCGATCAGCTCCACGCCGTCGAGCTTTGTGAGCGAAGCAAGATGGGTTTCAAAAGCTTCTTCCGCAAGCGCATCGCCAAAGAATTGGCGCGAGCTTTTGTCGGGTACGCCCATTCGCAGGCGCGGCGGACGGCTTAACGCGGGCGCAGGGCAGGCGCGCGAATAAGGATCGGCGGGATCATAGGCGGCTGCGGCTTGCAGCACCCGCCATGAATCGTCCGTCGAGCCCGCGAAGATCGACACGCAATCGAGCGTGCGGCAGGCAGGGATTACGCCCGTTGTGGAAAGCAGGCCAAGGCTTGGTTTGAGGCCGACGATATTGTTGAGGCCAGCGGGAATACGGCCCGAGCCTGCGGTGTCCGTGCCAAGCGCGAATGTCACAATGCCCTGCGCTACAGCCACAGCCGAGCCTGACGACGAGCCGCCCGGCGCCAGACTTGGGTCAATCGCGTTCCTGGGATGAAGCCATGGCGAGCGCACGCCTACAAGCCCGGTGGCGAATTGATCGAGATTGGTTTTGCCGATCAGGATCGCGCCAGCCTCAAGCAATCGCGCAACGACGGTCGCGTGCGCATCGGCAATATAAGTAAACTCAACGCAGGCGGCGGTGGTCGGCAGGCCCGCGACGTCGATGTTGTCCTTGACCGCAAAAGGCAAGCCCCACAGTGGCTTTGCGACAGGATCAAACGGGCCAAGGCTCTCCAGCGCTCTGGCTGCATCGTCCTGCGCGACGAGATGGATGAAAATTCCATAATCGGCGACTTGCGCAATACGAGCATAAACTGCACTCAGCATGTCGCGTGGAGAAAGTCCTGAGGCATAGGCGGAATGCAGGCTCTGAATATCAAATGAGTTTATCATGTGGGGTTGATCCGGTCAGAGTGGCGGATGGGGAATCGCGGAGACAAGCTCACGCGTATAGGCATGTTGCGGGTCTTCAAGAACGGCTGCGGCTGAGCCTTCCTCGACAATGCGCCCGGCGCGCATCACCAGAGCGCGGTCACACAGCATGCGCACGACTTGCAGATCGTGCGACACGAACAGATAGCTCATGCCCAGCTCTGCGCGCAGGTCTGCGAGTAGGTTCAAAACAATCGCCTGCACGGAAACGTCGAGCGCTGCGGTGGGCTCATCCAGAACCACGAGATCGGGGCGCAGCACCATGGCGCGGGCGATGCCGACGCGCGCTTTCTGACCGCCTGACAGCTGATGCGGGAAACGATCCAGCAGATCATGCGGCAGGCCAACCATTTTTGCGATTTCTTCAACCGCCGTCCGCGCCTCGTCGGCGCGCGTCACGCCGCCCAGTCTGTAGAGTGGATCGGCGATGGCGCGCGCGGCGGTAAAGCGCGGGTTGAGGCTGTCGGTGGGATCCTGAAACACCAATTGCAGGCGGGCGCGGTCCGCATCGCGCGCAAAGCTGCGGGCGGGAATGGCGCCGATGTCGCGACCGGCAAAGAAGATGGAACCGGAGGTGGGATCAAGCAGGCGCATAATCATCGCCGACGTGGTGGACTTGCCGCAACCAGATTCGCCCACAAGGCCCAGCGTTTCGCCCTTGGCTAGCGTGAACGATATGCCGTCAACCGAGCGCGCGGGTTCTGCGACGCTCTTGTTCATGAAGCGCGAAAGCAGCGAGGCGCTTTGCGCGGGCGCGAATGATTTCACCAGATCGCGTACTTCCAGAAGCGGCTGGCCCTCAACACTTTCCGTGCGCGGCGTTTGCGCGGCATAGGGTATTTCCGGATCAGGCAACAGGTCGCGCAAGCTCACGCCGGGGCGCGGCGTCGCGCGCACAAGGCGCTTTGTGTAGGGCTCTTGCGGATCTTTGAATACGGATGCCGCGCTTGCCGCCTCCACCACGCGGCCCTTTTCCATCACGATCACGCGTTCGCAATAGGCGGCGGCCAATCCAAGATCATGCGTGATGAGAATCATCGACATGCCCTGCTCGGCGACTAACTCGACGATCAAATCCATCACGGCTTTTTGCGTTCTCACGTCGAGGCCGGTGGTCGGCTCGTCGGCGATCAGCAGGCGCGGCTTGCAGGCGAGCGCCAGCGCAATCACGACGCGCTGGCACATGCCGCCCGACAGTTCGAAGGGATACGCATCGTAGCGCTCTTCCGGCCTTGCGATACGCACTTTGGCCAGTAGCTCAATGGCTTTTTGTTTGGCGTTGTTGTGCGTGGCCTGCACGTGGCGGATCAGCACGTCCTCGATCTGGCGTCCGATCTTGCGGATCGGGTTCAGCGCCAGTCGCGGGTTTTGAAACACCATCGAGATTTCGCGACCGCGCAAGGTCGCCATCGTGTCTTCATCGGCGTTGGCGACGTCGATGCCGCTGAACATGACGCTGCCCTGCGCGATGGAGCCCGCCGAATCCAGAATGCGCATTACTGCATAGCTGGTGACGGATTTACCTGACCCGGATTCGCCGACGATCGCCAGCGTTTCGCCGCGTCCTACCGACAGATCGACGCGCTCGACCGCACGCACGATGCCGTTGCGCGTGCGAAATTCAACGGTGAGGTTTTCAACTTGCAGAAGCGATCCGCTCATGACGTCACGTCCGCTTTTGCGGATCGACGAGGTCACGCAGACCATCGCCGAGCAGGTTGAAAGAAAACACCGCTAGCATCAACGCAGCGCCGGGAAACAAAGCCATCCACCATTCGCCGGACACAATAAAATTGGCGCCCTCCGCCACCATGATGCCCCATTCAGCATCTGGCGGGCGCACGCCAAGGCCGATGAAGGAAAGACCGGCGGCATTGAGGATCGCCCAGCCCAGATTGAGCGACACCTGCACCATCATCGGCGGCAGCGTGTTGGGAAAGATATGCACGGCCAGCAGGCGCCATTCGCTATTGCCCGCCAGCCGCGCCGCATGAACAAAGCCTGCATTGCGACGCACGTTTACTTCCGCGCGCGCCATGCGAGCATAGAAGGGAATGTTGATGAGGGCCGTCGCGTACACGATGTTGATGACCGAATTTCCCGCCGCCGCCACAATGCCCATCGCGAGCACGAACAACGGGAACGCCATGATGGTGTCGCATACGCGGCTGACGGCCAGATCAGACCAGCCGCCGAAAAAGCCTGCGACCGCGCCCATCGTCGAGCCAATTATGAAGGCGATGATGACGGCGGAGAACGCAATCGTCAGATCAAGCCGCGCGGCCACAAGCACGCGCGAGAAGACGTCGCGGCCCAATTGATCGGTGCCGAACCAGTGCTGCCACGACGGGGCTTTCAGGGCCATTGCGCCATTGGTTTGCAACGGATCGTAGGGCGCGAGCATCGGCCCGAAGATCGCGCAGCCCAGCACGAACATGAACAGCAGCACGGCGCATAGCGTCACCGGATTGGCCGCCAGCGCATAGCGCGCATGACCCAAAGCGCGCGTGATGCGCAAGCCTGTTTGAACGGAGGGGCTCGATTGGCTCATGGCTCTAGCCTTCCATTCCAACGCGCGGATCGGCCAGCGTGTAGACGACGTCGATCAAGAGGTTCAGCAGCACGAACAAAACCGCCATCGCCAGCACAAAGCCTTGCACGGCGGCGTAATCTGACACCACCAAAGCCTCGACGGCGAACGAGCCGATGCCGGGCCAGGCGAAGACTTTCTCCACCAGCACATTGGCGCCAAGCATGAACGAGAACACCATGCCAAGCGTGGTGACGACGGGCAGCATCGCGTTGCGGAATGCATAGGTGTAGACAATTCTGCGCTCGGACAGGCCGGAGGCGCGCGCGGTGCGAATGAACTCAGAGCCCAGAGCCTGAATCATCGAGGCCCGCGTCATGCGCGCTATCGGGGCCAGCGTGAACAAGGCGAGCGTCATCGCGGGCAAAACCAGCTGCGCCAGGGCGGCGCGGAAGGTTGCAAAATCACGATCCAGCAGCGCGTCGATGGTGAAGAAGCCCGTCACCTGCGGCGGCGAAAGGTAGATGAGATCGAGACGCCCCAAAGGCGGCGGCGCCCAGCCGAGGATAAAATAGAAAACATAAACCAGCAGCAGGCCAGTGAAGAACGTCGGCAGGCTCACGCCAGCCGTCACCAGCAAGCGGCAGGCTTGATCGACCCATGAATCGGGACGGCGCGCAGCCGCCACGCCAAGCGGAATTGCGATCAGCGCCGACAGCAGCAGCGCAAACAATGTGAGTTCAAGCGAGGCTGGCAGGCGCTGCATCAGCGCCTCGGCCACCGGCTGTCCGGTTGAGATAGAGCGGCCCAGATCGCCCTGCAACAGGTCTGTCACATAGCTGAGGAACTGGACCGGCAAAGGCCGGTCCAGTCCCAGTTGTTCACGGATTTGCGCAATTGAGCGCGCGTCCGCAGCAGGCCCGGCGAAATAGGCGGCGGGATCGCCCGGCAGGGCGCGCGTGAGGATGAACGTCACCACCACGATGCCCGCCAGCGCGGGCAGAGCCTGCGCCAGCCGGGAGAGGATGAGCCGCGATTTTACGCCAAGCGCCATGCCGTTCAGCCCTTCACGATCTTCATCGTGCGCAATTCCGGCTGTCGATGATACCAGGAGGAATAGCCCTGCACGTCTTTGCGCAGGCCGCTTTCAAGCGAAGGCTGCCAGAGTGGAATGCGTGGCACCTCGTCGAACGCCTTGGCGATCATGCGCCTGATCTTGGGTGCGTAAGCTGGGTCCGACATTTCCATCGGCAGGGTCTCGTTGATGAGCTGCTCCATCTCGGCGTCCGAATAATTGGACGAGTTGAAGAGGTTGCCCTTGGCGTATGCCCACAGGAAATAATAGCAGGGCGTATCTAGCCAGCCGCCGAAGTTTTCCAGATGCAGCGGCAGTTTCTTGTCCACCAGCGCCATGGTGCGCCAATTGGCGCCGGGCACTTTGTCGATGGTCGTTTTGACGCCGATCTTGGCGAGGCCTTCCTGAATGATGAGCGCGGTCGACTCGCCCCAATCCGCCGTGCCCAGATCGAACGAGAGCGGCACTTCAAAGCCGTTTTTGAATTCCGTCTGCGCGAGCAGCTCCTTGGCCTTGTCGTAATCGGTGGAATAGGGGGAGGGCTGGGGCCAGGCGATGTCCGTCGGCGTGAAAGATTTGCCGCCCCACATCGGCAGGCCGCGACCATAGGCGCCTTGCTCGAATATCTGCTGATAGGGAATGGCGTAGGCGATAGCCTGCCGCACGCGCTTGTCCTTGAACGGTTCGAAATTGAGGTTGGTGTTGAGGACGTGTATGCAATTGGCGATGGGTGCGCCCACGACCACAGCGCTCTTCTTTTCCGAGATTTCCTTGGCGTCCTTGGGCGGCAGCTCGAAGGCCATGCCGATGTCGCCGCGCTCGATCAACGCGCGGCGCGTCGCCTGGCTCGGCACTTCGCGCAGCACGATGCGGCGGATGGCGGGCAGGGGGCCAGCCTTCCACTCTTCGTTGCGCACAAACACGATCTGCTGGCCGGGATCCCAACGCTCGACCTTGTAGGCGCCCGAGCCCGCAGGGTTGCGATGCAGATATTCCGCCGCCCACGGATCTTGCGGCGTTGCTTTGGACTTGGCGACCTTCGAATTGATGATGAAGGGCACCGGCACAGCAAGATCCGGCAGAGTGAGCTTGGACTTGCGTAGAAACTTCACACGGATCGAGCGGTCGTCGACCACTTCAAACTGATCGGCCTTCTCCAGCCCGCCGGCCTTCATCTGCGTGGCGGGGAAGCCGCCCAACGCAATGGCGCGTTCCAGCGACCAGCGCACGTCTTCAGCCGTGATCGGCGCGCCGTCCCAGAATTTTACGTCGGGCTTGAGTTTGAACACGACCGACATGCCGTCGGGCGCAATCTGCCAGCTTTCGGCCAGCTCGCCTTCGAGCGTGTTGTAATCAAAGTTGAGCGAACCGTCCGGCAAAGCCTTGGTGGCGAAACGCACGAGGCGATCATAGATGTTCACCGTGACCATATAGCTCGGGCGATTCGTGCCGGGGCGATGAAGATCCAGCGAATTGATGGTGGAGCCGATGGCGATGACCAGCGTATCGGCGGCCTGCGCCCATGCGGAAGGAATGGAGGCCAGCGGCACCCCGGAAGACAGAGCGGCTATTCCGACGCCCTTGAGAAAATCACGACGCTGCATGTTGGACCTCCGATAAAGAAATCAGGTCCAGTGTTGTATGCAACGCGCATGCCGGAGAATATTTAGATCAAAATACTGATAAAAAACGATAAATTTTTTTAGATGGCTTATGTAGACTGATGGAAAACTGCTCACCTGCCTATTTTCTAGGCAGAATGAGGGCTCGATCCCTTAGCCTTCACGCCTGTTGCAGCGGAGCCGCAGGGATCTTGCGGATTGCGATGCGATCAATCCGTAAGCCCCGGCGCTCAAGGACGGAGGCTCTGTAGTCGCCGATGATGATCTCCTTGCCCAGTGGCGGCACGCCGCCGAACATGGCGACGGCGAGGCCGCCCACTGTCACAGCCTCGTCTTCGGGCAGGGACCATTCAAGTTCGCGGTTGAGATCGCGAACGCGGACGTCGCCGCGCACGTCGACTGTCCCGTCGGCGGATTCCATCGGTGTGATGGCCTCGCCGCGTTCTGCGATGGGGCCGACGACGACTTCGATAATGTCTTCGAGCGTGACCAGCCCCTTCACGGAGCCGTATTCATCCACCACGAGCGACATTTGCAGGTGTGCGTTTCGGAACTCCTGCAATTGGTTGCGCAGCAGGCGGGTATCGGGAACGAAGGTCGCTGGCATCGCAAGCGAGGGCAGGTCGATGCGCGAGGCGTCTCCGCCGGCCGCCCAGAAGGCGCGCAGAACGCTTTCAGCATCCAATATGCCGATCACGTCTTCTCCAGCATCGCGCCAGAGTGGCATCCTTGTATGGGGAGAGGACAAAAGCGCGAGCACGTTCTTTTCGGTCGGATCGTCAGCGTCGAGAGCGTTAATTCGCGACCGATGGGTCATGACGTCGTCGACCGCCAGATCGTCGAGCGCGAGCACGCCGCGCAACATGCGGCGCTCTTGCCTCGCTGCAATGTCAGCCTCGCCCTGCGCGCCCACGCCCAGCAGATCTATGGCGCCCAGAAGCTCGTCCTCGCTGAGGGCTGCGCTCTCCGTATCGGGGGGCTTGACGCCGAAAAGTTTTAACGTGAACGCGACGAGCTTGTTGATGGCTGTCGCCAGCGGGCCAAACAGCCTCATCATGAACGTCAACAGAGGCGTCGCGTTCATCGCCGTGCGTTCGGGATGCTGGAGCGCATAGGTTTTTGGCATTACTTCCGAGAAAATCACCAGCAGCACGGTCATGGCGAGCGATGCATAGACCACGCCGCCCTCGCCGAACCACGTGATCAAAAGCCCGGAGGCAAGGGCTGTTGCCGTCGTGTTGACGAAATTGTTGCCGACGAGGATGGCGGCGACCACACGGTCCTTGCGCTCACGCAATTTTGCCAGTTTGCGGGCGCGAATGTCGCCCTCTTGCGCGCGTCTGCTGATGAACGCTCTGCTGGCGGCGGTGAACGCCGTCTCTGTTCCCGAAAACATCGCTGAAAGGAGCAGGCAAAGAAGGATCAATCCAAGGATTATCCAACTATAGGGGTCCATAATTGCTTAAGCTCCAGAAGAAATCGAAGATAGAGGCAAGATAATTTACGATAGAAACCCACAACTCTAACGTCGAAGCGTATCAGCCAAGGCCGGAATCTAGGAGCCTATTGATAGACGCTTTTCCCAAAAGCGCAATCTGACGCATATTCCGCTACACCAGCCCTCGAAAGGACAGGCTTTCTGGCGACGGCCCCGTAGCGCCACAGGCAGCAACGGGCAGGGGAGGGTTTTACACCTTTCGCTACGCCGTAAAGCACTCCCCCTTTTGGTCAGATCGATGCGCCTTCGCGCTGTATGGCGATCCATGCTTCGATGTTACGCCCAATTTTAATCGGCAGCACGCGCCAGTACATGATGAATGGCGTTCCATCTTTCTTGTAGTTGACCGCTTTGCCTTCAAATTTTCCGCCAGTTTTTAGCGCGTCCCTTAGTCTCTCCGTCACTTTTGCGTCCGTCCCGGATCCCTGCAAAATGCGGGGCGTCAAACCAATGACGTCGCTGGGGTCATGGCCGGTAAGCTTCTTGAAGGCCTTGTTAGCGTAAACGATCTTGCCTTCTTTCGAGTTGTCGGTGATCAGGATTGAATCAAAGCTGTTTTCAGCCAGAACCTTCAAAAGCGGCAGGCTCAATCCCGCGCTTGCCAGAACATTTTCATGGTCGATTGCCATAGCGTTTCTCCACATTTGTTATTGTTTGAAACCGTCAAACCTGCATCAGGATGCATGGACCTTTGCGGAGAAGTCAACCAAACGTCAGTTAAACGGCTCAGGCGAAAGCACAGAAAGCTGCGGATCTTCGTCTGTCACACTAAGAGCGCCACAGAGCCAGCTATAAAATTGACACGGCAAGTGCGCCAAGGCAGTCTAGGGCAACAGCTCCTCAGAAAGGGGCGCGACTGAATAAGCACAGGGAGAGACAAACTCAGGCAAATGCCGATTTGCGACGATTCGCTCCCATGCGCGCGAAGATCGCAGCAGCCCGAAGCGCAGCGCCCGACAACCACAAAACAGCCTGGCATTTCCCCGGACTTTTATCTGCGCACGCCCGTGGGCCGATATGAATTCATTCTGCAAACCGAAAACTGGAAAGACAGCAACGCCATGACGAAAAGCCCTGACGCCCAAGCGCCCGCCGATTTGCAAGCGCCCGCCGATCTGCGCGAACACATCGAAAGGCTCCGCGAGAAGGGTTTGCTGACGGTCATCGACGCGCCGATCAACAAAGACACCCACCTTCATCCCCTCGTGCGCTGGCAGTTTCAGGGCGGCCTCGCCGACAACGCGCGGCGCGCCTTCCTGTTCACCAACGTGCATGGTTCGGACGGGCGCCAGTTCGACACCTCCGTCATCGTTGGCGCGCTGGCCGCCTCGCCGGAGATTTACGCGACAGGCATGGGCGTCAGCGTCGATGAGATTGGAGACGTTTGGAACCGGGCGATTGCAACGCCGATTCCGCCGACCAAGATAGATAATCCGCCCTGCCAGGAGATCGTGATAACGGGCGATGATTTGCGCAAGCCCGGCGGCGGTCTGGCGACATTGCCGATCCCTATTTCAACGCCGGGATTTGATTCAGCGCCATATTTTACGGCGACGCTGTGCGTCACCAAAGATCCTGAAACCGGCGTGCGCAACATGGGCACCTATCGCGCGGGCCTCAAGGCGAGCGACCGCCTTTGCGTGCGCATGGCGACGCGGTTGACGGGCGCTGGTGGCTATCAACACTGGCTGAAATACAAAGCGCTCGGGCAGCCGATGCCGATCGCAATCGTCGTCGGCGCGGCGCCCATCGTGCAATATACGGGGCCGCAAAAGCTGGCGACGGACGAGGATGAAATGGCGGTGGCTGGGGGCCTTGCAGGCAGGACGCTGCGCACCTGTCAGGCTTTGACGGTGGATCTTGAAATTCCCGCTGATTCAGAAATCGTGGTCGAGGGTTTGATCGATACCGATTGCGTGGAGCCCGAGGGCCCGTTCGGCGAAAGCCACGGCTATATCGCGCTTGAGGAGTTCAACATGTCGATGCGCGTGACTGCGATCACGCACCGGCGCAATCCGATCCTCGTCTCGATTGTCAGCCAGGTGACGCCGAGCGAATCCAGCGTGATGAAAAAGGTAGCCTATGAGCCGCTATATCTGACGCATCTGAAAAAGACGCTCAACATAAAAGGCCTCACCGGCGTCGTCATGCATGAGCCCTTGTCCAACCTGCGCCCGATCATCTTCCTGACGTTCGCGCGCAATTCAATTCAATCGGAAGTCTGGCGCGGCCTGCAAGGCGCCTCCACGCTGCAAGCCCAGTGTGGCAAGATCGTTATCGCCGTCACCGACGACGTCGATCCACGCAACGCTGACGCGGTCTTCTGGTCGATGGCTTATCGGTCCAATCCGATTGAGGATCTTCTGGTTGTGCCCTATCGCTCACGTAGCCATGGGCCCAAATCAGACGGACCGGCGGGCTCCACTTTGCTGATCGACGCAACCGCCAAAAGCCCGATGCCGCCGCTGGCGCTGCCGGCACGCAAGTTCATGGAAGAGGCGCTGGAGATATGGAACAAGATCGGCCTGCCGGGCATCACGCCGCAATCGCCATGGCATGGCGTGCATCTGGGTGATTGGGATGACCGCTGGGAGAGCTTTGCGCAAGCCGCCGTCGCGGGCGATTGGGCGCGCAACGGCGAGAATTCGTTCCAGCGCCGCAGGCCTGACGTGGCGCCGGAAACGCCTGTGCGACGGGTCGAAAAGTAAAACTGCAAACGATCTGGCCTCGCGCCGATGGCGTGAGGCCAGACAATCAGGTTCAGGGCTTGCCCAGAATAGCGATGGCGTCGCGAACCAGCGGCGCAGGCGTGCGATGTAGATCTGCGATCAGCGCCTCGGTCTTTTCGCCAGACAGCGGCCCGTTGATCTCAAGCCGCGATTTGGCGGCATCAGCCAGGAAATCTTTATCAAGCAATACTTTGTCGAAAGCCGCGCGCATGATTTTCGTCTGCGCCGCAGGTATGTTTGGCGGCGCGAAGACGACGCGGCCGATCACGCTCTGGGTGAATATAAGCTGCAGGATCTTGCGCTCGTTGTCATTGCGGGCGAGATCGAGAATCGTCTGCGTATCAGGCAGATCTTTATGCCGACTCAAAGACATTTGCAGCAGGATCAGAATGTGCTTGTCGCGAATCCAGTCAGGCTTCATGGTGACGACCGAGGTGTAATTCCACCCCGCGATCCCCTGCACCTCGCCGCGCTCCAGCGCAAGCACGTTGGCGCCGCTGCCGTTATAGCCCGAGACCAGTTTCAGCTTGGCGTCAAACATACGGCTTAGAATGTTGGCGTGCACGACGCTGTTGTCGGAGGCGCCGGCGCCGCCCACGATCAGCTCTTTGCTGAACAAATCCTGCAAATTCTTGACCGGCGAATCTGCGCGGCTGACGATGACCGAGACGTCGTTGTTGAGGCTGCCTATCCACGTAAACTCGCGGGCGTCATAGCGTGCGCCCGGCGATTCAAACAATGCGGCGGTGGCGATTGCGCCCGGCGCCAGCCCGATGACTGCGCCATTGCGCGCCGCCTGCGAATGAATGTGATTGGCCATGATGACGCCCGCCGCGCCCGGCATGTTGCGCACCGTAACCGATGGCTGCCCCGGAAGATGCTTGCCCACATGGCGCGCGTAGAGCCGGGCGTAGGCGTCATAGCCGCCGCCGGGCGCATGGCTTGCAAGCATGCTGACGCCCCTGCTCGCCTCATCAGGGGCAGGGGTTTGAGCAAGCGTTTCACCTGTCAGCGCCAGACAGGCGCCTAGCGCAAGAGCCAACGACGAACGGAATAGTCTGCAATCATGCTGCCAGTTTGAAGCCATGCCGTTTCCCCCCCAATGGACATCTTGCTGCGCCCTGTTTGTACTGAGCGTCCCCCCAGATCGACGTTCTGTCAATGGGGCGCCGTGATTTTGTAGCCAGCTTGTCATCTGTCTGGTTTTGTAGCGTATGAACTGCCCGGTTTTAGAACAGCGTTTTTGGGGCGGCGTTGTCGGTCGTCTTGGTCATTGCAATTGGTTCAAGCGCAAACTCTGTTCAAGCTGCGCGCATCCCTAACCGCGCAAGTCTCGGCAACAATTCCTGCGCGAGAAACGGCAATTCCTTGACGTAATTCACGAGTGAAAACGCGATGCCAGAGAGACCGGCGTCGTTGATAGATTTCAATTTCGCCGCCACGTCATCGGGCGTGCCGATAAGCGGATATCCGATATTACCGAGCGGCACAGCCTTCATGCGGGCGTCAAAATCCGGCGTGTTTTCGCGCGTAACGTTTTTCAATCGCAATATCTGCTCAACGGCTTCGAAGTCTGCGCCTTCGGTCGTGAAATAGTGGAAATATTCTTCAGCCTCCCTGCGCGTTGGACGGCACACCACATGCCCCTGCGTGTAGACATCGATCTCGCGGCCGATGTCGAGCGCCTGCTTTTTAATGCTGCTGACAGCCCCGGTCGCTTTCTGCACATCGAACTCACGAAAGCTTGTGAAAAAGCCATGGCAATGATGCAGCGCGAAATTACGACCAACGTCCGACGCAGCCGCATTCATGATAAACGGCGTTGTGCCATTGAAGGGCTTTGGCTCTGAGACAACGTTCTTCAGGTGGAGGAACCTTTCGTTGACGTCGAACGCATCAGGATTGGTCCACATTTTCTTGATCGCCGAGATCCATTCTTCAGCATATTGGTAGCGGGTCTCGTGCGGTCTTTGCTGTTCTCCAAACATGTCGAATTCGGGCTCGTTCCAGCCCACGACGACATTGAGCGCAAACCGCCCTTTGCCAATATGATCGGCGGTCACCATCTGCTTTGCAGCGACCAGCGGATTAAACATCGGCGCATGAACGGTACCGAAAATCGTAATCCGGCTTGTTTGCGCAAGCAGCCCGGTCGCCCACGTCACCGTCTCATAGGTTGTGCCCTGAAAGTTGGTCGGCCCGCCATATCCCTTCCAGCGTCCAATCGGCAGGATGAAATCTATTCCCGCATCGTCTGCAATTTTAGCCATCGTCGCGCAGCTGTCCCAGTCCGCAAGCCAGCGCTCCGGGAGCTTGTTGATGGCGCGGCCTGACGAGCAATTGGCTCCGAAAAGACCCAGCTTGAAGCTGTTGTTATTATACATCTGGTAGCGGCCTGCAGACATCGCTAAAGACTCCGGCATATTGGACTTATTGAACGTTGAGAATACGGCGAACATCGCTTTTGACGGACGCTGGAGCGTTCTCCATCTTGAGCATCTCGTCCTTCATGCGGGAGCTGCCAAACCAGCGTAACTCCACACCAGTCTTTGCGGCGTCAGCCTGCATCTGGGGGTCCGACATCGTTTTATCAAAAGCCTGCTGAAGCGCTTCGGCCCGCGCCTTTGGCACATCAGGGGGCGCTACAATTGGCCGACCGACCGCCAATTGCGCGAACAACAATTCAAGAACCGATCTTGCCGATTCGTTGGGCGCAAGTTCGAGCGCGTTCGGAACATCCTTGTAAAGTGGATGGCGTGACAAACCCATTTGCAGAACGACTTTTAACTCATTATTGGCCAGCGGAGCTTTGAACTGGGCGCCAAGCGTTGAGATAAAAATTCCGCACGATCCATCAAGCTCTTTTCGCTCCATCGCTGTTGTTCTGACATGCGCGCCACCTGAATATCCGGGAATCAACTTGAACTTTGTTCCCAGCAATTCATTCATTGCCAGCGGAAAGGTATGTGAGTTGGAGCCAACGCCAGCGGTCCCGAAGATCGCTTCACGCTGCTTGATGTCATCAATCGACTTGAATCCAGACGTATGCCAGGCCGAGCATGTATCAACTTCTTCGTTCATGTTTCCAACGAAGGTGAATTTAAGGTTTTCAAACTTTGTTTGGGAATCGCCGACTGCTGCAAGAACGAATGTGCTGGAGGCCAAAAGACCGATGGCGGTACCATCCCTGCGCGCAAGGCCAGCGACATTATTGGCCGCAACAATGCCTCCGCCGCCAGGTACATATTGAATCGCAAAGCCAGGGTTTCCCGGCAAATATTTTGAGTAATGCCGAACCAGAAATCTGGCGTAGAGATCATAACCGCCGCCAGGGCCGGAGGCTACGATGAAGCTGATTGTTTTGCCCGCATAGAATTGCGCTACCTCGTCTGCCTTGGCCGCTGTTGATGAAGCAAACGACAGCAACGAAAATGCTATCCCCCTGGTGATGGCCTTAAGCATGCGCGCCTCCCGATCATAAAATATTTTCTTGCAGTTTGCGCCGCCACAAGTTGATCGTCAATCGTTTGTTACGTCTACAAATGCTAAGCCATTGATCAAAAGCACCTGAGCGAGAGGCTTTCCTTCGGTCTCTTGGTTGACTCTGGATATTGATCGTACAAAGCTAAGCAAAATCGCCTTCAGGCGATATCATTCAGGGAGGCGTTTGATGGCTCGTTCCGCTTTGAGGTTGTTTGCAGCATTGATTGTTGTTGGCGCTTGCCTCATATCAAATGCACAAGCGCAGCAGGCTTATCCTGAACGCGCCGTCCGCTTCATCCTGCCCTTTGGGCCGGGCTCGGCGACAGACATAGCTGCGCGCCTGATTGGTGAGAAATTGCAGGCCAAGTGGGGAAAACCCGTTGTCGTTGAGCCGCGCCCGGGCGGCGATGGACTGATAGCGATCAATGCTTTCTTGGCCGCCAACGACGATCATACGCTGCTTTACGCCTCAACAGCGTCCTTCATCGTCCATCCCTACACTCTGCAATCAAAGCCGCCCTATGATGCAGAGCGGGATCTTAATCCGATTGTTCGCACGGCCGATTCCGGCCTCGCGGTCGCTGTATCGGCAGGCTCCGGCGCTCATTCAATAAAGGACTTTGTTGAGCTGGCCCGCAAGAACCCCGGCAAGCTCAACGCCGCTGGCGGCGCGGGACTGGCGGAACTCACAGTCCGCGCCTTCCTGAAAGAGCAAGGCCTTAATGTATCAATGGTGCCCTATCGCGATATTGTTCAGGCTGGTGTTGATCTTGGAGAAAACAGGATTCAGCTTCTCTCGTCCTCTCTTTCGATAGCAATGCCGTTCGTGCAGGCTGGCAAAGCAAGATTTGCAGCCATCGCCGCGCCCGCGCGCTCGCCCTTGCTGCCGGACGCACCGAGCGCGCCCGAGGCGGGCTTTGCAACGCTTGGGTATGAATCAACCGTGGGCTTCTATGGGCCTGCGCGAATGAGCCTCGATCTTCGTCGCAAGATCGCGGCGGACGTCATGGAAGCGCTCAAAGATCCAGCGCTAGTGAAGCGGTTGTTTGACGCAGGGCTTGTTGTTGTGGCGCAGGGACCGGAGGAACTTGCCGCCGTCGTCAGGCGCCAGAAAGAATCAACCAAACGCCTTGCAGATATTCTTGGAATCAAACCAAAGGAAGACTAGCCGCCAAGCGGCCTTTCATCGTGCCTGAACCCGCTGCCCGCGAGTTCAATGCTGCGTTATGCCTCATCCAGCGTCCGCGTTCTAAAAGATCATTGCGCAAGTTGAGGCGATGATATTTGCGGCGCGTCCGCATGGCCAGCATGCTGAAGGACAGCGGTCCAACGGCCCGGAAGAGGGCTTGCCATACGGCCAGCGCCCGGCGATGATCGACTCCTGAAACGCCACTTCAAAAAACAAAAATAGGAAGACCCGCCATGGCCGCTGTCGCCAAGCCGAAACATCTTAAACTAGGCCTGTTCATACGCCCTTGCGGCCACCATATCGCCTCCTGGCGTCATCCGGACGCACAGGCGGATGCGGGCGTGAACTTTCCGCATTTCGTCGAAATGGCGAAGACCGCCGAGCGCGGTAAATTCGACATGCTGTTTTCAGCTGATTCCAACACGGCCTTCACCGGTGCGGAAGACGCGCTCGATCTCGTCCATTACGTCGCGTGGATGGAGCCCTTTTCGCTGCTCACGGCGCTGTCGCAGCACACGACGAACATCGGGCTCGTTTGTACGGCGAGCACCAGCTTCGACCAGCCATTCCACACCGCTCGTCGCTTTGCGACGCTCGACCTGATTTCGGGCGGGCGCGCGGGTTGGAACGTCGTCACCTCCGGCAACGCTAAAGAGGCGCAGAATTTTACCAAGGTTCCGCATCTGCTGAAGATTGAACGCTACCGCAAGGCAAAGGCATTCGTGCGCGTGGTGAAGGGCCTTTGGGATTCATGGGACGAGGACGCTTTTCTGCGGGACAAAAAGAGCGGCGTCTTCTTCGACCGATCGAAGATGCATGAGCTCAATCATCACGATGAATTCTTCGATGTGCGTGGTCCGCTTAACGTTGCGCGTTCGCCGCAGGGCCACCCTGTCATCGTTGAGGCTGGTCTGTCAGAAGAAGGACGCCAGCTTGCAGCGCAGACCGCCGAGGTCGTCTTTTGCGCTCATGACACTATCGAGAGCGCGCAGGCCTTCTATACCGACATGAAATCCCGCACGCTGGCGTGCGGCCGCGAGGCGGACGACATCAAGATCATGCCGGGTCTATCGGTGATTGTTGCTGAAACACGTGAAGCGGCGCAGGCGAAACTGCAGCAATTGCAGGACCTGCTGCATCCGCGCCTAGGCCTCGCGTTGCTCTCCGCACGCATCGGTCACGACCTCATGAATTATGAACTCGACATGCCATTGCCGCCGCTGCCGGAAAATTTAGTCGTTTCGTCCCGCTCTGACATGATCAAGTCGTGGTCGAAGGCGCCGGGCGCCTCGGGCGGCGAGCCCACGCTGCGCGAATTGTGCCAGCGTTTCGCGGCTTCGCGCGGACACTATTCGATCATTGGCACGCCGGAGGATGTTGCACAGGAGATGCAGCGCTGGCTCGACAACGGCGCCTGTGACGGCTTCAATTTCGTCCCATCGGTCTATCCGACCGGCCTTGACGATTTCGTCAATATGGTGATCCCGGAGCTGCAAAAGCGCGGGATCTTTCGAAGGGAGTACGAAGGCCCAACGCTGCGCGATGTTCTCGGCCTGCGCCGCCCCGTCAGCCGATATGCACAGGGCGCGAAGGCGGCGGAGTGAGTGCGCATCAGATTTCGTAAATGGGACGGATGGCTGTGTTTTCGTACAACAAGCATCCGTCCTACATGCTTCATAAAACTATAAAATAAAAAAAGCTTACTAAATCTGAGGGTTCAAAAGGTTTTTTAGCTTCGTGGAGGTTGAGACCGAACAGAAAATCCGTTCGCGTGCTTTGATTATGAAGCGGCCTGGAGAACTTGGTGTTCATTCACTTGATCACTTCGCGCTTACCGTTCCGGACATGAAGGTGGCGTAGAACTTCATGCGGCGCTGAGACCGCAAGAGCAAGAAATAAACCCCGAAAACGGCTGCATGAAGACACGCGCGTCCCCCCAATTGCTTTTTTCGTCGCGGGTATCGCCCGCTTATTTTAAAAACTTACTTCGATGCAAGATAGGCTGCAAAGTTTATCAACACTAGCCTAAAAGCAGCCGTCTTCTTGATCTGCGACGATAATGAGCATGAGATGGAAAACGGCGTTGCATACAAAAACAATTTATCCGGCGTTCTTATATTAGAGATCACCTCCGCCTGCCGGGACAAGAATTAAAAAAAACTTCGCGTTGGACTTTTTGTTTCGACGAGAAATAAAGGCTGGATTGACTTCTTTATTAGGGTATATTTTTTGAAACGAAATGAGTTCCAAAAATGGGAGGCGTTATGTCCTATCAACAGGTTTCCCCGCGTGCGCGAATTGGCTTCATCATTCCATCATCAAACCGGATGGTGGAGCCGCAAGTACAACGCTGGATGCCTGCCGGGGTTTCCCCTCACTTCACACGCATTGGCATGACGAACAGGCATAAAGCACCGCTCGACCAATTGCTGCCGCGCATGCTCGAGGCCACCAGTCTGTTGGCGGATTCAAAATGCGATGTCATCGTGCTACAATGTACGGGAACGTCCATGTCAGGCGGCGTCGATATGGAAAAGCATGTCATAGCGGAAATGCAGAGAGTTGGCGGTTGTCCAACGGCGAGCGCAGCTTCTTCGCTTACAGCTGCTTTTGAGGCGCTGGACGCTCGACGACTGGTGTTTCTGTCCGAAACCAAACAGCCTGGGCACGATAAGAAAATAGCCTATCTTAAAGAATGTGGTTACGAACTTGTCGCCGACAAGGCGGTAGGCCTGTCAGGATCTGATGAATATTGCACTACGCCCGCCCAGCGCTGGTTCGACGAAGCCGTCGCCTTGCGCAATGATAATGCTGATGCTTACTTCATAAGCTGCGCCAATATTCACAGCATTGACGTAATTCAGCGGCTCGAAGATAAACTGCAGCGACCGGTAGTCACGACCAATCAGGCTGCAATCTGGCGTTCATTGAGATTGGCAGGAATCGACGATGATGTGCCAAGTCTTGGCGCGTTAATGAGAATCGGCGCCAAGACTTGAGCAACTTATTTACTTAGATCGTTTGCTCTTTGAATCATCTGTCGAGGCGTATTGTAAACTTGGGTGAGCAGCTTTTCGATATCTTCGCCGGACACGGGATCGAGTTCAAGGCGAGCTTTTTCTGCGTCAATGAGAAAGCCCGGGTCTTTCATCGTTGCGTCAAAAGCGCGGCGCATGATCGTCACCAGAGATTTAGGCGTGCCCGGCGGCATGAAGAATGGCCGCCCTGCTTCTTCAGGAAACGCCAGAACGTCAAGTGCCTGATTATCCTCTGCGCTCTTCATCAAGGAAGAGAGCAGCGGCACTTCACTCAGTCCTTCCTGGTGTTCCTTTCCGGTCTGTATAAGAATATTTATCCTTTTGTTTATAAGCCAATCGGGACTTGAAGCTTTCAGCGTCGACATCGACAACCCGCAAATGCCCTCGACTTCGCCACGCTCCACGGCAAGCCGGGATTCGGATGTGGAATAGCCTGTTACGACCTTGAATCTTGTACCGAGCAGCGCATTAAGCTGCTTTGGCATCAGGGCGGAATTACCGGTTGCGCCGGTCGCAGCGACGATAACTTCTCTTTGCATCGCATGCTCAATTGTCTTGACCGGGCTTGTATGCCACGTTGCGCATGTTTGTTGCTGCTTGCCCATGCTGCCGATCCATTCGAGTTCACGTGGATCATATTTAGCTGACGTATTTCCGAATATAGGCTGCAGGAGAAGAGTGTTATATGTGATGGCGATCACCGAACCATCTTTGGGCGCAACGCTGGCTGTCCAATTGGTTCCGACCATGCCACTGGCGCCGGGCATGTTTTGATTTACGAAAACTGGATTTCCGGGAATAAATTTTTCAAGATGCTTGCTAAGAATGCGCGCATAGCTGTCATATCCGCCCCCCGCGCCTGCGGGGACTATCATGCGTATTTGTTTGACAGGGTAGGGCTCGCCCGGTTGCGCGTACGCTGCATCGATGCCAGCCGCAAGCGTCAGCAGAAGCCAGGGCAGGAAAGCGGATGCAAATAAGCTCCTGAAGCGCACCATGACGTTTTCTCCTGTGGACAGCTCCCGTTGAACTGCCAATTGTAATTCCATCTATCCGCCTAGATCATCTTTGTGATCCCGTCAGGCAGCATGCGGCCTTTGAAAGTCACATAACCGCCGTCAATAAGCAGATCGGTTCCGGTGATAAACGAAGCGTCGTCAGACGCGAGAAAGGCTGCGCCTGCGGCTATCTCTTCAGGCTCGCCGGGTCGGTTGAGCAAATGTCGCGGGCCATTTATTTTTCTGGCTTTATCTTTTCCACCGACTCGTTTGCTTGATCGTTCCGTGAGTATAAATCCGGGCGAAATTGAATTGACACGGATGTTGTCGAAGGCGTGATCTTGCGCGAGGATTTTGGTAAAAAAAATCAAACCTGCCTTTGTCGTGCAATAGGGCGAACGATACTGAACGCCGATATGACCTAGTTGGGAGGCGATATTTATAATCGTTCCACCGCCAACCCGTCGCAGATGGGGTACGGAATACTTACACATTAGAAACACGCCCGAGAGGTTAACGCTAATAGCTGCGTTCCATTGTTCGAACGATAGCGTTTCTACGGTTCCATCTGGAGTTATAGTTGCCGCGACATTCACAAGCGTCGTCAGCTTTCCTAATGACGAGATTGTTGCGTTTACCGCCGCTTCGCAGCTTTCAGGAGATGCAACGTCGAGCTGCACGGACTCCGCGCGACCGCCCATAGCCGCGATCTTGTCCCGCGTCGCTTCGGCTTTGTCGAGCTGGAGATCGCCGAGCATGACAGCCGCGCCCTCTTGCGCGAGCCGCAACGCGATAGCTGACCCGATCTCTCCTCCGCCACCCGTTATCAGAGCAACATGATTTGCGAGCCCCGGCATCTGTTTCCGTCCCTGATCGCGCTTTTATAAGCGTCTAAAGTGAGCTTACATGACTTCGTCAGCTTGGCAAATCCTTGGTATTGCAGGGTTCAACTTGACAGCGTCTGTCAACGGATGTGTCATGCATTCCAAGTGTACGCCAAGAAAATCAGGGGAGTGAAGGCAATGAGTGAGTTGCGTGCGCGCATTGGTTATTCGTCGGTCGCTTTCGTCACCGAACTTCTTCCCCGCTATTTTTATCAGATTGTTCCTGATGGCGTGCTGCTGTCTTTGCTGACTTTGCAAATTACTGATCACACGCAGGATCAGTTCGAAAGCATCTACGATCAAGGTTTACGGGCAGCCGATTCTTTTTCGTCAGCCGGCGCGGACGTTATTATCATGGGAGGGGCGCCGACTAATATTTCTCATGGCAAACAATGTTTGGAAAACTTGCTCGCCGATTTGACGCAGAAGTACGGTGTGCCTGTGAGTTCAAGTTCTATGGCCCAGAAGCGCGCGTTGCGGGCTGTGGGAGCCAGGAAAGTTGGAACCATCAATCCTGCCGTGCCGCGCAAAATAGGCGATTCCGCCAGTGGATCGCTTGAAGATGGAATGCAGCTTTTGGGCCGCAAGCACGCGAACGCACGATTGCAGGAATATAACAGAATCCCGCCATCGACGGCGCTGGAGCTGGGTCGGGAGCTGTTGAGGGAGCAGCCGGACATAGACACGCTTATTTATGGCTGCCCGCATTGGGCGACAATTGGATCTATCGAGCCGCTTGAGCAGGAGTTCGGAGTCAACGTTGTCACCGCGCTGCAAGCGATCATATGGGAGGGGATGCGCCTCAGCAACGTTAACGACAAAGTCAAAGGTTATGGACGTCTGTTTCGTGAGTTTTAAAAACAAGTCCGTCGCATCGAGAATAAGCTATAATATATCGGCACGGTCCACGCTCGGGGTCACTGGCGCGAGGCTGCAATGAGAAGAGAGTTCACTATGACCGCAAGGAGCCTGCCGAGAGCGGTCTTGATCTGCTGTCTGCTTTTGCTCTACATTCATTTTGAAAAATAAATATATGGGGAGGGTGATGTGCCAAGGTTTTCCGTCAAGCATTCTCAAGCGGCCGTCGTTGCAATCTTTGCTTCTGCTTTGATGCTGAGCGGAGTACCTGCGCGCGCCAATTCGACCAGCCAGTTTTTTGAAGGCAAGACAATTGCGTTTATCGTAGGCGCTGCAACCGGCGGCGGATATGACGCACAGGCGAGATTGCTTGCAAGCCATATGGGCCGCTTTATTCCGGGTGCGCCCAACTTCGTTGTGCAGAACATGCCGGGAGCTGGAAGTCTGCAAGCGGCGAATTACCTTTATAATATTGCGCCAAAAGATGCTTCAACGATCGCACTGTTGCAAAGAGGTATTCTTTCCACGCGCTTCATGAACCCTGAAGGGGCGCGGTTCGATATCGGCAAGTTTAATTGGATTGGCAATATGTCTTCGGAGGCAGGCGTCGTGCTTGCTTGGCACTCGACGCCATTTCAAACGTTTGAGGATCTTAAGAAACAGGAGTTTCTGGTCGGCGGAACAGGCCCAATGATCGACACGGAGACGACGCCGCGGATTCTCAACGCGTTACTTGGAACGCGCATCAAGGTCATAACTGGCTACAAAGGAACCGCTGATACATCGCTCGCTATGGAGCGTGGCGAATTACACGGAATGGGCGACTGGTCTTGGTCAAACGTCAAAACGCGTCGGCCTGATTATTTCCGTGATAACAAGGTTCGGATATTGATTCAGGTAACTGCTGAAAAGCTGTCCGATCTACCTGACGTACCGAACGCGCGCGACATGGTGACAAACGAAGAGGACCGAAAAGTACTGGACTTGTTCCTTGCCCAGAAAACTGCGGCGCGTCCCATCGCTGCGCCGCCGGGCGTTCCCGCTGATCGTTTGAAGGTGTTGCGCGATGCATTTGAGGCCGCCACAGCTGATGCACAGTTTAAGGCAGATGCCTTACGTCAGAAGATTGAAGTCGAACCCATGGCCGGTGCGCAGGTGGAGAATGTCATTGAACTGTTCGCCAATGCTCCCGAGGCTCTCGGGAAGAGGCTTAGCGCCGCGATATCTGCAAAGGAATAAAACCTGAGAATATAGCCTGTTCTTGCGGCTCACGCGCATATACCGGCGTCACAAGAAAGCTGGAGCCGCGCGCCCTTTTTCTCAGTGCCGAAGTAGAAGTTTTCCTTGGCCGCGGTTCGTGCCGCCTTCGACACGGCTCTTGCGGGGCCGCGCGAGTGAAAGTCCCGGCGCCACAGCGCCGGGACTTTATTATTCGGTCCGCGTCATTCGCTCAGGATCTTGCGCATGCGCTCTATCAGAGCGGGCGGCGTCGTCATGATGTCGACGATCATCTGCTGAAGCTCGTCTCCCGGCATGGCGTTGATGGGCGCCTTCGCGCGTTCGAGCTCCGCCCGGTATTCAGCGTCCTCCAGGGACATCTTCATGAACGCCGCGCGCAGTGCCTTAGTGCGTTCGGGCGGCAGTCCGGGAGGAGCAATGAAGGAGCGTCCGACCTCCGCGCCCGTGACGTAGAAGTCGAGAATGCGCCTGTCCTCGTCGGTATTTGCGAGCTCAACTACCGATGGTGTCTCTGGCAGTCCGGGAAGACGCTTTCGGTTAAACTGCACGAGAATGTTCACGCGCTTGTTCTGGAGCCATTCGGCCTTGCTCGCGCTGAGCGTGTCCCATGATGTGAAAGAGGCGTCCACCTCGCCGCGCTCCATTGCGAGCAGCGCGTTGGCCGAAGCCTGGTAGCCGCCGATTATATTAAACTTCGAGCCTGCAATGCCGTTGAGCAGACGCGGCCACCCTTCGGAGGGGGAGCCAGGCCCAGTGCTGGCGGTGGGCGTTTGACGTTCCAGAGCGTCCTTGAATGTTCGCGTCTTCGACGTGTGCCACGTCATCATCAGCTCGGTGATGTTCGTTGAGCGTCCTATCCACGTGAACTCGGCCGACTTGAACATGATGCCGGGAGTCCCCAGCATTTCCTCAAGCGCAATCGCCTGCGAAACCATGCCGATGGCCGAGCCGTCTTTTGGGGCGACCGAGAACAGATAATTGGCAGCACGGAAGCTGCCGGCGCCCGGCATCGTCTGTGCGACAATTGTGGGCGCGCCAGGTATATGCTTGCCGAGGTAGCGCGCCAGCGTACGCGCGTAGAGGTCATAACTGCCTCCCGGCGCGAAGCCGATGTACATGTTAACCGTGCGTCCCTTGTAGAAGTCTTCCTGCGCCTGCGGCGTTCCTGCAAACCCGAGGACGCCGACGACCAATGCCGCAGCAGACATGACGTTCGCGATTTTCATAACTCTCCCCCCCATTTTTTATTAAGTATAAAATTCCACCTTATCGCATCGTCGTCAACGCATATGAACAGCGGACTTAAGTTACATCCTTTGAGCGTTGCCTTGGTTCCCTTGGGCGGGAACGAGAATAATTCCAGCCTCCGGGTTGAGCGTAAAAACGCCCGGATCGAAGCTGTAGCGCTACATGTGTAACAAAAAAGGCGGCCGCATTGCTATGCGGCCGCCTTTAATCATTGAACAACATACGAGATGTTGCTTCAGATTCTTTTTATTAGCGCGAATAGAATTCGATCACGAGGTTGGGTTCCATCATGACGGGGTAGGGCACTTCCGACGGCAACGGAATGCGCGTCATCTTTGCGGTCATCTTGGAATGGTCGACTTCGTAAAAATCAGGTACGTCGCGTTCAGCGAGCTGGCTGGCTTCGAGCACGAAGGTCAGCTGCTTTGAGCTTTCCTTGATCTCGATGAGATCGCCCGGGCGCACCTGATAGGAGGGGATGTTGACGCGGCGGCCGTTCACGCGGATGTGGCCGTGGTTCACGAACTGGCGCGCGGCGAACGGCGTGGCGACGAACTTGGCGCGGTACACAACCGCGTCGAGGCGACGCTCCAGCAGGCCGATCATGTTGTCGCCCGAATCGCCCTTCATGCGAATGGCTTCAGCGTAATACTTGCGGAACTGCTTCTCGGAGATGTTGCCGTAATAGCCCTTGAGCTTCTGCTTGGCCTTCAGCTGGGTGCCGAAGTCAGACATCTTGCCCTTGCGGCGCTGGCCGTGCTGGCCGGGGCCGTATTCGCGGCGGTTCACAGGGCTCTTCGGACGGCCCCAGATGTTCTGGCCCATACGACGGTCAATTTTATACTTGGATTCTGCGCGCTTGGTCATTCTCGCGGTCCTCGAAATGGTGCGCCGACGAGGCCACGTGCACGCGCAGGCGCAAAAACGCCGCTCGATCCGCGTCTCCTCCCGCCGGCAAATGGCGGAGGAACGCGCCCTCCTCTGTCCATGCCGCTCACAGGTGAGAGGCGGGGACCGACAGGTTTCTCACCTCAAAGGGAGAAGCCACGGGTGCGTCAAATATATCGCGCGCCCCGGAAGGCGTTCGATGGAGGCTGCAATAGAGGGCGGTGCGGGGAAAGTCAATGCTGCCCGCTTTATCCCCCAGCCCGCCCCAGCTCCCGCATTCGCTGAAGCCAGTCCTCTCGTTTGGCGTCGGACGCCTGTTCGATCATGCCAAAATAAGTGACGCGCACCGGGGAGAAGCCGACAAAGCCCAGCACGCCTTGCGTGATCCGCTTCACGCCATGTTCCATGAACCAGAAGCGATAGGCCAGCGCGGGCATGCCCATGGTGACGACGAGGCGGGCCGAGCGGCCCTTCATCAGCTTTTCCGGGAGCCCCTTCTCGCGATAGCGGTAGGCAAAGCCTGGCCGCATGGTTTGCTCCAGAAACGCCTGCACCAGCGCGGGGGCACCGCCGAGCCAGAGCGGGAACACCAGCAACATGTGCTCGCACCAGACGATGGAGTCCTGCGCCTGCCGGAGACTCTCGGGCGGGGCGCCCTCCATGAAATCCGTCTGGCTGCGCAGCAGCGGGAAATCCAGCGAGGCGATGTCGAGGCGGCGCACCTCATAGCCCGCGTCCAGCGCTCCCTGCGCGTAGGAATCGGCCAGAGCGTGGCAAAGATGGTGGTGAGTCGCGTCCGGGTGGCCCTGAATCACTAGAATGCGTGCGCCCATGCCGATGCCGCCTTTTTGATTCGCCCCGCTTTGCCGCTGTTGGTGAAAATAATTTGGCCTCTAACTATTCGCTATGTCCCTGATCCGGATCAAACTGTGCTGCACAGTCAATTTAGAAGAATTCTAAACATCTGATTTTGCTTGCGTTTCTTTTTAGAATGACGATTCTGTGTCCATCAGCTTCATTGCGGGGCTGTTTCGTGTCCGGAGCGCCTATGTTCTCCTCCCGTGTTCGCTCGACGCTCCTTCTGGCAGGGGCTGCTTTTACCGCCTTCGCAGCGCAGGCGAGCGCCCAGCAGGCCGTGAACCTCTACACAACGCGCGAGCCGGGGCTTGTGCGCCCACTGATCGAGGCGTTCGAGAAGAAGACGGGCGTCAAGGTCAACACGGTGTTCGTGAAAGAGGGTCTGGCCGAACGCGTGGCGGCTGAGGGCGCGCGCTCGCCCACCGACGTGCTGATGGAAGTCGACATGGGCAAGCTTGTCGATCTGGTCAATCGCGGCGTCGCCCAGCCGTTGAAGTCGGCAGCGCTGGAGGCAGCGGTGCCCGCCAATCTGCGCGATCCCGAAGGGCGCTGGTTTGCGCTGTCGATGCGCGCCCGCGTGGTCTACGCTTCAAAGGCGCTTGGCCTGAAGTCGATTGCCTATGAGGATTTCGCCAAGCCCGAATACAAGGGCAGGGTGTGCGTTCGCTTCGGCCAGCATCCCTACAATACGGCTCTGATCGCCGCCGTCATTGCCCATCACGGGGCAGAGAAGGCGGAAGTCTGGCTGCGCGGCTTCAAGGCCAATCTGTCTCGCAAGGCGTCTGGCGGCGACCGGGAAGTGGCGCGCGACATATTGGGCGGCATTTGTCAGATCGGGCTTGGAAATTCCTATTATGTGGGTCTGATGCGCTCGGGCATTGGTGGGCCGGACCAAAAGAAATGGGGCGATGCCATCGACGTGTTGTTGCCGACCCTTGCGGGGGCGGGCACGCACGTGAACATTTCCGGCGCTGCCCTGGCCAAAAATGCGCCCAACCGCGAAAACGCAGTTAAGCTGCTGGAATGGCTGGCGTCCGACGAGGCGCAGGCGATCTATGCCGAGGGGAATTTCGAATATCCCATCGCAAAGAGCGCTAAAATTACGCCCATCATCGCCGCGCTGGGCGAGCTGAAGGTCGATCCGCTTCCCATCGCCGACATTGTGCGTAATCGCAAACAGGCGAGTGAATTGGTCGACAAGGTGGGTTTCGACAATTAATCCCTAGCGGGGCAGTTTTTGAAAAGCGGCGCCTGGCTACGGCCCGGCGCAGATGGGGTTGAATGAGTTCGGGGCAAGCCAAAGCAAAAGCAGGCATTTTCGGCGAGGGAGGCGATCGGCATTGGCTGATCGCCTCTTCGTGCGTTGCGCTGCTCGTGCTGGCGCCGCTGGTCTCGCTGATCCTGATCGCGGGCCGCGGCTCAGGCGATTTGTGGCCGCACATTCTGGCCTATGTGTTGCCGCAGGCTTTGCGCGATACGGCGATCCTGCTGCTGGGCGTGGGCTTCGTGGTGGTGACTTTGGGCGCGGGGCTGGCGTGGCTGGTCACGGCCTATGAGTTTCCCGGGCGCCGCATTTTTGACTGGGCGCTGCTGCTGCCGCTGGCGACGCCTACTTATATCGTCGCCTATGCATACCTTGATCTGATGCACCCCATCGGCCCGGTGCAAACAGGATTGCGGGCGCTGCTCGGCTTGAGCGATCCGCGCGCGTTGTGGTTTCCGGACGTGCGCACGATGACGGGCTGCATCCTGCTCCTGAGCTTCGTCCTCTATCCGTATGTGTATCTCTCGACGCGGGCGATGTTTCTGATGCAGGCGGGCAGCCTGCTGGAGGCGGCGCGCACGCTTGGCGCCAGCCGCACGCGGGTTTTCTTTCGCGTGGCCCTGCCGCTGGCCCGCCCGGCGATTGCGGTGGGCGCCTCGCTGGCTTTGATGGAGGCGCTCAACGACATCGGCGCGTCCGAATTTCTGGGCGTCCAGACCCTGTCGGTGTCGATCTATTCGACATGGATCAATCGCTCTAACCTGCCCGGAGCAGCGCAAATTGCGCTCGCCATGCTGGCCGTCGTAGTGGCGCTGGTTTTGCTGGAGCGCTGGGCGCGCAGGCGTCAACGCTATGTCTCGCAGGTGCAACGCGCCCGTCGTGCAGCGCCCCTGCAATTGACCGGCTGGCGTGCGGGGCTGGCTATCGCCATCGTCAGCACGCCAATTTTCATCGGCTTCATTCTGCCCGCAGGCCATGTCGCCCACGAGGCTTTCAAGCGTGTGCGTTTTGCGGGCTTCTCGCCACAGATAGGTCAGGAGATTCTCAACACCATCGCAATCGCCAGCGTTGCGACGGTCGTTGCTATGGCGCTTGGGTTTCTCGTGGCCTCGGCTGCGCGTTTGACGCGCGCGCCTGTGGGGGGCGCATTGTTGCGGGTGTCTTCGCTTGGCTATGCGGCGCCGGGAACGGTGCTGGCCATTGGCCTGATGACGCCGCTGTTTGCGCTCGACAATATCATCGCTGATTCTGCGGAGCGGTTTTTCGGAATCTCGCTTGGCCTGTTGATTTCAGGCTCCGGCGCCGCGTTGGTTTATGCTTATGTGGCGCGCTTTCTTGCGATCTCGGCGGGCGGTGTTGAATCAGGGCTCGCCAAACTTTCGCCCTCGCTCGATCAGGCGGCGCGTGTCTTGGGACAGAGTGCGGGCGGGGCGATGCGACGTGTGCAATTGCCGCTGATCCGGCCAGCGCTCGGCGGCGCCGCGCTGTTGGTGTTTGTGGATTGCATGAAGGAATTGCCCGCCACTTTGCTGTTGCGGCCACTGAACTTCGAGACACTGGCGACGCACCTTTACGGCGAGGCGGCGCGCGGCACTTACGAAGACGGGGCGGTGGCCGCCACCTGCATCGTGCTTGTCGGGCTTGTGCCGGTGATGATGCTGGCGCGCCTGAGCCGCAGGCGTGCGTTCGCATGGGACAAGAGCGTGGAGGGCGTCGATCCGATGGCGCGCGATCTTCTGCTCGTGGAGCCTGCGGGCGCTCCTGACAAGCCACGGGGGAAAGCATGAGTCAGGAGATCAACATACGCAAGGGTGCGGCGTCTCTTGATTTGCAGAACGTGCGTCAGACGTTCGGCGCCACGCTGGCCGTTGACGAGGTGACGTTGCGCGTTGAGCCGGGCGAAATCGTATGCCTGCTCGGCCATTCAGGCTGTGGCAAAACGAGCCTGCTGCGCATGGTGGCGGGGCTGGAGCGGCCAGATTCGGGCCGCGTTCTGATTGATGGTCGCGAGGTTGTCGGGCCTGATCGCTTCACGCCGCCAGAGCAGCGCGGCGTTGGCATGATGTTTCAGGATTACGCGCTGTTTCCGCACCTGACGATCTTCGAGAACGTGACGTTCGGGCTCTCGAAACTGCCTGCCAACAAGGCGCGCATTGTGGCCGAAGCGCAGCTGGCGCGCGTGGGATTGCTGCGCTACGCAAAAGATTATCCGCACATGCTGTCAGGCGGCGAGCAACAGCGCGTGGCTTTGGCGCGCGCAATGGCGCCCCATCCGGGCGTGTTGCTGATGGACGAGCCGTTCTCCAATCTCGATCAACGCATGCGCGAGCGTATTCGCGAAGAAACCACTGCGCTGCTGCGCGAAAACGGCGCAACTGCCGTCGTCGTCACGCATGATCCCGAAGAAGCGATGCAGATCGCCGACCGCATTGCGCTGATGCGGGCGGGCAAGATCGTGCAGATGGGCGCGGCGGAAGAGCTTTACGAACGCCCGCAAAGCCTGTTCGCAGCGCGCTTCTTTTGCGACTTTAACGAGATCGACGCGAACGCGCACGATGGCCGTATAGCAACGCCTCTGGGCGAGTTTGAGGCGCCTTCCGGGGTTGCGGACGGGCCGGTTACGGTGTGCGTGCGTCCGCACGGAATATCGCTGGAGGCGGTCGATGCCTCAGCCCCGCCGCCGCCGTTGACGGGCGTACTGAAAAGCCGCCGCTATCTTGGCGAGGACGATTTACAGCATGTCGTCGTGCAGGGGCTTGATGCGTCGCTGCGGGTGCGCGGAGCCGCGCGCTTCCGGCCGGAGGTCGGGGAATCTGTGAGCCTGCGGATTGACGCGCGTCAGGTCCTTGTGTTCAGCAGGAAATCCGTCTAGTTTAGGTTGTGTTAAAACATGCGTCCGGCGTTTGGCTGGCCGCAGATGGCGCGCTTCGGCGTCGCCTGATGTTTTGTACGTAAATCGTTTTAAGCAAATTCGTTTTTGTAGTCATTTTGGCAGAGGCTCCAATGAAAACCAAGAAACGCAAGGCCAAGCGCGGCTTCGCAGCCATGTCGCTTGAGAAGCGCAGGGAAATTGCCCGCAAGGGTGGACAATCCGTCAAGCCGGAGAACCGGGCCTTCGCGCAAAATCGCGAACTGGCGGCGGAAGCTGGCCGCAAGGGCGGTTCGCAATCCCCTGGCAAGCGTCGTCGTCGCCGCGTGATTGCGCCGACTATTGCAGGGGCGGCAGGTTTGGGCACGGTGGCTGCGACCCCCGTTTTTGCGGAGCCCGCGCCTGTCGCGGCGGAATATGCTTATGCTGGTCCAGAGGCGGCAAGCGGCCCCGCGATGGCGGGGTCCGTTTGAAGCTTACTCGATTACATAGATGACGCGGCGCGATTGCGGGTCAATCAGCACGGCGCGGTCATTCACCCATGTATAGCGATAGTTGGAAAGGCCAGGATTCCCTTCCAGCGGGTAAAGCTCCACCTGCTGAGGCAGAACTGCGCCCGCTGCCAAAGGCCCCTCGAGCCGCACTGAGGGGCGACGGTTCTGCATGACGTATCCGCGCACATAGGTGCGGTCCGAATCCGTTATGGAGCCAACGACGCCGCCAACCAACGCGCCTGCTGCGCCGCCAACCACTGCGCCTACCGGGCCGCCAACGATAGCGCCGCCGACGGCTCCTGTCGCCGCGCCCGCCGCCGCTCCGCTGCTCGGGCCATCCTGCGCGAGGGCGTGACCAAGAGCCAGACTTGCCAGCGCCAGACTTGCCAGCGCGGCGCTTCTTATAAACTTCGACATTTTGAGAACTCCGTGTTGCTGGCGTTAACCGCAACCGGTTGCGATGGTTCCGCTCGTTGCGCTCACGCGGCAGGGCGCTTATGTCCTGACGCTCAGGTCCTGCAAGTCGATTGGAGAAAGCGCATGCGCAGCAGCGAGGCCGATATCCTCTTCGTTCCGGGCGCCAGCGCGCTCGATGCGGACCATTGGCTTACGCGTTGGGAAAGCCGGCTCGCAACCGGGCGTTTCGCCGCTCATCCCCACCATTGCGAAGACCTTGCGGCGCTTGAAGAAAGCCTGCGTGTTGCATCGTCGCGTGCAACGCGCCCGGTAGTTTTGGTTGGCCATTCGTTCGGGGCGCTCGGCATAGCGCACGCAGCCGAAAGCTTGCCGCAGGGCCTTGTGCGCGGCGCGTTTCTGGTCAGCCCGCCCTCATCGCGCGCTGTCGAATCGCACGCGCGGATCGACCCCGCCTTTGCGCCGCCGCCGACGGGGCCGCTGCCGTTTCCCTCTCTGCTGATCGCCAGCCGCGACGATTCGCATGCTACCTATGAGGAGATGGAGGCCATGGCGCTCGATTGGGGCGCGCAGATTATCGACGCGGGCGCCGCTGGCCACATCGACGCGCAATCAGGCCACGGCCCCTGGCCCGAAGGCCTGATGCGCTTTGCAGCATTTTTGGCGCGGCTTTAGGGCTTTCTTCCTTCTCCCGCTTGCGGGAGAAGGAAGAGGCTTACCCCCCAAACACGCGGGTAAAAATCGTGTCGACCTGTTTCAAATGGTAGCCAAGATCAAATAGCTCTTCCAGTTCCGCGTCTGACAGTTTGGCGGATACGTCGGCGTCGGCTTTCAGCAGAGTGAGGAAGTCGCCTTCGCCGCGCCAGACGGGCATGGCGTTGCGCTGCACGTAAGAATACGAATCCTCGCGCGAGACGCCCTTTTGCGTCAGCGCCAGCAGTATGCGCTGCGAGTGGACGAGGCCGCCGAGCTTGTCGAGATTGCGCTGCATGTTTTCAGGATAAACCACGAGCTTGTCGATCACGCCGGCGAGGCGGGCGAGCGCGAAGTCCAGCGTCACCGTCGCATCCGGCCCGATCATGCGCTCGACGCTGGAATGCGAGATGTCGCGCTCGTGCCAGAGCGCCACATTCTCCATCGCCGGCAAAGCCATGCCGCGCACAAGGCGGGCGAGGCCGGTGAGGTTTTCGGTCAGCACCGGATTGCGCTTGTGCGGCATCGCCGACGAGCCTTTTTGCCCGGCGGAGAAAAACTCCTCGGCCTCAAGTACTTCCGTGCGTTGCAGATGGCGGATTTCAGTCGCCAGACGCTCAATGGACGAGGCCACCACGCCAAGCGTTGCAAAGAACATCGCGTGCCGGTCGCGCGGGATCACCTGCGTTGAAACGGGCTCGACGGTGAGCCCCATTTTGGCGGCGACATGGGCTTCCACACGCGGATCAATGTTGGCGAACGTGCCGACGGCGCCCGAGATCGCGCAGGTGGCGATTTCGGCGCGCGCATTCACAAGCCTTGTCCGGCAGCGCGAAAACTCGGCGTAGGCCTGCGCCATTTTAAGGCCGAACGTTACCGGCTCGGCGTGAATGCCATGCGAGCGGCCGATGCACGGCGTCATTTTGTGCTCAAACGCGCGCGCCTTGAGGGCGGCCAGCAGGGCGTCGATATCGGCGATCAAAAGATCGCTGGCCCGCGCCAGCTGTACGGCAAGGCACGTGTCGAGCACGTCCGAGGACGTCATCCCCTGATGCACGAAGCGCGAATCCTCGCCGATGAATTCGGCCAGATGGGTGAGGAAGGCGATCACGTCATGCTTTGTCACGCGCTCGATCTTGTCGATGCGGTCCACGTCAAACGTCACGTGTCCGGCCCGCTCCCAAATGGCTTTGGCGCTTTCCTTCGGGATAACCCCGATGTCGGCCAGCGCGTCGCAGGCGTGCGCCTCGATCTCGAACCAGATGCGGAAGCGCGTCTGGGGGTCCCAGATCTTGACCATTTCGGGGCGGGAATAGCGGGGGATCATGGGCTGTCTCTCTGAATGGGGCTGTTGGCGAGGTAGCACGGGCCGCGTGCGCGCGAAAGGGCGGTGGATTTTTGCTGCGCCCGAAGTTTTTCAGCGACCGCGTTCGCACTTTGGAAACAAGTTCAGCTTAAGAATCGCAAAGTTTATAAGCCCATTTGTGCAAGATTGGTTGAATCGACATGAAACCCTTTTCCCTGATCGTGTTGCTGACGCTTTTCTCCAGCCCCGCAGCTGCCATGGATGATTCCTGGCGCGATGCGCTGATCGGCTATTACCGCTTTGACGTTGCGCTCGATACATGCGCCGACGTTCGTGTGTCGGGTGAAGACGTGCGGCTGCTGGAGAGCGCTATCTCCGAGGCTGAACGCCGCTCCGGCTTGAGCGAAGAGGCAATGGACGAACTTTACGCGACGATGGAATACGAGGCCGACCTCGATGATGACAGGTTCTGCGCGGAATCGGTCGAGGCGATCACGAGGGTGCGCACCAATTCGCAAGATGCTTTTATTCAGCTAGACGCTTTGGTTCAGCAAAACGCTGTGGTTCAGAAAGGTTCTTTTGTTCTGCAAGAAGCGCTTGTTCAGCAATAGGCAATCATTCTTGTCGGGGCTTGCCAGCCATGGCGAGCCAGAAGGCGATTGTCGCCACCAGAATCATCGCGAACAATATCCATAAAACCGGCTCGTAGGAGCCAAAGCTGTCGCGCATTATGGCAATGGACAAGGGCGCCATGGTGCGCGGCAGGATGCACGCCGTCGTCAGCGCGCCGGTGATGGCGCCATAGCCGCGCAGGCCGAAAATTTCTGCAATCGCGGTTTGGCGCACGATCATGATAACGCCCGCCGCCATGCCGTAAACGAGCGCATAGACGACCAGACCCCAGAAACCCATCGGCGCGACATAGATCAGCGCCAGCATGCCCAGCGCAAACATCGGAAACGCAATGCGCCCGCTCCGGCGCGCCGAATTGGTGGGATCGACCACGTAAAGCGCAAGCCGACCGATCACGGCGGCAGGGCCGTTGAACGCGAAAATAGCCACTGCAATGTCGGGAGCCACGCTGCGCTCCTGCATCATCGGCAGAAAGTGAACCAGCACGCCGGTGATGACGAACCAGTGCACTGAGCACGCCACCGCAAGCAGCCAGAAGGCTGGGCGCCGCAGCGCGCTGGCCAGCGGCGAGGGGCCGATGGCGGCGGACGGCAGCCGCCCTTCCGCCAGCGCCAGATTGCGCCGCGCAAACTCCGCCGTGCGGCTACCAAGAGTGCCGCGCAGCAGGATCGCGTAGAGCAAAGCGGGTCCGAGCAGAAGCAGAATCGCCAGTACTCCAAGCCCTGTGCGCCAGCCCCATTGGGTCACGACAAAACTCGACAAGGGCGCGACGACGATTGAGGACAGGCCGGAAAGGATGGCGACAATCGTCAGCCCGCGCCGGTAATCGCGCACGTTGGCGGCGATGACGGAGGCGGTGACATTGCCCAGAAACATGGATTGCGCAAAGCCGATGGCGATCCACAAGCCATAAAAACCCCAGAGCGTTTCCACATAGGACCACGCAAGCAGCAGGCCCGAGGCGATAACGGCGCCGACTGTCATGACCGCGCGACCGCCGTGCCGGTCCACCCAATGGCCAACCGGGATGCCGAAAATATCGGCGCAGAACAGGCCGAGCGTGAACGCGCCGGTCATCTGCGTCATCGACCAGCCAAACTCGGCCTGCATCGGCGCAAGAAAAATCGAGAAGGAGTGGAACAGAACGCCAAAGCTCAGGACTTGGCCAATCGCCATGCCAATCACGAGAACGTTGTCGTTGTATCTGCCCTGTGCGCCGGAGTGCTGCATTGCTTATGCATAACAATGTTCGCGACGCGGGAACAGTGCGCGCGCACGCATGGCGGCTATGTTGAGGGGCAGGCTGCACTTTGGACCGCGGGCTTCCAGCCCGCAAAACGGCGCAAGCCGTAGGCTGCCTGCCCGTCGCTGGCGTCGTCGTATTGCAAGGCTTGGTCAAGAATGCGGGCTTCCAGCCCACATCTTTGCCTGCATCTTCTGCGCCGCCCAATAGACTCCCGGCCCCGCCCCGTGCTACCCGCCCATCATGCGCCCATTACAGATTTGCCCCTCGATCCTCTCCGCTGATTTCTCCCGCCTAGGCGACGACGTTCGCGCCGTGCTGGAGGCTGGCGGAGACATCGTTCACGTTGACGTTATGGACGGGCATTTCGTGCCCAACATCACGTTCGGGCCGGACGTGATGAGGTCCATCCGCAAAGTGACCGACAAGATTTTTGACGTGCATTTGATGATTGCGCCGGTCGATCCCTATCTGGAGGCGTTCGCAAAGGGCGGGGCAGACCTCATCACCGTTCACGCGGAAGCCGGGCCGCATTTGCACCGCTCGTTGCAGGCGATTCGCGCTTTGGGCAAAAGGGCGGGCGTGTCGCTCAATCCCGGCACGCCCGAAAGCGTGCTGGACTATGTGCTCGATGATCTCGATCTGATTCTTGTGATGACGGTGAATCCCGGCTTTGGCGGACAGAAGTTTATCCCGTCTGGCCTTGAGAAGATCGCCCGCATCCGCGCCATAATCGGCGACCGTCCGATTGATCTGGAGGTTGACGGCGGGGTCACCGCCGACAACGCCGGCGCCATCGCAAAAGCGGGCGCCAATTGGCTGGTGGCCGGTTCCGCAGTGTTCAAAGGCGGGGCTGAGCATTACGCCACCAATATCGAAGCCATTCGCCGCGCCGCGCTGATTGCTCGCGGCGAGATCGTCTGAGGTTTTGGACGACAGCCTGTGGATCGCGTGCGGTCCCTGTTACTTCAATATCGGGCGAACAGTGGATGCTGGTCGGTGCCAAAGCGGTAATTGATCCCGACCTTCGCTTCGAGCGCATTAAAGGTGCGGTCGTTGTCGGTCCACAGGCGGTGGACGCGGTATTCGCCAAAAAGCGACCAGTTTGCGGCCAGTTTTTTCTCCATGCCGACGCCAAGCCCAAAGCCAATGGCT
>CAMCUC010000010.1 GCA_945878875.1 Rhizobium sp. Q54
GGCGACATCGCCAAATTGCTGGCCAGCGCGCTGGTCGAACAACTTACGCAGCGCAAGAGTCCGCCGCTGATTAATCCGGGCCAGCGCATTCGCGCCACCGTGATCGGCGCCTCGCAATTCACCGTGCAGGTCAGCGGCAAAACGATTTATCTGCCCAATCCTGAATCGCTGCCCGTGCACAACATTCCCGTCGTGCGCCCCAAGATGAGCCTTGCGGGCGATATCGACGAGAAGGTGATCGTGAAAGCGATTCAAGACGCGGTCGCCAACATGGACATGGAGCCCACGCAGCGTCTTGCGCTGGCGTTCACATGGGAGAGCGATCCCGAATATTCGCGGCTGGCCGCAATGGGCCGCGCCATTCGCGATGCGCTTGCGCCGGGCGGCAAGCGTGAAGATTTGCTCGTGCTCATGATCGATGGCGACGTCGGCAAGAACATGGGCCGCCTCGTGCGCGAGGAACTCGACATGCCGGGCAAGCTTGTCTCAATCGACGGCGTGAACCTGCAAGAACTTGATTTCGTCGACGTCGGCGAACTCATCGACCCGCCGGGCGTCGTGCCGGTAGTCATCAAATCTCTGCTCTTCTCTTAAAAAACGATCCCTGGAGGAAAGAAAATGACTGAACAATTTGATCGCCGTTTTGGACTTGATCCCTATCTCGACTGGGTGGCCAAGGAAGGCATTCCGGTTACTGAAAACTATGGCATTGACCTGTTTGAAGTTGAGACTGGCATGTGGCCGCGTTTCGGCGTCAAGGGCGCCGCCGTCCATCTGATCGGGCGCGGCGATTTCACCAACATGTTCCTGCTCGACATTCCCGCCGGCGGATCGACCACGCCGCAGCGCCATCTTTATGAAGATGTCTATTACGTGCTGGAGGGTACCGGTTCGACGCAGGTTGAATTTGACGACGGCACCAAGCGTTCCTTCGAATGGGGTCCGAAAAGCCTGTTCGCGATTCCGCTGAACGCCAAGCATCGCCACTTCAACGGCTCGGGCCGCGAGCGCGCTCTGCTCGTCACCACGACCGACATGCCGCTGGTGATGAACACGTTCCACAATGAGAAGTTCATCTTCGACAATAATTTCGACTTCAACGAGCGCGCCGGAAAGCAATCCTGGTACGCGGGCGAGGGCGATCTCATTGCGGTGCGCCCCGGCAACCACATGTGGGAGACGAATTTCGTGCCCGACCTTGCGGCGATCCAGCTAAAGGAATGGGGCGATCGCGGCGCCGGCGGCACCAACATCATGTTCGTGCTCGCAGACGGCACGATGCACGCGCACATCTCGGAAATGCCGGTGGGCACGTACAAGAAGGGCCATCGCCATGGTCCGGGCTTCCACGTCATGTGCGTGACCGGCCACGGCTATTCGATGCTCTGGTTCGACAAGGATCAGGACTTTATGCGCCTCGACTGGAAGCACGGCGTCGTGTTCCCGCCCGCCGATCAGCAATTCCATCAGCACTTCAACACCAGCCAGAACCCGGCGCGGTACCTGGCTACTGGCACCGGCGGCCTGCGTTACCCACTGACGTTCGCGCAGCGTCGCTCGCTGCTTGGCGTGAAGCCGGGCGAGAAGGGGGCGGTCTCCACCTCCATCAAGGAAGGCGGCGATCAGTACGAATACGAGGATCAGGACGCCCGCATCCATCGCATCTGGCTTGATGAGATGAAGAAGAACGGCGTGCAGCCGAAGATGGAAAAGTGGTTCCCCGGGCAGGTCTGAGGAGGGGCTCTTTGGACCGCGGGCATAGTCGCTTGAAGCGCAATGCTCCAAACACGTCATGGCGGCGAAGGCCGCCATCCACGGCAGGGCGCAAGCTCAACCCCTGCCGTGGGTCCCGGCAATCCCGGTATGACGCGCCACCCTCACCTTGCCCGCGCAGCACATGAGGCCTAGGTAAGCCACGTCGGGGCTTTCCCGGGTCAGAGCGCGAACATGTCAGCACCATTTTTGAGACTTGGCGTCAACATTGATCACGTGGCCACTGTGCGCAATGCGCGCGGCGGGGCGCATCCTGATCCTGTGCGCGCGGCGCTGCTGGCCATTGAGGCCGGCGCCGACGGCATAACGGCGCATTTACGCGAGGATCGCCGCCATATCCGCGATGAAGACATGGCCCGGCTCAAGCGTGCGATCTCGAAGCCGCTGAATTTTGAAATGGCCGCCACCGACGAAATGGTCGCCATCGCGCTCCACACGCGCCCGCACGCCTCGTGCCTGGTGCCCGAGAAGCGCAGCGAGCGCACGACCGAGGGCGGGCTTGACGTGATCGGCGGGCACGATCACCTGAAAATCATCGCTGCTGAGCTGAAGCGGGCAGGGGTTCGCGTGTCGCTGTTCATCGAGCCCTCAATGGAAGCTCTGGACGCAGCTTTGTCGATTGGTGCGCCAATTGTTGAGCTGCACACCGGTTCCTGGTGCGATGCGCTGTTCCATGGCGAGGCTGCAAAGGCCGATCATGAATTTGGCCGCATTCGCGTGGCCGCCGCCCGCGCCTATGAGTTGGGCATTGAATGCCACGCCGGACACGGGCTGGATTTTGACACCGCCCGCAAGATCGCCAGCCTGCCGCAAATCGTCGAGCTTAACATCGGGCATTTCCTGATGGGCGAGGCGATGTTCATCGGCCTGCCCAAGGCGCTGGCGCAAATGCGTGCGGCGATGGACGAGGGGCGCCAACATGCGGGCTAATTCGTGATCGTCGGCATCGGCGCCGATTTGGTCGATATTCGCCGCATTGAGGCCACGCTCGCGCGCTTTGGCGACCGCTTTGTCGAGCGCTGCTTTACGGACGTCGAGCGCGCCAAATCCGAGCAGCGCAAGGAGCGCGCGGCCTCTTACGCCAAGAGATTCGCGGCCAAGGAAGCTTGCTCCAAGGCGCTTGGAACCGGCTTGAAGATGGGAATCGGCTGGCGCGAGATGGGGGTGGTCAACCTGCCAAGCGGTCGTCCGACGCTGGAGCTGACCGGCAAGGCCGCGCTTTTGCTGGCCGCTATGGCGCCGCAGGGCACGCGCGTCGTGGCTCATCTGACCATTACTGACGATTATCCGCTGGCGCAGGCCTTCGTTGTGCTTGAGGCGCTGCCGCTTTAGCTTTGTCACGCGTTCCTTAACGCAGCTCTTGGCGTCTTGGCCTGTGGATTGTATACGACGGAGGTCGATGGACTGGCGACAAGCTCCCGAATGAGGGCGCTTTCTGGCTCGGGACCGGGCACATCTGGCAGGCGCAGGAAGGCGGACACGTGGCTAAGAAGTCTGAAGAAGGCTTGGGCGAGACCATAAAGGTCATCATTCAGGCGCTGCTGATCGCGCTCGTCGTGCGCACGCTGTTGTTCCAGCCGTTCAACATTCCCTCGGGCTCTCTGATTCCCACGTTGCTGATCGGGGATTATCTGTTCGTCTCCAAGTACAGCTACGGCTATTCCAATTTTTCGATACCGTTCGCGCCGGACATTTTTAACGGTCGCATCCTCTCATCCGATCCCAAGCGCGGCGACATTGCGGTGTTCAAGCTGCCGCGCGACGGCTCAACCGATTACATCAAGCGCGTCGTCGGCCTGCCGGGCGACAAGGTGCAGCTGATTGAGGGTCGCCTCTACATCAATGGGCAAGTCACCGAGCGCGAGCGCGTGGCCAGCATCCGCACCCGCGACGCCTTCGGGCGCGAGGCGGATGTGCCGACCTATCGCGAGACGCTGCCGGGCGGCGTGAGTTACCAGATCATCGAGCGCGACGGCGACCGCGGCTTCTACGATAATACGTCCGTTTATGAAGTACCCGAGGGCCATTATTTCATGATGGGCGACAATCGCGATAATTCCACAGATTCGCGCGTCGCCTCAGTGGATCAGGGCGTGGGCTACGTACCGCTGGAGAATTTTGTTGGGCGCGCGGAGTTGGTTTTCTTCTCGGTCGAAGAGGGCGAAAGCGTCTGGCAATTCTGGCGCTGGCCCGTCAGCCTCCGGTGGAGCCGCCTGTTCACCCCGGTTCGCTGAGATGGGCAAAAAGCCGAAGCCGGACATCGCCGCGCTCGAAGAGCGGATCGGCCACCGGTTCGGCGACGCGACGCTGATCGAGCGTGCGCTCACCCATGTGAGCGCGGTGCCCGCGCGTGGCGCCCGGTTCGACAGCTATCAGCGGCTGGAGTTTCTCGGCGACCGCGTGCTTGGCCTTGCAGTGTCCGATCTGCTCTACGCCGCCTTCCCCAAAGCGGCAGAGGGCGAACTCTCCCAGCGGCTGGCGGAGCTGGTGCGCAAGGAAACCTGCGCGGACGTGGCCAACGAATGGGGCGTGGGCGACCATGTGCGCCTTGGCGGCGGCGAGGCGCAAACAGGCGGCGCGAAAAAGGTCGCAATCCTTGGCGACGTGTGCGAATCCATTGTTGGAGCGGTTTTTCTGGACGCTGGCTTTGATGCGGTGCGCGCTCTGGTGCAACGCAGCTGGAGCGAGCGGATGCTGAAGCCGCGCCGCCCGTTGCGCGATCCAAAGACAGCATTGCAGGAATGGGCGCAGGCGCGCGGACTGGAGACCCCGGTCTATCGCGAGGCGGGACGTTCTGGTCCTGCGCATGCGCCGAAGTTCGTGATTGAGGTTGACATTTCCGGGTTTGCGCCGACGCAGGCTGAGGGTGCTTCCAAGCGCCTCGCCGAACAAGCGGCGGCGCGGACCTTCATGACGCGCGAAGGCGTTGTCGATAGCAACAAGGAGCGTGGACCATCGTGACGCAAGCCCATCAAACCCGCTGCGGCTTTGTCGCGCTCATCGGCGCGCCCAACGCCGGCAAGTCGACGCTGCTCAATGCGCTGGTCGGGGCGAAAGTCTCCATCGTGTCGCGCAAAGTGCAGACCACGCGCTCGCAAGTGCGCGGCATCGCGATCCATCGCGAAGCACAGATCATCTTTGTGGATACGCCCGGCATCTTCCGCCCCAAGCGCAGGCTTGATCGGGCGATGGTCGTCTCCGCCTGGGGCGGGGCCGGGGATGCGGACGTGGTGTGCCTGCTGATCGACGCCCGCAAGGGGCTTGACGACGAAACGAAGGAAATCGTCCTGCGCCTGCGCGACGTGAAACAGCACAAAGCACTGGTGCTCAACAAGATCGACACGACGGAAGTCGAAAAGCTGCTGGAGCTGACGCAGGCGATCAACGCTCTGTGCCCGTTCGAAGACACGTTCATGATTTCGGCGCTGAAGGGCCACGGCGTCGAGACCATGAAGGAAAAGCTCGCCGACATGATGCAGCCCGGCCCGTGGCTTTATCCAGAAGACCAGATTTCAGATGCGCCGCTGCGCCAACTGGCGGCGGAAATCACGCGCGAGAAAATCTTCGAGCGCCTGCACGATGAATTGCCCTACCAGATCACGGTTGAAACCGATTCGTGGAAGAATTTGCCCGATGGTTCGGCGCGCATCGAGCAGACGATTTTCGTGACCCGCGAGGGCCATCGCAAGATCGTGCTGGGCGAGGGCGGCTCAACGATCAAGGCGATCGGCGCCGCCGCGCGCCGCGACATCGCAGAGGCGTCCGAACAAAAGACGCATTTGTTTTTGTTCGTTAAGGTGCGTGAAAACTGGATCGACGACCCCGAGCGCTATCGCGAAATGGGCCTGCAATTCCCTAAGGAATAGCGCTGGATGCGCCCGGTGAGCGACGCCCCCCACGCGCGCATTATCGCTGGTACGCCCGCTTTCCGGCGCATCAATATCGCGATCTTCGCCTGCGGCTTCTCCATATTTGCGCTGCTCTACAGCGTGCAGCCGGTGCTGCCGCTGTTCACGCAGGAATTTGGAATCTCGGCGGCGGAAAGCTCGCTGGCTTTGTCGTTGACGGCAGGCGCGATGGCGCTGTCGATGGTGTTTGCGGGCTCGTTGTCTGAGGTCGTTGGCCGCAAGTCGATGATGCTGGGGGCGCTGATCGCCTCGTCCCTGCTCACGCTGGCGGTCGCCTTCGTTTACGACTGGAACCATGTGCTCTGGCTGCGCGCGCTTGCGGGCATTGCGTTAAGCGGCGCGCCCGCCGTGGCGCTGGCGTATCTTGGCGAGGAGATGGAGCCAAAGGCGGTGGCGCCGGCGGTGGGTCTCTATATCGGCGGCAGCGCGTTCGGCGGCATGATCGGGCGGCTTGTGGTCGCGGGCCTTGCGGACTTTGGCGCCGATTACGGATCCTGGCGCCTCGCTATGGCGGGTCTGGGAGTAACCGGCCTTGTCTGCGCGCTTGTGTTCTGGCGCGCTCTGCCAGCCTCGCGCCATTTCAGCGCCCGGGCGCCCAATTTTGGCAAGCTCGTCGTGTCTCTTGGCGTGTGCGCGCGCAATCCCGGCATTGCGGTTTTGCTGATCGCGGGCTCACTGATGCTCGGCAGCTTCATGACGGTTTATAATTATCTCGGCTTCCGTCTTCAGGGCGAGCCTTTTTGGCTCAGTCAATCGACTGCGGGGCTGGTGTTTCTCGCCTATCCCATGGGCAGCCTCGCCTCTGCGATTATGGGTACGCAGGCGGCGCGTTTTGGGCGTGGGCCGGTGTTCATAGTCTGCGTGCTGGTGATGATCTGCGGCCTCGCGCTGATGTTTCCTGACAGTATCGCCTTTCTGATTGCGGGCCTGCTGGTGATGACGTTTGGCTTCTTCGGCGCCCACGCCATCGCCAGCTCATGGGCGCCAGCGATGGTGGCGCAAGACAAGGCTCAAGCATCCTCGCTTTATCTGTTGTCGTATTATGTCGGCGGCGCTGTCGCTGGCACGGCGGGCGGGTTGTTCTGGGATAGTCACGGCTGGCTTGGCGTGTCGGCCTTTTCGGGCGCAATGATGCTGGGCATCCTTGGCGTCGCGATTGCGTTGACGCGCATGAACCGGGACTGACCGCGATGGAATGGCGCGACGAGGGCATCATCATCGGGTTGAAGCGCCACGGCGAGACCAGCGTGATCGTCGAGGCGATGACGCAGGCCCATGGTCGCCACATGGGGGTGGTCAAGGGCGGGCGCTCGCGGCGGATGCAGCCGTTTCTGCAAGCAGGCAATTCTATCGGCATCGTCTGGCGCGCGCGGCTTGAGGAGCATCTGGGGATTTACGCCGTCGAGCCTTTGCGCGAGCGCGCCGGGGAAATCATGGATTCAGGCCTCGCGCTGGCGGGCCTCAATCTGATCGGCGAATGGCTGCGGCTGCTGCCTGAGCGCGATTCTCATACAAACCTCTGGGCGCTGGCCGAGGCTTTGGCTGACAATCTGTCCGACCCGCATCGTGCGCCGCCGTTGATGGTGCGTTTTGAGCTGACCGTGCTCACTGAGCTGGGCTTTGGCCTCGATCTCGAACATTGCGCCAAAACCGGGCAGACTCACGATTTGGACTGGGTGTCGCCGCGCACGGGCCGGGCGGTGAGCCGGGAGGCTGGCGCGCCCTATGCCGAGAGGCTGCTCATGCTGCCGCCGTTTTTACAGTCCGGGGAGGGGGCACCGCATGGCGCCAACGCGCCGCCCTCACGCGACGACGTGCTCAGCGGGTTCCGTCTGACGGGGCATTTTATGGCGCGCGACGTACTGAACCCGCGCGGGGCGCCGGACTCAGAAGCGCGCCGGGCCTATCTCGCCCGGCTGGCGGCGGCGCCGGAGTTTTAATAGCCAAGTTTAAGTGGTTACAATACATTACAAAGTAAGTAAGTGTTGCTGCTTGGTGACAGCATCATGGCCCTGTCTCGGCTAGTTTGGCTCATCGTGTCGTATTCAGACATATCTCGGAGACGTCCGGTCCGCAATCGCTTTGCGCTGCGGTTCAAAACGAGCTGGGAGTTTAATTCATGTCACTTCGCCATCTAGCGCTGTGCTCGGTCGCAGCCCTCGCCCTGTCCGCCGTCGGCACCATGGCCGCCGATCTGCCCGGTCGCGCCGCCGCCGCGGCGCCGGTCTACGTCGCGCCGATCTTCACGTGGACGGGCTTCTACGTCGGCCTCAGCGCCGGTTATGCCGGCGACGCGTTCGAATATCCCTTCAGCGGCGACATAGCTTACGGAGATCGGCGCGTCCCTTACTCCGGTGCCGCCAGCGTCAATTCCAGCGGCTTTCTGGGCGGCGCGCAGATGGGCTATAATTGGCAATTCGGCAATGGCTTTGTGGCGGGCGTCGAGGCTGATTACTCTTGGGCGAACGTCGAAGGGCGCGTTGGTCTTGGCGCGGGCATTGACGGCTTTGGCGGCTCTCTCAACGCAGGCAGCGAGCTAACCTCGCTGGGCACCGTGCGCGCGCGTCTGGGTTATGGTTGGGATCGCGCCCTGTTCTATGTCACCGGCGGCTGGGCCTGGGGCCGCGTTGAAAGCACGCTCGACGCCGGCTTCAACGATAGTGTGGATCGTTTTGGTCTGGAGCGCGACGTCAACAAGAGCGGCTGGACGCTTGGCGCGGGCATGGAGTTCGCCTTCACCAACAACATGAGCTTCAAGACCGAATATCTGTACGTCGATCTTGGCGACAAGAATCTTTATTCGCGTGATTATACGTTCGATGGCAGGAGCGTGGCCACGGCCCGTCTCGACGTCGAGACCAAGGTCCATGTCGTGCGCGCCGGCTTGAACTACCGCTTCTGGACGCCCGTCGCGGCAGGTCCGGTGCTCGCCCGCTATTAAGGCTGAACACAGAAGAGCGCGCGGTCCAGGTGCGGGGCACCCCCCTCCTTTGGACCGCGCCCGTCCCCGGGCGCATCTTGTTTGATGCCGGAAAAGAGCGCGCGAGGGCGCGTGCGGTCCAAGTGTAGGCTACATCCTTGGACTGCGGGCTGAATTATCGGCAGATGCGGCGCGCTTCGACGCGCGAGATGCTATAGCCCTCATCGAGCTCCACCTGCACGGTTCGACATTCGGCGCCTGATTTTTCGCGCGCTTCCACAGTGTCTGCGACTTGCGTCAGCACAAGAGCGGCAGTCAGCGCGAGGGCGCCAAGGGAGAGAACAACAAGCGAGGCAAGCCGACGCTTTTCCGATCGTGACGAGGAAAACAAGGTTGATCGTCCTGTAAAAAATGGTGGCGGCGACTCAGACGATAACACAACGCCAAAGCGCGCCGCGCGATCCGTAGAATCTGCGCAAAACAAGGTTAAAACTCAAATAACGCTGCTTGGGCGCAACTACTAGACACTGGTGCGCGATCTGGCAAGTACGGTGGCGCATTTTGGCAAGCGCCGACATCAAGGTGGATAACGCATATCGCTGCACCGGGTACAGAACAAGAACTTGCGACGACTCAGAGGCTCCTGTAACCGATGGCCATGGGAAAAAACGTCACGCCGCCGCCCGGCGATTCCGGGCCAGCCGCCGAATCCGTCAGCCTGCGGGATGCGCTTGAAGAGCGCTATCTCGCCTATGCGTTGTCCACCATCATGGGCCGCGCTCTGCCGGACGCGCGCGACGGCCTGAAGCCGGTGCACCGGCGCATTCTCTACGGCATGCAGATTTTGCGGCTTGACCCGGGCACGCCGTTCAAGAAGAGCGCCAAGATTGTTGGTGACGTGATGGGCTCGTTCCATCCCCATGGCGACCAGGCGATCTATGACGCTTTGGTGCGTCTCGCGCAGGATTTCTCCTCGCGCTATCCGCTGGTCGACGGGCAGGGAAACTTCGGCAATATCGACGGCGATTCGGCAGCCGCCTATCGCTACACCGAAGCGCGCATGACCGACGTCGCGCGCCTGCTGCTGGAGGGTATCGACGAGGATTCGATCGACTTCCGCGAGAATTATTCCGGGGACCAGAAAGAGCCGATCGTTCTGCCCGCCGCCATTCCGCACCTTTTGGCCAATGGCTCACAAGGCATTGCGGTGGGTATGGCGACTTCGATTCCGCCCCATAACATCGCAGAGCTTTGCGACGCTGCGCTCTACATGGTGAGCAATCCGCGCGCCACGAGCGAGCAATTGATGGCCTTTGTGCAGGGGCCGGATTTCCCCACGGGGGGCATTATTGTCGATAGCCCCGAGCAGATCGCCGAGAGCTATCGTACCGGGCGCGGCTCGTTCCGCGTGCGCGCCCGCTGGGAGCGGGAGGAATCGGCGCGCGGCATGTGGGTCGTCGTCGTCACCGAGATTCCTTATGGCGTGCAAAAAAGCCGCCTGATCGAGAAGCTTGCCGAGCTGATCGACGACAAGAAGCTGCCGCTGGTGGCCGAAGTGCGCGACGAATCCGCCGAAGACGTGCGCGTGGTTCTGGAGCCGCGCAACCGCACGGTTGATCCCGCCACCATGATGGAATCTTTGTTCCGCCTGTCCGAGCTTGAAAGCCGCTTCCCGCTCAACATGAATGTGCTGGTGGATGGCGTCGTGCCGCGCGTGCTGGCCTTGCACGAAGCGCTGCGCCAGTGGATCGATCATCGCCGCAACGTGCTTGTTCGTCGCTCGCGCTTTCGCCTGCGCCAGATCGAGCATCGGCTCGAAGTGCTGGTGGGCATGCTGGTCGTCTTCCTCAATCTTGATGAGGTGATCCGCATCATCCGCGACGAGGACGAGCCCAAAGATGCTCTGATGACGCGCTTTGCGCTGACCGAAGTGCAGGCCAATTACATTCTCGACACGCGCCTGCGCTCGCTGCGTCGGCTTGAAGAGATGCAATTGCGCAAGGAGAACGAGGCGCTGGAAGCCGAGAAAGCCGGCATTGAGGAACTGCTGGGCGACGAGGCCAAACAGTGGAAAACGATCCAGCTGCAAATCCGCGACCTGAAGAAGAAGTTCTCACCCGAATCCAAAATCGGCAAGCGCCGCACTACGTTTGATCTGGCGCCGAACATGGCCGACGTTGATCTCACCGAGGCTATGATCGAGCGCGAGCCCGTGACCGTGGTGCTGAGCCGCAAGGGCTGGATTCGCGCGCTGAAGGGCCATGTCGCAGACGTGTCCGGCGTGACCTTCAAGGGCGACGACGAGCTGCTGATTTCGTTCTTTGCCGAAACGACGTCAAAGCTTTTGCTGATCGCCAGCAATGGGCGCGCATTCACGCTCGACGCCTCCAAACTGCCCGGCGGTCGCGGCTTTGGCGAGCCGCTGCGCGTGATGGTGGACGTGGAGGAGGGCGCCGACGTCTTCGCCGCTTTCCTCTACAAGCCGGGCGCTAAAATGTTCGTGGCCTCAAGCGACGGTCGAGGGTTCCTGGCGCCGCAGGACGAGATGATCGGCAACACCCGCAAGGGCAAGGGCCTGCTGACGCTGGATGCAGGCTCGCGCATGGCGACGATCATTCCCGCTGTCGGCGATCACGTCGCCATTATCGGCGAGAACCGCAAGCTGCTGGTGTTCCCGCTCGCCGAACTGCCCGAAATGGCGCGCGGCAAGGGCGTGCGCCTGCAACGCTACAAGGATGGCGGACTGGCCGATGCGCGTGTGTTCGCCATCGCGAGCGGCCTCACATGGCAGGACAGCGCCAACCGCACGTTTACGGTCGGCAAGCCGGAGCTGAACGAATGGATCGGCGCCCGCGCAGAGGCCGGACGCCTGCCGCCCAAGGGGTTTCCGAAGAACAACAGGTTCGGGTGAGTTCTTTGGACCGCGGGCTTCCAGCCCGCTCTTTGCGATGCTTCAACCTGCGCGCCCGTCCGCTCGTTATGCGCCCGATCCTGCCAGCGCCCCGTGCGGGCTGGAAGCCCGCGGTCCATAGAGCGCCCCACCCTAAGTGGCCTCCCGATCCACCCGCTCCCAGCCTTCCATGCCAAGCCGCTCCTGCGGCAGGTAGCGCGCCTTGTAGGCCATCTTGCGCGAGCCCTCGACCCAATAGCCCAGATACAAATACGGCAGGCCGAGGCGGCGGGCGCGCTCGATATGATCGAGAATCATGAACGTGCCCGGCGACCGCTCCGCATGTTCGTGATCGTAGAACGAATAGACCATCGACAGGCCGTCGGTGAGCACGTCGGTGAGGCATGCGGCGAGCAGTGGGCCGGCGCCACGACCGTTGATTGCGGTGTCAGGTCCGCGCCGGCGATATTCGACGAGGCGGGTTTCAACATGGCTGTCCTCAACCATCATCGTGTAATCGAGCACGTTCATTTCGGCCATACCGCCAGCTGAATGGCGCGAATCGAGATAGCCGCGAAACAGCGAATATTGTTCGGACGTGGGACGTGCGGCCAGCGGCGCGCCGACAAGATCGTTGTTGGCCTCCAGCACGCGGCGCATGTTGCGCGTCAAGGTGAACTCACTGACCAGCACGCGCACGGACACGCAGGCGCGGCACTCTTCGCATGCCGGGCGATAGGCGATGGTCTGCGAGCGACGAAAACCGCTCTCGGTCAGCGCATCGTTAAGTGCAATTGCGCGCCGCCCAACCAGATGCGTGAACACCTTGCGCTCCTCACGCCCAGGCAGATAGGGGCAGGGTGTGGGGGAGGTGAGGTAAAACTGCGGGCCGTCGCGGGGTTCGCTCGTCACGCTGGCCTTCTCCATTTTTGCAAACGCATGGAAGACTAGCGCCGCTCGCCGTTGAGGGAAAGCGTTTGATTAATTGGCGCGGCGCGTGACGATGACGCCCGACAGCATGTCGTGCAGGCAGCGCTTGTTGCGCGAGACGAGCGTCACGATCAATACCAGCGGCGTGAGGATGGTCCAGCTCAGATAAAACAAAACCGCATGCACGGCGGCGTTGATGAAAGGCGTGCGCGAGCCGTCCATCAGCCGCATTTCAAGGTCCATCAACCGCATGCCCGGCGTGGCGCGGCGCCAGCCCGAAATTGCCAGCCCATTGTAAAGCAACGCCACCGCTGGATAGAGCACCGGGATCAGCAGCCACGTCAGGCCAAACGTCACGAGGCCCAGAAACGCCAGCGCCACAAACAAAACGCCGACCAGCAGCGTAATGAAAATGAGATCGATCCCGATGGCGAAACTGCGCCGCGTCCGCACGCCCTCAAGCGCACGCGGGGGAAGGACAAGATCGTTGGGCCGCTGAAAGGACATGTCGCTCATAACTGCAATGTGGGGGGAGAATTGCGCAGCGGCAAGGGGCTTTGTGAAGGGCTTTGTGAGTCTTGACTTGTTCCGCGCCCCAACGGTCCCCACATAATCATGAGCAAAGGAGAGATCATGCCCTGGTCGATCACTGTTGGACGAATCGCTGGCACGGCGGTGCGCATTCACGTCACGTTTCTGCTGCTGCTGGCCTGGATCGGCTGGGCTTCGTGGCGCACCGGCGGAAGCGATGCTGCGGTGGGCGGAATTGCTTTCATCCTGCTGCTGTTTGGCTGCGTGCTGGCGCATGAATTTGGTCATATTCTCATGGCGCGGCGCTATGGCATCGCCACGCCCGACGTGACGCTTCTACCCATTGGCGGCGTCGCGATGCTGGAGCGCATGCCCGATAAACCGCGCGAGCAATTGATGGTGGCGTTGGCGGGGCCGGCGGTGAACGTTGTGATTGCGGCTGTGCTTCTGCTGTTTCTTGGAGCTAGCGCAGATTCGGCCAAGGTAAGCGAGGGCGTAGGCCAGCTGCATGATCCAAACGTCAGTCTCGTTGAGCGGCTGGCAAGCGCAAACATTTTCCTGGTCGTATTCAATCTTATTCCCGCCTTTCCCATGGATGGCGGGCGGGTGCTGAACGCTCTGCTGGCCATGCGCATGGACAAGAGCCGCGCCATGGCTATCGCCGCGCGCACGGGGCAGGTCATGGCGCTGCTGTTTGGCTTCGTCGGTCTCGTGTGGGGCAATCCGGTGCTCGTGCTGATCGCGGTGTTCGTCTACATCGCCGCTGCGGCGGAAGCTGAATCAAGCGGGCTGGAGGATGTCACCAGGACTCTTTTCGTGTCAGACGCGATGGAGACGCGCTTTGCGGTCGCGCCCATCGACGCCACGCTGGCGGACGCGGTGGATATCTTGCTGGCGACGCCGCAGCATGAGTTTCCTATCGTCGACGCGTTTGGAAAATCGGCTGGCCTGCTGACGCGCGACGGGCTGATAAAAGCCTTGCGCGAATCTGGCCCGATGGCGCCGGTGACGGAAGCTTTGCAAGCGCCCGCCCCTAGCGTGCGCCGCAGCGACAAGCTCCATGTCGCGCTGAAGGAGATGAACCGCACCCGTGCGCCCGCCATCAGCGTGGTGGACGAAGCGGGCGTGGTGGTGGGGCTGCTTACGATGCAAAACATCGCAGAAATGATGATGGTGCGGGCCGCCCAGCCCGACTGGAAATTCCGCCGCTCAGGTGCGTGGGGTTAAGGAGGGGGCTGGACCGCGCGCGGTCTAGCGCTCTCTTGTCTGGCGCCGAAAGCAAGATTCGCCCGGGGCCGGGCGCGGTTCAAAACGCCCCTACGCCCCACGCGCCAGCTTTTGCGCTATAAACGGTGCAAAATACGTCAGCACGCCGTCGCAGCCGGCGCGTTTGAAGGCGATCAGGCTTTCCATCACGGCTTTGTCGTGATCGAGCCAGCCGCGTTCAACGGCGGCCATGATCATCGCGTATTCGCCCGACACCTGATAGGCGAACGTCGGCGCGCCGAATTCGTCTTTCACGCGGCGGCAAATGTCGAGATAGGGCATTCCGGGCTTCACCATTACCATGTCGGCGCCCTGTTCGAGATCGAGCGCGACTTCGCGGATCGCCTCGTCTGAATTGGCGGGGTCCATCTGATAGGTGCGCTTGTCGCCACGCAGCAGGCCGCCCGAGCCCACCGCCTCGCGGAACGGGCCGTAGAAGGCGGACGCATATTTGGCCGCATAGGCCATGATCTGCACGTGCTCGAAGCCCTCCCCATCGAGCGCTGTGCGTATGGCGCCGATGCGCCCGTCCATCATGTCCGAGGGCGCGATGATGTGGCAGCCCGCGCGCGCCTGATTGAGCGATTGGCCGATGAGAACCTCGATGGTTTCGTCGTTGACGATTTCGTCGCCGACCATCAGCCCGTCCTGACCGTGGCTGGTGTAGGGATCGAGCGCCACATCGGTCATCACGCCGATTTCGGGCACTTCGGCGACGATGGCGCGCACAGCACGGCAGACGAGATTGTTCTCGTTCAGCGCCTCGCTGCCGGTCTCGTTGCGAAGGCCCGGGTCAGTGTTGGGAAACAGGGCAAGCGCGGGAATGCCCAGATCGCGCGCCTGCACGGCGGCGCGCACCGCCTCGTCAACGGACAGGCGCTCAACGCCCGGCATGGAGCCGACAGGCTCACGCTTGCCCTGTCCCTCGATGATGAAAATCGGCCAGATCAGATCATTGGTCGTGACCACGTTTTCGCGCACGAGGCGGCGGGTCCACTCGGCGCGGCGCAGGCGCCGGGGGCGATGGGTGAGGTCCAGGCTCGATTTGAAAAGACCAGCCATGATTGCGTCTCCGTGATCGTGTCTGCTGTTTAGCATGGGCGCGCGCTCGTGGTCGATCCTCGTTGACGGCTTCGCAGGCTTCGCCTAACCCCAAAGGCATGCGCATGGATTATGGCGAGGCTGACAAGCCCGATACGGAAGTCATTCTGGTAGGCGGGGAGGTAGCCCGGCGGCGTCGCGCGGCGTCGCGCTGGGGCATGCTGCTTGTCGTTTTCATGCGGGCGATGGCGGTGATCTGGATGTTCTTTGGTCTCGCCCAGTGGAAAGCGATCCTGTGGCCCGGCGCTGCGCCGTTCGACTCGTTGCCCGGCGAGGCGGCTGTGGCCATCGCGATTTTCGCCGTCGCCGATCTGCTGGCCGCCGTAGGCCTCTGGCTGGCCGCGCCATGGGGCGGCGCGCTCTGGCTCGCAACGGCCGCAGGCGAGGCCCTCGTCAGCATTCTTATGCCCGCCTGGTTTCCGGGCGGAATGCTTACCCTGATCGTTTATGCGCCGCTGATCGCGATTTACTTCGGCATAAGCTGGATGGCGAGACGGGAGAGGCAGTAGGCAGTCATCCGTCACGCTTCGCGCGCCACCTTCTCCCGCAGGCGGGAGACGGTGGCGTTTGCATCAGCAAACTTAGGATGAGGGGTTCTTCTACTGCCTGCCACCTCTCTCCCCCCATTCCATTTTCATTAACATAAACAATGCCCTGTTCACGTTCGATTCACCTTCGAAAGTAAATCGAAGATTCATCTTGTTATTTAAACTGGCCTTTATCCGTGCCCGCTAAGTTCGTTTCATACACGGCCAATCAGAGCCGAAGCGCAGCAGGATCGAACGGGGTAGCAAGATGAACACGATGATGAAGATGGACCTTTCCAAGTCTCGTACTGAAGCCCGCACGGATCGCGTTCAGGGCGTTCGCCCGGCCTATCTTGAGGCTCTGACGCTGGTTGAGCGTTTGCATCGCTGTCTGCTCGATGTGGTCAAGGACGAGTTCGATCGCCGGGGGGCGACCGACCTCAACGCGGTTCAGGCTTTGTTGATCTATAACATCGGCGACAGCGAGCTGACGGCGGGCGAATTGCGTACCCGGGGTTATTATCTGGGCTCGAACGTGTCCTACAACGTCAAGAAACTGGTCGAGATGGGCTATCTCCATCACGCCCGCTCGCGCGTTGACCGTCGCTCGGTGCGCATCAGCCTGACCGAGAAGGGCCGCGAGATTCATGACGTCGTGAGCGGCCTCTACGAGAAGCACGTGTCCACGGTCGAGCAGATCGGCGGCATCGGTCAGGATGATTTCACCAATATGAACCAGTCGCTGGCGCGCCTTGAGCGTTTCTGGACCGACCAGATCCGCTATCGTCTGTAAGGGGTTGGAGCTGAACTTGCTGCGAAAGGGCGCCGGGGGGCGCCCTTTTTGTTTTGGCGCGCCGCCCAAAACGGGGGCTTCAGACCTTGGCCGCCACAAAATAGCCCCGGTGTTCGTTCCTTTTTAACCACTAACATGGTACCCAAAACAACAATTCCCTTGGCTCCGGCGATTTGGCGGCGAGGGGCAGGCGGTGTTTCAGTACAGGTTTTTAAGTCTTTGCGTCACCTGTGCCGGCAGGGCGTGGGCTTATATCAATCTAACTGGCGCGGCCGAACACACTGGAGCTGATCGTGACGAACGAGCTGAAGCAGATCTCCCGCAGAACTTTCGCCCGCAGCCTCGCGCTTGGCCTTGGCAGCGCTTATGCCGCGCCCGCGCTTGCAAATGAAGGTTTTTTTGGCAATCAGGCTGAATGGACGCAGCGCTTTGATGCTGACGGGCGCCTTGGCGTGCCGCGTGCGCTGACGCCGCTGCTGTCGCCCCAGAGCGTGGCCGCCACCGAGCAGGCCGTTGAGAAATACCGGCTTATGGCCAGTCGCGGCGGCTGGGGGACGGTCCCCGCCGGGCAGACTTTGAAACTGGGATTGCGCTCGCCCGCCGTCGTCGCCCTGCGCCAGCGCCTGATTTACTCGGGCGATCTGGATGCAGCCGCTGATTCGTCGCAGGTGTTCGATTCGTTCGTGGAAGCTGGCGTGCGCCGTTTCCAGACGCGTCATGGCATCAGCGGCACCGGCATCGTCGCCAAGCAGACGTGTCAGGCGCTGAACGTGCCGGTCGCCGAGCGCCTGCGTCAGCTTGAGGTTAATCTGGTGCGCCTGCGCGCCTTCTCGGGCAATCTTGGCCATCGTCATGTGACGCTGAACATCGCCGCCGCTGCGATTGAGACGGTGGAGGGCGGGCAGATCGCGACCCACCACACGGCTGGCGTCGGCAAGATCGACCGTCAGTCGCCCGTAATGCAGGCGCGCGCCACCAGCGTGAACTTCAACCCCTTCTGGACCGTGCCCGCCTCGATCATCCGCAAGGATCTGATCCCCAAGATGCAGCAGGATCCGACCTATCTGACGGAAAACAAGATCCGCATCTACAATCGCGCCGGTCAGGAAATTCCGCCCGCACAGGTCAACTGGAACTCGATGGAGGCCACCAATTACCTGTTTCGCCAGGACCCCGGCGGCGACGTGAATTCGCTTGGATTCGTACGCATCGACATCGCCAACCCGCATGGCGTGTACATGCACGACACGCCTGCCAAGGGCATTTTTGGCGATGATTACCGCTTTGTGTCCTCGGGCTGCGTGCGCGTTCAGAATGTGCGCGATTATGTGGCATGGCTGCTGAAGGACCAGCCCGGCTGGGATCGCGACAAGATTGACGAGACGATTCGCGGCGGCCAGCGTGTGGACGTGCGAATTACACCTGCGGTGAACGTCTATTGGGTCTACGTGACCGCTTGGGCGGGGGACGATATCGTGCAATTCCGCGAAGACATCTACCGCAGGGACGGTTTCGGCGCCGGAGCTCTGGCCGACGCCTCGTCCGCACGTGGCGGCGCCTCAGCTGACGACGATCTGCTGCCGCCGCTGCGGTAGGGTTTCAAAATGGCCGGGTTTGTCCCGGCCATTTTTTGTTGCCTCGGCCTTGCCCGCAGCTGCGCACGCCATTTTCCAAGGGCGTCATGGCGGCGAAAGCCGCCATCCACGACAGGCTGCGAGCGCGTAGCCTATCGTGGGTCCCGGCCTTCGCCGGGATGACGCGGAGGCCACCTGCGACGATGCGCCCAGCCCGGATCCTGCTTGATATCTCTCCCTCCGGTCCATTTTTCTGGACGCAGCCGCTCCCACGCTCTATGTCCAGTTCCGGTTTCCGACCGCGAATCCGTGCGCCCAGAGCCGTACACAGGGACCGTCATGAGCCAGTCAGCAGCAGCCGCTAACGCGGTCCAGAATTCCTTCTTCTCCGCCAGTCTTGCGGAGGCCGATCCGCAGATCGCCCGCTCCATCGAGCTTGAGCTTGGTCGCCAGCGCGACGAGATCGAGCTGATCGCGTCCGAAAATATCGTCTCCCGCGCCGTGCTCGAAGCGCAGGGTTCGGTGATGACGAACAAATATGCGGAGGGCTACCCGGGCCGTCGCTATTATGGCGGGTGCCAATTCGTCGATATCGCCGAAAACCTCGCGATTGAGCGCGTGACGCAGCTGTTTGGCTGCAAATTCGCCAATGTGCAGCCCAATTCCGGCAGCCAGGCCAATCAGGCGGTTTTCCTCGCGCTGTTGCAGCCCGGCGACGTGTTCATGGGCCTCGATCTGGCCGCTGGCGGCCATCTCACCCACGGTTCGCCCGTCAACATGTCGGGCAAATGGTTCAAGCCGGTTTCCTACGGCGTGGACGAGAAGACCCACATCATCGACATGGACGTGGTCGAGGCCGCCGCCCACGCGCACAAGCCCAAGCTCATCATCGCTGGCGGCTCCGCCTATTCGCGCCATTGGGATTTCGCCCGCTTCCGCGCCATCGCCGACGCGGTGGGCGCCTATCTGCTTGTTGATATGGCGCATTTCTCCGGCCTTGTGGCTGGCGGCGCGCATCCCTCGCCATTCCCGCACGCCCATGTGGTGACGACGACGACGCACAAAACTTTGCGCGGCCCGCGCGGCGGCCTCATCCTCACCAATGAGGAAGATCTGGCCAAGAAGCTCAACTCGGCGATTTTCCCCGGCCTGCAGGGGGGGCCGCTGATGCATGTCATCGCCGCAAAGGCGGTGGCGTTCGGCGAGGCGCTGCGTCCTGATTTCAAGATTTACGCCCAGCAGGTTGTTGATAACGCGCGCGCTCTGGCAGGCTCGTTGACCGCGCGCGGCTATGACCTTGTGACCGGCGGTACCGACAACCATCTGATGCTGGTTGATCTGCGCTCCAAGAAGCTCACCGGCAAAGCGGCGGAAGCAGCAATGGGCCGCGCCCACATCACCTGCAACAAGAACGGCATTCCGTTCGATCCTGAAAAGCCGTTCGTCACTTCGGGCGTGCGGCTTGGCACGCCGGCTGCGACGTCGCGCGGATTTGGAATCGCTGAATTCCAGCACGTGGGCGAGTTGATCGCCGATACGCTGGACGGGCTGGCCGCAAACGGCGAGACTGGCAACATCGCAGTGGAGGCCGCCGTGAAAGCGCGCGTTTCTGCGCTGACGGGACGCTTCCCGATCTATTGAGCGTGAAAAGGCGGGATAGTTTTCCCGCCCTTTCCCTTATCCGCTTGCCCGCCGCTTTTTGAGGAGCCATCCTCCGGGCTTCTGAATGCGTCGAGCGACGCCAACAACAATCGCCGGGTGAGTTCCGACCCGGCATGGAAACGCGAGCCCATGCGCTGTCCCTATTGCGGCAGTCTCGATACGCAGGTGAAAGATTCCCGCCCCACGGACGATGCGTCTGCGATTCGCCGCCGCCGCATTTGTTCCGGCTGCGCGGGCCGCTTCACCACGTTTGAGCGGGTTCAATTGCGCGAGCTGACAGTGGTCAAACGCTCCGGGCGCCGGGTGCCGTTCGAGCGCGATAAACTTTCACGCTCGTTCGAGATCGCGCTGCGCAAGAGGCCTGTCGATATTGATCGCATTGAGCGCATGGTGACGGGCATCGTGCGCCAGCTTGAAAGCCAGGGCGACAGCGAAGTCCCCGCAGAGCGCATTGGCGAGCTGGTGATGGAGGGACTGAAGTCCCTCGATAGCGTGGCCTATGTCCGCTACGCCTCAGTCTATCGCAATTTCCGGGAAGCGCGCGATTTTGAAAATCTGATCGACGAACTGAACGAAGGCGGGCCGGAGCAGATGGACGAAGAATCGGCGGCGCAAAAGACATGAACGAAGAAGCCGTGAGCGAGGCGTTGCGTAAGTCGCAGGCGGCTGACGACGAGCGGTTCATGGCCGGCGCCATAGCGTTGTCGCGTCGCTGGATTGGCCTCACCTCGCCCAATCCGGCGGTGGGTGCGCTGGTCGTGCGCGACGGCGTGATCGTGGGGCGCGGCGCGACCCGTCCCGGCGGGCGCCCGCACGCAGAAACCGAAGCCCTGTTCGACGCTGGCGAGGCTGCGCGCGGCGCCACGCTCTACGTCACTCTGGAACCGTGCAGCCATTTTGGCGTGACGCCGCCGTGCGCGCTCGCCATTGCGCGGGCTGGCATCGCCCGCGTCGTCTCGGCGCTGGAGGATCCCGATCCGCGCGTCACCGGTCGCGGCCACCAGATTTTGCGCGACGCCGGGCTGGAGGTAACGATTGGCGTCGGCGCCGAGGCTGCCCGCCGCGCCAATCTTGGCCACATCCTGCGGGTGAGCGCCGGTCGTCCGATGGTGACGTTGAAGCTGGCGGAGACGGCAGACGGCTATGCCGCGGGCGGCGAACATGATCCGCGCCTGATGATTACCTGCCTTGCCGCCAACAATCGCGTGCAGATGATGCGCGCCGTACATGACAGCATTATGGTGGGCATCGGAACGGCGCTGGCCGATAATCCGCTGATGACCGTGCGGCTGCCGGGCCTTGAAGACCGCAGGCCGCTGCGCATTGTGCTTGATACGCATTTGCGCCTTCCGCTGCGCTCGCGGCTTGTCGCTATTGCGCGCGATTATCCAGTTCTGGTCGTAGCCGGATCGCAGGCCTCGCTTGAGGCGCAAAAAGCGCTTGAGGGTTCCGGCGTGACGGTGACGCGGTGCGCCCTGAGCGGCGGATCGCTTGATCTGGCGGACGTGCTGCGCATGCTGGCGGGCAGGGGGCTCACCCGCGTGTTCAGCGAGGGTGGACCGACGATTGCGGGCCAATTGCTCAAAGCGGGGTTCGCTGACGAGGTCGCCATGATCACAAGCCCCAAGCCGTTCGCGCGACCGGGGGTGCTGGCGCTTTCAAACGAGGCGCGCCAAATTCTCGCCGACGATTCACGTTACCGCCAGCTGGCCGACATAGCGGCGGGCGTGGACCGTTTGCGGCGCTGGGAAAGGGTCTTCTGACATGTTCACGGGCATAATCACCGACGTTGGCGAGGTGCGCTCCGTCGAGACGCGCGGCGAACTCAAGCGCGTGCGCATCAATTGCGCCTACGACGTTGCGACGATTGACATGGGCGCTTCCATAGCCTGCGGCGGGCCGTGCCTCACCGTCGTCGCCAAGGGCTTTGAGGACGGCGCCAATTGGTTCGAGGTTGATGCAGCCGCCGAGACGCTGGCGCTGACCAACGTTGGGCGCTGGGCGCCTGGCTCTCGCATCAATCTTGAGCGTTCGTTGCGCATTGGCGACGAATTGGGCGGGCATATCGTCACCGGCCACGTGGACGGCATGGCGGAAATTCTTGACGTGCGCCCGTTTGATGGCATGGCCCGTTATGAAATCCGCGCGCCGCGCGCCATCGCCCGCTTCATTGCGCAAAAGGGCTCGGTCTGTCTCGATGGCACGTCGCTCACCGTCAATACGGTCGAGGACGACGTATTCTCGGTGTTGCTGATCCCGCACACGCTTTCGGTGACGACGTGGGGGCAGTGCAAGGTCGGCGATTTTCTTAATATCGAGATCGACCTGATGGCGCGTTATGCCGCGCGCCTCGTTGAGGCGAAGGTTTAAGGTTAAGCCAGCAAAGGGTTTGGGCTGCCGCTTCCACGCTTGCGCATGTGGGGCGGCGTCTTTATTGAACAGACCTCTCATTCGCCCGCCCCAGCCGCATTGGACGCATTCCTTATGGCCGAACCCCAACGCGCCCTCGCGCCCCTGCCGTCTTTGAACGGCGCGCGCTTCCTCATCGTCGAGGCGCGCTATTATGATTCCATCGGCGACATGCTGCTCGCAGGCGCCAAGCGCACGCTTGAGGCCGCTGGCGCCAGTTTCGACGTGGTGGGTGTGCCAGGCGCGCTGGAGATCCCCGCCGCGATCCGCATTCTCACCAAAAGCGGCGCTTACGCTGGCGCGTTGGCCTTGGGCTGCGTCATTCGCGGCGAGACCTATCATTTCGAGATCGTGGCCGGGGAAAGCTCGCGCGCGATCATGGACCTCACGGTTGATCACATGCTGCCCATCGGCAATGGCATCCTCACCGTCGAAAACGAAGAACAGGCGATTGTGCGCGCCGACCCCGCGCAAGGCGACAAGGGCGGCGACGCCGCGCGCGCTGCTTTGACGCTGCATTTGTTGCGCAAGCAAGCGGGGCTTGTTTGATGGCAAAGCAACACCGCGCCGCCGCGCGCCTTGCCGCCGTGCAGGCGCTCTATCAGATGGAAATCGCCGCCAAGGGCATCAACGAAATTCTGGCGGAATTTGAGTCGCACTGGATCGGCGGCGAAATCGAGGGCGAGCAATACGAAGAGGCTGATCTTGACCTGTTCCGCGACATCCTGCGCGGCGTGCTTCTGGATCAGGTGACGATTGACCGCGAGACCGACGCTGCCTTGCAGGCGGGCTGGCCGCTACGCCGGGTGGAGGCGGTCATGCGCGCCATTCTGCGCGCGGGCACGTACGAATTGCGCCGCCGCGCCGATATTCCCGCCCGCGTGGTGATTACTGAATATGTAGACGTCGCAGCCGCTTTTCTGGGGCAGGATGAGGTTGGCATGATCAACGCCGTGCTCGACAGGCTGGCGCGCAAAGCACGCGCCTACGAGTTTACAGGGCGCTAGTCGCCCGGTCCGTTCGGGAGATATGCATCATGCAGGGCATCTCCGAAGACGATCTCATCGCTAATCTTTTTGCACCCATCGCCGGCCCCGGCGCGTTGGGGCTTAAGGACGACGTGGCGTGCTTTACGCCGCCTGCGGGCTGCGATCTCGTCGTCACCAAAGACGCGCTGGTCGCTGGCGTGCATTTCTTTACCGATGATCCACCCGAGGCGATTGCACGCAAGGCGCTGCGCGTAAACGTGTCGGACGTGATTTCAAAAGGCGCTGATCCGCTGGGCTTTCTGCTCGCCGTCGCATTGCCGGGCGATGTCAGCCTCGACTGGCTGCAAACTTTTGCGCAGGCGCTTGGGCAAGACGCTGCGCTCTATTCCTGCCCGCTGCTGGGCGGCGACACCGTGCGCACACCGGGGCCTTTGACGCTGTCGATCACCGCCTTGGGCAGCGTGCCAAACGGGCGCATGGTCGCGCGCACGGGCGCGCAAATCGGCGATTCCATTTATGTCAGCGGCACGATTGGCGATTCCGCGCTGGGGCTTTACATGCGGGCCGACGCGCCAGCATGGGTCGCGCAATTATCCATGGGAGACAGGGATATTCTGCGCCAGCGCTATCTCGTCCCGCAACCGCGCTTTGCTTTGCGCCATTTGCTGCGCACTCACGCACACGGCGCCATGGACGTATCGGACGGTCTGGTGGGCGATCTTGCCAAGATGATGCGCGCCTCAGAAACAGGCGCACGCGTTGAGCTGGCGCGTACGCCATTGTCGGACGCTGCGAAAGCCGCAATTGCGTTTGATAATAGCTTGTTTGAAACCGCGCTCACCGGCGGGGACGATTATGAAATCCTATGCACAATCGCGCCCCATCAATGCGCCAGCTTTGAAGCTGGCGCGCAGGCTTGCGGCGTTATGGTGACGCGCATTGGCGAAGTGGTGGCGGGTGAGGCAACGAGTTTTGTTGATGCGAGCGGCGCGCAAAGTGTTTTCAAGCGCGGCTCTTTCAGTCACTTTTAGTCGGCCTCATTCGGGCACCTGTACGCGGACCGGAGGGCCGTTGACCAGAGCGCCCCTATGCCTTCACCCGCACATATTCGCCCGGCGCGTCGCACACCGGCTTGATTTTTCCATCGCCCGGCTGGCGAGCGGACACTTTCTTTGGCGACTGCGCGGTGATCCATTCCAGCCAGTCGGGCCACCAAGAGCCCTTGGTTTCCTGCGCTTTGGCGAGCCAGTCCTCGAACTCGCCAGCGGGTTTGGCGCCGGTCCAATATTGATATTTGGGTTTTCCGGGCGGGTTGACGACGCCCGCGATATGGCCTGATCCGGAGAGCACGTAGCGCACCGGGCCGCCGAACAATTTGGCGCCGGTGAAGACCGAGCGCGCGGGCGCGATGTGATCCTCGCGGGTGGCGAGTTCATAGATTGGTATTTTCACTTTTTTGAGATCGAGGCGCTTTCCGTCCATCGTCATTTCACCGCGCGCCAGCGTGTTGTCGAGATAGCAATTGCGCAAGTAAAACGAATGATTGGCCGCTGGCATGCGGGTGGAATCCGAGTTCCATGTCAACAGGTCGAAGGGCATCGGCTCTTTGCCCTTGAGGTAATTGTTGACGAAGTACCCCCAGATCAATTCATTGGGTCGCAGCATGTTGAAGGCGGAGGCCATTTTGGCGCCTTCAAGATAGCCGGTCTGGCGCATCTTTTCCTCCAGCGCGCCAATGCGGGCGCTGTCGACGAAGAGTTTCAGATCGCCCGAATCCGTAAAGTCCACCTGCGTGGTGAACAGCGTTGCGCTGCTGATGCGCTTGTCTCCTTTGGCCGCCATCAGCGCCATGGCGATGGAAAGCAGCGTGCCACCGACGCAATAGCCAATCGCGGCGACGTCGCGCTCGCCGGTCGCCAGCTCAATGGCGTCGAGCGCTGCAAACACGCCTTCCTTGATGTAATCATCAAAGCTCTTGTCGGCGTGGCGCTCGTCCGGGTTTACCCATGAGACCACGAACACTGTGAGGCCAGCGTCCACGCACCAGCGCACGAAGCTCTTTTCGGGATTGAGATCGAGCACGTAGTACTTGTTGATCCACGGGGGAACGATGAACAGCGGGCGCTTGTAGACCTGCGGCGTCGAGGGCGAATACTGGATCAGTTCCATCAGATCGTTGCGCAGGATCACCTTGCCCGGCGTGGTCGCCGTGTCGCGACCCAGTTCAAACTTCGTGCTGTCGCTCTGGCGTATCTTCAACGCGCCCTTGCCAGCCTCCACGTCCTCGGCCAGCATTTTCATGCCGCGCACGAGGTTCCCGGCGTTCTCCTCAATCGTGGTGCGCAGCAATTCAGGATTGGTGCCGATGAAGTTGGAGGGCGAGAGCGCGCCTGCGACCTGACGCAGATAAAAAGCCGCTTTCTCGCGCGTGCCGGGGGCAACATCCTGCGCGCCCGAAACCATGTCGCCCGCCCAATGGGTGGTGATCGAATAGGCCTGCTGCAAAAAGTCGAACAGCGGATTCTTGCGCCATTCAGGATCGGTGAAGCGCTTGTCGCCGGGCTCGGGCATGCGCACTGGCGCAGCCTCCTCGCCCGATAAGCGGCGGAAGGTCGCGCCCCAGAGATTGACCAGTTCGCTGGTGAGCCGCGTTTGCGCGTCCATCGCGCGGTGGGGGTCGGACAACCAGTATTGCGCGACCTGGCCCAGAGTTTTGACTGCATCCTCAACATGCTCGGCCATGTCTGGGTTGGTGCGCCCCTCCTGCATCGGGCGCATGTATGCGGCAAGCGCTTTGCCGCCTTCCTCGGTCAGGCGTCCCAGATTGTGGGCGAGCGTTTCAAAATCGACGCCGGGCGCGTGGGCGGGCGCTGGCTCTTGCGCTGGCTCTTGCGCAGTTTTTTGTGACGCAGGCCCAGGCTTTTGGGCCGCTTTGCGCGCCTGCGGTTTGGCCGCAGGCTTGCGAGGCTTTTGCGCCGCAGGCTTTTCGGGCTCGGGCTTCTTCGCGCTCGCGGCCTTTACTTGAGCGGGCTTTGCGCGCTTGCTGGCGGATGGTTTGGGCTTGCGGGAGGGGGCCGCTTCATCGGGGGCCATTTACAATTCTCCGTTTGGGGGGCAAACCCGGTTTCTCGCCCAAAGTCTCGAATGAACCATAATACGCATCTAAACAGACTGCACGCCACTCGCCTTTAGGTTGCCTCGTGCTCTCCAAAACCAACCGGGGCGTTCGGGGTGCAATTTTCAGCCTGATTTTATAAACATCTGTTTGGGCATGACGATGACGAGCATGACAATGATACAAAATGCGTCGATGAGAAAAATGTCGTGGCTTTGCGTCCTCGCCGGCGTCTTTGCGCTTGTCGGCGCCTCCGCCAGCGCTCAGGAGCAGGGCGGGCGCCGGGCACCGTTGGGGTTTATCGATACGATTCTCCAGGGCCCGAAATTGCGCACCGATCCAGGCAAGCCCGCAGATTGGGTCAAATCGCGCCGCCCAAACGAGCTGCAGGAGCCCGTGCGGGTACAGCCGGGCGCCGAGCCTGCGCGGAAAGTGCTGACGCCGGACCAAGTCCGCCAGCGCGAGGCCCAGCTTGAGGCCGTGCGCATCCGCAACGAGCAGCTTGGCGGACGCCAGCCGGTGCGCGGCAATTTTACCTCCGCCGCCGGGACGCCGCAGGAAAAAAAGAAAAAAGTCGAGGTCCGGTGCTCGATCGCTTGCGACGCCTCTAGCGGCCTTCAGAAAAAGAAGTGATAAGGGTGATCCATTAAAAGGCCCATGGCCCCGAATCTATCAGCAATACGGACAGGACGATGACGGATTTCCATCGCGTGAAGCGGCTGCCTCCCTATGTTTTCGAGCAGGTCAACCGCTTGAAAGCAAAGGCTCGCGCCGGTGGCGCTGACATCATCGACCTCGGCATGGGCAATCCTGACCTGCCAGCGCCCAAGCACGTCGTCGAGAAGCTGGTGGAAACCGCAGGCAAGGCGCGCACCGACCGCTATTCCGCCTCCAAGGGCATTCCAGGCCTGCGCCGCGCGCAAGCCTCCTATTACGAGCGCCGCTTTGGCGTGAAGCTCAACCCCGATACGCAGGTCATCACGACTCTGGGCTCGAAGGAAGGCTTCGCCAATATGGCGCAGGCGATCACGGCGCCCGGCGACGTGGTTCTGGTGCCCAATCCCTCTTACCCGATCCACGCCTTCGGCTTCCTGATGGCGGGCGGCGTCATCCGCTCGGTGCCGGCCGAACCCACACCCGATTTCTTCGTGGCGCTGGAAAAGGCCGTGATCCATTCCATCCCCAAGCCGATTGCGGTGGTGGTGTGCTATCCCTCGAACCCGACGGCGATGGTCGCGAGCCTCGATTTCTATAAGGATCTCGTGGCGTTCGCCAAGAAGCACGAGATTTTCATTCTCTCCGATCTTGCTTATGCCGAGGTCTATTTCGACGACAACCCGCCGCCGTCGGTTCTGCAGGTGCCCGGCGCCAACGACGTGTGCGTCGAGTTCACCTCGATGTCGAAAACCTATTCGATGGCGGGCTGGCGCATCGGCTTTGCGGTGGGCAACGAGCGTTTGCTGGCCGCATTGGCGCGGGTGAAATCCTATCTCGATTACGGCGCCTATACGCCCGTGCAGGTGGCCGCCGCCGCAGCGCTGAACGGTCCGGACGATTGCATCAACGAAATGCGCGCGATCTACAAGCGCCGCCGCGACGTAATGGTGGAGAGCTTTGCGCAAGCTGGCTGGAACATCCCGGCGCCGACATCCTCTATGTTCGCATGGGTGCCGATCCCCGATAAGTTCAAGCATCTGGGATCGCTCGAATTTTCCAAACTGCTGATCGAGAAGGCAGACGTGGCGGTGGCGCCCGGCATCGGCTTTGGCGAGCATGGCGATGAATATCTGCGGCTGGCGCTTGTCGAAAACGAACAGCGCATCAGACAGGCCGCGCGCGGCATCCGGCGCTTTTTTGATACAGCTGACGAAACGTTACACAATGTCGTGGGTCCCGGTCATGAGCCCTGAGGCTACGCAGATAGCGTTCTGATCGAAATTCGCCTGACAGACCAGATAATTGACCCGCTCCAGCCTGATCGGCCGGGGCGGGGTTTTTATTTTTTCTTTTATGGCCCGTGCCTTGCAAGTTGACCTGTACTATATAAGGCACGTGTGAGACGTTCTATTTTGGCACAGATTACGCTGGGTTAGCCCGCAGCAGGAGACAGGCAGATGACGTTCGACGAAAGCCCCGCTCCAATCGAATACATGCAGAACATGGCGCCCGACATGACGCCAGCTGCCAGCCCGGCTCCCGATGCCGACGTCGGGACCATCGAGCAGGTTCGCGAGCTGTTGTTTGGTTCAGCGCGCCGCGACACGGACCAGCGCATTCAGGAGCTGAACGAGGCGGTTAATTCATTGCGCGCCGACATGATGTTGCTGTTCGCCGATCTGGAAGCGCGCATGGCCGACGGCGACGCCGCCGTTGAGCGCCGTCATCTGTCGGCGACGCAGGGCATCGGTTCGGCCATCGCCAGCCTTGGCGCGCAAATCCTCAAGATTTCGGAACCTAATGTTTCGGACACATCGGGTGAGTGAGGCCATGGAGTCGGAAACCGATTTCGCCAAAGCTGCGGATAGGGACGAGTTACGGGCGCTGAAGGCTCTCCTGTTCGCACCTGAAATGGGGCGGCTGGCGCAGGCTGAAGAGCGTGTCGGCGCGCTGGATAAAAAGCTGGGCGCCTCCGACGGGTTCGAGAAAGCGGTCGTCGACGTCATGGCGCGGGCGCTGGTGCGCGCCAGCAACGACCACCGGCAAGATATGGCCCAGGCGCTTGGGCCGTCGCTCACCATGGCGCTTGCCCATGAAGCCCGCGTTTCACGCGACAGCCTCGTTGAGGCGCTGCGCCTTGCGGCCCCTGCGCTTGTACGCAGCGCGCGGCGGAGCTGGTTTCAGCGCGTCGATAATGGGGTCGCGCGGCTGTTCGGATCCCGCGATCAGGTGCCTGCTATGGATTTGCAACCGCGCCCGGGCGCCCCGATCTCGCTTCGCCTTGCCCAGATCGCCGCGATACTGGCAATCGCCGCAATCGCTTTCTACGGCTGGCGAACCGGCGCGCGCATGCAGCACGATCATTCCATGGCCGCCGCTGTGAGCGCCTTCATGACCGCAAACCCGGAAGCTGCCATCGCGCCCCTTGGGATCGTGACGGACCATGACGCCGGCAAAGTGGACGTGCAATTGCTTGCAGGCTCCGCCGTCGATCTCAAGGCGTTCAGCGCGGCGCTGGAGGCCGCAGCCGGGCCAGATTACCGGGTAGTGACGCGCGTGGCGTTCACGGCTCTGCAGTCTGGCTTCGTAAAGCTGCGCGACACCCAGCCAGCCGGCGCTGCGCCAGCCAGCGTTGTTCCATGAGCTACGACGTTGAATTGCACGGCGGCGTGCTGGCGCTGGACCCGGAATGGGACGCCGGATTGCGGGTGGTGTTGACCTTTCCGCACAGCGTTTCAGGGATGCCGGGCGCCGCGCTCCAATCCGGGTTTGTCGGGTTTCCTTGATCGCGGGCGTGAAATGAGTCATGAACCGCGCGCTGCTGCGGCGCAGCCCTGTCGCGGGTACGATTCCATATGACCAATTCTTTACGCATCGGCATCGCCGGTCTCGGCACTGTCGGGGCTTCCGTCATTCGCCTTCTTGATCGTCAGGACAAGGCCCTTCAGGCCCGCACCGGACGCAAGATCGTTGTCGCTGCGGTCAGCGCGCGCGACAAGTCGCGTGATCGCGGCGTTGATCTGTCGGGCGCGACATGGTTTGACGATCCGGTAGAGCTGGCGGCCTCAAGCGAGATCGATCTGTTTGTTGAACTGGTGGGCGGCGACGAAGGCCCGGCCCGCAAGGCGGTGGAAACCGCGCTCGCCTCGGGCAAATCGGTCGTTACCGCCAACAAGGCCTTGCTGGCCAAACACGGCATGGCGCTGGCCAAACTGGCCGAAGACAAGCGCGTGGCGCTGGCCTTCGAGGCCTCGGTCGCCGGCGGCATTCCGATTGTGAAGACGTTGCGCGAAGGGCTGGCGGGCAACGAGATCAGCCGCGTCTACGGCATTCTCAACGGCACCTGCAATTACATCCTCAGCCGCATGGAGCGCGAGGGCATTGCGTTCGACGCGTGCCTGGCTGACGCGCAGCGCCTTGGCTATGCGGAAGCTGATCCCACGTTCGACATCGATGGCTTTGACACCGCCCACAAGCTCGCCATTCTCACGTCGCTGGCGTTTGGAACCTGCGTAGACGCGGAGGCGATCCACATCGAGGGCATCCGCGCGATCACGCTGGACGATCTGCGCTCTGCCGACGAGCTGGGCTATCGCATCAAATTGCTCGGCGTCGCGCAGCGCACGGACGAGGGCATCGAGCAGCGCGTTCACCCGACTATGGTGCCCAAATCCTCCGCCATCGCGCAGGTGATGGGCGTCACCAACGCTGTCACCATTGACGCTGACGCGGTGAAGGAACTAACCCTCGTTGGTCCCGGCGCCGGTGGCGAGGCGACGGCTTCCGCTGTGGTGGCCGACATTTCCGACGTGGCGCGCGGCATCCGCTCGGCGCCGTTTGGTCTGCCCACAGCCTCGCTTGAAATGGCGCCGCGGCGCGCCATGCAGCGGCACGAGGGCGGCTATTACATCCGCCTTGCCGTGCGCGACCGCCCGGGCGCCGCGGCCAATATCGCCATGCGCATGGCGGAGCGGAACATTTCTTTAGAAAGCATCATGCAGAAGTCTGCGGGTCGCGGACGCTCGGCGGGCACGACCGGCGAGCCGGTGCAGGTGGTGCTTCTGACGTATGCAACGACGGAAGCCAATATTCGCGAAGCGCTGGAGGCGGCTGTCGGAGACGGGTATATTGCTGAAAAACCGCAGGTGATCAGAATCGAACGCGAGTGATCGCTTGATTGGATGCGCATTCAGATAAACGCTTAATGGAGGCCTTATGACCGACCTTGTTATTAAACAGCAGGATATTATCGAGCGTATCCTCACTCTTGAGCTTGTACGCGTGACCGAGCGCGCGGCGGTGGCTGCCGCCCGGCTGCGTGGACGCGGCGACGAGAAGGCCGCCGATCAGGCCGCCGTTGACGCCATGCGTCGCGAACTCAACCGCCTGCCCATCGACGGCACCATTGTCATCGGCGAGGGCGAGCGCGACGAGGCACCGATGCTGTTCATCGGCGAGCGCGTCGGCACCGCCACCGGCCCCAAGGTCGACATCGCCGTTGATCCGCTGGAAGGCACGACGCTGTGCGCCAAGGACATGCCCGGATCCATTGCCGTGATGGCCATGGCGCAGGCCGGCTCGCTCCTCAACGCACCCGATGTCTACATGGACAAGATCGCCATTGGCCCCGGCTATCCGCAGGGCGTGGTGCATATCGACGCCTCGCCCGAGGAAAACATTCACGCGCTCGCCAAGGCCAAGGGCGTGAAGCCGGGCGACATCACCGCGCTCATTCTGGATCGTCCGCGCCACGCCGAGCTGATCGCCGCCTGCCGCCGTGTAGGAGCCTCGGTGCGCCTGATCACTGACGGCGACGTGGCCGGCATTATCTTCACCGCGCAATCGGACGAGACCGGCGTCGACATCTATTTTGGCACCGGCGGCGCGCCTGAGGGCGTGCTGGCGGCGGGCGCATTGCGCTGCGTCGGCGGCCAGATGCAGGGGCGCCTGATCCTCGACACCGAGGCCAAGCGCGAGCGCTCGCTGAAGATGGGCATCACCGACCCCAGGAAGATCTACGACATGAAGGAGCTGGCTTCGGGAGACGTCATCGTCTGCGCCACCGGCGTCACCGACGGCGCGCTGCTCAAGGGCGTGAAGTTCGGCAAGCATTTCGTGGAAACCGAGACGGTGATCTATCGCTCCGTCACCGGCACGGTGCGCAAGATCCAGGGCGAACATCGCGACATGGCGAAGTTCCGGCTGGATTAGTACAGCGTCAAGCTTCGGCTTGCGCCGTATGCGCGTATGGACGGGTTGATCCCCGGATCAAGTCCGGGGACATCGATGACGGCATCAGGATGCGTGCTGTTTGCGCAAACTGCATTGAATCGGCTGCGCCCGCAGTCCAATCCGCCAGGTCCAAATACGCGTCATGGCGGCGAAGGCCGCCACCTGATTTCACAAACGAAGTGCAACACCAGATAATGGTGTCGCCATTGGACAAGATTACCGACATTTTTCATTGGAAGACCGCTGCGCGATTGCCAGCCTACAAGCCCAGGGGAGTTCGCTCCGGCAAATTGCTGCAGCTTTGGATAGCGCGCCATCGAGCGTCTCTCGGGAGCTGAGGCGCAACGCCGGAGCCAAGGGCTACAAGCCCGTCATGGCGCAGGAGCGCGCAAGCGCCCGACGGTGGAGCGGATCGAAGCTCGACCGCGACCCGGACCTGCGCGGCTGCTTGCTGTAGGCGCTGGGCAGGGGCTGCCCGCCCGAACAGGTTGCAGGGCGGCTTACCCGCGAGGCCGGGCGCAAGATCGTCAGCCACGAGACCAATTACCGCTTCGTGTACGCAGCGATCGCGCGTCACAACGATTTTTCGTGGCGCCGGCACCTGCCCCGCGCCAAGTTCAGGCGCGGCTTCAGAGGCCGCAAGAGCGGCAGTCCCGCCAGCTTCATCCGCAACCGCGCGCCCCTCGCCCGGCGTCCCCAAAACAAAACCGCAGCGCTCGTCGCCGACATGCTCTGCGACCTTATGCGCCCGCTGCCCGCCTGCTTGCGCAAAACCGTCACCTTCGACAACGGAACCGAGTTTGCCCATCATGACAAACTGAACAGCGTTGTCGCCGGAACTTTTTTCTGCGACACGCGCAGCCCGTGGCAGAAGGGCGGCGTCGAAAACGCAATCGGCCGGATGCGGCGCTTCCTGCCCCGAAAGACCGATCTGACGCAGATCACCGACGAACAGTTCGACGCGCTCATCGCAATCTACAACAACACGCCGCGAAAATGCCTCGGCTATAAAACGCCTGCAGAAGTCTTCTTAAGCCAGCTGTTGCGCTTCAAATGTGAATCCACCTCCCGGCCTTCGCCGGGATGACTGCGAGGCACCGCTCTCTTAAGGCTAAAACAAACGCGCAAACTCCGCCGCCGCCGCGCGCGGATCGTCCGCCGACACGATGCCCGAGACCACTGCCAGTCCGTCCGCGCCAGCGGCCAGAACGGGCGCGGAGTTGTCAGCCTTCAGGCCGCCAATCGCCATCACGGGGCGCTCCGTCATCGCGCGTAGCGCGGCGAAGCCTTCTACGCCAAGCGGAGTTGATGCGTTGGTTTTCGTGCTTTGCAGATACAATGGACCAACGCCCAGATAATCGGTTTTGCGCGCGTCTGCGTGCGACATTTGCGCGGCGTTCGTAATCGAGAGCCCGAGAATTTTATCCGGTTCCAGCATCGCGCGGGCCATTTCCACGGGCATATCTGTTTGGCCCACATGCACGCCGTCGGCGTCCACGGCCAGCGCAATGTCGATGCGGTCGTTGATGACAAGCGGTACGCCAAGCGGCGCCAGCAGCGCTTTCAACGCGCGGGCTTGCTCCAGAAATTCGCGCGTGGTGCAATCCTTCTCGCGCAATTGCACCATGGTGACGCCGCCGGAAACCGCCTGCGCCACAACATCCACAAGCGGGCGGCCAAGTGAAAGACCGCGATCGGTGACGAGACAGAGGCGCCAGATTTTGGGATCAAACATTATTCACTCACGCGCAAATGGGTGGCGACGTCTTTGGGCCGAATAGCGTAAAGCGCGTCGATGAAGGCGACCCGGAACGAGCCGGGGCCGGTGGATTTTGCCGCCGCGATCTCGCCCGCCACGCCATAAAGCGCGGTGGCCGAAAATGCGGCCTCGAACGGATCGAGACAGACGGCCAGATAGGCGCCCATGACGGCAGACATTGAGCAACCAAGGGCCGTCACGCGCGGCATCAGCGGCGAGCCGTTGGCGATGCGCACCATGCGCTCGCCGTCCGTCACAACGTCCACGGCGCCGGTGGCGACCACGGTGCAAAAGCAATGACGCGCCAGCTTGTGAGCGAGCGCGGCGGCCTCGTCGCTCGTGTGCGCGCTGTCAACGCCTCGCTGCACGGTTTGCACCGGATCCACCGCCAGCCCGGCGGCGCGGGCGACCGCCATGATCTCCGACGCGTTGCCGCGAATGATGCCTGGGCGATGGCGCAGCAGGCGCTTGATGAGATCGTCGCGAAACGTGAGCACGCCAGCAGCCACCGGATCGAGCAGCCACGGCCGGGCGTGCACGCGCGCAATGCTGACGGCGTGCTCCATGCTGCGCGCCGCCTCCGCCGACAGCGTGCCGACATTGATGACCAGCGCATCGACGCGCGGCGTGAACTCGCCCGTCTCTTCAGGCGCATGCACCATGGCGGGCGATGCGCCCACGGCCAGCAGCGCATTGGCGGCGATGTCCATCGACACCAGATTGGTGATGCTCTGCACCAAAGGCCGCGCCGCCCGCATGTCGGTAAGTCGCTGGCCGGCCAGTTTGGCAAGATCGCTGATTGGTTTGCTCACGTGCTGTCCCCGTTGCAGCCTTTATCTAGAATGAAACGGGGCGGGGGAACAGGGCGGGAAATGGAAGGACGGAGCTTCTTCCTTCTCCCGCAAGGGGAGAAGGAAGGTCGGGAGCTCTAGCTTCTCCTGTCATCCAATAGCCCGATTGCCGGAGCGTTAAGATTCTGGCAAGAGACGTTGGAACGTTGCGGCCACGAATCCGTCACAATTCGTTGCGGCGCGCCAGAACGCTGAACACAAGAATGCTGAACACTGGAAAGGGCGGACTTAATGAGCGCTTTGACTTGGATTATTTTGGGCGGGCTGCTTGCGCTCGTCTATGGTGCCTACACAATTGCAGCGGTGCTGCGTGCGGATGCTGGCAACCAGCGCATGCAGGAAATTGCAGCCGCTATCGCTGAAGGCGCGCAGGCTTATCTCAAGCGTCAGTATCTCACCATCGCCATCGTCGGCGTGGTCATTCTGTTCGGGCTTGCTTATTTGCTGGGCTGGCTGGTCGCCATCGGTTTCCTGATTGGCGCGGTGCTTTCGGGCGCAGCTGGCTTCATCGGCATGAATGTTTCGGTGCGCGCCAACGTGCGCACGGCGCAGGCGGCGACGCAATCGCTGGCTGGCGGCCTCGACATTGCCTTCAAGGCTGGCGCGGTCACGGGCATGCTGGTCGCGGGCCTCGCGCTGCTTGGCGTGGCGGGCTATTTCTGGTTCCTCACCGGTTCGCTCGGCCTTGCAGTGAACAACCGCACGGTTATCGACTCGCTGGTGGCTCTGGGCTTTGGCGCCTCGCTGATCTCGATCTTCGCGCGCCTTGGCGGCGGCATCTTCACCAAGGGCGCTGACGTCGGCGCTGACCTTGTGGGCAAGGTGGAAGCTGGCATCCCCGAGGATGATCCGCGCAATCCGGCCACCATCGCCGACAATGTGGGCGATAACGTCGGCGATTGCGCCGGCATGGCGGCGGATTTGTTTGAGACCTATGCGGTGACGGTCGTCGCCACCATGGTGCTCGGCGCGATCTTCTTCGCTACGCAGGGCTCGGCTCTCGTGAACTCCATGATCTATCCGCTGGCCATCTGCGCAGCCTGCATCGTGACCTCGATTGCAGGCACCTACGCCGTGAAGCTGGGCGCCAACAATTCGATCATGGGCGCCCTCTACAAGGGCCTCATCGTCACCGGTGTGCTGACCATCGGCGGCCTTGCCATCGTCACCAACGAGACCATCGGCTGGGGCGAAATGGGCGTGGTTGCAGGCATGTCGATCACCGGCACGAACCTGTTCGTGTGCGGCCTCATCGGCCTTGCAGTGACGGGCGCCATCGTCTGGATCACGGAATACTACACTGGCACAGGCATGCGCCCGGTAGTGTCGATCGCGCAGGCCTCCGTCACGGGGCATGGCACGAACGTCATTCAGGGTCTTGCGGTGTCGCTTGAGTCCACCGCGCTTCCCGCGATGGTTATCGTGGGCGGCATCATCTCCACCTTCCAGCTTGCGGGCCTTTACGGCACGGCCATCGCCGTCACCACCATGCTTGGCCTGGCGGGCATGATCGTGGCGCTCGACGCCTTCGGTCCGGTCACGGACAACGCGGGCGGCATTGCGGAAATGGCTGGCCTGCCGAAGGAAGTGCGTCATTCGACAGACGCTCTCGACGCGGTTGGCAACACCACGAAGGCCGTCACCAAGGGCTACGCCATCGGCTCGGCGGGCCTTGGCGCGCTGGTGCTGTTTGCAGCCTACACCAACGACCTCCAGGCGTTCATCGCTGAGGGACGGCCCTATTTCAAGGACGTCGGCGTGGTCTCGTTCGACCTGTCGAATCCCTACGTGGTGGCCGGCCTGATCTTCGGCGGCCTGATCCCCTATCTGTTTGGCGGCATCGCCATGACAGCTGTGGGCCGGGCGGCTGGTTCCGTGGTTGAGGAAGTGCGTCGCCAGTTCAAGGAAATGCCCGGCATTATGCTTGGCACGCAGCGTCCCGATTATGGCCGCGCCGTGGACATGCTCACCAAGTCCGCGATCAAGGAAATGATCATCCCCTCGCTGCTGCCGGTGCTGGCGCCGCTGGTGGCGTATTTCGGCGTGCTGGCTATCTCTGGCTCGAAGGCCAACGCCTTTGCGGCTCTTGGCGCCTCGCTGCTGGGCGTGATCGTCAACGGCCTGTTCGTCGCCATCTCGATGACGTCTGGCGGCGGCGCCTGGGACAACGCCAAGAAGTCGTTTGAGGACGGCTTTGTCGACAAGGACGGCGTGAAGCACCTGAAGGGCTCGGACGCGCACAAGGCGTCCGTCACCGGCGACACCGTAGGCGACCCCTACAAGGACACCGCAGGCCCCGCCGTGAACCCGGCGATCAAGATCACGAACATTGTGGCCTTGCTGCTGCTGGCCGTGCTGGCGCATTAGAAGCTGGATGTTTTGAGCTGAGAAGGGCGGGGGAAACCCCGCCCTTTTTTGTTGGGCCTTGCTGCTGCAACGCTCAACGCTTAGAAACTAGGCCTGCATCTATCCGCCGTCATGGACGGGCTTGTCCCGTCCATCCACGCAAACGGCACCAGCCGTGGCTTTGCGCTGTCAGCTGCGAGGCTCGCACCGGCGTGGGTGGCCAGGACAAGCCCGGCCATTACGTGTTTGGGATATTGTGAATCAGCCTTTGGCAATACCAGGCTGCGGGCAGGACCGCGGGCTTCCAGCCCGCAAGACGGCGAAAGCCGTGGCTTTACCGAGAAGACGCCTCACCCGTCGCTTGCTGACGCAAACGAAGCTTAATCCAGAAACGCGGCTAGAACCGCATCAAGTTCGTGAACATGTTGCGCACGAACGAGGATTCGGCGCCCGCTGTTGGTGTGGTGCGGGTCACGAAGTCGAACACCTGGCCGTCCTGAACGCCGTAATTGGCTATGCGCTGGACCTTTTTGTTCTTGTCAAAATACACCGCATAGACGCGCTGGTCGGTGACTGAGGGCTGCATGAAGGCGAGCGGGCGCTCAACCTTCTGGCTGATGTAGTACCAGGCGTCGCCGCCTACAGTCGATGTGGTCGAGGGCGTGCCCAGCACGACGAGAACCTGCTCGGCCGAGGCGCCGGTGCGCACCTGTTCGGCGGCTTTTTCATCCAGCACATGGCCGCGGAAATGAGTTCCCTCATAACCAAGGCAGCCGCCGAGCGCCAGAGACCCTGCGAGCGCTGCCGCCAAGCCAATCTTATGGCCAATTCCGCTTCGCATTTCGCCCACTCCGGATTTTAAATGCCGCCGCGCATCAGGCGCGGAACATGATTTCGCTTGCATCCACGCCCCCCGATGCCTAACCCCCGAGCGGGTGAAAAGCAAGATCAGCGCTTAATGGAGCAATTCCATAAGCTTTGACGCGAACCTCGCCCGCAGACAGAGAGAGCCCTTGTTCATGCAGATGTTCAACCTGTTCATGAAGCCCTTAAACCTTTTTCGCAAGGCGCGTAACCGTCCCTTGATCGACAAGATTCACAGCGAGATCATGGCCGGCGCCCGCCAGCCGGTGTTCTTTGTCGAATATGGCGTGGCCGATACCGTGGCGGGCCGCTTTGAAATTCTGAGCCTTGTGGCGACAATCGCGTTGCGGCGCATGAGTGCGCTGCCCGAGCCTGGGCCAGCGGTCGCGCAGGAGGTCACGGATTCGCTGTTTCAGCACTTCGACATCGCGCTGCGCGAGATTGGCGTGGGCGACGTCACCGTGCCCAAGCGCATGAAGAAAATGGCGTCCGGCTATATGGGCCGCTCGGCGGCCTATCTGGCGGCGCTGTCGGACCACGAGGCGGGCAAATCTGACGCTCTGCCGCTGGCGATTGGGCGCAATGTTTACGGCGGCGAGGGCCGGGCGAGCGACGCGCGCACGCAACGACTGGCGCGCTATGCGTTATCGTATGCCGCCTCGCTCGACGGCTTGAGCGTGGAGGCTCTGCTTGCCGGGCAGCTTCCCGTGCTGGATGCGCAAACGGTTTCATAGGGGTCGATCATGTCCAGGCAAACGCCACAAACGCCAGCCGCCGGCGCCGCCATCGAGCCGCCGCCGTTCTCACGCTCGATGACGGTGGATGAATTGTTGCGCCGTCCCGATGAGCCCTTCGTAGTCGAGCCGACTCCCGAAGAGCGCGCGGGGTTGGCGCAATTGCTGCGCATTCCAGCCGTACTTTCACTCATGGGCGCTTTTCGGGTGGCCCGGCAGGGGCCGTTCGTTCACGTCACCGGACAGGTGCGCGGCCGCGTCAGCCAGACCTGCGTCGTGACGCTGGAGGATTTCGAGACCGACATCGTTGAGGACGTGGACGTGCGCTTTGCGCCCGAGCCCCGCAAGGCGCCCGAGCCGCGCCCCGGCGCCCGCATGTCGCGCAAGCGCGCAGAAGCGATGGAGGCCGCCAAAGTTGCGCCGCCGTCGACCTTCGACGAGGAGGGCGACGAAGACCCGCCGGATATGATCGTCGACGGGCGCATCGACCTTGGCGGGCTAGCAGGCGAGTTTCTGGCGCTGGGGCTCGATCCCTATCCGCGCAAACCAGACGCGAGCTTTGATCTGGGCGAGCCCGAGCCGGAGCGAGACTCGCCGTTTGCCGCGTTGAGCGGGCTGACCAGGCCCACAGGCGGCGCTTCTTGAGCGCCAGCTGAGGGGCTCTCTACGGCAGTGGGATTGCGTTCCCACAGCAAATGGCTATTTTCCCGCCCGTGCACCCGGGGGATGGGCCGCACTGGTCGCGCCAAGACTTGGCGTCAGGATTCGCGTGCAGGAGCCATGCATCTTTATGCCTAATTCCGTGCGGATCGCCCTTGACGCCATGGGGGGCGACCATGGCCCACAGGTCATCGCGGCCGGCGCCGCTCTCGCCCTTGCGAAGCGCCCCGACCTCAGTTTTTTGATGTTCGGCGACGAGGCTCTTGTAGCCCCGGTGCTTGCAGAGCACCCGCGTCTGGCGGCGCGCACGAAGCTGATTCATTCAGCCGTGTCGATCCGCATGGACGATCAGCCAAGCCAGGCGATCCGCAAGGGGCGGCGCACCTCCTCGATGTGGATGGCGATTGCCGCCGTGAAGCGCGGCGAGGCCGACGCCGCCGTTTCGGCAGGCAATACCGGCGCGCTGATGGCGATGTCGAAGATCTGCCTGCACACTATGAAGGGTGTTGAGCGCCCGGCGCTGGCCGCCCGCTGGCCGACGGTGCGCGGCCAGTCCGTTGTGCTCGATCTTGGCGCCTCGATTGGCGCAGACGCGGAGCATCTTGTGGCGCTGTCGGTGATGGGCGCTGCGATGGCGCGCATTCTTCTTGGCATTGATCGTCCCAGCGTCGGCCTGCTGAACGTCGGCGTCGAGGAGATCAAGGGCATCGAGGAAGTGAAGGCCGCCGGGCGTATGTTGCGCGAGGCGGATTTTGCGGCGCTCGATTATCGCGGCTTCGTGGAGGGCGACGATATTGGCGCCGGCACGGTGGACGTGGTGGTGACGGAAGGCTTCACCGGCAATATCGCGCTGAAGACGGCGGAGGGTACGGCGAAACAGATCGGCGCTTATTTGAAGAGCGCAATGGGCTCCAGTCTCATGTCGCGGATCGGCTATCTGTTTGCGCGCGGCGCGTTCGCGCAGCTGAAGGAAAAGATGGACCCCCGCCGATCCAACGGCGCGGTGTTTCTTGGCCTCGAGGGCATCGTTGTCAAAAGTCACGGCGGCGCAGATGCGCTTTCCTTCTCCGTCGCCATTGAAGTCGGCTATGAGGTTGTGCGTCAGCAGCTATTGTCGCAGATCGGCGAGTTGATCGCACAGGCGCACGCGACGCTCGCACAGAATTTGGCAGATGCGGCCGCCGCCGCTGCCAATCCCACTATTGAATTACAAGCGCGGGGAGCATCGTGACCGATTTGCGAAAGAACTGGCGTTCGGTTGTCGAGGGGATCGGCTCCTGCCTGCCCGAAAAGCGCGTGACGAATTCCGATCTCGAAAAGACGGTGGACACCACTGACGAATGGATCGTGCAGCGCACCGGCATTCGCGAGCGCCGCATCGCTGGGCCGGGTGAGACGACATCTACGCTGGCCACCCGCGCGGCGATTGAGGCGCTTGCAAACGCTGGCCGCGTCGCCGCCGACGTCGATCTGATCGTGCTGGCGACATCCACGCCCGATTACACGTTTCCCTCCACAGCGACGCAGGTTCAGGCGGCGCTCGGGATCACGCACGGCGCGGCGTTCGACGTGCAGGCGGTGTGCTCGGGCTTTGTTTACGCCATGACCATAGCCGACAAGTTTCTGGCCTCGGGCTCGCACAAATGCGCTTTGGTGATCGGCGCCGAGACGTTCTCGCGCCTGCTCGACTGGAATGACCGCACCACTTGCGTGCTGTTTGGCGACGGCGCCGGCGCTGTCGTGCTTGTGGCGCAGGAATCTGAGGGCAGGGTGAGCGATCGCGGCGTGCTGACATCGCATCTGCGCTCGGACGGGCGTCACCGCGAAAAGCTGTTCGTCGACGGCGGCCCCTCCACCACGGGCACGGTCGGCCATCTGCGCATGTCCGGCAAGGAAGTGTTTCGCCATGCGGTGGGCATGGTGACGGACGTGATGCGCGACGCGTTCGCCGCCACCGGCACGACCGCCGACGACCTCGACTGGTTCGTGCCCCATCAGGCCAACGAGCGCATTATCGACGCCTCCGCCGAGAAGCTCGGGATCGCTCCCGCTAAAATTGTTAAGACCGTGCAAATGCATGGCAATACGTCGGCTGCCTCAATTCCGCTGGCTCTGTCTGTCGCCTGCGCCGACGGGCGCATCAAGCGCGGCGATCTGGTGATGCTGGAAGCCATGGGCGGCGGCTTCACCTGGGGATCCGTGATGGTGCGATGGTAGTTCCCCGGCACTTGATCTGAAGTGTTGATTTGTACGCAAAAGCCATGGTCTGCGTTGACATTTTGCAAGCGTAAGCTTAGATGAAATCTCTTTGTATTTATTCAATTTCCTTCTAATCGAATCATTGGTGCCAGGATGAAGGCTGATAATTTAGAGGCCAAGGAAAGTCGCACGCTGACGCGTGCAGACCTTGCCGATGCGGTCTATCGCCGGGTAGGTTTGTCGAGATCTGAATCAGCGGATCTGGTGGAAGTGGTTCTGCAAGAGATCAGCGACACGGTCGAAGCGGGCGAGACGGTGAAGCTGTCCTCGTTCGGATCGTTCGTCGTTCGGGACAAGGGCGAGCGCATCGGGCGTAATCCAAAGACGGGCGTTGAAGTGCCGATCTGCCCGCGCCGCGTTATGGTGTTCAAACCTTCGAACATCCTGAAAGCGCGCATCAACGGGCAGAGTGTGGAAGACGAATAGCCGGTTCCGCGTGATGGGCCCGGCGCAGCCGGGTTTCTGGTCGATGGATAAAAACGACGACGCGTATCGCACAATCAGCGAAGCCGCAGAGGAGCTTGATCTCCCGCAGCACGTGCTGCGTTTTTGGGAGACTCGTTTCCCGCAAATCAAGCCTATGAAACGCGGCGGCGGCAGGCGCTATTACCGCCCCGAAGATCTCGGGCTGCTCCGAGCTATTCGCGATCTGTTGTACGGCGAGGGCTACACGATCAAGGGCGTGCAGCGTTTGCTCACCGAACAGGGGCCGCGCCAATTGGCGGCGCTGGCCGCAGGCGGGCAGAGCGGCGGCGCAGACGTGTCTGTCTTGTCGTCGCAGGAAGGTTTGCCGCTGAAAGATTCGTTGCTGAAAGATTCGTTGCTGGAAGAATCGTTGCTGGAAGATTTGTCCGCGTCTTTTGGCGGCCCTGCTGCTCGGCCCGTGTTGACGGCGACCAGAGACTTTCCCCGAAACGCCGCGCGAGACACTCAGGCTGCGCCATCTCACCCACAAGGCGCATATCTGACGCAGGGCTCGTATCTTGGCAAAACCGATTTGCATGCGCTGGCAAGCGCGCTCGCCGATCTCGAAGAATGCAAACGCATTCTCGAGAATGCCCAGACGTAACGGACAACACCAGACAACCTCTTGCAATCCGGACAACATCACGATGGAAAAGCGACTAAAGCGTCTCGCGTGACGTATACCTGTTGCATGGCGCTAATGGCTTCTCTATAACGCGCGCAGTCGGAGTGTAGCGCAGCCCGGTTAGCGCACTTGTCTGGGGGACAAGGGGTCGTGGGTTCGAATCCCGCCACTCCGACCATTTTCACTAAACCGGTTTTACGATGCCGCGTCGCAGGCTCCTTTTGAGTCTGCGCGCCAGAGCTTTGGACGCCGCCATGAATGCGAGTGCAGACGAGGCGGAGAAACATCAGGCCGTTACGCTTGAATCCATTCAGCTCGAGCCCGCGCATCCCGGGTCAGTGAAGCTTCAAATGTTGGGCTGGTCTTCATTCTTTGCAGACCAACTGGACCCCGACGACGCCGGGCTCACGCCAATGCGGATCGCGACCGTCCACCGGGCGCGGATGAGCGCCATGTCTCCAGACGGCCCCATCAAGCTTGCCCTCCCGGTTCACGCCAACACGGGCGATTATGCTGTCGGCGACTGGGTGCTGGTCGAGCCCGCGACCCATATGTTGAAGCGCCGCCTCGCGCGCAAGACCGTGCTGCAACGCCACACCGAGGGCGGGAGGGTTCCGCAACTGGCCGGCGCCAACATCGACACGCTTTTCATCGTCACCTCCTGCAACGGCGATTTCAACGCCGCCCGGCTTGAGCGTTATCTCGTGTTCGCCAACGAATCCGGTGCAGAGCCTGTCGTGCTGCTGACCAAGGCCGATCTGGTGGATGATTCGACTCGCTATCAGGCAGAGGCGGCCGCGCTGCAGCGCGGATTGGCGGTCGTGATTTTGAACCCGCTCATCAGCGATGCGCGGGCCGAGCTTGCGCCGTGGTGCGGAGCGGGGCGAACAATAGCGCTGGTGGGCTCGTCGGGGGTTGGCAAATCAACGCTGGTGAACGCGCTGGCGGGAGCTGCGCAAGATGCGCCGCAAGACACGCCGCAAGACACGCTACAAGCGACGGGGGGCATTCGCGAGAGCGATTCCAAAGGCCGCCACACCACAACATCGCGTTCGCTGCACGCCATAGCCGGCGGCGGCTGGGTCATTGACACGCCGGGCATGCGCACGCTGCATGTCGGCGATTCCGCCACCGGCATCGACATGCTGTTTGAGGAAATCACCGAACTGGCGCCGCTGTGCCGCTTCCGCGATTGCACGCATGCCCACGAGCCCGGTTGCGCCGTGCAAGCCGCTATCGCCACCGGTGCTCTGGATGGCGAGCGCTTGGTGCGCTGGCGCAAACTGTCGGATGAAAATCGCGGCAACACAATCGCACCCAGCGGTTCGCGCAGCTCGGCCGGGCGCAACAAGAAGCGTTGAGTTGTGATTGGTAAATCCGCTGTGAGGAACACTGGATAGCTCGTAGGCGGCGCTGAAAAAGCGGCCTTGCAAACAGCGCTCTATGGCCGCAAAATAGGGCATCAAGACAGACTCGCTTGCCGGTCGTCGTCCCCCATTCGCAACAGGAGCACCTATGTCCGATACAGCAATTGACCATGACGCAGCCGAGGCCGCCATCCAGACGTTCAGCTTCAAGGCGCCCGCCATCTATGACCGTCGCAAGGCCATCGTGCGCCTGACCAGCAACGAGCGCGGCCAGGCCGCGGTTCATTGCCTTGGTCAAGGCGGCGAGAACAACCTCCATTACCATGCGGGCGTCGACATCACCTGGATGGTGCTGAAAGGCCGTGCGCGCTTTTACGGCCCCGAGGACGTGGTGCGCGGCGAATTTGGACCCCACGAAGGCATCCTGATCCCCGCCGGAGCCCGCTATTGGTTCGAAAGCTGCGGCACGGAAGACCTGGAGCTGCTCCAGATCAAGACCTTCCACAAGGGTCGCGGCACCGACAAGCGCATCGACGCTGCGGCGCGCGATTATGACATCGCCGCCGGAGCCAGCCATTTTGAAGCTGACAAGGTCGCCTGAGACCTGCGTTCACGCTTTTCATAGATCAAGGGGCGTTCTTACGGGAGCGCCCCTTTTTCGTTGATCATACCCGCCATGTTGGACGATTTCTCAAGCCGGCAGGCGCGCCGCGATAGCGCGTGGGCTGTTCCATGCGCTGCATCAGCAATGCGTAAACCCTGTCTTCGTCGATCACGCCGTTTCGGAATAACAACAAGACTGAAATAGCTAATTGATCTGGATCGGCGTAATCAAGTTTGGCTTTGCAGCGCAGATATATTCTGGACATTGACGCCATTTCGTCCGCATCAAAACCATTCTTTTCAGACTGCTTGCGCATGCTCCCCTCGCTTCATTTGCAATGAATGATCGCGGGGCAGGGCGCTCCCGTCAAAGTGCTAAGCGCCTATCATTCTTTTGGGGGCGTTCTGCGCGCATCATGGCCCTAAAGCGCTACAAATAGTTTACTTGATGCCGTAAGCGCGCTTGCGCGCTTCTGCCCGGCCTCAAAGGCCGAGTTCTCGATTTACCTTGGTTTCAGAGCGTTCTGGCGTTCTCAATCAAAATGTAATCTATTGTTATCCATCAGCGCGGCCAGTAGCTGGTTCAACTTGAACGCCAGCCAGGGCCATCTGCGATCCAGACGATCGCAAAGCAAGTCTAGTCGTTCGGATGTTCTGTTTACCGCGGGGGCGGTGACGCTTTGCGTCGAATATTCGGGGTTCGCCATGAACGCTTCCGTAATTGAGAACGCTTCCGTAATTGAGAATGTTTCCGTAATTGAGAATGCGGGACTTGCGATCCTGGTTGACGCGCTGCCGTTCAGAAGAGCCGGTCTTGCGAACATTCTCGCACAATGGGTGTTCACGGAAGGGTTGACGCTGAAGGCGATCAGCCTCGAGGAATTACGCATAGCGGAATTTCAAAATCCGCAGATTTACATTCTCAACGTCGGCGGCGATTGTATGTCCGATGATCGACTTGTGGCTGCGCTGCAATGCTTGCGCACGAGATCGCCCACAATCCCGGTAGCGGTCTTTTCCGACAGCGTGGATGCCGCCATCGTGCGTTTCGCTTGCTCTGCGGGCGTGGACGCGTACATCCCGACTAATCTTGAGCCGCCGACAGCTTTGAAAGCGCTCTCGTTCGTCATTTCTGGCGGGAAGTTTTTCCCCCCCGAAAGCCTGTTTTCAAGCGCGCCTTCCGTGGTGCGCGAGAAGAGCGAAAACTCAAACGGCACGCTGCATCTCACGCAGCGGCAGAATGATATTATCGAGGCTCTGAAGTTTGGACATTCCAACAAGATCATTGCGCGTCGATTGAACATAGCGGAAGCGACGGTGAAAATTCATATCAGGCAGATCATGCGAAAACTTGGCGTTCAGAACAGAACGCAGATAGCGCTGGCCATGATATCGAGCGACGTTCGCGGCGCCGGTCCATTAGCGCGGGCACCGTAAAAATCAGGATAAGCCTGTGTCAGAGCGCCCGTTCGGAAGCAGAGGCGCTTCCTCATCGCCTGTCTCGTTGTTGGCGGCGATCCCCTCGCCGTCAGCCCGCAGAATGCTCTCCACAGCGCCGTCCGTTGAACAATAGATTGCGACCTGCGTTCGGTTTGAAGCCCCCAGCTTTCGCATGATTTGACGCACATGCAGCTTTACGGTCGCTTCGCATAATCGAAGGTTTCGTGCGATCAGCTTGTTTGATTTCCCATCTTTCAATTGCGCCATTACGCGTAATTGCGAGGGCGTAAAATGTTTGGCCGGGCCCATCGAAAGCTTTGTTTCGAGGGACGCCTCGCTGATTTGTGGCGTGTTTCGTCCCTTACCGAGAAGCACATTGGGTGGGAAAAACGATCCGCCAGCAAGCACAAAGGACAGCGCCTGCAAAGCAACGGAGGGTTCTGTGCTCGTGGGAATAAATCCATGCACGCCGCTTTTAAACGCAGCGACCACTTCAGCTCCGTCTTCGCGATCTGATATAACTACAATGCGGGCGTTGGGCGCAAGCAAATGAAGCTTGCTGATTGCACCGAGGGTTTCGCTGTCAGAGACGCTGGCTCCGCCGAGATTTATAATAGCAAGCCGCAGGTTTTCTATCTGCGCGAGCTCAGGCTGTTCCAGCTCTCGTTGTTCGATCTCGACAGCGTTTGCAATAGCCCATTGCGTCAGCGCCGACGCCAATCCGGCTCTACGAAATTTGAGCGGATCCAGAATGATTGATACGCCTTTGGCATTTTGCTCCAGCGCGTCAGTCATTCACACCTCCTTCGATCATGTCTGCAAACTTCAAACCTGATCTTGTTGGAGCCAATGGGCAACGACGCGGAAGTGTGTCGCGATGCCCATTGGGCGCATACCCGTTTGGCGTGCGATGTCGCTTCTTTTCTTTCACGCCATGCTTTGCAAGGCTTTTTTGCATAACTGCGCGCAAGCCATGCAGGCGTCAGCACAAATTCTGCAATGCTCATGTGCGGCTGCGTGACGGCGGCATTCTTGGCCGCAAAGGATGCAGACGCCGGCACATGCTTTAAGCATGTTCATAATTGTTTCTTCGTTGGCGCCGCTGCGTCTTGTCGCGACCGAACCTGTTGCTGCGCATATATCGGCGCAATCGAGATTCAGCCTGATGCATTGGGTTAATTGCTGCACCATGGATTCACCAAGGCACGCATCGGCGCAGGATGTGCAAGCCTGCGCGCAGGAATAGCACTCCTCGATGCAATCAATTAGCACGTCGTTCGTGCTGCCTTTTACGTGCGGGTGGGCGCTGATCATCTGGTGAGCGTACATGCGCGACTCCACGTTTGGTTCAAGTCCGCCAACGTCGCCAATGCCGGGAAGTTCCTGTGACAAGACTTAAGCCCGGCTTCAGGCTTGCCAGAACTGCGCATCGTGTTAGGAAAAGCGCGGCTCTACGGAGATAATTCTGATGGCTGATGTTTCGCCGTTCTGGACTTTTTCACTCGCGCTCTATCGCACGCCCGGGGTTCCGGCTGCTTGCATAGTCCTTCAGGACGAGTGCGGGGTGGACGTGAACGTGCTGCTGTTTGCACTTTGGCTTGCAAAAGAGGGGCGCGCGTTGCGGTCGGACGATCTTGCGGAAGCTGATTTAGCAATTTCAGCGTGGCGCAATGAGGCGGTGCGGCCTTTACGCGCGGTACGCCGCTTTCTGCGCGAACCGCACGCCGCGATGGAAAGCCCCGCTGCAGCGGCGCTGCGGGACAAAGTCAAGGCTGTTGAGCTTGAGTCCGAGCGCTTGCAGCAAGAGGCGCTGTTTGCGCTGAAACCAGCTGCAAACTGGGGCGAGGCGTGCGATCCGGCAGATGCAGCGGCGCGTAATATAAGTGCTTGTGCGGCAATGCTGAAGGTTGTCTTCCCCGATGCTCCGCGTCAGGCCTTGCTGGAAGCGTTTGAGAGTTTGCGCTCTCGCGCATAATGTTTGGCGGCTTGACGGGAGCTTTGCCTCCGTTCAAAGCCTTTGCTGAAGTAGCTGGGGAGCGCGCGTGTCGGATCAATCAAAGAAGCGGATCATCGTCGGCATCAGCGGCGCATCCGGCATTATCTATGGCGTTCGCGCGCTGGAATTGCTGCGCGCGGCGGGCGTCCACACCCATCTCATCATGAGCAAGGCAGCTGAGTTGACGCTGGCCTATGAGCTGGACATGAAGGCGAAAGATCTGCGTGAGCTGGCCGACGATTATCATCCGATGGGCGACATTGGCGCCTCGATCTCGTCCGGATCTTTCCCCACTCTGGGCATGCTGATCGCCCCGTGCTCCATTCGCACGATGAGTGAAATTGCCACTGGCGTGACTGGCTCTTTGATGAGCCGCGCCGCTGACGTCGTGCTCAAGGAGCGCCGCCGCCTTGTGCTGGCGGTGCGCGAGACGCCGCTACATACGGGCCATCTGCGCACCATGCTGCAATTGTCGGAAATGGGCGCAATCATTGCTCCGGTTATGCCTGCGTTTTACAACAGGCCGCAATCGCTGGACGATATCGTGAACCATTCGGTTGGGCGAATGATGGATTTGTTCGACATTGATTCTGGAATCGTCAAACGCTGGAAAGCGGAGCAGGACGAGCAGCCGGGCCAGCAATGATTGAACTCCGCTGCGGGACGGCGTGCGCGTCGATTTCGCAGCACGGAGCTGAATTGCGTAGATGGAGCGTCGCTGACAAGGCCTTGTTATGGACGCCTGACGCTGCGATCTGGGACGGCGTATCGCCCGTGTTGTTCCCCGTCGTCGGCTGGACGCGAGAAAGCCGCGTGCAAGTCGACGGCGTATTTTATCCCATGCCAGTGCATGGTTTTGCTGCGAACGCCGAGTTCACGAGCGAGGAAATCAGCGCAACTCACGCGCGCTTCACGCTGCGCGACAATGCTGAAACGCGCGTGCATTATCCGTTTGCTTTCGAGCTTTGCGTTGATTATCGCCTGAGCGAAGACGCGCTGGACGTTGCATGCCGCGTGCGCAATACGGGCGCCGAGGCGATGCCTTACTCCATCGGCCTGCATCCAGGTTTCGGTTGGCCGTTCTGCGGCGGGGATTATTCCGATTATCGCATTGTCTTCGATCAGCCGGAGGCGCCAAGCGTTCCCATCATTGGGCCGGGCGGATTGTTCTCGCAAACCAGCCGCGCAATTGCGTTGACCGGTCGCGAGCTGGCGCTGTCGCCGGAGCTTTTTATGCACGAGGCGCTGTGTTTTATCAACGCGAAGAGTCGTACGCTTACGTTCGAGCGGGCGGGCTTTGGCGCTATTGAGATTGCAGGCGAGGGCTTTCCCCATTGGGCTTTATGGTCGAAGCTCGGCGCGCCTTTTCTCTGCATCGAGGCATGGAGCGGCCACGGCGACCCCGAGGGTTTTGCGGGCGAGTTGCGCGACAAGCCTTCCATCACATTACTTGCGGCGGCCGGCGAGGGCGTCCACAAAGCGCGCTTCAGTTTTCGTTCGAGCTGACAATCTTACGCCATCTTGGCGCCGGGGCGCGGGTCTGCGAAAACACATTCGTACGCCGGGGCGATTCCGGCCTGAAAGGATAAGCGCGTGGCTGGATCTCCAGAATCTTCGCAAGCATATCTCCAAGCATATCTCATAGACGGCAAAGCCGTCTCCACGGAGGTTCTGGGAGAGATTGAGCTTGCGGCGCGCGACCTTGTTGCGCTTGGCGTGCGGCCCGGGCTTGCCGTCGTGCTGGTTGGCGAAGATCCTGCGAGCCAGGTTTATGTGCGCGCAAAGGGGCGCGCGGCGGAAGCCTGCGGCTTTCATTCGGTGCAGCACACGCTGGATGCGGCCACAAGCGAGGCGGATGTGATCGCGCTCGTCGCCGCGCTCAACGCTGATCCTGCGATCCACGGCATCCTCGTGCAATTGCCGCTGCCTGCGCATATTGATTCCGCCAAAGTGCTTGAGACGGTTTCGCCGACAAAGGACGTGGATGGTTTTCATCCCGTCAACGCTGGCCTGCTTGCGATTGGGCAGACGCACCGCGCTCTGATTCCATGCACGCCTGCAGGCTCGATGATCTTGTTGCGCGAGGCTGCGCGCAAGCTCGGCGTTACGCTGGCGGGGCTTGAGGCGGTCGTCGTTGGGCGCTCCAACATTGTCGGCAAGCCGATGGCGCATTTGCTGCTTGCTGAAAACCTCACCGTCACCATCGCCCATTCGCGTACGCGCGATCTGGCGGCCGTGGTTGCGCGCGCCGATGTGCTGGTGGCGGCTGTGGGGCTTCCGGAAATGATTGAGGGTGCGTGGATCAAGCCCGGCGCAATCGTCATCGACGTCGGCATCAATCGCGTGCCGGGCGAGGGGCTCGATAAAGCTGGCAAGCCGAAGACGCGGCTTGTTGGCGACGTGGCATTTGCTTCCGCATGTAAGCGCGCTGGCGCGATTACCCCCGTGCCCGGCGGAGTTGGCCCGATGACAATCGCCATGCTGATGAAGAACACCCTGACGGCGGCTCAACGAAGCGTGGGGTGAGCTATGGTCCGTCGCTGGCGGGAATGGCGGCGGGCGCCAGATCTGTAGGTTCTATTTTGATTGGTTGCGGCGGATCGGGCTGGCGCAAGAGGGGGGCTGCGGCGCGGGAGCGGCGGATCAGGTTTTCAGCGTCTAGAGACAGACGCAGATCGTCCCATGCGCCAGCGATGTCCAGCAGCAGGACCGGCTCGCGCGAGGCGCCTGCATTTGTTCGCGGCGGCGCGGCGGCGACCGAAAAGCGCAGCGTGCGCTCTCCAAGCTCGACCCCGCCGGCGATGCTCATTTCGGCGCCATGGCCAATGATGCGCGCCGAACTGATCGTCATGGCACCGCGCGCCACGCGCGCCTCCATGTCTGCGGAGATAAACGTAGTCTGGCCTGAGCGCATGTCGGAGGGGATCGACAATGGGCGACGTTCGGCCCGGCGCACGGCCTGTTCGATGTCGAGACCCATCAGCTCGCCTTTAGAAAACGCAGTGCGGACGCTGCCCTGAAGATCGCTCATCAGCGCATGGATCGAGCCGCCCCTCGCTGCAAGGCTCGCCTCCCCGCTGGCGGCGCCCTGCACCTGCGATGCGCCCGTCACATCGCGCAGCATCCGCCCGCTTTCGATGTTTGCGAAGGTCGTTGTGATCGCCAACGACAGGTTTGATGGCAATTGCGCCGACTCTGGCTGAAGCGTCACGCGTCCGCGCAATTTACCGCCATAGGCCTGCGAATCCGCAATGATCGCCTCAAGCGCGCCATCGGCCAGCTTGATAAGAACGCCGACCTCGGTCATTGCGAAACGGCCAAACAGCGCTTTTGTGGCGGAGATGCGCAGGTCTGCGTCGAAGGCCGCAAAATCTGGTGATGCTATCGGCTCCTTGCTCCAGCTTTTGCTTTGCCCCCTATGCTGCGCTCCGCTCAGGGCGAGCAGGCCAAGATCGCGGGTTGAATACTCAAGCGCGCGCGTCGCCAGCGTGCCCGACAGTCTTGGCCTTCCTTCGTCGATGCGCAGGCTCAACGAGCCATCGAAAGAATTTGCGTCGATCGCCAACTTCATATCAGAGAGGGACGCCGTCTGCGGCAGCGCACGCATTTGGCCGCTGAGCGCGAAGCGTCCGAGCCGTCCCGGCAATGGCGGACGCACATCGAGCAAGGCCAGCAAAGGCTGCAGGCGCTCCGATGTTGCCGCTATGCGCGCTTCTGCCAGCCAGCGCGCGCCGCCCGAGATGGTCCCGTTCAGCGACAGATCGACGATGCGCGATGCGATTTTCAGCGTGAACGGTGAATCGTCGCCCCGCATGAGCGATAACGGCTTGTCGAGAAGCGCCTGCAGCGAAAAATTCTCCGCTTCGGTGCTGAAACCACCGGAGATTGCGGCGGCCTCCTTGTCTTCCCAGCGCAAAAGCGCGTGGACGTTGTCGAAAATGCGGGCCGCCCTTGCGTTGCCGATATGAGCCCGCCCGCCCGTGATCTCCAAAACCTCCGGTCGTGCGCCGCCCGCATCTGCGTATGCTGCGAAGCCGCGCAGCCGTGCGGCGAAATCGTCGAGCGCGTTGGCCTCGACGGTCAGGGCCGGATTGACGACGCCGAGCCCGGAGAATTCGATGCGTCCGCCGAGCAGCGCCGTAAGCCGTAGATCGCCCCGCAGGCGCTCAATGTTCAGATCGACCGTGCGATCAGGCGATACGAGGCTGACGTTATGGAAGGTGAGCGCCGGTCGCGGAAGCAGGCGTATCGTCGTGCGCCCGGCGGCTTGCGCGTCAAAGCCCGTGGCGGCACGCCCGAGCGCCGCCAGTTCGCGCGCCGGTCCAGCGCTCCAAACGCGCCAGGGAATAGCGCCGATCACGATCAGCGCAATGGCCGCAATGGCGGTCGCCCATTTTCTTGTGCTGTTCATTGGCTCCAGCGCCGCGCCACACCCGACATGCCTTCTAGCGCGCCCCGCTCTGGATATCGAGCCGCATTTGAGCTTTTCAAAGGCGGCTTTGCTGGCTCCCTTTACTGGGAGACAGAACGGCCGGTCTGGATATCTGGTTGCGACAACGCCGCGAAAGCGTTGCGACGGCCGACGCCGGGGCGCACGCCTGTCGCCCGCTCCATCGAGCGCAGAATGGCGCGTTCGCTGCGCGGCAAGTTCAGAGCCTTGTCGATGCTGTCAAAATTGCGCGGCGAATATGGGGGGCGGGCGCCGCCCTTGAACACGCGGAAACCATCCGCCGTCATCACCCTGTCGCCACGGCGCAGCGTCGCGTCGCGCAGAATCGTCGCCATCGGATCGCTCTGCCCGCACGCGCATGTCTGATCGACCGTTTTCGAGAACCGCATCGCGACCGGCAGAGCAAAGTACGAGGCGCCGGTCGCAACCGAGACGGCTGTTGAGATATCGCCGTTCGTGGTTCTGTAGAGCCGGGTAGGAGCGCGCGGGCAGGCGAGGTTGCAATCTTCCTGCGTCCCGGCACCCGTTCCCGGCACAGGGAAAAAGGAACCATCGCACAGGCGCACGCAAAGGGCGCGCGGCTTCTTCGCTACGCTGACAGCGGCTGTCTTGCGCGCAGCGGGCCTCGCATCTGTATCGACGGCGGGCGACGAGATTCGTGGTTGCTGACTTGTCGGCGCGATAACAGGCGCGATCGTAGGTGGGCGCGGCAGATCAAACGCGCGCGGCGTGATCGTGACGACGCGGTTCCACGGCAACCGGTCTATGAACTGCGACAGTTCGGAGCGGCGCGGCGCTTGCTGCATCTGCGCGTGGACTTGTTGCTGATAATTATATTGCGCCTGCTGCTGCGCTTGTCGAAGCTGCTGCTGTTGCCTCAATTGCATTTGCTGCTGAAGGCGCGCTTGCTGCTGCCGGGCGTATTGCTGCTGGGCTTGTTGTCGCCTGATCGCGTCTGCTGAGGGGGCGCTCTGCCTGCGTTCGCTGAGCCAGAAAGACGCCGTGCTGTCATCTGGAGCAGCCAGAACGGAGTTTGCGACGGGATCCAGCGTAGCCAATGCAGTGGCGACGCATGCAAAGCCGAGGCCTAGCGCAATCAGCGCGCGCCGTGGCAAGGCAAACGTGGTGGTCGCGGGCTCGCACGAGCGGCTTGGCTCTCTTGAAGAGAAAAATGAAATCGGCACAGAGGCGCCCCCGATGAAACAACGCTACGACAAATTGCTAGCCTAGCATTCGTCGTATCACGGGCTTGAGCGTTAATACAAGGTTAAGGTCATGATCGTGCTTGTTTGATCTCGCGCATGGTGAAGAACGGTTCGCCCGCGCGAGAGTTATCTCTGAGGGCGCGGGATGATTTGCTTGCGCCGGTGAGCGGATTCGAGGGTCATATGAGCAATCATGGCGTGCAAATGCGGAAGATCGTGCTGGAAGAGGCGCGGGCCAAAGGCGCACCGGCAGGGCCGGGCGTTCATGCTTATGAATTTGTGGCGCCGCTGGACGAGGCCGGGTTCATCAACCTTGAGGCCTGGAAAAAGGAGCGCGTCCGCTGCTTCGTGCATCGACTGGAGCATGGAAAAATCGTCGAACGCGGCCTGCTTGTTCGCCGGGCCGGGGGCGTTGGCGGCGCGACATGGGCGTTCGACTACGAATTGGGCACGACGGAGGACGAGGAGGCGGGCTATCGCTTTGGCGCCCATGCTTTCACGCCGGGCGAATACGTTTCAATCCGCGACGACGAAGACGAATTGCGGACCTTCAAGGTGATTTCCGCGACGTCGGCTTGAGAACGCCAACGCCGTTGCGAGCCTCGCGGCTGAAAGCGCAAAACCACGGCTTGCACCGTCTGCGTGGATGGACGGGACAAGCCCGTCCGTGACGGCGGAGATAGCCAGCTATTCCGCCGCGCGCGCGTGGGCGGGCTCTAGGTTCGGGGTCGGGCCAGGCTCCTCTTCAGGCGCAGTGCGACCGGAGAGATAGCTGTCCACCCGGTCGAGGTAAATGTAGACGACCGGCGTGATGTAGAGCGTCAGCATTTGCGACACGATCAGCCCGCCCACGACCGCCACGCCGAGCGGCTGGCGCAATTCAGCCCCGGCGCCGGCGCCGATCATGATCGGGATCGCGCCGAAAATGGCGGCCAGCGTCGTCATCATGATGGGGCGGAAACGGATGAGGGCGGCCTCGCGAATGGCGGGCGCAGCGTCCATGCCATCGCGCCGTCGCTCAATCGCAAAGTCGATCATCATGATCGCGTTTTTCTTGACGATGCCGATCAGCATAAGCACGCCGATGATGGCGATCACCGACAGGTCCATCTTGTAATATTGCAGCGCCAGCAGCGCGCCAATGCCAGCCGAGGGCAGGCCGGACAGAATGGTCAGCGGGTGGATATAGCTCTCATAGAGCACGCCGAGCAGAATATAGATTGTGAGCACGGCGGCGATGATGAGCGCCGCCTGTCCCGCAAGCGCCTGTTCAAACAAGGCGGCTGCGCCGGAGAAATTGGTCGAGATCGTCGCCGGCATGCCAATTTCGCGCGCGACGCGACGGATCGCCTCGTTCGCCTCGCCGAGTGCGACGCCCTGCGCGACATTGTAGGACAATGTGACGGCAGGTTGCTGCGACTGACGGTTGATCGTCAGCGGCCCGACGGCGCGGCGCACGGTCGCCACCTGATCGAGCGGCACGATGGGCTGATTGGATATGCCTGTGCTCGCCGCGCCTGTGTTGGCGCCGCCAGCCGTTGAAGCCGCGGCGCCGCCGCCGGACCCGGCACGGATAAAGATACGACTCAGGGAAGACGGGTCATCCTGGAATTGCTTGCTGGCGACCAGAATGACCGGGTAATCAGCCGATTGCGTGAAGATTGTCGAAATCTGGCGCGCACCGAATGTGTTGTAGAGCGCCGCGCGAATCTGGTCCGTGCTGACGCCGTAAGCCGCCGCCTTCTCACGGTCGATATCGACCACGAGTTCGGGATTGCGGATTTGCAGATCAGTGTTCACGTCACGCAATTGCGGCAGGGCGCGCATGCCCTCCAGCATTTCCGGCGCCTTCTGGTAAAGCCCGGTGAGGTCCCCCGATTGCAGCGTGAATTGATATTGCGCGCGAGACTGGCGCCCGCCGCTCAGGTTCATGCTCTGAACCGGGTTGAACACGGCGTTGATGCCGATGATCTGCGACGTGCTGCGACGCAGCCGCAAGACCACGTCGCCGATGGGGCCGCGCTCGTCCTTTGGCTTGAGGGCGATGAACACGCTGCCCTGATTGGCGCCCCCGCCAAAGCCGATTGCCGAAGAGGCATAGAGCACGGCGGGATCTTTCAGGACGATGGCGACGACCTTCTGGCTCAATTCCGATTGCACGGCAAAGGAGGTGTCCGGACTGACTTCCGTCGATCCGGACAGGAAGCCGGTGTCTTCCGTCGGGAAGAAGCCTTTTGGTATGTTCGAGAACATGTAGACGCTGAGCCCGAAGGTGGCGAAGGTCACCAGCAGCATGATGAAGCGATGGCGCAGCACGATGTCGAGCGTAACGCGATAACCGGTGTTCAGACCGTTCAGGAAACTGTCGCTGAATCGCGTGAACACATTGTCGGAACCGTGCAGGTTTGCAGGCTTCAGCAAGCGCGCGCACAGCATTGGCGTGAGCGTCAGCGATACGAAGCCAGACACCAGAATGGCGCAGGAAATCACCACGGCAAATTCGCGGAACACGCGCCCCACGACGCCGCCCATGAGCAGGACCGGGATGAACACGGCCACCAGCGACAGCGTGATCGAGATAATCGTGAAGGCGATTTCCTTCGAGCCGACAAGCGCCGCCTCAAACGGCTTCATGCCTTTCTCGATGTGGCGCATGATGTTTTCAAGCATCACGATGGCGTCGTCGACCACAAAGCCCACCGCCAGCGTGATCGCGAGCAGGGAGATGTTGTTGATGGAATAGCCGAACCCGTACATGAAGGCGCAGGTGCCAATCAGCGACACCGGGAGCGCCAGCGTCGGAATAATCGTGGCGGCGACTGTCTTCAGGAACATGAAGATCACGAGCACCACGAGCGCGACCGAAAGGGCCAGCGTGAAATGCACGTCATGCACGGATTCGCGGATTGAAACCGAGCGATCGTTTACGATGCGCGCTTCTACTGATTGCACTAATTGCGCCTGATATTGCGGCATGCGATTGCGAATCTCGTCCACCACCGCGACGGTGTTGGCGTCCGACTGGCGATAAACTGCGAGCGTGATCGCGCGCTCGTCGCCAAACCATGAGGCGGTGCGGTCGTTCTCAACGGAATCGAGCACTTTGGCGACTTCATCAAGTCGCACGGGCGCCCCGTTGCGCCAGGCGATGACGAGATCGCGATAGCCTTCCGCCCGCTCGATCTGCCCGGTCGCCTTGATAACCGAATCTCTGCTCTCGCCGCGCAAACTGCCTACCGGAGACGCCGAATTTGCGTTGGCGACGGCTGTGCGAATGTCGTTCATCGTCAGGCCGCGCGCAGCCGCCGCATCAGGATCAGCTTCAATGCGGACGGCGTATTTCTGCTGGCCGAAGATAGAAACCTGCGCGACGCCGGGAATCTGCGAAATCTGCTGGGCGAACACCTGTTCGGCGTAATCATTGGTGACGGCGAGCGGCAGAACCGGGGATTTCAGCACAAGGAACAGGATCGGCGCGTCAGCAGGGTTCACTTTGCGGAAGCTGGGCGGCGCTGGCAATTCTGGCGGCAGGCGGCGCAGCGTTGCGGAAATTTGCGATTGCACGTCGAGCGCCGCGCCGTCGATGGGGCGGTCGAGATCAAACTGAAGCGTGATCGAGGTTTGCCCGTTCGACGAGCGCGAGGTCATTTGCGCGATGCCGGGAATGGTTGCGAACGCGCGCTCCAGCGGCGCTGCGACCGACGAGGCCATGGTTTCAGGATTAGCGCCCGGCAGACTGGCGGAGACGGCGATGGTTGGGAAATCCACCCTGGGCAGGGCGGCGACCGGCAGCTTCAGATACGCGAAAACGCCGAAGATGATGAAGGACATCATCAACAGCGTCGTCATGACAGGGCGTCGGATGCAGAGTTCGGGCAATGACATGTAGCTGTCTCGCTTCTGGCGGTCTTGCAGGCCTCAAGGTCTTACATACAATCAAATGTCGCGTTTTGCAGTGGCGGGGCGCGGTTCTACGCGTGCGCCGTTGATGAGGCCAAGCGCGCCCTCGACGACGATGGACTCGCCGCCCTTCAGGCCTTCGGTCACGATGTCGCGTCCATCCTGCGTGCGGCCTATGCTTACCTGTTGTACGCGGGCGACGCCTTTTTCGATCACATAAACAAAGCTGCCTACCTGTCCGGCCTGCGTTGCGTTGCGGGGGATCGTGACGACGCTGTCCTCGGTGCGCAGGGTGATGCGCAAATTGCAGAGCTGGCCGGGCCAGAGAAACTCGTCCGCATTCTCAAAGCGGGCGCGCACGATTACGGTGCCGGTCGCGATGTCGATCGTGTTCTCGATAAAAGCGATCTTGCCCTTTGCGGCAGTCTTGGCGCCCTGGGGCGTCGCTTCGACGATTGATTCGTCCGCTTTCACCGATTCCCGCAAGTCCGGCAGCAGGCGCTGCGGGATCGAGAACGCGACATAGATCGGCTTGATCTGGATGATTGTGCCCAGCGTGCCGGTGGGGTTGTTGTCGCCTGCGCGAATGATGTTGCCGGCCTTGACGCCGACCGAGCCGATGCGCCCGCTGATGGGCGCGATGATCGTGTAATAGCTGAGCTGAACCTTCAGGTTTTCGATCTGCGCCTGATCGCCCATGATGAGCGCCTGCGCGGCTGCAACCTGCGTACGGGCGTTGTCGAGATTGACCTTTGTGCCGGAGGCGCGCTCAACCAGTTCTTCAAAGCGGCCAACGTCGCGGCGCGCCTGTTCAAGGGTTGTTGTATTGCGGGCGAGGCTGGCTTCCGCCTGTTTGATTTGCGCCTGTATCTGCCGCGAATCCAGAATGGCGATCACGTCGCCAGCCTGCACGACGGCGCCGTCTGCGACACGTATTTCCTGAACCTGCGCGTCCACGCGCGATTTAAGCGCAACGGTCGCGATCGGCTGGACGGCGCCAACGGCCTCCACCACGACGGCCACGGGGCCTTTGGTCGCCGTGTCGAGAACGACGGGGGTAGGGGGGCGGCCTGCGCCCGAGCCGCCGCGACCGCCGCCGCGTTGGCCTTGCGGGGTAGCGGGGGCTTGAGCTACCGGCCCGGCAGCAGGAGCCGATGCGTATTCTGGCAAGAAAGCATTGAGGCCCAGCGTTGTGCGGATCGAGGCAAAGCCCGCGCCTGATCCCGGCAGCAGGCGATCAGCAGCGCCCGGCCAGACGAGGCCAACGAGAATTAAAATGGCGACAATGCCGATCAAGGACCGGCTGACCTTACCTGACTTCATAGAAAACTGGCCTCCCGTGAGGCGGTCCGCCTGAAACCAGCGGCTAAAAAACCTCACGATTTCAGATTAGCAGAACATTCCGTCGCGTCCATGCAAGCGTTGCAGGGCCATGAACCCTGACGTGCGCTGATTACGCCTGAAATTGCTAGCACAGCCCGACCGCAGGCGCTCATTAATATACGCTAATGTTTGCCCGTGCCGGTCACATTTTCGCAGGCGGCCCCCTGCGGCGGCTCACAAGCGCGAAAACAGTGAGGCTTAGCCAACCGGCGATCATGATGATTCCGCCAGCCGGGGCGGCCATCGGGAACAATCTCTCGCCCCAGAAGACCCGCGCCGCCAGGTCGCCGCTGAAGAGGATCGCGCCGAGGGCCAGAAGACCGGCGGCGGCGCCCAAGCCTCTAATTGCCACGCCGCTTGCGCAAAGCCCGGCTACGGCGGCAGCGTGAATCAGCAGATAGATCGCTGCGCTGGTGAGGTTTTCGCCTCCCATATGAGCGCCGGCGGCGGCCAGCGCTATTCCCGCCGCCCCCATGAGGCCGCTGACAGCCAGAAGCGCCCGGCGCCAAAGCGACATGCTCAATTTCCCCCTCAAACCCCAAACAGGCGGCGGCCAAAGCGCACCACGCGCTTGATGCGTCGTCTGTGGACTTCCATGAAGCAGAACGAGCGGCCCGAAGTGGTCATGCCGTGCAGCGTATCGAACAGCGCCTCCCCGCGCGTGCGCCAGATGTCGGCGCGGCGGGCGACGCCCATGCCGATGCCGATTTCGTGCAGGCCGCGCCCGCGCAAATCTTCCAGCATATGCGCCATCAGCACGTCGCCGGGATCGCAGGCGGCGATGTCGGGCTCGATGTCGGCGCTTTCGATCATGGCGTGGAAGCGCCCCATATGGGCGCCGCCGCCGCAGGTCGCTACGATGCGATTGTTGACGCAGAGCGCGTGCAGCTCAACCGCAGCGCGGCCTTCCTCGAGTCCATCAAGGCACACGCGCTCGAAGAAGCCGCGCGCGACGGAATTGTCGAAGGCGGTCTTGGCGCCCGCCGCCGCGCGCTGCGCGTCTTTGTGCGAGAAAAAAGCCTGCATGATGCGCCGGGCGGTCTTCTCGTCGCGGCCGATGATGTGCGTGACTGCGCCGCCTTCGCCCAACGCCGCCATGCCTTTTTGCAAACGCTCGCGCGCTGCGGGAGCCGCCTGTTCAAGAACGTGCTGGTCGTCGCGCAAATGCATCGCGGCCAATTGGTTCAGGCCGGGACGGGCGGGCAGGAGCCGCATGGGATTGCCGGCGCCGCGCCAGTTATAGGGCTGGCTGGTGAGCGAAAACGCATCCGGACGCAGAACAGTCTGGGCGGCATAGGACAGCGTATTGGTCATGAAACGGCGCGTGAAAACGGCGCCGGGGTTGAACAATGGCAGATTGGCCTGCGAATCGCGCCCGCCAAGAAACTCCGCCAGCCGCAACCCGCCCGCCTTGCTGACGCCAAACGGAAACAACGCCGCAGGCGTGCCGTCAGGCCCGCGCGCCACAATCAGCATCGGCGTGATGTTATGAGCCACGCCAACAGTTTCCGCCCACGGGCGCATCCAGCGCTCGGTCTGGAAAATGGTCGCGGGCGCAATCGCCTCCAGCTCGCGCCATGCCTCCATGACGGGCTCGAACTCGGCGAAGACTTCGATTTTCGGACGATCGCTCACGGCGTTTCCTTGTTTGGCGTTTTGTTTTAGCGCTCAGTCCCGACCGTTTTCCATCCAGCGGATCAGCGGCATGATGGGGATGATCCATGCTATGCCCAGCACCGCGTACATGATCCCCTGGAACAGCTTCGAGGCTTCCTGCAACGGCCCGGCCTGCGAAACCGCCATGGCGACGAGCGCCCAGACGACCACGAACACGATCATGATCGCGGCGCCAAGCAGTTTCCGGTTTCGGCGACGAAGGCTCATGGTTCGCTCGACTTTTAGGGAAAGTAAGGGGTGCGACGATATGGGTGCGTTTACGTTCGGGCTTTGCAGCTCTATGTCTGCCTCGTTTCCCACGTCAACCGGCTTGTAGCAACATGACCATCGCTGCGCAATTCGACGCACTCCCTTCAACCGCAACCCAATCCGCTGCTTCAGACGTCATGGCGCCCGTGCGCGCGTGGCTGTGGAGCGTTGCGGGATTGGTATTTCTGATGGTGCTGGTGGGCGGCGCAACCCGCCTCACGGAATCGGGCCTCTCGATCACCGAGTGGCGGCTTGTGACCGGCATCCTGCCGCCGCTCACCGAAAGCGCATGGCTTGTCGAATTTGAGAAATACAAGCAAATTCCGCAATATAGCCAGATGTTCCCGAACATGCCCCTGAGCGATTTCAAGGTCATCTTCTACTGGGAATGGGGCCATCGCATTCTTGGCCGCATCATCGGGCTGGCTTTTGCGCTGCCGCTGGCGTGGTTCTGGGCGCGCGGGCTCATCAAGGGCAATTTGCGCTGGAAGCTGCTGGGGCTGCTGGCTCTTGGCGGACTTCAGGGCGCGGTCGGCTGGTGGATGGTCACGTCCGGCCTCGTCAACCGCACGGAAGTGGCGCCCGAGCGGCTGGCGACGCATCTGCTGCTGGCGTCGATTACCTTTGTCGCGCTGGTCAATGTTGCGCTTGGCCTGAAGCATAATGTGCGTGAGGCCCATGCCGAAAAGCTGCGGCGCGCGGCGGGCTGGGTGCTGGTGCTGTTGCTGGTGCAGGTGGGCTTTGGCGCGCTGGTGGCGGGCTCCCGCGCGGGGCTTTCCTACAACACCTGGCCGCTGATGGACGGCGCCTTCATGCCGCCGTGGGCGCACATGACCAACCTTGAACCCGCCTGGCGCAATTGGTTTGAGAACGTCGCCACGGTGCAGTTCCTGCATCGCATGGGTGCCTATGCGCTGCTGGGGCTGGCGCTTTGGCATGCTTTCAAGGTTTCGCGCCTTGTCCCGGCCACATCTACGGCCCGGCGCGCATGGGTGCTGGTGGCCATGATGCTGACGCAGGCGGGTCTGGGAATCGCGACGCTTTACGCGGTCAACGACCAGATTCCGCTTGGGTTGGGGCTCGCCCATCAGGGCTTTGCCATGCTCTTGCTGGGCATGGGTTCGGTGCACTGGCGCAAACTGGCGGTCTGAGGAGACCGCCAGTGTGTTTAAATCAGGAAACGCGTCCGATGACTGAGACGCCTATCAGCAGCGGGTGCAGCAACAACAGCGCCACATAAAGCGCCGTTCCCACGACCAGCGTAATCACGTCGCCCTTGCCAAACGGGGCGGGGCCGGGTCCAAAATCGCCGCGCTTCTTCACCTTGATGCGGTCAAACACCGACCATCCGAGCAGCGAGCCAAACAGGATCATCGAGCCCAGATCGCCATTGGCGATGAGATGCGCCAAAGCCCAGATCTTGACGCCGACAAGCATCGGGTGCTTGAGCGCGCCCTTGATCTTGCCCGCTGGCGAATAGGCGGCGGCCAGCGCGATAAACGCAGGCCAGACAAGCAGAATGGAAAGATGGCGCGTCCATGTCGGCGGCTCCCATACGGGGATGTAGCCGCCTGCGCGATAGGCGCCAAAGCCATAGACGATCAGCGCCAGCCCGATCAGCGAGGCAACCGAATAGGCGCCCTTGTAGGCGGTCTCGCCAAAGCGCCCGATCAGAGCCCCCCGTCGCTCGCGCAGGGGTGTGAGCGTGTGGACGCCCAGAAAGATCACAAGACCAAGCAGCAGGATCGTCATGTCGGCTCCCATTCATAAACTTGAGGCGGCCAACCTAGACGCGACCGGGGCCTGAGGGAAGCCACTCTTGCGCCGCCGTGCGTCTGCGCCCGCGGCCTGCGTGTTAGTTCTTCCCCATATCCCCGTGCCCGGATATGAGAAGGGGGAACCGGCTCTGCCGGAATATGGGAAAACGCCAGGTCAAGAGGTCAAAAAATGGACCAGTCTTTTTCAGCCGACGACATTTTGCGCGACAAGCTCGCTATCCGTCAGCTCATCGACAATTGGGTGTTGTGGCGCGACGCAGGCATGTGGGAGCAGTTCCGCACCGTCTGGCATCCCGAAGGGCGCATGCTCGCCACCTGGACGCAGGGAACGGGCGACGAGTTCATCGCCATGAACAAAGAAGGCTGGGCCAAGGGCGTCAGCATCCTGCATTTTCAGGGCGCGCATACGTCTGAAGTCAGCGGCAATCGCGCGATTGCGATGACCAAGATGCACATCAACCAGCGCGCCAAAGTGCACGACGTTCTTGTCGACGTTGTGTGCACAGGGCGCTTCTATGACTTCCTGGAAAAGCGTAACGGCAAGTGGGGCTTTATCCTGCGCCAGCCGATCTATGAGAAGGACCGCATGGACCCGGTGACGCCCGGCGCCAGCGTGCCGATGGATCAGGGCCTGCTGGAAAGCTTTCCCGAAGGCTATCGTCACCTTGCCTATTTGCAGGCCAATATCGGCTATCCGGTGAAGAAGAACATGCCTGGCCTCAAGGGCGAGCGCGTGGATGCGCTTTACAAGGCCGGGGCGCAATGGCTCTCCGGCGCGGCGCTGAGCTGGGGCCACGACTAGCGAAAACAGAGGAGGTGGCGCCATGCGTAATTTCAACGAGCAGACGATCACGGATGCTGTCATCCAGCGCTTTTCCAGCTCCACCGATCCGCGTGTCAGGGAAGTCTGCACGTCGCTGGTGAAGCACCTGCACGACTTTGTGCGCGACGTGCGCCCCTCGTACGACGAATGGGAGCAGGCTGTCGATTTCCTCACCCGCACAGGCAAAATCTGCGACGGCAACAGGCAGGAGTTCGTGCTGCTGTCCGATACGCTGGGCGTGTCGATGCTTGTGGATGCGGTGAACAATCCGGTGGGCGGCGCCGTCACGCAATCCACCGTGCTGGGGCCGTTTTACGTGCAGGACCCGGAAGTGTTTCCGCTGGGAGCCGACATCGCAGGCGGTATGCGCGGAATGCCGACCTTTGTATCGGGCAGCGTGTCATCGGAAGACGGGGCGCCGCTGGCGGGCGCGCTGGTGGACGTGTGGCATTCGGACGACGATGGTTTCTACGATGTGCAGCAGCTCGACAAACTGGGCGGCAACGCCGGGCGCGGGCGCTTCATCGCCAACGAAGAAGGCAAGTTCTGGTTCTGGACCATCAAGCCCACCTGCTATCCCGTGCCGACAAATGGTCCCGTGGGAGAGATGCTGAAAGCTCAGGGCCGCCATCCATGGCGCCCGGCGCATCTGCATTACATGATCCACGCCCCGGGGCATCGCCGGCTCGTCACCCACGTTTTTGACAGGGCGGATCAATATCTTGACTCCGACGCGGTGTTTGGCGTGAAGGATGAACTGGTGCGCGATTATCCCGAACATCCGCCCGGCATCGCGCCCGACGGAACCAGGCGCGACGCGCCTTACGCCACGATTGAATATGATTTCGTGATGGCGAAGGCAGCTGCGGGGACGTGACAAGTGCGCGATGCGCGGCTGGTTCGCGCATCGCTCGCGTTTGTTGGTTTTTCGTTTACCAAAGCGATTATCCCGTCCTTAACGGTCAAGCACTAGCATCGCGGCAGATTTCCTCTGCGGCGGTTATTTTTATGCCAAATAAATCTACTCGAAGCATATTCAACTTGCGCGCGCGATTAAGATGGCACGCGTGCGTCAAACGCGCTTCAGCCGATTCCAGAGGCTCTGTCGCCGTGGAATTTGGACTTCTGGCTCTTCCTTTCTTTGCCCTCATCTTTGTCATCATGGAGAGCGGCTGCCAGCTGTTCGTCACGTCTGCGCTCGATCATGCGGTTCGGGTTGAATCCCGTCAAATCCAGATTGGGACTGCGCAACTCGCCGACATGTCGGCGGGTGAGTTTAAAAATAAAATATGCTCTCGCCTGCCTGTGGTGTCTGCATGCGAAAATCTGACCATCGACGTGCGCGTTGTTGGCGACTGGATGAAGGTGACGGATCGTTTCCGTTTTGCAAGCTTCACCGATCGGCGCCTTTCTTCAATTGGCGCTGACAGCGAATTTTGCCTCGCTACAGATAACCAGATCGTACTCGTTCGTACGTTTCTAACACTTCCTGTCATAAGCGGCTTTTGGCTCGTGTCTGACAATGGAGCCGGGAGCCGTGGCGTGACGGCGAACCATTTCTTTCGGGTGGAGCCGTTTGGGGCGCCCGGCGGCGATTCAGTGAAGTGCATTTCATGAGGAACATGTTGCGGCTCAAGAATTTTAAGAGAGCGGACGATGGCGTAGCGGCTATTGAAATGGCTCTGGTTTTACCGATGCTGGTGGTGCTGTTTCTAGGCACCGTAGAAATTTCGCGCTTCTATCTAATCTCCAAACGCGTCAATAATGTTGCAGCCAGTATGGCCCAACTGCTTTCTACGAGCACAGCTGCGCGAACTGAAAGGCAGCTACAGTTCATCGCCGACGGGATTTATACGATCCCAACAATCGAGCCAGATACGCGTTTAGCGGGCAACCATGTTTGGAAGGCTCACAACGTCAGTTTGTCCAGCATAGAATTCGTTCCCCTCGATAAGAATTGCCAGACTGCAAATTGCAAATTTGACGCGGTGGTGCGGTATTCTTTCTCGGTGGATGGCGACCAAATGCGTCCCTGCGGCAAGGCGACGAAAGTCGCTGATAATGTGAGCCTAACCCGCATGACATTGCCAGAATCGATCTATGGACCCGGCAGCGTTCTCGTCGTAGACGTGTCGTACGCCTACAGGCCGCTTTTTGGCTCAAAATTTCTAGGCGAACTAACTCTTTTTAGAACTTCGTTTATGGCTCCTCGCTACATGCCCGTTGTTCCGTTTGGTCCAGCTAAACTGCCATTTCTTCGAATTTGTTCATAGGTGCACGATGCGTGATGTCTCAACAAATCAATTGTGCCAGGCGACGCGCGAATTCGCCTCGGACGCGCGTGGCAATTTCGCGACGATGACCGCAATTCTTCTTATGCCAATGCTCGGGTTTACAGCGCTCGCGATTGATCATTGGTCTGTCGCGACCGCGAAAAGCGATATTGAAAACGCGGCCGACGCTGCAGCGCTTGGCGCCATCAACCGGGCGTCGGCGATCCTGAAGGCGACAGGCAATATTCAATCTGCGATCAGGGAAGGCGCTGAGGCGGGGGCTAATCAATTTGGCGGCAACGTGGGGAAAATCCCCAAAACCTCCGTCGGCAGGCCTGAAATCGTGGTCAAAATCGACGGGATGAACGTCACGTCGCGCGTTAAATGGTCAGGCGTCATCAACACGTGGATGAGTTCCATGTTTGGATGGAATGTGCAGAACGTCTCTGGAGAAATAGCGTCCAGTTTGACGCTGCCCGCCTATACCCAGATCCACGTTTTGGTCGATAACTCGGGCTCGATGGGGATAGGAGCCACGGCGCAAGCTCAAGAGCAATTATTCACAGCGACCAATTGCGCAATCGCCTGTCATCTGCCTGGCGCTAAACAATATGAAATCGCGCAAGAAAAGAAAATCAATACACGTATCGACATTGTTAGGCAGGCGCTGATGAGCGTCGCCCAAGGCCTTGAATCGAACGCGACCACTCCAAATCTGATGAAAATTGCGGTGAGTTCTTTTTCGAACGATGTCGTAGAAATCATCAAGATTAGCGATGAAGCCGCTCGTGACAAACTGAGCTTCCAGAGCGCCCTTAGCACCAAAGCAGGAACAGTGGGCGGTCTTGAATTGACGCGCGCAGGCGGCGGGACCGACTTCCATGGTGCGCTCGCCCATTTGGACGGCAAGTTACATAAACGGGGCGGAACCGGGTTCAGCGAGAGCGACCCGCTCATTTACGTCGTATTCATCACGGACGGCATCGAACACACGCAGGAAAAAACCTCGTGGTGGCGTGTCGATAAAGATGCCAAGAAAGTCTCTCCACATCCTGAAATCGATAAGGACGGAAGAGCGACTTATAATTACAAAGGCGCTGATCGCTCCGACATTGGGTGGGTCCAAACGCTTGATCCAAAATTGTGCGAAAAGTTCACAAATCGAGACATCAAGATGCTGACGCTTGAGATTGAATATTTGATCCCGGACCAAAAATATTGGGGCCATGGCGGCGAAAGCGATGTCCGCTTTGGTTGGATCAAAGACAATCTTCATGTTCGTAAAAACGGAAGGGACACTCTTGTGAACAATCGCTTCACCGCATGCGCTTCGAAAGGAGAATCTTATCGTGCCTCAAGCGCTGATGAGATTCAGGCCTCGATGACGAAGATATTCGACAAGATCATCCCCAGGCCGCCGCGCCTGCTAAAGTGACAGCCGCGCGATCTCGATCTTGATGCAGCGATCCATCACGACTTTCACGCCGTGCGATTCAGCCCGCGCGGCGGCCTCGTCATTGCGAACGCCCAATTGCAGCCAGATCGCGCGCGGCAATACTGGCAGCGCAAGCGCCTCGTCGATGACGGCGCCGGCGGCCTCCGAATTGCGAAACACATCCACGATAGCAATGGGCGAAGGCGCATCCTCCAGACGCGCAAAGACAGGCGCGCCGCCAATGACGTGGCCTGCAATGCCCGGATTGATTCCAGCCACGCGATAGCCGCGCCGCAAAAGGTCGAAAAACACTTGATGGGAGTCGCGGGCGGGATTGTTCGACAATCCAATCAGCGCGATGCCTCCTTCGCCGGTTAGCACATCGCGCAGATAAGCGTCTGAATAAGAATCGTGGTTCATGGACTTTTGCCTTTCGCAGCGCTTGCGTGCGTGCTTTCGTCATGTCATTGCGCGCCACAGAACTGGATGCAGCCATGAAACGCCTCTCGCCCGAAGAGATCAATTCTTTCTTCACTGAGCACTTTGCGCAAGTCGCGCCCGATTACGTGATCGAGGCGACCGGCGACATGGGCGCGCGCGTGCGCCAGCGTTTCAGCGAACGCAGGCTGCGACCCGGCGGCACTGTGTCCGGCCCGTCGATGTTCGAGCTGGCGGACGTGGCGATTTATGTAGCTATTCTGGCCGAAATGGGCGTGGGCGACGATCCGGCGCGCGTCCATCTCTCGCAAGGTGCGCTCACGGTTACGACGAACCTCAACATCAATTTTCTGCGCAAGCCTGAAGCTGTCGATCTGATCGCGGACGCCCGCCTGATGAAGCTGGGGCGCAGGCTGTGCGTCGGCGAAGTCTGGCTGCGCTCGGAAGGGCGCGAAGATCCGGTCGCGCACGCAACCGCCACCTATTCCTTGCCGCCAGCTTGAGCTGACTCTGCTAGACTGCTGCACGAATCGTTTGGCTTCGAGATTTCATGAATCAGCTTTCCCCCAGCTTCCCCTACGCAAGCGCACATTTCATTGGCATCGGCGGCGTCGGCATGAGCGCTACCGCCATGCTGCTGCGCGACGTCGGCGTCAGCGTCACGGGCTCTGACGAGGCGATCTATCCGCCAATCTCGGACGTGCTTGCGCGCGAAAAACTCGACGTGCGAACGCCCTATGCGCCCGCCAACATTCCTGCGAATGCGGCTTGCATCATCATTGGCAAGAATGCGCGGCTTGTGCCTGAAACCAACGCGGAAGTTGCGGAAGCTCTTGCGCGCGGCGTGCCGATCCTGTCTTTCGCCGACGTGCTGGGATTGCTGGGCGCCAGCCGCACGGCCATCGTCGCGGCGGGCTCATTCGGCAAGACGACAAGCGTCTCGCTGATGGCTCATTGCCTGATCGAGGCGGGGCTCGATCCCTCGTTCATGATCGGCGCCGCGCCGCTATCGCCGGGCACCTCCGCACGCATTGGCAAGGGCGAGCTGTTGTTGCTGGAGGGCGACGAATACCCATCATCCAACACCGATCCGCGCTCGAAGTTTTTGCATTACAGCCCCACGCATCTGCTGCTGACGCCGCTGGCGCACGATCATGTGAACGTGTTTCCCACGATTGAAAGCTATCTCGCGCCCTTCACGCAATTGATTGAGAATATGCCTGCGGAGGCGGTGATCTTCGCCTCTACAGGCGGCGAATTGTCGGAGCGCTTTCTGGCTTCGTTGACGCGCCCGATAGTCACTTACGGCATCGACAAGGGCGATTGGCGCGTGCGCGACATCGCATGGGGCGAGCGCACCGCGTTCACGATCACGCATGAGGGGCGGGACGTGGTGCGTGTCGAGGCAGGGCAGCTTGGGCTTCATAATATCGAAAACATGCTTGGCGTCGGCGCTTTTCTGCTCACGCTTGGGCTTGTGACGCAACAGGATTTTGCTGCCGCCATAGCCTCGTTCAAGGGTATCCGCCGCCGCCTTGATCGCAAATCGGCTGCAACCCGCATTCCCATGTTTGAGGGCTTTGGCTCGTCCTATGACAAAGCCCGCAGCGCGATTGCGGCCATGAGGCAGCATTTCCCGGCGCGTCGGCTCATCGTGGTATTCGAGCCGCACACGTTCAGCTGGCGAAATCGCTCGACGCTGTACTGGTATGACGATGCTTTCGAGGGCGCGGCTGAAGTCTTCGTCTGGAAGCCGGCGGAGCAGGGGGCGGGCACGCACGAGCAGATCGGGCAGGCGGAGATCCTCGGCAGGCTCGCGGCGGGGGGCTTTAACGCCGAGGGCCTGAGCGAAGCTGGGGCCGCCGTGGAGCGGATCGGGGCGGCGCTGGGCGACGACACGGCTGTGTTGTTCCTCACCTCCGGCCCGCTGGGCGGGCTGATCGAGAGCGTGCCCGCTTGGGCCGAGAGGCATTTTCCGGCGTAATTGCAGTGATTTGGGCGGGCTTTATCCGTCCTCCTTGATGTGGTATTATAATACCCCTCTCAAAAAGCGCCCTGAAACCGGGGCTTTTTGTACCTGATCTCTTGACGTGCGCGCATCCTTTCTCCTATACAACGCCGATCCGAGCCGCATTGCGTGTTCTTTCGCAGGCGCCGCGAGATAGGAAATTCGATATGTTTGGTAAAACCACCTCGACCAGGACTGAAGACGTCGAGAAAAAGTGGGTGCTGATCGACGCTGAGGGCCTCGTTGTGGGCCGTCTGGCGACGTTGGTGGCCATGCGTCTTCGCGGCAAGCACAAGCCCTCTTTCACCCCCCACGTCGACGACGGCGATAACGTCATCATCGTCAATGCGGACAAGATCGTTCTCACGGGTCGCAAGCTCGAGAACAAGATCTATTACCACCATTCCGGCTTCATCGGCGGCATCAAAGAGCGTTCGGCGAAGTTCATTCTCGAAGGTCGCTTCCCGGAGCGTATTGTTGAGAAGGCTGTAGAGCGCATGCTTCCGCGCGGCCCGCTTGGCCGTCAGCAGATTGCGAACCTACGCGTCTACAAGGGCGCTGAGCATCCTCACGCCGCCCAGAGCCCGACGACGATCGACGTCGCCAGCATGAACCGCAAGAACACCAGGAGCGCCTGAGCATGGTCGAAACCATTTCCTCGCTACAGGACCTCAAGGCCGCCACGATGGACGTGCAGCCTGACGCACCTGTCTACGTGCAGAAGCTCGACAAGCTGGGTCGTGCCTACGCCACCGGCAAGCGCAAGGATGCGGTCGCCCGCGTCTGGATCAAGCCAGGTACCGGCAAGATCACGGTCAACGATCGCGAGATCACCGTGTATTTCGCGCGCCCCGTTCTGCGTATGATCGTCCAGCAGCCGCTGGTGATCGCCAAGCGCCTCGGCCAGTATGACCTTATGGTCACTGTCGCCGGCGGCGGCCTCTCCGGCCAGGCCGGCGCTGTTCGTCATGGTCTCGCCAAGGCGTTGACCAATTTCGAACCCGACCTGCGCCCCGCGCTGAAGAAGGAAGGCTTCCTGACCCGCGATCCGCGCGTCGTGGAACGCAAGAAGTACGGCAAGAAGAAGGCCCGCAGAAGCTTCCAGTTCTCGAAGCGTTAGGCCTTTCTGCACGTCAAAAACGCAGAAAAATCAACAATATCAACGACAAAAGCCACCTCAAAAGGTGGCTTTTTTGTTGCCCACTTGTTGTACAGAACGAACATCGAACTACAATCTAACGGTAGGAAGACGCTGAAAAAGGCTGCATGTTTTTACAGGCCCTGCACAGAAGCGCGGCGTCACCTGACAAGATGCATGAGCAGCACGAGCAATCTTATTAGCTTTTTGTTAATGCAAGGCTCCCAGCATGGAGCTATGCCCTACGCCAACAACAAAATGGTTCTGGCAGACGGACGCATCACGCTGTACCTGCGCGATGACGTGAAGAACCCTGTATGGCAATGCCGCATCACGATGAAGACCGTGCGGGGCTATATCAAACGCAGCACGGGTGAGAGCGATCCTACGCGGGCGACAATGGTGGCCATCAAGCTGCTGGGCGAGCTGGAACACCGCAGCGCCAACGATCAGCCTCTCAGCGCCAAGCGTTTCAAGGACGTGGCGGCAGCCTATCTCAGAGATGCTCACACACGCTGGAAGGAAGGGCGCAACAGCGAGGGGCGCTACAGCATCATCAGGGGGACGCTGAACCGTTACCACGTTCCCTATTTTGGCAAGCGCGACATCACTAAGATCAAGAAGAAGGATCTGATGGACTATCGCGCCTGGCGACAGGATTA
>CAMCUC010000011.1 GCA_945878875.1 Rhizobium sp. Q54
CCGTGCGCACGTGATGGGAATAGATGGCGGCGATAGCGGGCAAGTCTTCGAGCAATGCGTCACGCAAAATCATCATGTGCCTCTTGGTTTGGCGCGCGTGGTTGGCGTAGCGCTCGCTGGATCGTCGGGCCACAGATGGCGCGGATAGCGGCCTTTCATATCCGACTTTACCGCAGCCCATGAGCCGCGCCAGAAGCCGGGCAGATCGCGGGTGATTTGAATCGGGCGATGGGCGGGCGACAACAGATGCAGCGTCAACGGAGCGCGTCCGCGCGCAAGACTTGGGTGCTGACTTAGCCCGTAGAGTTCCTGCACGCGCACAGCCAGAACCGGCGCGCCGTCGGACTCATAATCAATAGCTAAGTGCGATCCTGTGGGCGCCTCGAAATGCGTCGGCGCCTCAATGTCGAGCCGTCGCTGCAAATCCCATGGCAGCAAGGCGCGCAAGGCTTGCTCAAGATCGTCGGGCTGAATGGCGGCCAGCGACGAGCGCCCTTCGATACAGGGCGCAAGCCATTGGCTGACGTTTGCGGCCAGTGCGTCGTCGGACAGATCAGGCCAGTCTTCTTCGCCGCCATTGCGACGCAAAAAGTTGACGCGGTCGCGCCATTGTTTTTGCACCTTGCTCCATGGCAGGCGCGAAAGTCCCTGCGCAACAAGGCCTTCAGCCAATATGCGCGCAGCCTCCGGACCTTTGGCCGACATAGGCTGCGAAGCTAAAACCAAAGCGCCGAGTCTGCGCACGCGGCGCGCTTTTACGCTTGCATCGCTGCGCTCGAACGCAATCTCCTCGCGCGCTTCAATCGCTGCGCCAGCACAGGCTTCGATCTCGTCGAGAGAAATTCCGGTGCCCGATACAATGCGCGCGGCGCCGGCGCGACCGGTCAGATCGGCCACCACGATGTAAGGCTCGCGAGCCAAAGCACGATGGGGCTCAATTGCGCCAGCGCGACCGTTGACCATCAGAAACTCGCCTGTGCTCCCGCGCGCTTTGGCGATGCGGTCTGGCCAGGCCAGCGCCAGCAGGCGACCGCATTCGGATATGTCGTCATTGTTGAATTGGATCGCATCGCTGGCGCGCGCAGCCATGCGGCTCCAGCCGTCCGCCATGGCGCGCGCGGCTTTTGCGCGCTCAGATCGCTCAGAGCGCATGCGGCGCACGCGCTCGGCAAGATCAACATCGTCGCCGCCAAGGCCGCGCTCGGAGGCGCATGCAGCCAGATCGGCGGCCAGTCTGGCGAGCCCGATGTCGGCGGCGCCCGTCACCATGCGGGCAAGGCGCGGCGGCAACGGCAGAGCCCGCAGCTTGCGGCCTTGCGCAGTGACGGCGCCTTCACCGTCGAGCGCGCCAAGGCGCATCAACAAAGCCCGGGCCTCGTTCAGCGCGCCTGCGGGCGGGGGATCAAGCCAGCGCAGGCTGGCGGGATCGCGCGCGCCCCATTGCGCGCAATCGAGCAGCAGGCTTGAGAGATCGGCTGCAAGAATTTCCGGCGTCGCATAGGCCTGCAAAGCGCCATTGCCCGCCTCTTCCCAAAGGCGGTAGCAAACGCCCGGCTGCGTGCGTCCCGCGCGGCCGCGCCGCTGATCGGCGGCGGCGCGCGAGACGCGAATGGTCTCCAGCCGCGTCACGCCCACGTCAGGCTCATAGCGGGGCGCGCGAACGAGGCCGCAATCGACCACTACACGCACGCCCTCAATGGTGAGCGAGGTTTCCGCAATGGACGTGGCGAGCACGATCTTGCGACGCCCCGGCGCCGCTGGCGCAACGGCCTTGTCTTGCGCGCTGCGCTCCATCACGCCAAACAGCGGCGCGATGTCGACGTCGGGCCTGCGCACGCGCTCGGCAAGCCGCTCGGCGGTGCGCAGAATTTCGCCTTGTCCCGGCAGGAAGGCGAGCACAGAGCCGCTCTCCTCATCCAGCGCGCGCAGAATGGCGCGGGTCACAGCCTCTACGACGTCGAGGCTCGAATCCCGGCCAAGATAAACGGTATCCACAGGAAAAGCGCGGCCTTCGCTGGCGATGACCGGCGCCTTCTCCATCAAAGCGGAGACGCGGGCGCCGTCGAGCGTGGCCGACATGACGAGCAGGCGCAAATCCTCGCGCAATCCCGCTTGCGAATCGAGCGCCAGCGCCAGGCCCAGATCGGCGTCGAGCGAGCGCTCGTGGAATTCGTCGAACAGAACGGCGCTCACGCCCTCAAGCGCGGGATCGTCGAGGATCATGCGGGTAAACACGCCCTCGGTGATGACCTCGATCCGGGTGCGGGCGGAGGTTTTCGATTCCATGCGCACCCGCAGGCCGATACGCTCGCCCACCTTTTCGCCAAGCGTGGCGGCCATACGGTCAGCGGCGGCGCGGGCGGCAAGGCGCCTTGGCTCCAGCACGAGAATGCGGCCCGAGCCGACGAAACCGGCGCCCATCAGCGCCAGCGGAACCCGCGTTGTTTTGCCCGCGCCCGGCGGGGCGACTAAAATGGCGCGCGGGTTTTCCGCAAGCGCCGCCGTGATTTGCGGCAAGACCTCGTCAATAGGCAAAGGGGCGTCGAATGTCATCGGATCTGTCGGGCGGCCTGTCATGCTCTTGTGATGGCAGCGCGCGGGCGAGCCTGCAATACCGATAGCGACCCGAAGCGATTTGTGGAGATTGGGTAAACGCGCTATACGCCGCTCGCTGCGGGGGCTGGGCGAGTTGATCCCAAGTTGTATCGCATGGGTCCGTTTGGACCAAAACAGGATTCCACAAGGCCCTATCATGCTGACGGAGCCCTCTTCAAAGACGCAGCCAGAGTCTCAACCAGCACCGGCTGGGTCGCATGGCGGCGGCGCCAATCTGGCGACGCTCGCCTTCGCCTCGCTGGGCGTCGTGTTTGGCGATATCGGCACCAGCCCGCTTTACGCGCTGCGTGAATCTCTGGTCCACGCCACCAAAGGCGGAGCGGTGACGCCAGACGAGGTGATCGGCGTCGTATCGATGCTGATCTGGGCACTGTTTCTCGTCGTCACCTTGAAATATGTGATCTTCGTTCTGCGCGCCGACAATCGCGGTGAGGGCGGAACTCTGGCGTTGATGGCGCTGGCGCAGAAGGCGTTCGGGCGACGCAGCTCAATCATTTTTGTTCTGGGCCTTGCGGGAGCGGCGCTGTTCACCGGCGACGCCATCATCACGCCGGCAATTTCTGTACTCTCGGCCGTCGAGGGGCTGAAGCTCGTGACGCCGCTGTTCGAGCCTTATGTCGTGGGCATTACGATCGTCATTCTGGTGTCGTTGTTTGCGGTGCAAAGCAGCGGCACCGCGCGCGTCTCGACATGGTTCAGCCCGATCATGCTGGTATGGTTCAGCGTTATTTCCCTGCTTGGAATCTACCACATCGGGGACGCGCCGGAAATTCTGCATGCGTTCAATCCGGTCAACGCGCTCGAGTTTTTGTTCTCTCACGGCCTCATCAGCTTCGTGGTTCTGGGCAGCGTGTTTCTGGCGGTGACCGGCGCTGAGGCGCTTTACGCTGACATGGGCCATTTTGGACGCAAGCCGATTCAGGCGGCTTGGATTTTCTTCGTCTTCCCGGCCTTGATGCTGAACTATCTGGGACAAGGCGCGCTCATCATCGCGCAGCCCGAGACGATCTCCAATCCCTTCTATCTGATGGCGCCGGACTGGGCGCTGCTGCCGCTAGTTCTGCTGGCTACCGTTTCAACCGTCATCGCCAGCCAGGCGGTCATCACTGGCGCCTATTCGCTGGCGCGTCAGGCGATCCAGCTCGGGTTGCTGCCGCGCCTTGAGATTCATCACACGTCCGACACGCAGGAAGGGCAGATCTACCTGCCGCGCGTGAACCGCCTGCTGCTGATCGGCGTGTTGCTGCTGGTGCTGCTGTTCCGCTCGTCCAGCAATCTGGCCTCCGCCTACGGCATCGCCGTCACCGCCTCGATGGTCGTCGATTCCTGCCTGCTGTTCTTCATAGCCTGGCGCATGTGGGGCTGGAACGCCTGGGGCTCGGCCCTTTTCGTTAGTGGCTTTCTCGTCATCGAAATGGCGTTCTTCACGTCCAACTTGCTGAAGCTGTTTGAGGGCGGCTATGTGCCGGTGCTGATCGGCGCTACGATGGTCGCGATCATGTGGACGTGGAATCGCGGCACCCGCATGCTGGAGCAAAAGACGCACCGGGATTCCATTCCCACCCGCGATTTGATCCGCATGCTGGAAAAGTCAAAACCGACGCGGGTGCAGGGAACCGCGATCTTTTTAACCAGCGACCCTGAAGTTGCGCCCGCCGCGCTGATGCATAATCTCAAGCACAACAAGATATTGCACGAGCGCGTGATGATTGTGTGCGTGCGCACCGAGGACATGCCGCGCGTGCCCGAATCCGCGCGGTTCGAGACGGAAAAGCTGTCGGACGATTTCACGCGCATCACGCTGCATTACGGCTTCATGGAAAGCCCGCGCGTTCCTGCCGCGCTCGCCTCGCTGCGCAAAGCGGGCCTGAAGTTCGACATCATGACGACGTCCTTCTTCCTTGGCCGCCGCACGCTGAAGAGATCGGTTAACTCCGGCATGCCCAATTGGCAGGATCAATTGTTCATAGCCATGTCGCGGCAATCGACCAATGCCACGGACTTCTTCGCGATACCGTCTGATCGCGTCGTGGAGCTTGGCGCGCAAGTCACGATCTAGAGGTCACGATCTAGGGGAAAGGCAAAGCCCCTCGCCGGGGCCTCGCATCGGCTTTGTTTGCCGATCAGCCGCCGAGTTTGGCCATCAGCGTCTCGGAAATCTCGAAGTTTGCGTAGACGTTCTGCACGTCGTCGTTGTCTTCGAGATTGCCAACGAGTTTCAGGATTTTTTCAGCGGTCTCGTCGTCCACCATGATGGTGTTTTGCGGGCGCCAGACGAGTTTGGATTTTTTCGGCTCGCCGAATTTAGCCTCCAGCGCCTTGGTCACTTCCGAAAGGGATTCGAGCGAGGTCGTCACCAGATGGGTTTCGGGCGAAGACGTGACGTCATCGGCGCCGGCCTCGATGGCGGCTTCCATCATGGCGTCTTCACTGGCCACTTTCGCCTCGAACTCAACTTCGCCGATATGGTCGAACATGAAGGCGACCGCGCCGGTTTCGGCCAGCGCGCCGCCGGACTTGGTGAAGAACGAGCGCACTTCGCCAGCCGTGCGGTTGCGGTTGTCGGTCAACGCCTCGACGATGACGGCCACGCCGCCGGGCGCATAGCCCTCGTAGCGCACTTCGTCGTAGTTTTCGCTGTCGCCGCCCGACGCCTTCTTGATCGCGCGCTCGATATTGTCCTTGGGCATGTTTTCTGAACGCGCGGCCAGAATGGCCAGCCGCAGGCGCGGGTTCATGGCGGGGTCCGGCATGCCCATTTTCGCCGCCACCGTGATTTCGCGGGCGAATTTGGAGAAGAGCTTGGAGCGGATCGCGTCCTGCTTGCCCTTCTTGTGCATAATGTTCTTAAACTGACTATGGCCGGCCATTCCACATCCCCGTCTTGTCGTGAGCTCTCTGCGCGATCGGGCAGTATCATTCAGCTGGTTTATACGTGCGCCGTTCAGATTGGCAAATTCGTCATATTCGCAGAATCTCTTGCAAAACCCGCCAGGACGACGCGCAAGTGCGTCAACGGGCGGCACGTCCATGGTGCGGGAGGTTCCGCAAGCGCGATTGTGGTATATCGTGATAATGGTGTCATGGCCTTGGCTTTGCGTTGTGCGGGATCTGCATGCGGCAAGGCAGGGCGCGCCCCCGGTAACGGCAAACTTTTACGGGACGATCAGCATGCGGACTTATTTCGGGACCGACGGCATTCGCGGACGCGCAAACGGAGTGATTACGCCTGAGCTCGCCCTGAAGGTCGGTCAGGCGGCGGGGCTTGTGTTCCGTCGCGGCGACCATCGCCACCGGGTGGTGATCGGCAAGGACACCCGTCTGTCTGGCTATATGATCGAGAACGCGCTGGTGGCGGGTTTCACGTCGGTGGGCATCGACACGCTGTTGCTGGGGCCGGTGCCAACCCCGGCTGTAGCCATGCTCACCCGCTCGATGCGCGCAGACATGGGCGTGATGATTTCAGCCTCGCACAACGCGTTTGAAGACAACGGCATCAAGATCTTCGGGCCGGACGGCTACAAGCTCTCCGACGAGGTTGAGCACGAGATCGAAGCCCTGATGGAGTCCGATCTTGGCCCGCAACTGGCGGGCTCGCGCGATCTTGGACGGGCGCGGCGCGTGGACGACGTGCGTGCGCGTTACATCGAATTCGCCAAGCTCACTTTGCCGCGCGCCCTGTCGCTGGAAGGCCTTCGCGTCGTCATCGATTGCGCCAATGGCGCGGGCTATCGCGTGGCCCCGGAGGCGCTTTGGGAATTGGGCGCGGAAGTGATCGCCATCGGCGTTGAACCTGACGGGTTCAACATCAATCACGACGTCGGCTCGACCTCGCCTGAAGCGCTCATCGCCAAGGTGCGCGAAGTGCGCGCCGACGTTGGCATTGCGCTGGACGGCGACGCCGACCGCCTGCTGCTGGTGGATGAGCTGGGGCAGATCGTCAACGGCGATCAATTGATGGGCGTGATCGCGCAAAGCTGGAGCGAGGACGGGCGCCTGAGCAAGCCAGGCATCGTGGCCACCGTGATGTCGAATTTGGGGCTGGAGCGCTATCTGGGCGGCATCGGATTGAGCATGGCGCGCACGTCGGTAGGCGATCGCTATGTGCTGGAGCATATGCGCGAGCACGGGTTTAACCTCGGCGGCGAACAATCAGGCCATGTGATCTTGTCCGATTACAACACCACCGGCGACGGATTGATCTCGGCGTTGCAAGTTCTGGCTGTGGTGCAGCGACAAGGCAAGCCGGTCAGCCAGGTTTGCCATGTGTTTGACCCCGTGCCGCAGATCCTGCGCAACGTGCGCGGCGTCTCGCGCGAGGCCGCACAAAACGAGGCCGTGGTGAAAGCGATTGCGGAAGGCGAAAAGCGGCTGGGGGGCGGCGGGCGCCTGCTCATTCGCCCGTCGGGCACCGAGCCCGTCATACGCGTGATGGGCGAGGCCGACGACGCCGATCTGCTCGATCAGGTGGTCGGCTCAATCTGCGAGGCGCTGAAGCGGGCGCCGGCAATGGCCTGAAGAGCACTCAATATGGACCGCGCGCGGCCTCGCGCGCATTCTTCGGCCAGCCACAAAAATAGCAAGAAGCGCCCGGTCCAGCGCGGCCCAAAAATCGTGCGTTAAGGTTAAGGGTGCATTAAACTTCATTTGCCATGCTCTCGACAGTCCTGTTCGCGTCTGTTGAGGTTAGTTTATGGGTCGTGTTTTCGCCCCCTTTCTGGTGGCTGCTATCGCCGCTTTGGGAAACAGCTCCGCCAATGCGGCCGACGCTCTCCCGCCAGCCCCCGTTTTGGGCAAAGCCATCGGGCCGTCCGCCAACATCTCCGACTGGTATTTGCGCGGCGACGCCGGACGCGCGGTTTCCATAACGTCTGAAGCCAGCCTGGGAACGCTGCCCGCTGGCGTGACCGGCGATTGGTCGCGGCCGCAGGAGTCCGTCTTCTATGGAATTGGCCTTGGCTATCGCCTCAACGATTTCGTGCGCCTTGACGCCAGCGCAGAGCATCGCCTGCCCGCCAAATACAGCGCGCAGACACGCCATCCCTGCGCCACAGGCGTTTGCGTTGATTTCTATTCGGCAAGCACGCAAAGCGGCGTGTTTCTCGCCAACGCCTATTTTGAAGTCATCACCTGGATGAGCCTCACCCCGTTTATAGGCGTGGGCCTGGGCGCGGCCAGCAATCAATCCTCACACGTGCTTGATGCAGGAACCAACGAAACCGCCTCTGGCGCAGGCGCTTCGCGCTGGGCTTTGGCGTGGGCGCTGATGGCGGGCGTGGCTTATGAAGCCGTTCCGGGCGTGCACGTGGAATTGGGTTATCGCTATCTTGATCGCGGACGCACCAGCCTTGGCGCAATTGCCTGCACGGTCGATTGCGCAGGCGCGGTAAAGCGCTTTTCCGCGATCTCTCACGATGTGCGCATGGGCGTGCGGTTTGCGTTCCAGCAAGGCCCGGCGGCTCGCTAGGGGGCTGATGCCCCCTCCATGGCCATTCCATACCCCCGCAACCCACACCTTGACGCGCCCGCCAGACAGGCGTAACGGCAACAGCGGGACACCTCCCCCCAACGGGAGGCACTCATCTGAAAGGATGGCACTCACATGAATAAACCCGCGCACAAGCCTGCGAACCCGAACTTCTCATCCGGCCCCTGCGCCAAGCGCCCCGGATATTCCCTGAACAATTTGTCGGATGCGCCGCTTGGCCGCTCCCACCGCGCCAAGGTCGGCAAGGGCAAGCTGAAGCTCGCCATTGATCTGACGCGCGAAGTTCTTCAAGTCCCCGCTGACTATCGTATCGGGATCGTGCCCGGCTCCGACACCGGCGCCGTGGAAATGGCCATGTGGTCGCTGCTCGGCGCCCGCGGCGTCGACATGATGGCGTGGGAAAGCTTCGGCGAAGGCTGGGTCACGGACGCGATCAAGCAGCTCAAGCTGAAAGACGCCCGCGTCATCAAGTCCGGCTACGGCGAGCTGCCGGACCTCGCCAGCGTCAACTTCGACAACGACGTCGTGTTTACATGGAACGGCACGACCTCTGGCGTGCGCGTGCCCAACGCCGACTGGATTCCCGCCGACCGCAAGGGCCTGACCATTTGCGACGCCACGTCCGCCTGCTTTGCGCAGGACATGGACTTCTCCAAGCTCGATGTCGTGACGTACTCATGGCAGAAAGTGCTCGGCGGCGAAGGCGCGCATGGCATGATCATCCTCAGCCCGCGCGCTGTTGAGCGTCTGGCCAGCTACACGCCCGCATGGCCGATCCCGAAGATTTTCCGCCTCACCAATGGCGGCAAGCTGATCGAAGGAATCTTCGTCGGCGAGACGATCAACACGCCCTCCATGCTCTGCGTGGAAGATTACATAGACGCTTTGCAATGGGCCAAGACGGTGGGCGGCCTTGAGGGGCTGATCGGGCGCGCCGACGCCAATTCCAAAGCTATCGCCGATTGGGTCGCCAGGACCGATTGGGTGGATTTTCTGGCGGTGAGCGCAAACATCCGCTCTAACACCAGCGTCTGCCTGAAGGTCGTCGATCCCGCGATCACTGCGCTCTCGTCCGATGAGCAGGCCGCGTTCGTAAAGTCGATGGTGGCCGCGCTCGAAAAAGAAGGCGCGGCCTACGACATCGACGGTTATCGCGACGCCCCACCGGGCCTGCGCATCTGGTGCGGCGCGACGGTTGAGACCGCCGACGTTGCTCAGCTGACGCATTGGCTCGACTGGGCTTTCGCCAACGCGAAGGCCGGCCTGAAGGCTTAACGCCTCAGCACCGCCTCGCATTCACGGGCTGCGCGCCAGTGTGCGCGCCCGTATCTCTCACATCATCATCCGTTTTGCTTCACACGTTGAAGGATTAACCCCATGGCGCCCCGCGTTCTCATCTCCGACGCTCTGTCCACCGCCGCCGTCCAGATCTTCAAGGATCGTGGCGTCGAAGTCGATTTCCAGCCCAATCTGGGCAAGGACAAGGAAAAGCTCGCCGAAATCATCGGCAATTATGATGGCCTCGCCATTCGCTCCAACACCAAGGCGACCGCGAAATTGCTGGAAGGCGCCACACGCCTCAAGGTGATTGGCCGCGCAGGCATCGGCGTTGACAACGTCGATATTCCAGCCGCCACTGCCCGTGGCATCATCGTGATGAACACGCCCTTCGGCAATTCCATCACCACCGCTGAACACGCGATTGCGATGATGTTTGCGGTCGCCCGCGAAATCCCCGCCGCTGATGTGTCGACGCAGGCTGGCAAGTGGGAAAAGAACCGCTTCATGGGCGTGGAAATCACCGCCAAGACGCTGGGCATCATCGGCTGCGGCAATATCGGCTCCATCGTCGCTGATCGCGCATTGGGCCTGCGCATGCGCGTCATCGCGTTCGATCCCTTCCTGTCGCCCGAGCGCGCCCGCGACATCGGCGTCGAGAAGGTGGAGCTGGACGAGCTTCTCAAGCGCGCCGATTTCATCACGCTGCACACGCCGCTGACGCCGCAGACGCGCAACATCATGAACGCGGAAAACATCGCCAAGACGAAGAAGGGCGTGCGCATCATTAATTGCGCGCGCGGCGAACTGGTGGACGAGGCCGCCATGCGCGAGGCCATCGTCTCTGGCCAGGTCGGCGGCGGCGGGTTCGACGTGTTCTCCGATGAGCCTGCGACCGCCAATCCGCTGTTCGGCCTGCCCAACGTCGTTTGCACGCCCCACCTTGGCGCCTCCACAACGGAAGCGCAGGAAAACGTGGCGTTGCAGGTCGCCGAGCAGATGTCGGATTACCTGATGCGCGGCGCGATCTCGAACGCAATCAACTTCCCCTCGATCTCGGCTGAAGAAGCTCCGAAGCTGAAGCCCTTCGTGGCGCTGGCCGAAAAGCTTGGCTCGTTCGCGGGCCAGCTCACCGAGACCGGCGTCAAGAAGCTCACGATCACCTATGAGGGCGAAGTCGCGGAGTTGAAGACCAAAGCGCTGACGGCGGCGGCGATTGCTGGCTTCCTGCGCCCGATGTTGTCGGACGTGAACGTCGTCTCAGCGCCCATCGTGGCCAAAGAGCGCGGCATGGTGATTGACGAAGTCACCCGCGCGGCGGAAGGCGATTATGAATCCCTCATCACCGTGACGGTGGAGACAGAGCGCCAGACGCGCTCCGTGTCGGGCACCGTATTCCATGACGGCAAGCCGCGCATCATCGACATCAAGGGCATCAAGATCGACGCCGAATTTGCGCCCTCGATGATCTACGTGACCAACGAGGACAAGCCCGGCTTCATCGGCCGCTTTGCGGGCGTGCTGGGCGAGGCCGCCGTCAACATCGCGACCTTCGCTCTGGGCCGCGACGCCCCCGGCGGATCGGCCATCGCGCTTGTGCAGATCGACGGCGAAACCCCTGCAGGCACGATTGAAAAAATTCAAGCCATCCCCGGCGTGAAGCAGGCCAAAGCGCTGAAGTTCTAAGCCGCTAACTGGACCGCGCGCGGCCTCGCGCGCCTCTTCAATTCAGGGCTGCACGCTGCAAGGCGTGCAGCCCTTTTTTATCCGCGCGCGCCAAAGCGCTCGCAGATGAAAATCCCGCCGAGCACCATGGCAAGTGCCGTGAAATGATAGAGCGCAAGCGTCTCGCCCAGCAGCAGCACCGAGAGCAGCGCGCCTAAAACCGGCGTCAGATTGTGGAAGATCGCGGCCCGGCCCGGCCCCACCAGCTCAACGCTGCGCATGAAAAACATTTGCGCGAGCAGCGAGGTGAACAACGCGATATAGACGAGCGCCAGCAGGCCGTTGAAGCTTGGCGCAAACATCGCGCCAGCGTTCACCTCCCACGCCAGCAGGGGCAGCGAGGTCAGGAACGAAGCCGCCGATACAAGGCCGAAGATCGCCCAGGCCGAGCCGGGCGGGCGCTTGCGCAGCAGCAAGGCGTAAACCGCATAAAGCACCGAGGCGCAAATTTGCAGGCCGTCGCCAAAATTCAGCGACATGTTCAAAAGATCGCCCGGCGCTCCGCCCGTGGCGGCGACAGCAACGCCCAACAATGAAATGGCGAGCCCGATCAGGCGCACGATTCCAATGGGCGCATTAAACATGAAATATGCGCCCAGAATCACAAGCGCAGGCGTCACGCCTTGCAGGATAGACAGATTGACGCCGGTGGTGTGGGCGGCGGCGTGAAACACCAGCGTGTTTGAAATGGTGAGCGTGACGCCCAGCGTCGCCAGCCAGCGCCAGTGGACCAGCAGCGCGCGCCATTCCTCGCGCTTCACATTGCGTAGAAAAGCAAACGCCACAAGGCTCGCCAGCGCCCAGCGTCCGACGATGATCGTCATCGGCGAGATCTCGCCAACCGACCACCGCGCCGCAGGCACATTGCCCGCCCAGAACAGGGCGGTGAGGCTCAAAAGCAACCAGGGCGAATCGTTGGACCGCGCAAGAAAACGACGAATGGGGCCGGGCACGGAATTTTTCCAATTAAAATTATGGGTCTTCTTGCGCTCGCCACGCTGGTGCGTCGAGAAGAAAATGATCGGTATTGATCTAAACTTGGACCGCGCGCATCTTGCAACCACACAGGCGTCAGGAGAGCAGGATGGATTTTTCCAGCGACAACGCAAGCGGCGCCTCGCGCGAAGTGATGCAGGCGCTGCTGGCCGCCAATGACGGCTTTGCGCCCGCTTATGGCGCCGATTCGTGGACGCTGGAGGCGCAGGCGCGCATCAGTGAAGTGTTTGAGCGGCCATGCGCGACGTTTCTGGTGGCGACGGGAACCGCAAGCAACGCGCTGGCGCTCGCTGCCATCACGCCGCCATGGGGGGCCGTGTTCGCCCATAGCGATGCACACATAATGGGCGACGAATGCGGCGCGCCGGAGTTTTTCACCGCCGGCGCCAAGCTGGTTGGACTCTCCGGGGACGCGGGAAAAATAGCGCCCGAGGCTTTGCGTACGGCATTGGCCGCGTTCCCGCGCGGGCTTGTGAAGCAGGTGCAAGCCAGCGCGCTTTCGCTCTCGCAAGCCACCGAAAGCGGCACGCTGTATGCGCTGAGCGAGATCGCCGCACTGACGCAAATTGCGCACGAGGCGGGATTGCAGGTTCATATGGACGGTGCCCGCTTTGCAAATTCCATCGCCTCGCTGGGCTGTTCGCCAGCGGACATGACATGGCGCGCAGGCGTTGACGTCTTGTCGCTCGGCGCCTCCAAGAATGGAACAATCGCCTGCGAGGCAGTCGTTTTCTTCAATCCGCAACAAGCGCTCGACTTCGCGTTCCGGCGCAAGCGCGGCGGGCATACGCTGTCCAAGGGCCGCTTTCTGGCCGCGCAAATGAACGCGTGGCTGAACGACGATCACTGGCTTGATCTGGCTTCTCGCGCCAATGCCCACGCACAGGCTCTTGCGCATGGGCTGCGCCAGATTGAGGGCGTGCGTCTGCCATGGCCAGTGCAAATCAACGAGGTCTTCGCGATCCTGCCGCAACATATGGACGCCGCATTAAAGAGCGCAGGCGCGCGCTATTATGACTGGCCAGCGCGGCGCCTTGCGCCTGCATTTGCGCCGGGGGCAAATGAGCGATTTGTACGGCTGCTTACCTCTTTTTCAACACCGCAACGCGACGTCGAAAAATTCATCGAAACAGCACGAAAGGCCACAAGAGGCTAGACGCCCCCACGCACTGGGCCTGCCGCCTACCCTCCAATATTAAACGCCGCCAACGCCGCCATATTCACGATATCAGAATCCTTGGCCCCCAGCGGCATGATCTGAACAGCCTTGTCGAGGCCCACGATCAGCGGGCCGATGACCGTGGCGCCGCCCAATTCCTGCAACATCTTGGTCGATATTGAGGCTGAGTGGAACGCGGGCATCACCAGCACATTGGCGGTGTCGGTCAGGCGGCAGAACGGATAGGCGGCCATTAATTCCTTGTTCAGCGCCACGTCGGCGGCCATTTCGCCATCATATTCAAAATCAACGCGCATGCGGTCAAGAATGCGCACTGCTTCCTGCACGCGCGCCGATCGTTCGCCGGGCGGCTGGCCGAAAGTGGCGAACGCCAGCAGCGCCACGCGCGGCTCCGTGCCAAGACGGCGCGCTACGCCAGCAGCTTCAATCGCGATTTGTGCAATCTCTTCCGCGTTCGGCATTTCCGTGATCGCGGTGTCGGCCACCACCACGGTGCGCCCGCGCGCCAGCACAAGCGACACGCCCATCAGGCGATGGCCAGGGCGTGGATCAATGACGCGGCGCACGTCGTCGAGCGCGTTCGAGAAATTGCGCGTCATGCCCGTCACCATTGCGTCGGCGTCGCCCATCGCCACCATAACGGAGGCGAAGTAATTGCGATCCGTATTGATGAGGCGGGCGCAATCGCGCGCCAGATAGCCTTGCCGCTGCAAGCGCTCGTAAAGATATTGCGCATAGATGGACGTGCGATGCGAAATGCGTGCGTTCTGTACCTCAATCGCTTTGTCGGCGATATCGAGCCCGGCGAAGGCCGCGGTCTGCGCCACACGATCTTCGCGCCCGATCAGGATCGCTTTTCCCAATCCCTGATTGACGAACGACAAGGCAGCACGAATGACCTGCTCTTCCTCGCCTTCTGCAAACACCACCCGCTTGGGATGACGCCGCACGTGATCAATCACGCGCTGCAAGGCGCCCGCGACCGGATCGCGCCGCGCCGACAGCGTATCGCGATAGGTTTTCATATCGACGATAGGCTTGCGCGCCACGCCTGAATCCATCGCAGCCTTGGCGACCGCTGCGGGAATGACGCTGATGAGGCGCGGATCAAACGGTGCAGGAATGATGTATTCGCGGCCAAAGCGCGGGCGCGCGCCCTGATAGGCCGCGGCCACTTCATCGGGCACATCCTCCTGCGCCAGAGCCGCCAACGCATGCACGGCGGCGACCTTCATCTCCATGTTGATCGTGGTGGCGCGCACGTCGAGGGCGCCGCGGAAGATGTAGGGAAAGCCCAGAACGTTGTTGACCTGATTGGGATAATCCGACCGGCCCGTCGCCATGATGACGTCGCCGCGCACGGCATGCGCTTCCTCTGGCGTGATCTCCGGATCGGGATTGGCCATCGCAAAGATGATAGGATCTTTGCCCATTGAGGCGACCATGTCCGGCGTCAACGCCCCCTTGGCGGACAGGCCAAAGAAGATATCGGCACCGACCATGGCTTGCGCCAGCGTGCGCCGGTCCGTCTGCGCCGCGTGGGCCGATTTCCACTGGTTCATGCCCTCGGAGCGGCCCTTGTAGACCACGCCCTTGGTGTCGCACAAAAGCACGTTTTCATGCGCAAACCCCATCGCCTTGATGAGATCGAGGCAGGCGATGCCGGCTGCGCCTGCGCCATTGCACACCAGCCGCGTGCTCTTGACGTCGCGCCCGGTGAGCTTGATGGCATTCAGCATGCCAGCCGCTGCGATGATCGCGGTGCCGTGCTGATCGTCGTGAAAAACCGGTATGTCCATCAATTCTTGCAGGCGCTGCTCGATGATGAAACATTCAGGCGCGCGAATATCTTCAAGATTGATGCCGCCGAACGACGGCCCCAAATAACGCACAGCGTTGATGAATTCGTCCGGGTCTTCGGTGTCCACTTCCAGATCGATTGAATCGATGTCGGCGAAGCGCTTGAAAAGCACCGCCTTGCCTTCCATCACCGGCTTGGAGGCCAGAGCGCCAAGATTTCCAAGCCCCAGAATGGCCGTGCCGTTGGAGATCACCGCAACCAGATTGCCACGCGCCGTATAGTCGAACACGGCTGAAGGATCGGCGGCGATCGCCTTCACGGGCACGGCCACGCCGGGCGAATACGCCAATGAGAGATCGCGCTGCGTCGCCATCGGCTTGGTGGCGACAATCTCGATCTTGCCCGGCCTCCCGCGCGAATGAAACAGCAGGGCTTCCTGATCGGTGATGATTGCGCGCGTGGGACGATTGGGCGGTTGTGACATGTGTCGTCTCTGATTGGGCAAGATCGCGGATTGGGCAAGATCGCGACCTTAACCACTCAACAGGCAGGCTCACAAGATGGCAGAAGAAAAAACAACGGTAACCGGGCCTCGCTTGCTCCATGAGCTTGGACTTAAGCTTTTGCCAGAAGCGTTGTATGAGTGACCCGCGAGGCTGAGATTTGGCCTGCCTGGACTCCGGCCTGCCTGAATTCGGCATCCGGTTCAGGGTGTTCTGAAAACTCTCGACCAGATGAGCCAGCTGTAATGAAAATCTCCGACCGCGAATCCGCAACCGCGCTGATCGAGCGCTGGCGAACAGATCCGTTCGGCGTTCTTGGGCCCCATTGCGTCGGCAAGAAGCGCTGGGAAATCCGTGTTTACGCGCCAGCAGCTGATGCGCTTGTCGCTCTGGCAATCAGGGACAAAGCTGCTCTGTGCGTGCTGCACCGCGCGCATAACAGCGGCTTCTGGATAGGCGAACTGACTGGCGACAAGCGACCCGATTACCTTCTGGCGATAACGTGCGCGGGCGTCACCACGCACACGCGCGATCCCTATTCGTTTGGCCTCATACTCGATACCGACGATCTGCTGGCGGTGCGTGGCGAGGGTCCGCGTCAGGCTTATGAAAGCCTTGGCGCGCATCGCCGCACATTGGACGGCGTTGACGGGATGACCTTCGCAGTGTGGGCCCCAAATGCGACGCGCGTCAGCGTTGTTGGCGCTTTCAACGATTGGGACAGCCGAACGCATTCGATGCGCTTTCGGCATGTTTTCGGCGTGTGGGAATTGTTTGTGCCAGGTCTTGAGGCAGGCATATTGTATAAATATGAAATTCTGGGGCCAGACGGCGTGTGTCTTCCGCTGAAGGCTGATCCTTACGCTTTTGCAGCGGAATTGCCGCCAGCCACAGCCTCTATCACGCAGCCCCTGCCGCAAAAGCGCATGGCAGACGGCGCCAAATCAGCGCCTGCGCGCGAGCAACCGGTCTCTATTTATGAATGTCATCTCGGTTCCTGGGCGCGCATTGCTGAGGATGGAAATCGCTATCTCAGCTATCGCGAACTGGCGAGCCGTTTGCTTCCCTATGTTTGCGACATGGGGTTCACGCATATTGAATTGCTGCCGATCACAGAATACCCGTTTGACGGCTCCTGGGGCTATCAACCGATTTCACTTTATGCGCCAACGCGCAGATTTGGAGAGCCTGAGGATTTTGCTTTCTTCGTGGCTGAAGCCCATCGTCTTGGCCTTTATGTTCTGCTGGACTGGGTGCCCGCGCACTTCCCAAGCGACGCACATGGCCTTGCAAAATTTGACGGCACGTATCTTTATGAACACGCTGATCCCCGTCAGGGTTTTCATCAGGATTGGGGAACGTTAGTCTATAATTTTGGGCGTAAGGAAGTAGAGGCTTTTCTTGTCGCCAATGCCCGGTTCTGGCTGGAGCGATATGGCATTGACGGATTGCGCGTCGATGCGGTCGCCTCGATGTTGTACCTTGATTATTCGCGAGAGCCCGGAGAATGGGTTCCAAACCGATTTGGCGGGCGTGAGAACATCGAGGCTATAGACTTCCTGCGTCATCTCAACAAGACGGCCAACAGCGTTTCTGGAGGCGCTATTACAATCGCGGAAGAATCGACGACATGGCCCGGCGTATCTCGACCGGTCTGGACCGGTGGATTGGGCTTCAGCTTCAAGTGGAACATGGGCTGGATGAACGATACGCTCCGTTACATGTCGCGCGATCCGATCTACCGGCGTCATCACCACAGCGACCTTACGTTCGGGCTGCTCTATGCATTTTCCGAGAACTTCGTCCTGCCGCTCAGTCATGATGAGGTCGTGCATGGCAAGCGCAGTCTGCTCGAACGGATGCCGGGCGACCGCTGGCGCCAGTTTGCAAATTTACGCGCTTATTATGGTTTTATGTGGGGACATCCGGGCAAGAAGCTTTTGTTCATGGGCGGCGAGATCGCGCAGGTACGCGAGTGGGATCACGATTCAAGCCTCGACTGGCACTTGCTCGAAGACCCGATGCACAAGGGCGTACAGGATTTTGTGCGCGACCTGAACCAGGCCTATCGCGACTGCCCTGCTTTGCACCAGCGTGATTGCGAACCTGACGGGTTTCAATGGATCGTTGGCGACGACCGCGACAACAGCGTTTTGGCCTTTGCACGCTTTGATCTGGGCCGAAAAAATATCATTATTATAGTCTGTAATTTTACGCCCATTCCGCGTTACGATTATCGCATAGGTGCGCCGCGCGTGGGCTTCTGGCGAGAAATCGTCAATAGCGATTGGGAAAAATATGGCGGTTCAAACGTCGGCAACAACCCCGGCGTGTCGACGGAAAGCATAGAGAGCCATGGCTTTGACTGCGCGCTGTGCGTGACGTGTCCGCCGCTCTCGACGATCATGTTTGAGTGGACGCCGGACTGACGTTGCAGCTCAGGAAACCGGCCGCAACGGCGTAGGTTTAAGCGTAAAATCGACGACGAGCGCCAGATGATCCGACGCCATCCGCGCCTCGCGCGTGCGCAGCGTTTCGGCGCGCAACACGTCAATTCCTTTGCTGACGAACACATGGTCAAGACGTAAGAATGGCAGCCGCGCGGGAAATGTCGCCTGCGGCTTGCGGCGCAAGCCCGTGCATTGGGCATCACGCAGCGCGCGCGTGATGCGGGCATAGACGCGCGAGCGCGGGATTGCATTGAAGTCGCCAAGTAAAATGACCGGCTCACGGCAATTGGGGCCGCCGATCCATTCATGCCCCAGCAGCGTCTCCACCTGCACGATGCGCTCATGCCCGCGCAGGCCAAGATGGGTGTTCACGACCTGAACCTCATGGCCACCAAGATGCACGGCAGCCCATACGGCGCCGCGCGGCTCAAGTCCGGAAAGTGGCCCGACGCCGGGAAGCGCGCCGCCCTTCACCATGTGCGAGGGACGCGCGGTAAGAATAGCGTCGCCGTAGGCTTCCTCCATCACGCGATAGGCGGGATGAAAATGATGCGTCATGCCAAGGGTGCGCGCGATGAGTTCCGCCTGATCGACGCGGCCTGTGCGCGAGCGATGCACATCCAGTTCCTGCAGCGCAACGATATCTGGATTTTGCTCGGCAATGATGCGCGCGATCCGCTCGGGCGAACATCTCCCGTCGCGCCCGACGCATCGGTGAACATTCCATGTGAGGAGACGCGGCAATAAATTCTCCGCATTGGCGCATGAGAAAAAGGCTCGCATGGGCTGAAAGCCGTTCCGGCGTGAACGCAGGTTACCACGCTATCGTTATTGCCAATTAAATTTTAATATCGATTGATTTCATACTCGCGACGCCAGGTCCGTCATTTGCTCAAGCCTCCGCTATTTTGCACGAAGGCTGCGATAACCTCGAGCCCCGTCCCGGTGCGCATGTTCGTGAACACGAAAGGGCGCAGCCCGCGCTGGCGCTTCGTATCCGCCTCCATCACCGACAGATCAGCGCCCACCATTGGCGCAAGGTCAATCTTGTTGATGACCAGAAGATCAGAGCGCGTGATGCCCGGCCCACCCTTGCGCGGAATTTTCTCGCCCTGCGCAACGTCGATAACATAAATCGTTATATCGGCGAGCTCAGGGCTGAAGGTTGCAGCAAGATTATCGCCGCCGGACTCGATCAGGATGAGATCAAGCTTGGGAAATTTTGCGCGCATTTCAGCGACCGCATGCAAATTGATCGAGCAATCTTCGCGAATGGCGGTGTGGGGACATCCGCCCGTTTCCACGCCCATAATCCGCTCTTGCGGCAAGGCGCCGGCCTGCGTGAGGATGCGGGCGTCTTCTTTGGTGAAGATGTCGTTGGTAATGGCGCAGATGTCGTATTGATCGCGGAAGCGTTTGCAGAGCGCCTCCATCAATGCTGTCTTGCCAGCGCCCACGGGGCCGCCGATTCCAACGCGCAAAGGTCCGTTTGTGCTCATGATCGAAACAGCCTTGAATATTGGGTTTCGTGATGGAAGGACGCTATGTCGGCGCGAAAGGCGCAGGAGCCCAGATCATCAAGCGTCCCGCACTCGGCCTCATCGGCCACACGCGAAATGGTCGGCGACAAGCGCGCTAAAATCGCCTGCGCCTCAGTCTGTCCCAGCACGCTAAGACGCACGGCTGCAGAGACAAGATTGCCTGCGAACGCTGCGATAAAACCATCCAGCGCGGGGCGCAGCGGCAAGTTATGGGCCGCAAGGGCGGCGGCGAAACAAACCGGATAGGCTTTGTGCGCGTCTATCGCCTTGATCGCATCATCAAGCTTCACGCAGGGCCATGCCGCCTGCGTGGCCGCCAGAAACCCGCTGCCCTGTTGCAACGTCTCAAGACGGCGTTCTTTTGAGGGCGCCAGCGCAACCGCCAGCTCTGCGATGTCGGTCAGCGCGCTTGTTTGTGCAGCTCGCCATGCGGCTGCAAACAGCAGCGCATCGTTGCGACCGGAGCCATGGACGAGCAGCGCATCGATCCATGCATAAAGGCTGGCCCCATCGCTGACGTCGCCGCATTCTACCGCCCATTCTACGCCATGAGAATATGCAAAAGCGCCCACCGGATAGGCCGGCGAGAGCCATGCAAACAGCGCCAGCGATGGATCAGTCGTGCTTGTGGCCATGGGCTCCGTGCGCGTGATCGTGCGAGTGCGGGGGCTTGTCGTCGTGCTTGTGGTCTTTGTGGTCCTGGCCGTGCTCATGATCGCATCCGCAATCGTCGCCGTGTTCGTGTCCATGCTCATGGGCGGCGTGATCGGGTCCTTTATGATCGTGATGAGCATGGCCGTGATCGTGATGAGCATGGCCCTTGTGCGCGTGCTTTACCTGGGCGACAGGCTCATAGGCGCCGGTGTCGGGCTCGAACGGCGCCTCTATATGGCTGACCTTGGCGCCAAGGCCGCGCACCATATCTTCCAGCACATGATCGCGGCGCATGCGCAGCCGGTTGTCGAGAATCTCCGCCTGAACGTGACGATTGCCGATGTGATAGGCCACGCGGGCCAGCTGGCGCGGATCGCCGCAGCGCACTTCCGCCAGCTCTTCAGGCGCGGCCACGATCTCGATCAGGCGCCCATCTTCCAAAATCAGCGCATCGCCGCCGCGCAGCACGACGGCTTCGGGCAGATCGAGCAAAAACTCCGTCCCGCGCGTGGCCGTCATCGTCACGCGGCGGCGATGGCGCCCCTCGTAATCCAGAACGATGGTGTCGGCGGCGGTCGCCTGCCAGGCGCCCTTTGTGCTGATGAAATTCGCGCGGATCATGCGTTTCCCCGGAGCTTGCTGTCTGATCAGCGCTTTTAATACATGAAATAGCGCTGCGCCATGGAGAGTTCTTTGGCGGGCTCGCATACCAGCACTTCGCCGTCAGCCTTCACGACGTAGGTTTCCGGGTCCACCTCGACGTTGGGCGTCGCGTCATTGTGGATCATCGACGCCTTTGAGATGCCTGAGCGCGTGTTCTCGACCGCTACAAGCTTCTTGGCGAGCCCAAGCCGGGCTGCAAGGCCGGTGTCTATCGCGGCTCTGGAGACGAACGTGACGGAGGTGGAGGCTGTAGCACGGCCGTAAGCACCAAACATCGGGCGGTAATGCACCGGCTGCGGCGTCGGGATGGAGGCGTTGGGATCACCCATCGGCGCGGCTGCGATCATGCCGCCCTTGATGATGCAATCGGGCTTCACGCCAAAGAACGCGGGCGACCAGATAACGAGATCGGCGAGCTTGCCAGCCTCTATGGAGCCGATATGCGCCGACACGCCATGGGCGATGGCGGGGTTGATCGTATATTTCGCCACATATCGCCGCGCGCGCATATTGTCGTTGTCGCCGCGCTCGCCCTTCATCTGGCCGCGCTGGCGTTTCATCTTGTCCGCCGTCTGCCACGTGCGGATGATGACCTCGCCAACGCGGCCCATGGCCTGACTGTCCGACGACATCATCGAGAGGGCGCCTATGTCTTGCAGAATGTCCTCAGCCGCGATGGTTTCCTTGCGGATGCGGCTTTCGGCGAACGCCAGGTCCTCGGTGATTGAGGGATCAAGATGATGGCAGACCATCAACATGTCGAGATGTTCATCAAGCGTGTTAATGGTGAAGGGGCGCGTGGGATTTGTGCTGGAGGGCAGCACGTTTGGCAGGCCGCACACTTTTATAATATCAGGCGCATGACCGCCGCCCGCGCCCTCAGTGTGGAAGGCGTGAATCGTGCGGCCCTTGAACGCGGCCACTGTGTCTTCGACAAAGCCCGATTCATTCAGCGTATCGGTGTGGATCATCACCTGAATGTCGTGGATGTCGGCGACCGTCAGGCAATTGTCGATAGCGGCGGGCGTTGTGCCCCAGTCCTCATGCAGTTTGAGCGCGCAGGCGCCAGCTATAATTTGCTCTTCGAGCGCAGCGGGCAAAGCCGCATTGCCCTTGCCTGCAAATCCCAGATTCATCGGGAACGCGTCGGCAGCTTCAATCATGCGCGCGATGTGCCAAGGGCCGGGCGTGCAGGTGGTGGCGAACGTGCCGTGCGCGGGGCCGGTGCCGCCGCCCAGCATCGAGGTTATGCCTGACATCAGGGCTTCTTCGATCTGCTGCGGGCAGATGAAATGAATGTGCGAGTCAAACCCGCCAGCAGTAATGATCTTGCCCTCGCCCGCAATCACTTCCGTGCCGGGGCCAATTATAATATCAACGCCGGGCTGAATATCCGGATTGCCCGCCTTGCCGATCTTGAATATACGCCCGTCGCGCAGACCTATATCAGCTTTCACAATACCCCAATGATCGAGGATCACGACATTGGTGATGACGGTGTCGACCGCTCCTTGCGCGCGCGAGACCTGCGACTGGCCCATGCCGTCGCGGATCACCTTGCCGCCGCCAAACTTCACCTCTTCGCCATAAGTGGTGAAATCCTTCTCCACCTCGATGAAGAGTTCGGTATCAGCCAGGCGAATGCGGTCGCCCGTGGTTGGGCCAAACATTGAGGCGTAAGCGGAGCGGGATATGCGTGCTGGCATGGATCAGCCCTCGATAAAAGCGGTGGCGTTCTATTTCTTACAGAGGCCCCATGATTTTCTGCTGAAAGCCATAGACGACACGCTCACCCGCCAGCGCAACAAGCGTCACGTCGCGCGTCTGGCCGGGTTCAAAGCGTACCGCCGTGCCTGCGGCTATGTCGAGCCGGAAGCCGCGCGCCTTCTCGCGGTCAAAGCGCAACGCGTTATTGGCTTCAAAGAAATGATAATGCGAACCGACCTGTATTGGGCGATTTCCGGTATTGGAGACCGTCAGACTGATCGTCTCGCGGCCTTCGTTGAGGATGAGTTCGCCCTCGCGGACAAGGATCTCTCCGGGAATCATCGCGCGCTCCTAACGGATGGGATCGTGAACAGTGACAAGCTTGGTTCCATCAGGAAAGGTCGCCTCCACCTGCACGTCGTGAATCATCTCTGCAATGCCGTCCATCACTTGCGCGCGCGTCACCACATGAGCGGCGGCCTCCATCAAATCAGCCACGGAGCGACCGTCGCGGGCGCCCTCCATCACGAAATCGGTGATGAGCGCGATGCTCTCGGGATGATTGAGTTTGACGCCGCGTTGCAGGCGCCCGCGCGCCACCATTGCGGCGAGCGAGATCAGCAATTTGTCTTTTTCACGCGGCGTCAGATTCATAACCAGCCTCTATCAGGTAGCCCAAATTCTATGTAGCCCAAGAGCGCGGCGGGCTTGCGTCCGGCAAGACGCGCAAAGCTTGCTCGATGGCGCGCTGCGCGCCCTGCCCGTCTTGCGCAATGAAGCGCGCCACGAGCAGGCCGTCAAACGCGGTCGCCGCAGCCTGACAATTATCGGCGCGGTTGAGGCTTTCGCGCAAGGGCTCAAGAAAAATTTCCGCATCGGGCGCTGCATAAATCAACGTCCCGAAGGCGCGCGCGCCGTCGCCGGTCGCTTTGGGCGCCAACATCTGCGTCGCGTCGCCTTGCAGCCGCGCGGCATCAGCCCATATAAGCGCATTATTACGGCGCAGGCGCCATTGATCGGCCCAATCGAGCGTGTGAACGTCCTCGCCCATAGCGGCACGGCCCAATATGACAAGGTCGCATAACGCCAGACGCGCGCCTGGCGCCATATCGATTTCGATGCTGCGGGCCAAGCGCACGCGATCAAACAGAATGGTTTCCTGCGGCAGGAACGAGACGCGCGAGTCCTCGCCAAGCATCAGGCGTACGTCGCAGCGGGTCGCAGCGCCCAAAGCTCGATAGACTTTTTCAGCAGCCGTCGACGTGAAGACGATGTGCGCTTGGGGCTGGGCCTCAATTTCAACTTTGTAATAATCACCGCCCGCCATGCCGCCTGCGACATTGACGAGCACGGCGTCAAGGCGCCCTGTCTGTTCGCGCGGAAACCGCACGCGCAGAGCGCCTTCTTCGCGCACGTTGACGCGGCGGGTGACGCCTTGAAATTCTGCGGCGCTGAACGACGCAAGGCCGCGCGCGCGGATCGAGGCGAGCGGATCGCCCTCGCGCTCGGGCTCAAATTGCAATGCGGGAGCGGACATCGTCGCCCTTCAAATCATCCGCATTCCCCGCCATCACCACTTCGCCGCGCTCCAGCACGATGAAATCGTCGGCAAGCTCGCGGGCAAAATCAAAATATTGTTCAACCAGCAAAATAGCCATGTCGCCCTTGCGGCGCAGGTAATCAATCGCGCGGCCAATGTCCTTGATGACGGAGGGTTGAATGCCCTCCGTCGGCTCGTCCAGCACAAGTAGTTTGGGGCGCGTGACGAGCGCGCGGCCAATTGCGAGCTGTTGTTGCTGCCCGCCCGACAAATCGCCGCCGCGACGTCCCATCATTTCAGCCAGCACCGGAAAGAGTTCGAAAATTTCCTCGGGCACGAAACGCTCGCCCCGCGACAGGGACGCAAAGCCGGTCTCAAGATTTTCCTTCACACTGAGCAGCGGAAAAATCTCGCGGCCCTGCGGCACATAGGCGATGCCGCGGCGCGCGCGCTCGTAAGACGCGAGCTTTGAAACATCGGCGCCGTCGAGCGTAATAACGCCGCCCGCAATCGGCTGATGACCGACGATGGCGCGCAGCAGCGAGGTCTTGCCCACCCCGTTTCGGCCTAGCACGCACGCGACTTTGCCAACCTGCGCCGCAACGCTGACGCTACGCAAGGCAGGCGCGGCGCCATAGAAAAGATCGACGTTCTCGACGTTCAGCATCTCAAAGCCCCTGCGCGCAATATTCAAAAACTCCTGCGCTCCTAGCGCCCGAGATATACTTCAATCACGCGCTCGTCGCCCGCAACCCGGTCCAGACTGCCTTCCGCCAGCACCGAGCCTTCATGCAGGCACGTCACCTTGCAATCAAGCGCGCGCACGAAAGCCATATCATGTTCGACAACGATCAATGTGTGTTCTTTGTTGATTTCACGCAGCAGCGCCGCCGTCAATTCGGTCTCGTGATCGGTCATACCCGCCACAGGCTCGTCAACAAGCAGGATCGCCGGATCTTGAGCAAGCAACATGCCTATTTCCAGCCATTGCTTCTGGCCGTGGGAAATCTCGCCCGCAAGCCGTGCGCGATGCTCCAGCAGCCCGGCGGTTTCAAGGATCGCATAGACCTTCTCGCGCGCCACTTTATTGCGCCAGCCAAACAGCGAGGCGAACGGGCCGCGCGGACCGCTGAGCGCCAGCAATACATTGTCGGCGACCGTGTGGCTCTCGAACACGGTGGGCTTTTGAAACTTGCGCCCGATGCCCAGCTCCGCAATCGCGGTTTCGTCGAGTTTGGTCAGATCATGCTTGCCGTGGTCGAACAAGACGTCGCCTTCGTCAGGCCGCGTCTTGCCGGTCACGATGTCCATCATCGTCGTTTTGCCCGCACCATTGGGGCCGATGATGGCGCGCATTTCGCCAGGCTCAATGAACAGCGAAAGATTGCGAATGGCGCGATAGCCGTCAAAGCTTACGCTGACGCCGTCGAGATAAAGCAATGCGCTCGTGACGGATGGCGGGGCTTTGGTTCCGCCCTCAAACGCAGCAATATCGGCGGGTGCCTGCGATTGATCCTGTTTCACTCGCCCTGCTCCGCAATCTTCTGCGCAGATTTTTCAGTATAAGTCGCACGTTCGCGGCGGCGCGCGCTCCAGTCTTGCAGCGTACCCACGATGCCCTTGGGCATAGCCAGCGTGACGAATATGAACAATCCGCCGAGCATGAAGAGCCAATAGGGCGCAAGAAAGCCGGTGGTGAACCACGTCTTGAGAAAGTTGACGACGACCGCGCCCAGCGCTGCGCCAACCAGCGTGCCGCGTCCGCCCACCGCCACCCAGATCACCGCTTCAATGGAATTAGCGGGGGAAAATTCGGACGGGTTGATGATGCCAACTTGCGGCACGTAAAGCGCGCCCGCAAGCCCAGCCATCGCCGCCGACACGGTGAAGACCAGAAGTTTGAAATGCTCGACGCGATAGCCAAGAAACCGCGTGCGGCTTTCAGCGTCGCGCACGGCAATCAGCACTTTTCCGAACGCCGTCGTCACCATCCAGCGCGCCAGCACATAGGAGAGAATCAGCAACAGCGCGGTGGCGAAGAACAGCGCGGCGCGCGTGCCCTGCGCCTGAATGCTGAAGCCCAGAATATCCTTGAAATCCGTCAGGCCGTTATTGCCGCCAAAGCCCATGTCGTTGCGAAAAAACGCCAGCAGCAAAGCGTAAGTCATCGCCTGCGTGATGATCGAAAGGTATACGCCGGTGACGCGCGAGCGGAACGCCAGCCAGCCAAACAGGAACGCGAGCAGACCCGGAACCAGCGCCATCATCAGAAGCGCAAACGGGAACATGTCAAACCCGTACCAGAACCACGGCAGCACTTTCCAGTTCAAAAACACCATGAAATCAGGCAAATCTGGATTGCCATAGACGCCGCGCGCGCCGATCTGGCGCATGAGATACATGCCCATCGCATAGCCGCCCAAAGCAAAGAAAGCCCCGTGGCCCAAAGAGAGAATGCCGCAATAGCCCCACACCAGATCGAGCGAGAGCGCAAGAATAGCGTAGCAGAGATATTTACCGATCAGCGACATCACATAGGTGGGTACATGCAGGAATGAATCTGTCGGCAGCAACAGGTTTGACAGCGGCACAAAGATCGCAATCGTCGCCATAATGCCCAGAAAGATCAGCCCCACCTTGTCGTAGCGTTCGAGAAAGAGCTTGGTAATCATGCTTCCACCGCACGGCCTTTGAGGGCGAACAGACCGCGCGGGCGCTTCTGGATGAAGAGAATCAGCAAAACGAGAATGAATATCTTGGCCAGCACCGCGCCCGCCACAGGCTCCAGAAACTTGTTGGCCACGCCAAGAGCAAAGGCGGAAACCAGCGTGCCCCAGAGATTTCCAACGCCGCCAAACACGACGACCATGAAGCTGTCGATGATGTAGCTCTGGCCCAAATTTGGCGAGACATTATCAATCTGCGACAGCGCGACGCCGGCTATTCCAGCAAGCCCTGATCCAAGGCCAAAGGTCATCGCGTCTACCCACGGCGTACGAATGCCCATGGCGGAGGCCATGCGCCGGTTCTGAGTGACCGCGCGCATGTGCAGGCCAAGCGAAGTGTGCTTGAGCGCTAGCAACAAACTGACAAACACAAACAGCGTAAAGACGATAATCCACATCCGGCCCCACGTTACCGACAGGCCCAACAGGTCGAACGCACCCGACATATAGGACGGGGCGCCGACTTCGCGATTGCTCGGGCCAAAGATTGTGCGCACCGCTTGTTGCAGGATGAGGCTCACACCCCACGTGGCGAGCAGCGTCTCAAGCGGGCGCCCATAAAGGAAGCGGATCACGCCGCGCTCGATGGCGACGCCCACAAGGCCGGTGAACAAAAACGCCAGCGGCAGAGCCACTGCAAGCGACCAGTCGAACCAGGCGGGCGCATAGGCACGAAAGACTTCCTGCACCACAAACGTAGTGTAGGCGCCCAGCATCACCATCTCGCCGTGGGCCATGTTGATGACGCCCATCACGCCAAACGTGATCGCAAGCCCTATCGCGGCCAGCAACAACACCGATCCCAGCGACAAGCCGTACCAGACGTTTTGCACGTGACTCATCAGCTTCAGGCGCGCCTCAATGGCGGTGACGGCGTCGGCGGCCAGCGCCTTCACGTCGGCGTCCGCCGTCGCGCTGATTGAGCGCAACGCTGCAATAGCGCCAATATCGGCACGCATCCGCAGAATGCTGATAGCTTCGAGTTGCTGGTCTTTCGTGGTCTGAGGCTCAGCGAGCATCAGCACTGCGCGGGCTTGGGCAAATAAAGCAGCTATCGCAGGGTCTTTCTCATTTTTGATCGCAGCCTCCAGCGGCGCCAGCGCACTGGCGTCACGCGACTTGAAGATTGATTCAGCGGCAGCGCGACGACGCGCCGGATCGGGCGCCATCAGGGTGAGCGCGCCTATTGCGTTTAGCGTGGCGCCGCGCAACCGGTTGTTGATGCGCACGACCTGAAGGCCAGCGGGCGGATCGGCAACAGGCTCGCCATTGGCTGCGTCATGAATGGTTCTGTCGCTTGTGGCTGCGCGCCAATAGACTTTTTTGGAGGCGGGATCAACGAACAGGCGCGCGGAGCCCAGCGCCTCAAGCACTTGTTGCGCGCGGGAACCACCAGAAGCTGCAATCTCGTCAATAGCGAGCGCCGTTTCGGAAAACTCATCCTGCGCAAAGCGCGCCAGCGATGAAGCAAAATCCGCCTGTGCCGCAGGCGCAAACATGAGGAATGCGAAGAGAGAGATAACAGCGGCGCAAAAGGCCCTGACCTGAATCACGATTATCTCCACGCGCATAGATACGATTAAACGCTTGATAGAATAGCACCACTGCGTCCGCAAGGGACGAAGCCGTCGTACTTGCGTCGGGGAGGGGCGGACTCCGAAAAAGCCCGCCCGCCAGTGCAATCAGCTACCGCACTTGTTGATCTTGGTGTTGAAGTTTCCGCACTTCTTGCCAACCCAGTCGGCTTCAAGATCCTTAGAGCCTTCGAGGAAATCGGACCAGGCATCGCCAGCCACGAGACCTTTGGTCTGCCACACCACGTCGAACTGACCATCGGCGCGAATTTCGCCGATCATCACTGGCTTTGTGATGTGATGGTTCGGCAGCATCTTCGACATGCCGCCCGTCAGATTCGCCGCTTCGATACCTGGCAATGCGTCGATCACCTTGTCGGTATCCGTCGTGCCTGCCTTTTCAATCGCCTTGATCCACATGTTGAAGCCTACGACATGGGCCTCCATCGGATCATTGGTCACGCGCTTGGGGTTCTTGGTGAAGGCCTGCCATTTGGCGATAAATTCAGCGTTTGCAGGATTCTTCACAGACTGGAAATAATTCCAGGCGGCGAGATGGCCCACAAGGTTTGACGTATCGACGCCAGCCAGTTCCTCTTCGCCAACAGAGAACGCCACGACCGGAATGTCGGTCGCCTTCACGCCCTGGTTTGCGAGTTCCTTATAGAAAGGCACGTTGGCGTCGCCGTTGATGGTGGAGACGACAGCGGTCTTCTTGCCCGCCGAGCCGAACTTCTTCACGTTCGAGACAATCGTCTGCCAATCGGAATGACCGAAGGGCGTGTAATTGATCATAATGTCTTCAGCAGCGACGCCCTTGGCCTTGAGATAGGCCTCAAGAATGCGATTGGTCGTTCGTGGATAGACATAATCGGTGCCAGCCAGCACCCAGCGCTTCACGTCGCCGCCGTCTTTGCTCATCAGATAATCGACCGCAGGAATAGCCTGCTGATTGGGCGCGGCGCCGGTGTAGAACACGTTGCGCTCGCTCTCTTCGCCCTCATATTGCACGGGGTAGAAGAGGATGTTGTTGAGTTCCTTGAACACCGGCAGCACTGACTTGCGGCTCACTGACGTCCAGCAACCAAACACGGCGGCGACTTTATGCTGCGTGATAAGTTCGCGCGCTTTTTCAGCAAACAGCGGCCAGTTGGAGGCCGGATCAACGACGACCGCCTCAAGCTTCCTGCCAAGCACGCCGCCCTTCTTGTTCTGCTCTTCGATCAACATCAGCATGACGTCCTTCAACGTCGTCTCGCTGATCGCCATCGTGCCAGAAAGTGAATGGAGGATGCCGACCTTGATGGTTTCCTGCGCAATCGCAGGCGCCCCGACGATCAACATCATGGCCGCGCTCGCCATGCCGGCGAGAACGCCGCGCCTTACAAATTTGATGCTCATGCAGACACCCCAGTTCGGCATCATTGCCGCTTATAGGGAGAGCAAGGGGTGTGCCACGCAAGAAACTCTACGCTTCCGCCTGCGCCGTGCGTCTTTTCTGCTCAAGAAAACAAATGCTGCGCGCAGACGACAGCGCTTCTGCCTATTCAGGCGGCAATCGAGAGAAGAATTGCCGCCTGTTTTTTGAGCACATTTCAGCCCGCAGCTTTCGCCTCGCGGCGGCGTGCGTGCAGCACAAACTCAGTGTAGCCATTCGGCTGCTCCGCCCCCTTTAACACGAGGTCGCAAGCGGCCTTGAAGGCGATCCCGTCAAATGCAGGCGCCATCGGGCGATAGAGCGGGTCGTCTGCGTTCTGGCGATCAACGATGGCCGCCATGCGCTTCATCGTCTCCATCACCTGCTCGCGCGTGCAAACGCCGTGGCGCAGCCAATTGGCGATGTGCTGGCTGGAAATGCGCAGCGTGGCGCGGTCTTCCATCAGGCCGACGTCGTGAATGTCGGGTACTTTCGAGCAGCCTACCCCCTGATCGATCCAGCGCACGACATAGCCGAGTATGCCTTGCGTGTTGTTGTCGAGTTCCTGCTGCACGGATTCTGGCGCAAAGTTTGATTGCGACACGGGAATGGTGAGAATGTCGGACAGCGCTGCCGGCGTGCGGCTCGCCAGCTCCTTCTGGCGCGCGAACACGTCCAGCTGATGGTAATGCAGAGCATGCAGCGCGGCCGCCGTTGGCGAGGGCACCCAGGCGGTGTTTGCACCTGAACGGGGATGGCCAATCTTCTGCTCCAGCATATCGGCCATGCGGTCCGGCGCGGCCCACATGCCCTTGCCGATTTGCGCCTTGCCGGGCAGGCCCATCATCAGGCCGACATCAACGTTATTGTCCTCATAGGCCTTGATCCACGGGCAGGCGCGCATGTCGTTCTTGCGCACCATCGGCCCGGCCTCCATAGAGGTGTGGATTTCATCGCCGGTGCGATCAAGAAAGCCGGTGTTGATGAACACCACGCGATTGGATGCAGCGCGAATGCAGGCGGCGAGATTCACCGTTGTGCGGCGCTCTTCGTCCATGATGCCCATTTTCACGGTGTAGCGCGGCAGGCCCAGCATATCCTCGACGCGCGCAAAAATTTCATCCGCGAACGCAACCTCATCCGGCCCGTGCATTTTGGGTTTGACGATATAAACGGAACCCGCACGCGAATTGCGGATCGGACCAGCGCTGCGCAAATCGTGCATGGCGATGAGAACGCTGATCGCGGCGTCCATCAGGCCTTCGGGAATTTCGGCGCCAGCGCTATCGAGCGCCGCATCCGTATACATGTGGTGGCCGACATTGCGGATCAGCATCAAGCTGCGGCCATGCAGGGTAAGCGCGCCGCCAGCGGGCGCATTATAAACGCGATCAGGGCGCAGGCGGCGCTCGATCAATCCATCGCCCTTGGGGAAGCTCGCCGACAGCGTGCCGTTCATCAGGCCAAGCCAATTGCGATAGACGAGGATCTTGTCCTGCGCGTCCACTGCCGCAACAGAATCTTCCATGTCGATGATGGTGGAGACGGCCGCCTCGACGACCAGATCGGCGACGCCCGCAGCGTCCGTTTTACCGATGGAATGATTGCGATCAATGACGATCTCAAGATGCATGCCGTTGTTGACCAGCAGCACGCTATTGGGCGCGCTGGCGCTGCCTGTGAAGCCCGCAAATTGCGCGGGCGCCTTGAGGCTCGCGCGGGCACCCTCTTTCAGTGTCACGATCAGCGCGCCGTCCTGAACGCTATAGCCTGCAGCGTCCGCGTGCGAGCCAATCGCCAGCGGCGCGGCCAGATCAAGCACGGCGCGCGCCTTGGCGATCACGCGGGCGCCACGCACGGGATTGAAGCCCTTGCCGCGTTCGGCGCCGTCGGCTTCTGAAATAGCGTCGGTGCCGTAGAGCGCGTCATACAATGAGCCCCAGCGGGCGTTGGCGGCGTTCAACGCATAGCGCGCGTTGCTCGAGGGCACGACCAATTGCGGCCCGGCGATGCGCGCGATCTCGTCGTCCACGGCGCCGGTGGCGATGGCGACAGCGGCAGGCGAGGGCAGCAAATAACCGATCTCGCGCAGGAAGCCCTCATAGGCCGCCGCATCGTGCGGGCGGCCTGCATTCTCGCGATGCCATTCGTCGATCTGGCCCTGCAAAGCGTCGCGCTTGTCCAGCAACGCCTTGTTGCGGGGCGCAAGATCGCGCGCCAGCGCGCCAAAGCCGGCCCAGAAGGCTTGAGCTGTGACGCCTGTGCCCGGCAGCGCCTCGCCTTCAATGAAGGCGAGCAAGTCTGAATCAATCTGAAGGTCTTCGATGTTTACGCGAGCCATGGGGAATCTCCTGAATAAATTTAATCGAGCGCGCCGACGCTGGCTTCCACTGCAGCAACCACAGCGCCGGAGCGCACGAGATCAAGCGCGCCGCGCATTTCCGTTGCATACCAGCGGTCGCCGTCTAGCGCTGGCGCGACCACTTCGCGCAAAGCCCCAAGCGCAGCGCGCGCCCCCGATCCGATGGGGTGATCTTTCGCCACGCTGTCCACCAGCGACAACGCCTGTCCCGCCATGAGGATTTCGCCAGCCACGATCTGCTCGACGTTTTCAACGATCATACGCGCCTTGCGACCGCACCATGTCGAGTTGGAAACGTGATCTTCCGCATTCGATTTTCCAGGAATGGAATCAACTGATCCCGGCATCGAGAGCGTGCGGTTTTCCATCACCAGAGCCGACATCGTGCATTGCACGGTGGCATAGCCGGTGTTGAGCCCGCGCTTGCCCGCCAGCAGATTGCGCGGCAGGCCATAGCTCATGGTGGGATCGACAAGGCGCGCAAGGCGGCGCTCACAAATCGAGCCAAGGTCCGTCATCGCAATCGCGAGCACGTCCATGGCCTGCGCAACATACTGGCCGTGGAAATGTCCGCCGGAAATAATTTCATAACCGCCCGAGCCATTGTCAAACACAAGCGGATTGTCGGTGGCGGAATTGATCTCCGTGTTGATGATGCCGTCCGCATAGGCCAGAGCCTCGCGCACCGGGCCATGCACTTGCGGGCCGCAGCGCAGCGAATAAACGTCCTGCACGCGCGGCGCCGGCGGCTTGGAGGGATCGCGGGCCTCGTCGGGAAACAGCACGTGGCGCGCGGGTTCGGAGCAGCGCTGCGAATCTTCAATCATGCGCGCAACATTGCTGGCGCTCAGCGCCTGTCCGCGATGCGGGCGCGCCTTGTGCAGGCGCGATTGAAACGCGACCTTCTCGCCGCGCAAGCATTCAAGCGACATCACCAGCGCAATGTCGGCGTGCTTGATGAGATTGCGCGCATCCTCCAGCGCCAGCACTGCGAGCGCGAGCGAAACCGTCGAGCCGTTGATGAGGCACGAGGCGTCTTTGGCCGACAGATCAAACGTCGGCGCAAGACCCGCAGCGCTCAGCGCCTCGCGCGCAGGCATGCGCTTGCCCTGATAAAACATCTCCGCTTCTTCAAAGCCGCAAACGGCGCCTGACATATGCGCCAGCGGCGCCAGATCGCCGGAGGCCCCGACCGATCCCTTTTGCGGGATGACGGGCGCAAGGCCAGCGTTGAGGCAATCAATCAGCCGCTCCAGCAATTGCACGCGCGGGCCGGAATAGTTTGAGGCGAACGCATTGGCGCGCAGCAACATCGTGGCGCGCGCGACGTCTTCGCTAAAAGGCTCTCCGACGCCGGTGGCGTGGGCGTAGACGCTTTTCGTCTGGTACTCAATCATGTCCTTCATCAGCACGCGCTGATCCTTGAACAGGCCGACGCCGGTATTGAAGGAATACATGAGCGGCGCATCGTCGTTCATGAAATTCTCGTCGAGCCATGTGCGCGTGGCCCCGAGCCGCTCGCGCGCAGCGCTATCGAGGCTCACCTTCGCATAGGCGCCGTTTGCGGCGCGCCGCGTAACAGCCAGCACGTCAGCGCCGGTGAGGCTTGCGCCGTCGATGATTACTTTCATGCTTCAGCTCCAAACGTCTCGATAAAATCTTCCAGAACGGCAAGGGCGCTCGCGATGTCGGCTTCTGATGCGAACTCATCCGGCCGAGGGCTGACGCCGCCGCGACAGCGCACGAACAACATCGCCAGCGGCATGCGGTTACGAAATGACATTGCGTCATGGCCAGCGCCGCTGGGCAATGCAAAAGCCTCGTGGCCGCAGCGTATCAACGCTCGCTCCAGCGCACTCATCAAGGCGGGATCGCAGGGCGCGGCGGGCATGTCGTAGCTGATCGTCATTTCCGCCGTAACGCTGCGACGCGCGGCGATCTCTTGCACGCGGGCGCCAATTTCCGCAATTGCCGCAGCGCGATCTGCATCTCGCGGGCTGCGCACGTCAATCGACAGGCGCGCATTGCCCGGCACGACATTGACCGCGCCGTTGCGGATTTCAAAGCGCCCGATTGTCGCCACAAGATCGGGCCTGCTGGCGCCGATCTCCTCGACCGCCAGCACGATTTCCGCGCCCGCCGCCGCCGCGTCCCGGCGCATGTTCATCGGCAACGTGCCGGAATGTCCGGCGGCGCCGGTGACGACGATTTCGCCGCGCGAGGCGCCGTTGATGGCGGTGACTATACCCAGCGGCAAACCCTTGGCCTCAAGCACCGGCCCCTGCTCGATATGGACTTCGACATAGCCCAGAACGTCAGCGCGATTGCGCGCTTCCTGCGCAATGCTGGATGGATCGCAACCAAAGGCCTCGAGCGCTTGCCGGCGCGAAACGCCAGCCGCATCGCGCGTCTCCAGGCAGGCTTCGTCAAAGACGCCCGCGACTGCGCGCGAGCCGGTGAGCGAGGTTGAAAAGCGCACGCCCTCTTCGTCGCCAAACGCAAGAACCTCAATTGCGAAGGGCGGCTTTACGCCGCGTGCGCGCAAGCGGTCCAGCGCTTCAATCGCGATCACGACTCCAAGCGGCCCGTCGAACATGCCAGCATTGCGCACGCTGTCGATGTGCGAGCCCAGCAGCAGCGTTTTAGCACTGGGCCTCAGGCCTTCCTGCCGCCCCACCAGCGTGGCGGCGCCGTCCAGCCGCGTGGCGAGCCCGGCTTCCTGCATCCAGGCTGAGACCAAATCCACAGCACGCTTGTGCGCGGGCGAGAGCGTGAGGCGCGTGAGCCCCGCCTCGTCGTCGCTGAGCCCGTTCAGCTCGTTGAGGCGCGCGACGATGCGCGCGGCGCCGCTCATGAAGGCAACCTGTCAGTCAGACGCAGCAGCGCGATCTTCTCGATCTGCGCCAGCGCCTCGTTGAATTCCGTCTCCGCATCGTGGTTGAGGCGACGCTCGAAGCCCGCCAGAATTTGCTCTTTGCTTGCGCCCTTCACCGCCATGATGAAGGGGAACCCGAAGCGCGCCTTGTAAGCCTCGTTCAGCGCGGTAAAACGCGCCAGCTCGTCGGCGCTGAGTTTGTCGAGGCCAGCAGAGCCCTGCTCCTTGGCGGAATCGTCGGTGAGCTTTTTGGCCAGCGCAAGCCGTCCGGCAAGATCGGGATGGGCGCAGATCAGCGCGCGCTTTTCATCCACGTTCATCGCCCGCATCTGCGCAACCATTGCCTTATGCAGGCCAGACGCGGTGCCATGCGCACCGGCTAAACCTGCCTCAAATGCGCGCGCGGCGATCTGCGGCGTATGTTCAAAAATATCGCCGAAGACTTCGACAAACAAAGCCTTCGACATGCGGCTTGGGCGATAGCCGGCAGCGGGTGGATGATGTTTGATCCAATGGCGCGCAATATCGAGCCGGGTCGTCACCCATGCGTGCTTGTGGCTTTCCACATAATCGAGAAACCGCGCCAGCGCCGCCACGCGGCCGGGGCGCCCGACAAGCCTGCAATGCAAGCCGATGGACATCATCTTCGGCGCCTCGACGCCTTCGGCATAGAGTACGTCGAACGAATCTTTCAGGTACGCGAAAAACTGGTCGCCGCTGTTGAAACCCTGCGGCGTTGCAAACCGCATGTCGTTGGCGTCGAGCGTATAGGGCGTGATGAGGTGGGGGCCGTGCGGGCCTTCAACCCAATAGGGCAGCTCATCGGCGTAGGAATCGGCCGAATACAGAAATCCGCCTTCCGCCATGGTCAAATCAAGCGAATTGACCGAGGTGCGCCCCTGATAAAACCCGAGCGGGCGAGCGCCGGCGACTTCCGTGTGCAGGCGCACGGCCTCGTCAATATGCGCGCGCTCGTCGGCTGGCGCGTAATCCTTGTAGTCGATCCATTTCAACCCATGGCTGGCGATCTCCCAGCCAGCCTCGTTCATCGCCGCCACGGCGTGGCGATTGCGCTCCATCGCCATCGCCACGCCAAACACGGTGACGGGCATGGCGCGCTCGGTAAAAAGGCGATGCAGGCGCCAGAAGCCCGCGCGCGCGCCATATTCGTAAATCGATTCCATGTTCATGTGGCGCTGGCCGGGCCAGGCCTGCGCGCCAACGATTTCCGACAGAAACGCTTCCGAGGCTGCGTCCCCGTGCAGGATGCAATTCTCGCCGCCCTCTTCGTAATTGATGACGAATTGCACGGCGATGCGGGCGCCGCCGGGCCAATTGGCGTGCGGGGGCTTTGCGCCATAGCCGACAAGATCGCGCGGGTAATCCATTATGAGCCCCGATAGGTGGAATAGGACCAGGGCGTGGCCAGCAGCGGTACATGATAATGGCCCCCGGGCTCGGCTATGCCAAAGCGCACCACCGCCACGTCCAGAAACGCGGGCTCGGGCAGTTCAATACAGCGGCTTCGAAAGTAATCGCCGATGTGAAAGCGCAGCTCGTAGACGCCCAAAGGCAAATCGCCGGTCATCAGCGGCTCGTCGGTGCGCCCGTCCGCGTTTGTGCGCACGTTCTTCAACGCGCGTTCGCCCGCAGGCTGCATCGCCACCAGATCAATGGCCACGCCATCAGCCGGGCGACCGGAATGCGTGTCCAGAATATGCGTCGACAACCGTCCCATCGGACCCTCTCAAGCTCCAGCCAGATTTAGCACGGGCGCCCGCGCCGCGTCACTGGCGTCAAGTCTATGCGAAATAGGCGCCGAGCGCCCGCTGGTAGATGGCGGCGAGCTTATGCAGGTCCGCCACGCTCACGCGCTCGTCCACCGCATGCATGGTCTGGCCCACAAGACCAAACTCGACGACTTGCGCATAATTGCAGATAAACCTCGCGTCCGACGTGCCGCCCGTGGTTGACAATACAGGCCGGCGCCCGGTCTCGGCCTCCACGGCGCTGGCGAACAAATCCACGAACGGGCCGGGCTGCGTGAGGAAGGCCAGCGCATTGGTGGGCTGAAAGCTCAAAGCATAGCGCGCGCTCCCGGCGGCCGCAGCCAGCCGGGCGGAAAGCTCATCGGCCAGAGTTTGCGGCGTCCACAGATCGTTGAACCGCACATTGAACTGCGCCCGCGCCTTGGCAGGGATCACGTTGACGGCCGAATTTCCGACGTCGATGGACGTGATCTCAAGGTTGGAGGGATCGAAATGCGCCGTTCCCGCATCAAGGGGCCTGGCCAGCAATGCGCCCGCCAGCCGCAAGATATGATGCACGGGATTATCGGCCAGGTGCGGATAACCCACGTGCCCCTGCTTGCCCTGAACCTCGATAGCGCCCGACAGCGAGCCCCGGCGCCCGATCTTGATCATGTCGCCCAGCGCATCGGGATTAGTCGGCTCGCCCAGAATGCAATGGTCGAAGCGCTCGCCCTTTGCATGCGCCCATTCCAGCAATTTGACCGTGCCGTTGACGGCAGGCCCTTCCTCATCGCCGGTAATCAGAAAGACGATGGAGCCCTTGAACGCCCTGTTTTGCGCCAGAAAGGACAAAACGGCGGCGATGGAGGCCGCCAGTCCGCCCTTCATGTCCACCGCGCCGCGCCCCCACATCATGTCGTCAGCGATCTGCGCGGAGAACGGATCGAACCGCCATTGCGCGGCATCTCCGGGCGGCACCACGTCGGTGTGGCCAGCGAACATCAGGCACGGCGCTTGCGTTCCAAAGCGGGCGTAGAGATTGTCGGTGTCGGGATAGCCTTCTTGCGAAAACAGCACGCGCTGCGTTTTGAAGCCCGCCCCTGCCAGCATGGACTCGATCAGCCCGAGCGCGCCAGCTTCCGCCGGCGTCACGGACGGGCAGCGGATCAGATCCTGAGCGATGGAAACGGCGTCTGGTATCGTCGGCTGTATGGTCAAAGCGGGCTCCTATAGCCCAGAACCTGAACGCTTCGCTGCGCGGGGTCAATGCGGTATGAAGCTGCCGGGGCATGTGCGCCTGCAAAAGGATTTTTCATGATCAAGATCGTCCCCCTCTACGCCGCCCTGCTCGCCTTCGTGTTCATAGCTCTCTCGGCGCATGTAATCCGCTTTCGCCGCTTGCTGAAAATTGGCCTCGGCTCAAATGGCGACGCGGCGCTGGAGCGCGCAATGCGGGTGCATGCAAATTTTGCAGAATATGCCCCGTTCGCCTTGCTCCTGCTGGCGTTTGCGGAAATGCAGGGGGCCTACGGGCCGCTTATACATATGCTGGCGGGCGCGCTTTTAATTGGTCGCTGCGTTCACGCCTATGGCCTGTCACGGGAGCGGGAAGATTTTCGCCTCCGGGTTGGCGGCATGATCTTGACCTTTAGCGTAATCGGGATAACGGCGGGGCTGCTGCTTGTAATACCCGTGCTTTAAGGTCCGAAGGGCGACCTGCGGCGTATGCAAGACATGACACGACACATCGGCATTATCGGCGCGGGCATGGCCGGCCTCAGCGCGGCGCAAAGCCTGCGCGCAGCGGGCGTGCGCGTCACCCTGTTTGAAAAGAGCCGCGGCCTTGGCGGGCGCATGTCGACGCGGCGCGTGGACGGGCTGCAATTCGATCATGGCGCGCAATACCTCACCGCCAAGAGCGCGGCTTTCAAAAAGCAGGTCGCAGAATGGCGGACCAGCGGCGCCGCTGCGCCATGGTTCGACGAGGCTTATGTCGGTGCGCCGGGCATGACTGCCCCCTCGCGCGCTTTGGGCGACGGTCTGGACGTTGTGACTGCGCGGACTGCTACAAAGCTCGTGCGCACAAACGGCTTGTGGCGGGTGGAGGATGCGGAGGGACCGATAGAGGCTCCCGGAAATGGGGCCTTCAGTGCACTGATCGTCGCCGTGCCTGCGCCGCAGGCGCAAACGCTGCTGGTAAGCGCTGGCGCCGACCTGCCGGGCGTGAGCGAGGCACGTTACGCCCCTTGCTGGGCGTTGATGCTGGCGTTTGAGACTTCGCACGAACACGTCTCTTCGCGGATCAAACTCGATGAGGGAGCGATCAGCTGGATCGCGCGCGACAGCGACAAGCCGGGACGCGGCAAGGCCTGCGAAACATGGGTGATCCACGCAAGCCCGGCCTGGACGCGCGAGCACATAAAACTGACCCCCGACGAGGCGTGTGCGGCTCTGCTGGAGCGGTTTGCCGCCACGACCGGCATTGTATCGCAGCCTTCTTACGCCTCCGCGCACCGCTGGCTTTATGCGCTTGTGGAGCAAGCGGCTGGCGCGCCATGCCTGTGGGACGCCTACATGCAAATCGGTGCCTGCGGCGATTGGTGCATCGGGCCGCGCGTTGAGGCTGCTTTTGAAAGCGGGCGGGCGATGGCGGATATGGTTCTCTCACAAGGCCAAAGCGCATGAACGAGCAGACCCCCGAACTCACCGTCTATTACGATGGCGGCTGTCCGCTGTGCCGCATGGAGATCAGCCATTATCAGGGACAGAGCGGCGCTGAACGCATCTGCTTTCTCGACGTCTCGAAAGCGGGCGAGCTAGCCGCGCCAGACTTGCCGCGCGACAAAGCTCTGGCGCGCTTTCATGTGCGCGATTCCAGCGGCGCGCTTGAATCAGGCGCCGCTGCGTTCGTGCATATCTGGCTTGTGCTGCCCAAATGGCGCTGGGCCGCAAGGCTTTCCAGAATTCCCGGCGCACTCTGGATCATGGAGCGCGCCTATCGTGGATTTTTGCCGTTGCGCCCGTTCATCGCGCGCATGCTGGGCGGAAGAAAAGGCTAGCCCCCCAGCGCAATGGCGACCATCTTGCGCCCGAGCATATGATCGGGGTCGGCGAGCGCCTCCAGTATCGAGAAATGATTGTGGCCCGGCGCCTCTTCATATTGCGCGCCATAACTGCGGCCAGCCAGCGCGGCTGCAAAGTCTTTGGACTGGCGGCGGAACTCTGAATTATCGTCAGCCCCACAGGTGATGAACACAGGCGCGCGGCGTCGTAAAGGCCGGTTTATGGGGCTTTCGCGTACAACATCTTCCAGCGTCAGGCGCACGTCGGTATTAGTCGCAGTGAGGCGAATGGGTTCGAGATCGTAAAGGCCGCTCACCAGCATCGCGCCTTTCACAACATCGTCAGGCGTGCGCCCGTATTGCGACCAGTCAGTCTCCAGCATCCGGCAAGCGATATGTGCGCCAGCCGAATGGCCACAAACGGAAATACGATTGGGATCGCCGCCCATGATGCGCGCGTTGGCCCACACCCATGCGACAGCGCGACGGCATTGCTCGATCAATTGATCGATGGTGACGTTGGGACACAAATCGTAGTTTACGTTGACCGAAATGATACCCTGCGCGCCCAAAGGCTCGGCGATAAAGCTGTAATTGGCCTTGTCCTGCCCCTTCCACGAGCCCCCGTGAAAGAAGATCTGGATCGGCGCATCGCCGCGCCCGGCAAAGAAAATATCGAGCGTCTGCCCGCCCGATCCGCCATAGGGCACGTCGAGCACGCGGGAGAGATTGGCCTGCGCCGCAGCGGCGCGCGCACGTCGGCGCGCATGCAGCTCACCGACGTTTGCAATGTTGGCGGCAGGGTTGTATTCGCGCTCAAGATCGGCTTGCGCGAAGCCGCGATAGATGCTCTCGGTCATAATTTTTCCAGTTACTTTTTGGTTTCTGCCGCCTTGCGAAGGAGGTCGAGAACATCCTTTGGCGTGGCGTAAAGTTTATTGATGAGGGCCTGAAGTTCTTCCCCGGTGTTGGGATTGGCGTCGAGTTGCTGTTTGGCAACTTCAGTGCGCAAGTCCGGATCCGCCATGGCGGCCAGAAACGCTTTGCGCAAAAGCGCGACGCGCTCAACTGGCGCGCCCGGCGGCAGGATGAACGGGCGGCTCATGACCCCTTGCGAATAGAACACTTCCAGAGCGCGTTTCTGCACCGGGTCCTTCACAAAATTAATCGCCAACGGCGCGCCCAGCGCCGCGACTTCCGGGTGCGGCGCGCTGTCTTCCTGCACCAGCACTTTCACATAGCCATCGGGCTTGAAGATATCCGGATATTGATTTTTAGCTGATGACCACGCAAGGCCGCAAATGCCCTGCACCTCGTTTTGCTGCACGGCCAGACTGACTTCGCGCGAGCCTTTATATCCTGCGATCAGACGAATCTTCGCATTGATGAGGTTGCGGGTAACGACGGGATAATCAACCAGCGAAGACCCCGGACCGGTGCCGCCCACGAGCAGCTCTTTGTCAAAAACCTCGCTGAAATGCTTGACCGGCGCATCCCGGCGCACCACGCAAACGATGGTCTCCGCATTGCCGTTACCAATATAGTTAAACTTTGTGGGATCGTAGGCACCGAGATCGGAGGCGCTCAGCAAAGGGTCCAGCAGGGCGCCCGGCAACACGATGCCCATGTGCAGCCCGTCCTTGGGGGCGATTGTATAAATATGCCTTGCCGCCGTTAGACTGCCCGCGCCGGGCATGTTCTGCACCACAACGCCCGGGGCGCCGGGAACATGCTTGCCAAGGTGGCGCGAAAGAAGGCGACCGTAAACATCAAGACCACCGCCGACCGACGATCCGGCGATAATCGTGATGGTTTTGCCGCGATAGAAATCACCCGCGTCCTGAGCCTGTGCGGGCGCAATTGCCGCAACAAGTCCAATCATCGCCATCAGGCCCGTCTTTTTCATGCCGTCCTCCCCTGTCGGGACGACTGTTTCGCCGTCTCCGTTGAGTTGAACATAGCCACACGAAGGCCGCGGGTCCAGCGCGACAGCTCACATTTCAAGCTTTGGTTTTATCTCGTTCCCGGTCTCCACTCTCTTGCAACGCCCGCCAGCAAAACCATGCGACGAGTGCGGCCACAAACGGCGTAAGCGGCAGGAACGTGACCGTTATGACGATAGAAACCGGCGGCCAGAGCCAGCTCAACATCAAGACCAGCATCGCGGGAACCGATCGCCATTGCGTGCGCATCGCCAGCAAGAGGCCCGCGAGCGGCAAACAGAGAAGCTCATAGACATATCCGTAGGGGGTGACGAGAACGGTCAGCACGCCGGTGGCTGCAGCGCGCAGCAATGGCTCGCGCGTCGGACGGCGCCACATCAACCACGCCATAGCAATCGCAGGAACCGCAATGATCGCCTGAACCGCATAGGCGGTCGGCAGACCTGCGCCCAGAGATCGGGCGAACAGAAAGACCGAAGTGCCATTTTGTTGATAAGATGACAGGTAGGCCTCCTCGAGATAGGAAACCATCAACGGCGACGTGGTCTGGAAAAAACCTGTCCAGGCCTCCATTCCAAAAGCGGCGATGCTGACGGGCACGATCATGCACACGAACAGCGCCGCTGCAAAAAACGCTGCATAATTGCGCGCCGCCAGAAAACAAGCCGGCGCAAGGATCGCTGCATGGGGCTTGATAATCAACAGGCCAACAAGCGCACCGCCTAATAGAGCCCGTCGATCAGACGCCACGAGACCGCCAATCAGCAAAGCAGCCGTCAGCGCGCCATTTTGTCCAAAAGCCATGTTAAACATTGCGGCAGGGCTCATGATCATCAGCGCGCACAAGGCGCCCGAGCCGCCGACGGCGCGCAGAACGCCCGTAAACAAAGCCAGCGTCACGATTGTCCAGAGAACATGCGCCACATGCAGCGGCAAATAGGCGAACGGCGCTCCCACAAGCAGCATTGGCGGCGGATAAGACCATTCGCTATTGGATAAAAACGTCACGACATCGCGATTAATGGCGGCGCGATAGGCGTCCACGTCGAACAGCACGGCGATCTGGCCCGCGAGCGCCAGCCTCGCACCCATCCAGAGATTGGTGAAATCCCACGAAGGCGCCTTGCCATGATAACGCGATACGCCGTTTTCATTTACCGACCAAGCAAGGTCGAGGAAGCCGTAGCAGAAAATGACTGCGGCCCCGAAAACAGTAAAAAACGCCACGCGCGCCAGCGATGCTTTCCATAAATGACATGCGTCGCGCAAAGCCTCGCCAACATAAGGCTCAATCCACGCCACGTTAACGCGGTCGCGCTGGAACAGATTCACACTTTTCCCCGGAAGCGATATTTGAACATGCAATAGATCGCGCGGAAGCCGTCTTTCATGCCGATCTTTTTCCCCTCGGCGTATGTGCGTCCCGAATACGAGATGCCCACTTCGTAAATACGAACGCCGGGTATGCGCGAAAGCTTGGTCGTCACTTCCGGTTCAAAGCCGAAGCGCTCTTCCTCAATGGTGATCTTCTTGATGATCTGCGACCGGAACGCCTTGTAGCAGGTTTCCATATCAGTGAGGTTAAGATCCGTGAGCATGTTCGACAACAGCGTCAGAACTCCATTGCCGACACGGTGCCAGAAATACAAAACGCGATGCGCCTCCCCGCCGATGAAGCGCGAGCCATAGACCACGTCGGCGCGGCCATCGAGAATGGGCGCTATGACTTTGGGAATCTCCTGCGGATCATATTCAAGGTCAGCGTCCTGCACGATGACGATATCGCCCAAAGCTTCCGCAATGCCCGTGCGGATCGCCGCGCCCTTCCCCTGATTTCGCGCGTGCGAAAAAAGCCGGAAATCCCGCGTCTTGGCGAGCTCGAGAAGCAATTGCCCCGTGCCGTCGCTGGAGCCGTCATCGACGACGACGATGTCCTTGGGTTCGTGCGGACAGGCGGCGACGCGATCTAGCAATTGTTCAATAGTGGCGCGTTCGTTGAAACAGGGAATGATGATGGAAAGGCGCATGTCATTCTTCAAAAATAAAATGGCGGCGGCGCGCAAAGGCGACGACATGAATCGCTAAACGGTACAAGATTGCGGTTAATAACAACCAAACGCTGCAAATAGGGCATTTCTAACTCTTGCCCATACTTTGCCGCTGAAATAGTCTGATCATAATAAAATCCCAAAGGAGGAAAAATGACCGCCTTCAAACTTAACCAGAAAGACGTTCGCACGGATGCGCCCGCAACGTCTCCCCTGTTGTTCGTTCTTGCAAATGACCTTGGCGTCAACGGCGTGAAATACGGCTGCGGCAAATCGCAATGCGGCGCCTGCACGGTGATCGTGGACGGCGAGCCGGTGCGCTCCTGTCAGACCGCCCTCTCAGCCGTGGCGGGCCGCTCGGTCGTGACGCTTGAGGGCCTGCGCGAAGGCGGCAAGCCCAGCAAGCTGCAACAGGCGTTCATCGACGAACAGGCCGCCCAGTGCGGCTTCTGCGCCGCCGGCATGATCATGCAGGCCCAGGCGCTGCTCGACCGGAATCCCCAGCCCACCGAATCAGACGTCCGCACCTCGCTCAACGGCAATTTGTGCCGCTGCGGCGCTCATAACCGCATCGTGCGCGCCGTGCTGCGCGCCGCCAGGGAGGCCTGAACATGACCAACACCCTCCTGATGGATCGCCGCCGCCTGTTGCAGGGCGCTGGTTACATATCGCTCGCCTTCTCAATTCCCGCCATTGACGCTCTGGCGCAAGCGCCTGCAGGCGACAAGCCACGCCTGCCGGGCGATCTCAATTCCGTGCGCAAGATCGGCGCGTGGATTCAAATCAATGCGGACAAGACCGTCACCTTGCTGATCGGAAAGGTCGAGCTCGGCCAGGGCATCCTGACCGCCGTCGCGCAAATCTGCGCTGATGAACTCGACATCGACTGGAAGCAATTGAAGGTCGTCTCCGGCGATACCGCGCTCGTGCCCAATGAAGGCGTGACGGCGGGCTCGTTCTCGATGCCCAATTGCGGCCCCGCCGTGCGGCAGGCTTCCGCCGAGGCGCGCAAGATCATGCTCGATCTGGCCGCAGAGAAACTTAAAGTTCCCGCCGACAAGCTCACCGTGAAAGACGGAATCGTATCAGCGCCGGGCGCGGGCTCCGTGTCCTATTGGGATCTGGCTGTGGGACAGGCGCTTGAGCGCGAAGCCACTGGCGCGGTGAAGCCGAAAGCTCCGAAAGATTATCGCTACGTCGGAAAGGACGTTCCGCGCCTCGACATTCCAGCCAAAATGCTGGGCGAGGAAATCTTCGTCCACGAGCTGCGACCCAAGGGCATGCTCTACGGGCAGGTGACGCGTCCGCCAACCTACAAGGCCAAACTCGCCTCGCTTGATTCAAGCGCCGTCGAGAAAATGCCCGGCGTCGTGAAGGTCGTGCGCTCGGGCAGCTTTCTGGGCGTGATAGCCGAACGCGAGGAGCAGGCCAACGCTGCGGCGCAGGCGCTTTTCAATGCGGCCAAATGGGACATCGAGAAAGACCTGCCCGGCAATGACGGGATGCAGGACTGGCTGATGAAGACCAAGCCTGCGCGCATCATCGAAACAAAGAAACAACCGCGCGCTGGCGGCGACCCGGCCGTCAAGACGATGGAGGCGACCTATTATCGCCCCTATCACATGCATGCCTCCATCGGCACGTCCGCGGCTGTCGCCACCATGGGCGCCGACGGCGTGATGACGATCCAGACGCATAGCCAGTCTGTGTTCGAGACGGCGGAAGCCATCGCCAAAATGCTCGGGCTCGAAGTCTCGAAAGTCCGCTGCCAGCACGTTCAGGGCTCGGGTTGCTACGGCCATAATATGGCCGATGACGCAGCCGCCGACGCGGCCCTGCTGGCCGCAGCCATGCCCGGGAAGCCCATCCGCCTGCAATACACTCGCGAGGGCGAACATCGTTGGGAGCCCTACGGCTCGGCCATGGTGATGAAAGCCAAAGCCGGCCTCGACAAGGACGGCAACGTGCTTGATTGGGATCTGCATTTGTGGTCGACGCCGCACGGCACGCGACCCAACAAGAACCCGGGCAATCTGCTGTCGGCGCGCTATCTCGAAAAGCCGTTTGCGATGCCCACGCCCCAGAACAACGGGGGGCCGAATTTCGCGGCCGACCGTAACGCCATCGCGCTGTATGACTTCCCAGGCCACAACGTGCTGACGCATTTCATAACCGACATGCCGCTGCGCGTTTCATCGACGCGCGGACTTGGCGCCTACGCCAACGTGTTCGCGATTGAATCCTTCATCGACGAGCTGGCGGTGGCGGCAGGCGTGGACCCGGTGCAATACCGCCTGCGCTTCATGAAGGACGAGCGCGCTCGCGATGTGATCGTGAAAGCCGCTGAACTCTTTGGTTGGGACAAGTGGAAAAAACGTGAGGGACGGGGACGCGGCATCGGTTTCGCCAAGTACAAGAATATCGCGGGTTATTGCGCGGTGGCTCTTGAGGTCGAGGTCAACAAGCGCAACGGACGCATCCGCGTGCTGCGCGCAGCAGCGGCCGCCGACAGCGGGCACATCGTCAGCCCGGACGGCGTGCGCAACCAGATCGAAGGCGGCCTGATCCAGTCGCTCAGCTGGACGCTGAAGGAAGAAGTGAAGTTCGACGATACGGGTGTCACGTCGCAGGATTGGGCGAGCTATCCAATCCTGACTTTCAACGAAGTGCCGTCCATCGAGGTCGCGCTGATCGACCGTCCCGGCGCGCCTTTCCTGGGCACTGGCGAGGCCTCGCAAGGCCCAACCGGCGCTGCCCTCGCCAATGCTGCATTCGACGCTGTGGGCGTGCGCTTCCGGCGCCTGCCGCTGACGCCCGATCGCGTCAAGGCTGGTCTGGGCGCCTGAGGCCTGAGAGGCTCAAACAAGAATGCCTGCGCGCATATCTGCGCGCAGGCATGGACAAGAAACGTCAGAGCTGCCCGATCAACCATGCCAGTTAGCGGCGAAGCTGGCCTTACTGGCCCGCCATCATGATGAGCTGGAGATAGCAGATGCGCCGACGGAACGAGCGCGACTGGTTGTATTCATAAATAACGAGACGCGGACGCGTCTTGTTGGGGCGCTCGACCTTGATGTCGATCTCGTCCGGCAAAAGGATGCCAAGGCTGCGCAGGGCGCGATGCGGGTCGGCGTCTATACGGTCGATCAAACCGCGGTCGATCCAGCATTGGGCGAGAACGGCGCCCAGATAATCAATGATCTTTTCCTTGAGCTGCCGCGAATCGATAACGATCTCAATCGGCGGTTCCTGATGAAATGATTCATTTTGCGACGAGTCGGCGCGCGCGGAATAAAATTCCACGTCATCCGATCGCCCCACTAGCGCCGGCAGATTTTTGCTGGATCCGTGCTTACCCATTGAACAGTCGCCAGAGCCCGAAAATCGGGGAACGCCCTCATCGACCTTCAGAATTTCATATCAGGGCGACGGCGGCAAGCTTGGGTTAGGCCGCAGCCGTAAGATGGTTAAGCGCTGGTTATGCGGTTCTTGCCTCAAACACCATCACATCCGCGTGCGCCGGGCGCAGCAGACCCGCCGTGTAATGGACCAAAGCATAATCCACGTCGCCAGCCGGCAGCATGGAGACCGGAACAGATCGGCGGACCCGGCCAAGATCAGCACTGACGCGCTCATGCAGGCGCCGCCCGACGATTTCACATCGGCAGTGAATGTCCACCTTCTGAATCTCTCCAAAGAGGAAGGCTTTCAACGGCTCGATCAACATGGCCCGGCAGCTCCCTGGCGCAACCTGAAAAGGTACGTGCAGGGAAAGGTAGCAATCGACGGGCCAGTCCTTGTATCAATACAAGGTATTGATTTAGATTGTGTTTTACCTGTCAGTTATCCGACGTCCCGGCACCGGTTGCGTCAAGGCGTGCAATCAGGGAGCTTAGGCGCGCAACATCACAAACGGATCGCCCCCAAAGGATTCGCATGCTCCATTCGCGTGAGGCCCTGCAGCTTCTGCAACAGCGCCCTGCATTGGCCGCCCATGTTCGTGCGTTGCGGACCTCGTTTCGCGCTTTGCTCGGGACCGACCTGACGCCGGCCGGACCTGACGCAGCAAGCGAGGCCCTGGCGCTCTATGATGCGCCTTTCGCAGTGCTCTCGCATGGATGCGAGACCGATCCGGTGCTGAACTTCGGCAATGGGGTCGCACTGGAGCTGTGGGAGCGGGATTTTGAAGCTTTCACGCAAATCCCCTCGCGCCTTACCGCCGAGCCGGTGCTGGTCGAGGCCCGCGCAGCCCTGCTCGAGATTGTCGCGCGGCAGGGCTATATCGACAATTACTCCGGCGTGCGCATCAGCGCCAATGGCAGGCGCTTTAAAATTGCCCGCGCCATTGTGTGGAACGTCAGCGACGCGGATGGTCGCGCTCTGGGACAGGCTGCGACGTTCGACGCATGGACGATGCTGCCGCAAGGCGCATGAAACATGCGCGGGACTTAGCCGGCCAGCGGGTTGGACAATTGTCGGGTGAAGGCGCTGCAACAGGCCAGCAGCACGGTTGAGATCGGCTCCTCGCGGTGCTCGTCAAAGCGCTGCTCCGGGACGCTGACATACATGCTGCCGAGCAATCCGCCGTCGGGATAAAACACTGGCGCAGCGATGCCCACAACGCCGGGAATGCGTTGGCCCCGCGTGATTGCATATCCCCTTGCGCGCACGGCGGCGATGCTGTTGCGCAATTCAAGCGGGTCAACAATTGTTTGCGAAGTTTCGCGCGCCATGTCGCAGCTCGCCAGCACTTCGGCTTGCGTGGCCTCGTCCAGAAACGCCAGCAGCGCAAGGCCGCTTGCGCCCGCATGCAGCGGCTTCCAATGTCCGCGATCAACCACCGTCACCGCATGATCAGATTCCATGCGCGCGGCGGTGAACCTTTGCAGCCTGACGGGATCGAGAATTGAGAAAGCCGAGGTCTCGCCGGTCTCGCGCGCAGCCCGGCGCACCAGCGGGAGACAGACCTCGCGCCATGGCGATTTTGGCGCCAACGCCAGCCCAAGGCGATAAGCCTCAAGGCTGAGCGCATAGCGATTGGCTTCATCTTTCTCGACAAGACCTTCCTGAAGCAGCGCGCTCAAAGCCCTGTGCGTGGTCGTGACAGGCGCGCCCATGGCTGCGGATATCTCCCGCACGCCGTAAGATCCGTGCGCCGTATCGACAAGCCAGCGCAGCACTGCAATGGCCTTCGAGAAAGGCCGCCTAAGCTCGCCCATATATCGGCCCACCCTGTTCCCTACAACAAAACGCTGTTAACCTCGCTAAATATTGGTGCAAGCTAGCAATATTCAAAACTAAAGCAACTCGTTCCTTTCAAGGAAACGAAGGTGGCGCGAGAGCAGATTGAACAAGCGCTCATTTGACTTGGCGCCGCATTGCACGCACCAATGCTCCAAATTCAATCCATTAGGGAGAACGACATGACCATCACGCTAGACGCCTTTTGCAAGGACGCCCGCCACGCTCTGACATCAGGCAAGCCGCTGTCGGAAGCGCTGGACGCCATCGCAGCGCGCCTTCGCGATTTGCTCAATGATCCGACCTTCGTACAAACGGCGTTTTCGCCCGACGATCCGGCTGGCAAGAAAGAGCTGTTTCACGATCCCGAGCTGGATTTCTATGTGCTCGCCCATGTTCAGGAGGGCGGCAAGAAGGGTACGCCCCATAGCCATGGGGAATCATGGGCGATCTATGGCAACGCCACCGGCGTAACGCGAATGACCGAATATGTGCGCGTGAACCCGATCAGCGAAGAAGCCGCCGTTTTGCAGGTGAGCGAGGTCTACGACATCGGGCCGGGCCAGACGCGCGGCTATGGACCGGGGATGATCCATTCGACGGAACATCCGGGAAAGTCATGGGTGATCCGCATTACCGGAACCGATCTTGACGCGCTGCCGCGCTATCGCTTCCGCAAGTTCCGCGACAGCATCGTTGAGGCTGCATAAAGCCGCGTCCTGGGACCACACGCATATCTGAGTCTGAAGAAGAGCGCGCGGGTTTTGCTTCCCGCGCGCTCTGCCTGTTTTATTTCTCGGAGACGATCGCGCGCGCACGCTTCACCGCTTCCGCCGGCGCGTCGTAAATCTGCTTTAGCTCAGCCATGACCTCCTCGGCGGACATGGGTTGCAGCGGCAGGCGCATTTTGGCGGCTTCGTCCTGCGCTCCCTTTTCGGCAAGCGCCGCATTAAACGCCTTACGCAAAACTGCCTGAATTTCGGCTGGAACCTGCTTTGAGGCGATGATCGGACGGCCAATCTCGCCAGCGCCGTTGATGACGTTGAGCACGGCGCGGTCTGCGTCGTTTTTGGCGATATCGTTGGCGTAGGGAACCTCGTTAGGCGCGCCCGGCGGCAGTTCCTTCGACAATTTCAGGATCGTGATGATCTTTTTGTTGTCGATCCAGTCCTGCGAAATTGAAGACCATGAGCCGCAATCGCCATCGACCTCGCCGCGCTCGATGGCGATGCGCTGCTCGCCCGAACCACGGAACCCGGTGATGATTTTCATATCGACGTCAAACAAGCCCTGAAGAGTCTTGAAGTTCACCCAGTTTGAGACGCCCACGCCAGTTGTGCCGAAGTTCCAGCCCTTTTTGGCGCGGAACTCTTCAAAGGTTTTCACGCCTTTTTCCGCCCACAAATAGCAAACGCGCTGATCGCGGGCCATGTTACCGATCCACGCGAAATTGAGAAAGTTCACATTGCCGATCTTCTCAGGCTCAAGCACCGATTGCGTGATAAGGCCGGGATTGAAGGCGACGATGGCCGTGCCGTCCTTGGGCGCAGGGCCGTCCAGCCAGCGCACAGCCGTCAATGAGCCAGCGCCGGGCATGTTCTCCACCACGATGTTAGGCTTGCCCGGCAGGTGCGCACCCATGGAGCGCGACAGCAAACGCGCATAGGAATCGTACCCGCCGCCAGGTGCAAAGCCCACAACGATGCGCACGGTCTTGCCCTCAAACGAAGGCGCCTGCGCAAAAGCTGGAGCCGCAGTTAACAGCGTCGCAGCGCAGCCCAGAAGAAACTTGGAATAGGCCCCGGACATCATAATTCCCTTCCCATAAGATGACTTGCGGGCACGATATGCGAGAGGAACGAACGGTTCAAGCAGCGATACGCCAGCTGGAATGCGCCTTGACGAAAGCCGCCTCCATCCGCAAGACCATAGACAGACGACAAAAATCAGATGGGGAGCGACATGGGCATTCTGGTGACAGGCGCAGGATTGGTTGGAACGGCTTTCGCCAGGGAAGCGATTGCGGCGGGCGAGCATGTCGTGTTCATCGATCCCGCGCCGCGCGCGCCCTATTTGCAATTCAAGCTCGGCGGCAGCGGCTGGACGCTGCTCAACAAGGACGTCCGTGACCTGCCCGCCCTGATCGCCGCAATGCAGGCTCACGACGTGAAGACCGTCGTTCATTCGGCAGGCCTTATCGGCTCAAAAGTGCAGGACTCGCTCTTTGCCGGGTTTGACATCAATCTGGGCGGCACGCGCAACGTGGCCGAGGCCGTGCGCCTCACCGGCGTGAAGCGCCTCGTTCACATCAGCACCATGGGCGTCTACGACAATCGCCGCCCGGTCAGCGCCAGCGTCGCCGAAGACTTTCCGCGCGGGGCCCGGCGCGGCTACGGCAATTACAAAGCCGCAAAGGAGATGATCCTTGAGGCCTATGCGGACGAGTATAAATTTGAATTGATGATGCTGCGTCCCGCCAACGTCTATGGCTTTGGCCATTTTGCGGCGGGCTCTTCGGGCGGCATGAAAATGCAGGCGATGGTTGAGGCGGCGATGGATGGAAAATCCGCGCGTATTCCGCAATCGCAAACCATCGACAACGAATACGTCCACTGGGCCGACATCGGACGTGCAGTACGCATCGCCAGCGTGATCGACATGCCAAAGGATTACATCTTCAATATCGGCAATGGCTATGTGACGCGCTTTGCGCAGCTCGTCGAGACGTTGCAGGAGATCAATCCGGCGGCAAGCTTTGAGATTGAACAAGACGGGGCGGCCAAATCAAAAGCACAGGCTATGGACATCACGCGCGCGCGAGACCAATTGGGCTGGGCGCCAGCGTTTTCGCTCAGCGATGGATTGAAAGATTATATGCGGGAACTCGCCGCCGCGCGCGAGTTCATGGCGAAAAGCGCCTGAGACGCTGGCACAGAGAGACCTATGCCAGCTCGCTTAAAGGCGATAGATTGTAAAACATACTGCGCTCCAGACGCAGGCGCATAAAGGGAGGCTTACATGAAGTCCGCAATCAAACATGCCGCCTTGGGGCTGGCGCTGACCGTCGCAGCACTGATCCCCGCAGCAATTGCGCCCGCAAGCGCACAAAGCGTGGAGCAATTCTACAAGGGCAAAACAATCACCATCGTCGTGGGCATCGAGCAAGGCACCGGCTTTGATCTCTATGGCCGCGCGCTTGCCCGGCACATGAGCCGGCACATTCCCGGCGCCCCGACGATGATCGTCACCAACATGCCCGGCGCCAGCGGACTCATATCCTTCAACTGGCTCGCCAACGTCGCGCCCAAAGACGGCTCGACCTTCGCGATGGCCTCGTTCTCCGTGCCTTTTGAGCCTATGTTTGGGAATGAAAGCGCGCGGTTCAAAGGTCAGCAATTAAACTGGATTGGCAATATGGACGCTGGCGTCAGCGTCTGCCTTGGCCGCGTTGATTCAGGCGTGACGAAATGGTCCGATCTGATGGAGCGCGAATTGACGGTGGGCGCAGCGGGCCGCGCCGGCGCCATCAGCCAGGCGCCGCGCGCGCTGATTGAACTGAGCGGCGTCAAGTTGAAACTTATTGAAGGCTACGTCGGCACGGCGAGCATCAAGCTGGCGACCGAGCGCAATGAAGTGCAGGGTATTTGCGGCATTTCGCTGTCCACTGTGCGCACGCAATGGCAGGACGTGCTGGATTCTGGACTGGTCAAGATGTTGCTGCAACTTGGCCCCAAAGCCGATCCCGCGCTTGCCGATGTGCCGCACGTGTTCGACTTCGCCAAGGGCGAGGACGAGCGCAAAGTTTATAATGTCATTTTTGGTCCGCAAGGTTTGGGTCGCTCGTTCGCGGCGCCGCCAGACACGCCCGCAGAACGCGTCAAAGCATTACGCGACGCCTTCACCGCCACCATGAACGACGAGCGCTTTCTTGAAGATGCAAAGAAGATCAAGCTGGATATCCAGCCTCAAACCGGCGCCGAGGTGCAGGCGATGGTTGAAACGCTCTACGCCACCGAGCCAGAAATTATAGCGCGTGCAAAGAAAGTTTTGGGGCGCTGAGGTTTCAAGAGCCCCTCATCCGTCGTTTGCTGACGCAAACGTCACCTTCTTCCGCAAGGGGAGAAGGTGACGCGCAACGCGTGACGGATGAGGGGTCTCCTTGCCTTCAATCGGGCGCGAAATACTTGCCCTTTGCATAGACGCGTACCTTTGACGATTCGCCGTTATGGACGGCGTTGCCGACCTTGGGCGAGCCGTCTGCGAACGTCGTCATTTTGTTGATGTCACGCGGCGCCCCAAACGGGGTCAGATCGTCGAGACCGCTGGTTATGCGCTGGCCGCCGCCGACGCGCAGCAAGACAAGATTTTCAGCCTCGTCGGCTTCAAACTTGTATTGTACGTTCTTCGGGATCATCACGCCTTCATGCTGGCGCACGACTGACGTGCGGCCATCGCCAAAAGCAAAGGTGGCCATGCCCTGCAACACAATAAACGCATGATCTTCGCCCGCATGGGCATGCAGCGCGTTCTCGCCGCCGCTGGCGTAGACCTTGACGTTGACCCACAAATTCTCTGCCGTGGCCAGCGGATCATACGATGTGCCCTGCTCAAGCAGGGGCAGATTGCGAATTGAGAAAAGCGCTGGCCCATCGGTCGCAATGTTGATCTGGCGCGCAATGGCTTTCCCGTCGTCCATCTTGTTTTCTCCCTGCTTGCATTTTAACGATCAGGACCGTCGCGAACGCCTTTGTCAAGGCGGGCCTGTATATGTTGACTGGAGCCGGACGGTCGCTATTCTTGAATCAAGTTCCCTGAAGAGTACAGAACATGTCAAAGCCAGCCAAGCCAACAGCCCGATTCCGCGCCCTGCTGGCGCGACGGAAGCTGACGATGATGCCATCGGTGGGCGACGCGTTCTCTGCGCGCCTTGTCGCCAGCGAAGGCTTTGAGGCCATCATGAGTTCGGGGAACGCAACATCGGCGACGCTGCTCGGCCTGCCCGACATCGGCCTGATGACCATGATGGAAAACGCGCAAAACGCGGGACGAATCGCAGCTGCAAGCGGACTGCCGACTTTTGCAGACGCCGACACCGGCTATGGCAATGCCCTGAGCGTGCGTCGCACCATTATGGAGTTTGAGCGCGCTGGCGTGGCTGCGATCATGATCGAGGATCAGGTGACGCCAAAACGTTGCGGCATGCTTGCAGGCAAGCAAGTTGTGACTGCCGCAGAAATGGAAATGAAGATCAAGGCGGCGCTGGACGCGCGCACTGACGATGATCTCGTACTTTGCGCGCGCACCGACGCGCGCGCAGTGGAAGGGCTTGAATCAGCAATCGCCCGCGCGCAAATCTATCAGCGCGCCGGGGCCGACGTAATCTTCGTCGAGGGTCCGCGAACGATTGAGGAAGCGCAGGAAGTTGCGCGCAACATCGACATTCCACTACTCTACAACGTGACGCCCACCGGCAGCGTGCCGGCGCTCAATGTGGAGGCGCTGGAGGCGATGAAATACAAACTCCTGATTTGCTCCGTCTATCCGATTCTGGCGGCTATCCCCGGAATACAATCGTTTTTGCGAACGTTGAAGACGACCGGCGACGTTGCGAAGGCGGGCGCAAATGCAGCGACGATGGCCGAATATCTTGATATACTCGGCTTCCAGAACTGGCAAAAATACGAGGGCGAATATGCAATTGCCCCGGACAAGGGCTGATTTTTATCAGCACCCGAAAAACCAAAAGAGGGAGAAACATATGAAGCAGACATTCAGCAAGATTGTGTCCGTCAGCGCGGCGTTGATGGCCTTCAGCGCGCAAGGTGCACTGGCGCAGGCGTCCGGCGATTTCTACGCCGGAAAGTCGCTGACGATTATCGTAGGCCTTGCGCCGGGCGGCTCCGCCGACACGCTGGTGCGCGGTTTTGCGCCTCATTTCCGGCGCCATATTCCCGGACAGCCCAATGTTGTGGTGCAAAACATGCCCGGCGCCGGCGGCGTGCTGGCTTTCAATTACGTTTACGAAAAAGCCGCGCCCGATGGCATGACGATGATCTACAGCCTGTGGGACCCGCTGGCGCAGGCGCTTGGCGGCCAGGGTTTGCGGGCGCGCTACGATCAATATGAATTTCTGGGCGGCATCAGTGACATTCGCGTGAATTACATGCGCGTCGACTCGGCGCCCGGCGGCATGAAAAAGCCCGCAGACGTCATGAAAGCCAAAGACATCGCCGTGGGCGCCTACGCAAGTACGGACGTCGCCGGAATTCTCGCGCACCTGTCGCTGAAAACACTTGGCGTTCAGCATAAAGTCGTCACCGGCTATCGCGGCGGCGCGGACGTGTTTCTGGCGCTGCAGCGCGGCGAGGTGCATGTCCACAACACAAGTCTTGCGACTTTCCGCACGCGCAGCAAGGCTTTCGTGACGTCGGGCGACGGGATCGGTTATTCCTATCTCACGCCCTCCGACGCCAAGGGCGCGTTCACGAAGAGCAAAGACATCGACGACATGCCCGCGTTCCAGGATCTCTACAGGGAGATCCATGGCAAGCTTCCCTCCGGGCCTGATTGGGAAGCTCTGAACTGGATGGTGCAGCAGTTTGGCGAACTCGGCTATATCGGACTGACGCCGCCCAAAACGCCGGCGCCCGCACTGGCAATTTTGCGCAAGGCGTTCGCCGACGCCATGGCCGACAAGGCCTACATCGAAGAATCCACCAAGCGCAACGGCCTGCCCTTTGACTATGTGGACGTGGAGCGCGGCAAGGGCGTGTTCAAGGCGCTGAGCGAGGTGTCGCCGCAGGTGCTGACGACGCTGCGCGCCAGCATCGGCAACATGTCCGGCATTAAATAGCGCTGCGGCGCTGCATTTGTTTACATGAGCGCATTCGTTCGCGAATGCGCGGGAGGATCGTTATGCAAGGCGCCAAAACGCTGTTCGATAAAATATGGAGCCAGCACCTCGTCGGCCGCAGGGTCGACGGGCGCGAATTGATCTATATCGACCGGCACGTCCTGCACGACCTTCATGCGCCGCATGCGTTTGAAAAACTCGCCAAGGCGGGGCGCGCAGTCTCGCGCCCCGATCTTACCTTCTCCATGCAGGATCATTCGGTCTCCGTTCTGCCTGGCCGGACCGACGATACCTATGCTGAAGGCGCAGCATTTGTGCGCGCCATGCGCGAAGGCAGCAAGCGCAATAACGTGCGCGTGTTTGATCTGGGCGATCCTGAACAGGGCATCAGCCATGTGGTGGCGCCCGAGCTTGGCATGGTGCTGCCGGGCGCGACGCACGCCGTGCCAGACAGTCACGCCTGCACGGTCGGCGGGCTTGGCGCGCTCGCCTTTGGCTGCGGCACAACCGAGCTGGAACACATATTGGCGACGCAGGTGATTGCGCTCAGCCGACCCAAACGTTTGCGCGTCAATCTTGAGGGAAAGCTCAAGCCCTATGTGGCGGCCAAGGACGTGGCGCTGCATATCATCGCGCATCTGGGCGTCTCGGGCGGCGCGGGTTACGCCATCGAATATGCGGGTCCCGTCGTGCGCGCAATGTCGATTGAATCGCGGCTCACGCTTTGCAATCTCACCATCGAGATGGGCTCTCGCTCGGGGCTCGTTGCGCCTGACGACACGACGTTTCAATGGCTCGCAGGCCGCCCGTGGGCGCCCGAAGGCGCGCAATGGGACGCGGCCCTTACGCATTGGCGCACGCTCCCCAGCGACGAGGGTGCGTTCTATGATCACGAGGTAACGATTGATTGCACGCAGCTTGATCCGCAGATCACATGGGGCACGGAGCCCAGTCAGGTGACTGGCGTGGGCGGGCGTGCGCCGGAGCTTCACGACGTCGAGCCGACGCGCCGCGCGGCTACGCAAAAAGCGCTGGCCTATATGGGCCTTTCGCCCGGCGCGCCGCTTGAGGGACTGGCAGTTGATCGCGTGTTCATCGGCTCATGCACCAACAGCCGCCTGCCTGATCTTGAGATCGCTGCCGCCATCGCGAGGGGACGCAAGGTGGCGCCCGGGCTTGTCGCCATGGTGGTGCCCGGCTCCAGCACCGTGAAGCGTCAGGCCGAGGCCCGGGGCCTCGACAAGATTTTTACGGACGCGGGATTCATGTGGGGCGAATCAGGTTGCTCCATGTGCGCCAGCACCAATGGCGATACCGCCGCCCCGCAGGAGCGCGTGCTGTCGACCACAAACCGCAATTTTGAAAACCGGCAAGGACGCGGCGTGCGCACCCATCTCGTCGGCCCCGCGCTAGCCGCAGCCGCCGCAATCGCGGGCAAGATCGTTGACGTGCGCAAGCTCACCGGAGAAGCCTGATGCAAAGCCTTACGCATGTTACAGGCGTCGCGATTCCGATGATTGAGGACGATCTCAACACCGACCAGATGGCGCCGCTGCAATTGGCCAAGGGCCTCAAGCCCGATTACGCTGATCTGCTGTTCAAGCGCCGCAGACAAAATCCGGACGGGTCGCTGATCGCCGATTATGTTTTGAACCAGCCGCAATTCACCGCGCCGTCAATCCTTGTCGCCGGATCAAACTTCGGTTGCGGCTCCTCGCGCGAATCCGCCGTCTGGTGCCTGTATGCGGTGGGAATACGCTGCGTGATCGCGCGCAGCATCGCCGATATATTCCGCGAGAACTGCCTGCAAAACGGTGTGTTGCCGATAGAGCTCGACGACGCCGCAATGGATGGTTTGCAGCAGCGCGTTCTGGCGGCCGATGGCGCGGCCCATTTCAGCGTCGATCTGGAAGCGCAGACGATTGACGGACCCGGCGGCGAGGCGATTGGTTTTGACGTGCGCGCCTCCGACAAGCTGCGCCTGATCGAGGGGCTCGACGAAATCGGGCTGACGATGAAACACGCATCCGAAATCCGCGCATGGGAAGCTCAGACCCTTGCGGATACGCCGTGGCTGCAACAGGCGCGCGACAAGCGCGCCTGAGGATTCACGCCATTACTTCGCGGTAGGGATTGCGGACGCCTTCATGATCGGCGTCCACTTGTCTATCTCGGCGCCCACGAACTTTCGCATACCCTCCGTCGTGCGGTTTTCGGCGCGCGGCAGAACAGCGCCGATCATCTCGAGCTTGTTCTTCGTCGCCGGATCGTCGAGCGCCTTGCGCAACGCTGCGTTCAGGACGTCAACGATGGGGCGCGGCGTGCCCTTGGGTGCAAACAGCGCATTCCATCCCGACGCCTGAAACTCCGGCAGGCCAGCCTCAATCGTCGTGGGAACGTCCGGCAAAGCGTCAGACCGTTCTGGGGTGGCGATGGCGAGCATGCGCACGGTTCCAGCTTTCACGTGCTCCACAGTGTGAGGAATCTGATCGCACAGAAAATCATATTGCTCGCTCAGGATATCGTTGAACGCCGGGCCTGAACCGCGATAGGCGACCATAGGCGAGCGCGCTCCAACCAAAGCGGTGAAGAACAGGCACGACACATGCGAGGTGGCGCCGACGCCGCCGTGGCCGTTGTTGTACTTCTGCGAATCAGCCTTCAGCAGACCGATGAAGCTTTTCAGATCCTTTGCGGGAAAATTCTTGCGCACGAGGATGCCGATCGGCGTATCCGACAATTGCCCGATATGCTCGAAATCATTGACCGGATCATAGCCCAGATTCGGATACAGCCCGACGCTGGCCGCGTGCGTTCCCATTTGTCCCACAAGCAGCGTGTAGCCATTGGGCGTTGCGCGCGAGGCGCGCTGTGAACCCGTTGTGCCGCCGGCGCCTGCAACATTTTCGATGATGAGTTTTTGACCCAGTATCGCCGCCATCGGCTCGGCGACGATACGCCCCACGACATCCGTATTGCCGCCGGGCGCATAGGGTACGATCACGTTGATCGACTGGTTGGGATAGGCTTGCGCCAGTGCTGGCAGTGTCATCCAGGTCGACGCAAGCAAGCTCAACAGAATAGTTTTTGTGCGCTGCATGTTGTCCTCCTCAGGTAAATGGTTACGTCGGCAAATAGGCGCCGCCGTTGCAGTGGATGGTTTGCCCGGTCACGTAACGTGCGTTCGGTCCGGCCAGAAACAGCGCCATGCCAGCCACTTCGTCCGGCTTGCCCCTGCGCCCGACAAGCGTTGTATGATGCTTGTGATGATCGGGCTCTTTGGCGGAATGACCGCCGCGCGCGGTGTCAATCAATCCCGGCGAGAGCAAATTGGCGGTGATGTTGTCTTCCGCCAGATCGTGCGCCAGCCCGCGCGTCAATCCGCCCAGACCTGACTTGGCCGCCAGCACGTGCACGCGTTTCTTGGCGCCCGTATAGGCCGACATGCCGCCGATGTTGACAATGGCGCCGCGACCGCTGGCCTTGAGCAACGGATACATGGCGCGCGCTGTGAGAAACGCGCCGTCGAGCGTGACGCCCATCACGTGGCGCCATTGCGCATAGGTCATCTCCCCAAACGGCGTCTCATGGCGCACGGCGGCGTTGTTGACGAGGATATCGAGACGGCCAAATCGCGCCGCGATCTCGTCATGCAGGCGCGCAACGTCTTCTTCCCTGGTCACGTCGCAGGACACGGCAAGCCCCTGTCCGCCAGCGGCTTTGATCTCGTCGATCACGGCTTGCGCGCCCGCAATGTCCGACAGTGCTGTGACGACGACGCTTGCGCCTGCATTTGCAAAGCTCATTGCAATCGCGCGACCAATGTTGCGGGGTCCGCCCGTGACGAGCGCCACATATCCTTCGAGTTCGCGCATGTTCAGCCCTCAACTTTCGTGAAATCAACTTTGCCGCCAGCTGCAATTGCAGCAAGCGCAGTTTCAAGTGCGTTTGTGCGCCCGGCATCCCAGCCGCCAAAGCGCGCGTTGGCGCGGAACTTGGCCAGAATTGCCTCATCCGATAGCGGCTCGTGCGCCCCGCCGCGCATGTGCGCGCGATGTTTCTCGATCACCCTGCCATCTTTCAGCGTTGCGCGCATATGGCCGGTAAACTCGTTTGGATAGGGGTTTTCAGGATCAATCACGAACGAGACTTTCGCGGCCAGCGCTTGGATTGCGGCGTCTTGCGTGCGCTCATTGGTGAATTGCCCAAGCCCGGCGTCGCCATCGATGAACCCGACCGCGATGCAATAGGGCGTCGAGAACTTGCCCGCATATCCGTTCGGCGGCGCCTGCTTCAACGCCAGCGGCTCCCACAGGCGATGCACCGTGCCCTCGCCAACATTGCAAACGATGGAAACAATATCCTCTGCGCGCACACCCTCGCGCGCCAGTTCAATCGCGCAATCGACATAGGGTTGCGTCATGGTTCCGCAGGCGAACGGCTTGAAGGCGACGCCATCCGTCACCCAGCGCGTTCCAAGCCCGTCGAGGAGGTGCGAGAAATCGGGCTCCCTTGAAGGGCCGAACGCTTTGTAGAAGCCGTGCGTTCCTTCAAGCACGGTGGGCGGGCCTACAAATCCCGCCTCTGCCAGAAGGGCTGCGCGAATGCCTGCTTGCGCGGCGGAGCCTGCATGCAGACGCTTGGTCCAGCTACCGTCAGCCAGATATTCGATAATGCCCGACGCCAAAGATCCCGCAATGCCCATGGCCCGGGCGATGCGCGGGCCATCCAGCCCGATCGTTGCGCCAACAGCCGCCGCGCCAGCCAGCGCGCCAATGACGGCGGTGGGATGAAAGCCCGCTTTATGCATCGCCTGCGGCGTCACCAGCGACATGCGGCACATGATTTCTACGCCAGCCGCAACGCCCTTCATCACGGCATTTCCGTCAAGCCCGCGCTGCTGCGCAATCGCCAGAACCGCTGGTACGATGACCGCGCCGGCGTGTACGGGGCCACCTTCAAACGTATCGTCGAAATCCTCGCCATGGGCCGCCGTGCCGTTGACCAGCGCGGCGTCATAGGCGTTCATGCCGCGCGTGTGGCCGATGGCGGTGACGGGTCCATCCGACAAAACGCTTGCAAGGCAGGCCTGCACGTAATCCGTGTTGCGCGCGGCCACGCACAGGCCAGCTACGTCAATCATCAATTGAGCACACACTTTAGCCGTGCTTGCAGGTAGTTTCTCCGCCATTACGGCGGCGGCAAATTGCCCGACGGCGAGCGCGACTGGCTTTGCGGCGGGAGCAGAATGGGCGTCATGCATAGGTTCAGACTTCTTTCATAGTCGAGCGGGCAAGCGCGTCCTTGCGCTCGCGCCAGATGGAGAAAGCCACAAAGATCATCGCTGTCACAAGGAAGCCGACAGCGATGGGGTCTTCGATGAAAATCGAGTGATCGTCGCCCGACAACAAAAGCGAGCGGCGATAGTTGGATTCAACCATTGGTCCCAGGACAACGCCAAGAACCGCTGGCAGGAAGGGATACCCCCCCTTGAGCATCAACCAGCCGGTGAACCCGAATGCCGCGACGATAGCGATGTCGAGAAACGATCCGTTGAGCGAGTAGACGCCGCTCATCACCAGCAACATCACGAAGGCGGCAAGATAGGCGCGCGGGCGGTTCACCATCCACATGCACAGCGGCAGGATCAAAAGTCCAACCGGAATCTGCGCCATGGTGGCGATGAACGAGCCGACATAAAGCCCCGTCACGACATCACCGTTTTGCTCAAACAAACGCGGACCAGGCAGCAGGCCATGGATCAGCAGGCCGCCCAAAAGCACCGCCGCCGAATTTGATCCAGGAATGCCAAAGCTCAGAAGCGGTATCAGCGAAGAGCTGGCCACAGTGTTGTTTGCGGCCTCTGGCGCAGCCACGCCTTCCACCGAGCCTTTGCCAAATTCCTGCGGATTGCTCGACCAGCGCTTGGCTTCATTATAGGAAAAGAACGCAGCCACCGAGCCGCCGCCGCCGGGCAGCAGGCCTTCAACAAGTCCTGCGCCACAGCCAATTCCCTGCGGCTTGGCGAGGCGCTTCATCATTGCAAAATTGGGAAATACGATCCGCACCGCAATGCGGGCCTGCGAGCCAAGATCGGCGCCGCCCGACTGGCGCAGCAATTCGCTGACCGCAAACAAGCCAATCATCACCATGATCGGCTTTACGCCGCCAAGCAGATCGGGCAGATCGAACGTATAGCGGTTGACGCCCGACAAGGGGTCAATGCCAATGGTGGCGATCATCATGCCAACAAGCGCCGCCGCGATGCCCTTGAGGATCGAATCGCCTGACATGGAGGCGATGATAGACATGCCCAGAATGCCCAGCGCAAAATATGACATCGGCTTGAACGCCAGCGCCAGTTCCGACAGCGGCTCGGTGAAGGCGATCAGCGCAATCAATCCAAACAGCGAGCCCACAACGCCGGACCAGAGCGATATTCCCAACGCTTCTCCAGCGCGTCCCTGCAGCTTCATCTCATAGCCGTCGATCACGGTCGCGGCGGCTGAATTGGTGCCAGGCGTGCGGATCAAAATAGCCGGAATGGAGCCGCCATATTCAGCGCCGATGTAGACCGAAGCCAGCAGCACAATGGCCGTCATCGGCTCCATGCCATAGGTGAACGGCAACACCAGCGCCATCGTGACGGAGGCCGAAAGCCCCGGCATCGCGCCGCCGATGACGCCCCAGACAAGCCCGATGAGCGCTGCTGGAACCAGCATGGTTCCAAACAGCATTGCAGCCACCAGCGCCGCGATTTCCATATCAGCTTCCCGCCAATAATTTGCCGATGGGCTGCTCGACATTGAGGAACTTGACGAAGATCAGCCAGAAGACGATTGCGCCTGCGCCCGCCACTCCAAACGTGCGCAAGTTCAGGGGTGCGTCTTCATAAAGCGACACAGCCAGAAGCAGAACCGCACTGGCGATGATGTAGCCCACAAGCCACGCGACAAGCACATAAAGTGCAACGCACGCGAGCAGCCCGAGCACGCGGCGCAAGGAGGCCCCGCCTTCGGCGCTCTCTTCGCGATGCGTCCCCGTGCGCGCAAGCCACGCCTTGACAGCAATAGCTGCGCCCACCAGCGCAAGGAGAAAGCCGAGCGCGAACGGCAAGCCGCGCGCACCCACTTCATCCGACAAAGTGCTTTGCGGAATGAGCGTTGCGCCCCACAAATAAGCCAGCGCCAGCGCGCATAGCGCCAGCCCTCCGGTGATGTCGCGCTTTGTGTGAGCGTTCACGATGCCGATCCCTACTTGATGACGCCGGATTCTTTCAGGAAGGCTTCGGCTTCGCGTGCGAACGTCTCCACCAGTTCACCAGCTTGCGCTGCGCCCCGGAAATCGACGATCAGGCTTTCCGATCCATAGATCTTTTTATAATCGGGATCGGCAAGCAGCTGCGGCAGAGCCTTTTCCCACACCGCGATGATTTCGGCGGGCAGGCCTTTGGGTCCGGCGAGGCCGCGAAATTTATGGACCACAACGTCAAAGCCCTGCTCCTTCACCGTCGGCAGATCGGGGAAATCGCTCAGGCGCTTGTCAGTGAACGAGCCCAGCAAGCGTACTTTGCCAGCCGACAATTGCGTCCGCAATTCCTGGATCTCGCCAACGCCTGCATCCAGCGTGCCGTTGAGCACGTTGATCATCAGATCGCCGCCACCCTCATGCGAAACCACGGCGGCGTTGATCTGCGCCGCAGTCTTCAGACGCTCGGCGGCCTGTCGCTCAAGCGATGCGGGGTTGGCGACGCCAAAGCGCGCGCGCGCCTTGCGCCCGTGTTCGATCACGTCCCTGACGCTTTTGTGGGGGCCATCGGCGCGCGTGTAGAGCACTTCAGGATCGGCGAACATGATCGCCAGCGGTTGCAAATCCCGCCAAGTATGTTGCGGCTTTGAAAGCAGCGACGTGAAAATGTAGGTCGGCGTGGTGGCGTAGAAGATCGAGCCGTCAGGCTTGGAAGTCGCAAGTTTTGAAAGCGCCCGAGCGCCGCTGCCGCCCGAGACGTTTTCAACGACGAAGGTCGCGCCGATATACTTGCCAAGATATTTCACCATCTCGCGCAGAAACACGTCGCTGCCGCCGCCCGGGCTCGAATGGGTGACGAGGGTCACCACTTTATGCGGGTAGGGCGCAGGCTGCGCGCGCACGTCCGCAGGCGCGACGAAAAACGCTGAAATGGCGGCAAAAACGAAGGCTGCCGAAAGCTTTTTGATAACAAGTTTGCGCATGACGTTCTCCCTCTCGTGATCGTTTCCGATTTTGCAGTCGGCGCTGGCGCCTTGCGGCGACCAGCGGGCGTTTCTTCCCTTGCAGGCGCCTTGTTGTCAGGCGTCCTGTTAACTGACGGATGCGGGCTGATTAGTGCTTGCCAGCCTCAAAGCGCATCATGTCAGCAATACCGGCGGCGTCAGCAAGGCCCTCCAGGCCCGAAACCGCGCCAAGCAGGCGCGCCTGCTGCGCCTCTCCCAGAGCGCCTTCCGCGCACATGCGGAACTTGCTCTCAAGGTCTGAATCGCTGAGCGGATTGAGCGGGCCGCCGCGATAGCGCTCGTCTGCCCATTGCACCAGCGTGCGACCGTCCTTCGTGTCAACCTCGATGCGTGAGCGAATGAGATCATAGCCGCGCGCGTCGATTTCCGGGTCTCCGATGCACTGGCTGCGCTTCTGCATGTCCTGCATCGCGGGCGAGGACACGAACTCGTCGAGAAATTCGTGATGGCTGGCGCGGCGCTTCAACACCATCATTGACAACAGCGCCTGCATCGAGAATTTCGCCTGCAAATGATTGACGGCGAGCGGATAGCGGATCGGCTCCAGAATGTTCTTGCCCGCATAGAAGCGGATCGCCTCAACTTCTTCCGGCTTCAGATCGTTGTCGAGAACCAGCTTCAGCATCGCGTCCATCGACTGATGGGTGAGAATACCCGACGGATAGGGCTTGATGCTGACGCCTGGATCGGCGATCGTGAATGTACGCCCAAACCCCTGCGAGGGCTTGGAGGGATCAAAGCCCTCGCCCATCACGGCAAAGAATCCCCATTGACCATCAAGCACGGTCGGGTCGGCGGTAAAGCCGCGCGCGGCAAGGAGCGCTGCGGTGACGCCATTTTCAGCGGCGCGGCCGACATGCAGGGGCTTGGTCATGGTGCCGAAATTTGCGCGGATGCCAGCCGCCAGCGAGGCGGCGATGCCGAACGCATGCGCGAGCTTGTCGCCCGTGAGGCCGAGCAATTTTGCCGCTGACGCGCAGGCGCCGAACGTGCCCACCGTGCCCGACGAGTGATGGCCGCGACGATAATGACGATGCGACATCCATTCGGAAATTTTGCACTCGACTTCAAAGCCGGTCTGGAACGCCAGCATGAAGCGCTTGCCGTCCACGCCGCCAAGGCGCTGCGCCATGACGATGGAGGCCGACAGCGGCGGCACGGAGGGATGCGTGAGCAAGCCATAGACGTGCGCGGGGTCATGCGAGACCTGCGTGTCGTCCCAATCATGCGCATGACCTGCCGTGCCCAGCACGCGGGCGGCGACAGCTGCGGGGGCCTTGTGGGCGCCGCCCGACAGCAACAGCGCGTCTTCCCGCCCGCCCTGCTCCAGTGCGTCTTCAATCAGAATATGCACGGAATGCTCCGAACAGCCTGCAATCATTACGCCCAGCGTATCGACCATGCAGCGTTTGCCGATGCGCAAAGCCTCTGCTGGCAGATCGTTATAGGAAACCTTCTCGACGAACTCGATTGCTTCAGCCGTGATTGCGCTGGTCTGTGACATTTAGGCAGAACCCTTTTCGGTTTGGAAATCGGCGGACAGCAAGCGCGTCCGCGCACGGTTGACGTGAGCTGCAAACGCTTCGCGCGCAGCATCGGGATCACGCGCAGCCACGGCTTCGACCATGGCGCGATGTTCGGCGTTGGAGACGGCCAGTCCTCCGCCCTGCACCAGCGAGCGGGCGCGAAACAGATTGAGCCGCTTGACGAGATCTCTGTAATGGGCAGCCAGCACCGGATTGCCCGCCGCCTCGACGATGAAGCCGTGGAAAGCAAGGTTGAGCGGATAATAGGCGTCGAAATCGCGCGCTTTGGCAGCCGCATCCATGGCGTCGAGCCGCGCACGCAATTGGCCGATCAGCTCGTCCGACGCACAGCGCGCCAGCGTCTGCCCGGCAAGGCCAAAGAGAGCGGCGCGCACGTCATAGATTTGCGTGGCCTCATCGGGATCGACACGGCGCACGAAATAACCGCGATTGGGAATGGAGACGACAAGGCCAGCGGCTTGCAACGTGCGCAAGGCCTCGCGCAGCGGACCCCGGCTGACGCCGTAGTGAGCGGCCAGCGCGTTCTCGTTGACGCGCCCGCCCGGCGCAATCTGCCCGCCGAGGATGGCCTTCTCAAGCTCGTCCTCCAGCACGCCTGACAGGGAGCGCGTGCGCAGAATCGTCAAATCGTCCACGCAACCCTCCCCGGTTCAGCGCTCCATAACGCCAGACTGGGGCTGGAATTGCAGATTGTCAACAATCTACAAAAAGTGCGCCCGGATGATTTCGGCGGCCAGCGCAAAGCCGGTGGTGAGGGATGTTTTGGGATTGTCGGGCGCGGGATGGCCTGCGATCTCAATTGAAATATCGGCGCAGGCCGAGCGTATACGAATCTCGTGGACGTTGCGCATCGCCAGAGGATCGGCGATCAGCCGCACCCGCGTGCGCTCAAAACCGGCGCCAGCCAGCGCGATTGTGGCGGCCACGTTTGCGTTTTGGGGATAGTCCCGGGCGGCGGCGCGCGCATCGCCCTCATAGAAGACCTGCGCATCCTTCAGAGACGCCAGATCGACCAATCGCTCGGCTGGCGTGCCGCGCCACGCCAGCGGCGGCTTGCGCGAGGCGTAGACGACCTCCTGAAGGCCTGCCAGCTTTGCCGCCGCCAGGATATCGAGCCCGCCCACGGCGCCGCAGCAGACGCTCCATCTGGCGCCGCTACGCCCGGCGGCCACATTGAGGCTGTCGTGCAAGCTCTGGTCGGCCAGAGCCCCCGCCGACACCAGCAGAACGTCCACGCCGGACATCAGCAGGGAGGGCGCGCATTCGCGAACAGCCTCATGCCCGGCGGCTTCGGCCACAAGGCCGGGGCGGGCGGCGATGAACTGGCTGAGGCTGTCGACGATCAAAACTTCGCTGGCGAGGCTGCCCCTGAACGCCTCCAGCGCCTGAGCGGCCCGCCCGCCAGAGCCCTCGCGCGTCAGGCATATCAAAGCCTCCAGCGATGCGCCCTCGCTCGCAAGGCAGGCGAGCGCCTGCCGAACGATTGCGCCGTAGCCGATTACCCCAAGTCTCAACGCGCGTCCCCTGCCTGCTACGCCCGCAGGCGATTGCCGCAACACTAATCGCGCAGGGCGATAATACAAGCGCAGCAACTCTTGCTCAGGCTTGCTTGTTGGCCATCAGCGCGGCGAGCGCTGGCGAAAGGCCGACGCTGTCAACGCTATCGGCCTGCTTCGGCTGGTTTGATTGTATGGCGTTTGTCAAAGCCGCCAGCGCAGCGCGCACGCCCGCCTCAACTGAACAAATGACTGGGGCGCTCACATAAGGCTGCACGCGTGCGGCAAGCCCCACCAGCCCGGCGCCGCCGAGGATGACGGCTTGCGCGCCGTCGTCTTTCACAACGCTCTCGCAAGCTTGCGCCAGCATAGCGATGGCGCCGTCAGGATCTGCTGCTATCGCCGCCCCGCTGGGCGCCACGGTGCGGATCGCGGCGAGTGCTCCATCAAGATTGCGCAAGCGCAACATCTCTTCCAGCATCGGCCCCCAACGCTCTCCGCCCGTCACGATAGCGTAGCGGTGCCCGTTGGCGCTCGCCTCATGCGCCGCCGCCTCCACCAAACCGATCACGGGAATGTTTGCGACTTCACGCAAGGCGTCGAGGCCTGGATCGCCAAAGCATGCCAGCAAAATGGCGTCAGCCCCTGCGCCATGTTGCGCGAACGCGTCGAGCGATGCATGGCTTGCAATGGCGAACGCGGCGCGGCTGGCGATGTAGCGCGGCCCGAAAGCTGCCGTGACGGCTCGTATCTCACAAGCCTGTGGGACCATCGCGCGCACGCAAGCACCAACTTTATGCGTAATGGAGTCCGTCGTGTTTGGATTGATGACCAATAAGCGCATGTATCGCCCTGTTGCTGAAAATTTCATCGTACGCTCGATGCGAATGCTTACATAAAGCGCAAACCGGATTCAAAATCAGCACACGCGATGAGGAATGAATCATTCCGCAATATACGCGTCGCTGCGCAATTCAATCTCCGCTTTAGCTGGCATGCGCTTTGCGTTTGGGTCAAGGGAAACTCGCATGAATTTCCTGACCTGAAGCTGGAAAAGTTTTTCTGATCGATGCGTCTGCAATTTCGCCGCGCCGACGATTGCGGTCACAAGCCGGAGCAAAAACACGATGAGCAGCAATCGTATAAAGCATCTCGTTTCAACAAGTTTTCTCGCTTCCACCATGCTCGCAGGCGCTGCCTTCGCGCAGGAAAAATTGCTTCGCATCGGCATGACGGCGGCTGATATTCCGCGCACGCACGGCCAGCCTGACCAGGGTTTTGAGGGCAATCGCTTCACCGGAATTCCGATGTTCGACAGCCTCACGCAATGGGATTTGTCGTCGGCAGACAAGGCCTCCGTCATCATCCCGGGCCTTGCAACGCAATGGGTCGTGGATGCTGCCGATAAAACAAAATGGATTTTCAAACTTCGTCCCGGCGTCAAATTTCATGACGGCTCGGCGCTGACTGCTGATGCAATCGTCTGGAACGTTGAGAAAGTTTTGAACAAAGACGCCGCGCACTTTGATCCTTCGCAAGTGGGCCTCACGGTTTCGCGTATGCCCACCTTGCGCTCTGCCCGCAAGATCGACGACCTGACGGTTGAACTGACCACGAGCGAGCCCGACAGCTTCCTGCCCATCAACCTCACCAATCTTTACATGGCCTCGCCCGCCCATTGGGCGGCAAAG
>CAMCUC010000012.1 GCA_945878875.1 Rhizobium sp. Q54
GACCCTTCATGAATTCTTGTTCAGTCATGCGTGCTGCCTCAAGCATACATATCTAAATTGCTGCGTCGATCCGCGTTCGTCCATGGTAGATAGGATACTGCCGCATATCGCGCGCTTGCATAATGATGAACGTAACAGGGCTCCAAAGCGATGCGCGCTTCGAGCTTTGACAGTGCAGGCACCGCATCGGAGGGCGTTCCTGCACGCGAATAACGCGGTCTCGGATCGTCCCAATTGTCTTGTCGAGCCATAGCGGGCGACATGGTTATGCCGCTTTGAGGCTGCTGCCATTCGTCCTGCTGCGGCTTTCGCCAATGCGGGTCGATTGTTTGGTCTTCCATGCGTATCGCACGGATATGCTGCGCCCGCATTAGCGAAGCTAATGTTTGATTCTCGAAGCCAGTTGCGCGCCCCACGACGGGACGGATCAGCGGCGGTAGATCCAGAGCCATTGACAGACAACACCATAAACGGTTGTCGGAGAACGACATCTCCGACACCCGTTATGATGCTTAGGCAAGGCTGCATGAGACTACCACTTGATTTCAGAATCTTGGTTAGCGTCAACGAACAAGCGTATCGACTGCTGAGCGGATCATTTCGGAATTTGTTTGCAGGGCACGCGCATTTCCGTTGTAGGCCTGTTGAGCCTTTACCATGCTCATGAGCTCGGACGTGATATCGACGTTCGCATCTTCCAGCGTGCCTTGTCGAATGTCACCCATTCCATTTCGGCCCGCTGGCACAAGCTCGGCTTGACCCGATGTATCGGTCGCCTTTAGCTTTGCTCCCGTGACGTTCTTCAGCCCGTCATCGTTTCGGAATGTTGCCAGCGCAATCGCGCCGCCCTGGACAGATCTTCCATTCGCAAGAGTTATGTTGATAACGCCTTTGCCATCAATTGAAACAGTTTGGATGTTTCCTGGTTTGCCTCCTGCTGCTGCCGAGAGGTTGATAGGTGCTGGTTGTCCGCCTATCATGTTTCCCGTCAGTATCGGAAAACCAAGCAACGGATTTCCTGCAGAGTCCACGATAGCACCATCCTTGTTTAGAGTAAGTTTACCTGCACGGCTGTAGGTCATGTCCATCTCGCCGGGCGCGCCGTTAGCCTCGCCGAACACGAGGTACCCGCTGCCAGATACGGCTATGTCGAGAGCGCTTTCCGTATTTGTGAACCCGCCTTGTGTATTGTTGCGTCGAATATCCAGGGTTAGAGCTCCTGACCCAGCCTCTACGCCTGAGCGCGCACCTTCACTTGTGCTTCTTACCTCGGCAAACTGCGCAATCGACCTCTTGAACCCTGCCGTTTTAGCATTTGCGAGATTATTGGAGATAACCGAAAGGTCTCGCGATGCCGCAATTACGCCGGTCAGTGATGTCTTCATCATTTTATGATACCCACATTCGACTGTCCTAAAATAGCAATTAATGTGCCAGTTTAGAGGTGCTTTTATTACATGAGCTTAAGCTTTAATCGCTCATCCATTCCCGCAATTGGCCGAGGGCAGATTTTTTGATTTGTGAGACGCGACCGACGCTCACCGTCAGCACTTCTGCAATTTCTTCGAGATTTAATTCTTCAACAAAGTAGAGCTGAAGAACCAGGGCTTCACGCGGCTTCAGTCGTTTGAGGTTGGCGATCAGTATCGTCCGTAATTCGTCTGCAACAACCGCGCTTTCTGGCGTATGGCCTTTATCGACAAACCAAGCTGAATGATCGTCATAGATTTCATCCAGCGATTTGTGTGGCGCTGCTGCAGCCCGTTCGCGCCAAATAGCGAGCTCGCTCGCTGATATGCCAAGCCCCGCTGCAACGGCTGCGCTGTCTCTTGGATCGCCACCCGCCGTCTTTACCGCAAGTTCTGCCGCTGCGATCTGGTTGCGTTGCTGCACGCCTAGACGCGTCAGAGTTAAATGTTTCCGCAGATGATCGATCAGAGCTCCGCGTACACGGACGGAGGCGTACGCACCGAAAGTAGCGACGCCATTGTCCTGAAATCGTTGCGAGGCTTCGATCAGCGTAATCATGCCGATCTGAATCATATCCTCGATCTCAAACAGGTCGCGGACGCGTCCATGCACCTGCCAGGCAATTTTGCGCACCAGCGGCATGTGCGAGCGCACGCGCTCGGCTATTACATCCGGGTCGCTTAAAGCTTCTGCATAGACGCGCAATCCGGTCATATCAATCTGTCGCCTGATTTGTCGGGTTCGCTCGTCTCGCTTTTGTGCGACGAGTAGGGGGCAATCTGGTTCGTTTGGCTGTCGTCTGTTTTTACGAGCGATGCCGCAAGCGTTATAATTGCGCGGGCGGATGGTGCATCAGGATTCATGATCGTGATGGGATTGCATCTTGCGACACTGACATGCAATTGATTATCTTCAGGAATACTTGCCACATGATACAGGTTTGCGTCGAGAAATCGTTCTACAATACCTTTGAATCTTTTAAAAACATCAATACCGTGAGTATCATCTCTGGATCTGTTCACGATGACATCAAAGGTATAAATCCCATAGTTTTGATGAAGAATTTTTATGCATGCATACGCATCAATGAATGCCGCCGGTTCGCCGACAACAATAATCATTATTCTATTACACGCCCGCACGAATTCGAGAACATTGTCCTCAATGCCAGCTGCGGTATCAACGATAATATAATCACAAGTCGCTTCAAGCTCTGCAAACGAATGGATCAGTCTCGAGCGTTGTTCTGATGGAACATTCATCAATTCAACTAGACCGCTCCCGCCTGATATTAACCTCACTCCTAATGGCCCGATAGTACTGACGTCCATCAGTGATTTTTCATGATCCAGAACATCGACGAGAGTCATTGTCGGCTGTACGCCCATTACAATGTGTGCATTAGCTAACGCCATATCCGCATCGAACAAAGTTACCCGCTTGTTCAATTTACGCAAAGCAATAGCAAGGTTGACGGATATGTTGGTTTTTCCAACTCCGCCTTTTCCGCTTGCAAGCGCGATCGCGTTCCTGAACTTTATCGCTGTCCCCATCAGGCGGCGCTCTCTCTGCGAACTCCAGGCAGACTTCCCCGGATCAGGCGCTCAATGGTTGAAGCATCGGCTTCCGTCAGGCCGCGCATCAAATGAGAGTCCGTAGAGAGATAAGCTATCGGCGCCTGACGCATGCTGAGTTGGCTGATAGCTGTCAGTGTCACGCGCGCTTCGTTAAGTTTTGTAAGCGCTATCGCGTCGATGTCTGGATAAGTCTCAAACATCTGCGTGATGGACTCGGCAGATAACGTTGACGCTATTACGCCGATACGCGTGATTGGCGCGAGTTCATCAGACTGGCTGTTCAATTCCTGCATCAGCGTTTCGCAATCGGAGCCTCCACTCGGCATATCAACAAGCATGGTGAGCTGGCTGTCCGCGTTGCGAACAAATCCTGACAGCTCCCGAACCTTTTCAATATCGACTACGGGTACGTCCATGATGCGGCCATAGGCCTGCAATTGTTCGCTCGCAGCTAGTCTGCGCGCGTCAGCGTTTACAAAAGCGACACGCGCTTCTGAGTTTTCAAGTCGTATCTTAGCAGCCAATTGCGCTAGCATTGTCGTTTTTCCTGAGCCTGAAGGGCCAAGCGCGACTACAATGCGCTGTCCTCCGCACAGGTCTGGAGGGTCCTTGTGTACGAGGCGCGAGGCCAGAAAAGCTGCAAAGTTACGGTCGGAGCGGGGGCCTTCGATGGCGTTGGCTTGAGCGAGAAAAATAGAAATTAATGCCGGTGATGCGCCAGCCGCCATCAGGCCGTTCGCCATCAGTTCGGACCCCAGCATCGCCTTGATCTCTGCAATAGAGCCTTCAAGTGCAGTCAGGCGGTTGTCGTCATCACCTCTTTGAAGCGGCGCTTTGTTTGTCTCGGATCGACGTAATCTTGGTTGGTTCGCTTGCCGTGCGTCGTCAAGAAGTGCGGCGAATTCCTCCATCCTTCGGCTCGTCCGCTTAACGGTTGATGAAGCAGACTGTTGTTCAAGATGAGCGGCAAAATCCATCGGGGGAGAGGCTATTATTTCGACGCCGCTTCCTAGTTTGCGTGTGGAAATAATGCGCGCATCGGCGCCAAGTTCGCGCGTGATTTTTTCCATCGCTGCTGAGCTGTCTTCAGCGATCACTTTTACGTGGTTGAGCATGGTTCAGGTCCTATGCTTCTGATCCGCCAATAATGGCTGCAACATTGATACGTTTATTTTCTGGTATTTCTCGATAGCTTAGAACCAGTGCGTCAGGCGCTGCCTGTCTCACGAGTGTTGATAGTTCACGCCGCAACACAGGTGATGTGACGACGACAAGTGTCTTGTCTTTTTCAGCCAAAATCTTTGACTGTTCCTGAAAGGAATCAAGCAATTTTCGACCAAGTCCGGGCTCAATCATCCCGCTTTCCCGGCCGCCAGTGCGTGCATTTTGTATGATGATCTGCTCCAGCGCCGAGTCCAGAGTGATGACTGAAAGCGATTCCTTGGGCCCGCAAACGCGTTGAACAATAATCGGCGCCAACGCAATGCGAGCAGTATCTACAAGATCATCAATCTCGCGTGTTTTAGCTCCCGAGAGCGCTTCGAGAATGCGCCGCATATCGCCGATAGATATTTGTTCCGATACCAGCGCCCTGAGCACCTGCGTTAGTACGCCCAGCGAAATCAGCTTCGGAACCATTCCGGAAACTAAATTAGGGGCGCTTTTAGAAACGTGATCGAGCAATTCCTGCACTTCGTCTTGGCCAAGAAGATCCGCTGCATTTGCGCGCAGCAATTGATTAATTTGCGTCGCCACCACTGTGGCGGGATCGACGACGGTGTAACGCGCGGCTACGGCGCGGCTTCGATCCTGCGGTTCAATCCAGACCGCATCGAGTCCGAAAGTGGGGTCCTTTACGATTTCGCCAGGAAGGTTGATATTTGAGGCTTCGCTTTGAATAGCGAGGAGCTTGCCGACTGCGACTTCGTCATCTGCGACGACCACGCCTGCAATCGTGAGGCGATACGCGTTCGGCTGAATCGATAGATTATCGCGGATACGCACCGGGGGTATAATAAAGCCAAGATCTCTCGACGCCTGCTTTCGGATGCCGGTAATGCGAGAAACAAGGGCGGTTTTTCCACTTTCCTCAATGAGAGGGATCAGGCCATAGCCAACTTCCAAAAGCAGGACAGCTCGATTGGATACATCGTCGAGAGTTAGTTGCTCGGCTTGATCGGAGGCTCCGTCTGCGCCATCTTGGGTTGAAGCGACTGCGTCAACGGCGTCAGCGGCGTCTGTTACAACTTGCTTTGAACGCCAGGCGACGAACATCGCAACACCTGCCGCGCCCAGAAAAAGGCTTGTCGGCATACCGGGAACCAAACCAAACAAGGTTAGAATTCCAGCCACCGGCCACCATGCGCGACCGTCGCCCAATTGCAGCATCAAGCGGTCGGACAGATTGTGCGCTGACGAATCTCTTGTGACGATTACAGCGGTTGCAACGGAGAGCAGCAGCGAAGGAATTTGCGCAACAAGTCCGTCGCCGATAGCGAGCGTAATATAAACTTTTGCGGCTTTAGCTAAAGTGAGGTCGTGGTAGACCATACCGATGATCAGGCCGCCGATAACATTGATTCCAAGGATCAACAATCCTGCGATTGCGTCGCCTTTCACAAACTTCGTGGCGCCATCCATAGAGCCATAAAAGTCAGATTCCCGCGTCACTTCTTCTCGACGTTTTTTTGCTTCTTCTCCAGTCAGAAGGCCGGCATTAAGCTCAGCGTCAATTGCCATTTGTTTGCCAGGCATCGCGTCCAGTGTGAAGCGAGCGCTTACTTCCGACACGCGTCCTGTGCCTTTTACGATCACCACCATGTTGATGACGATAAGAATGAAGAACACGAGCATGCCGATAGCAAAATTACCAGCCGTAATGAATTCTCCGAATGCTTTGATAACTTGGCCGGCAGCATCCGTGCCCTTGTGTCCTTCGGCCAAAACGACACGTGTGGATGCCACGTTCAAGGCTAAGCGTAGGATGGTTGCAAATAGGAGAACGGTTGGAAAGGCGGAGAACTCCAGCGGCCGATATGTATTAAGGCTAGCCATAAGAATGGCGAGAGATAACACGATATTAAAAGTGAAGAACAAGTCTAGAACCAACGGCGGGACGGGGATAACCATAAGGAGGATCATCGCAATGAGTGCGAGCGGAAGTACGACCGAGCTTAAAAGACGGCCTTTTTCCATTCCGCCTGGTGTCAGTGCTACGTCCGTCAAGCATCGTCTCCAGTGTCAAGTATCCGCCATAACGATGCTTGGAGCGTCGGTTTTCCGGCGACTTCCTACGAGTAGGCGCTGTAGCAGGGGTGTTAGCAAGGTGTATGCCAGAGCTACATGCCATCGGCATGAAACTTGCTAATTTCGTCTCTGACAATTCATCGTGGGGTGCTGCTTGAAACCGTTTGTCGCCGTCCTTGTTTTAGCGCTGGCTCTTTCCGGTTGCGCAGCCCATGTGGATTCATTTTCATTCAGTGGTTCCAGAAGCGATGCTCCAATGCGCGCTATTGGTTACGCTACAGTTTCAATACAGCCGGGACGCAGCACTGCGCAGAAGCAATTGAACGCTATTCGCGCTGCAAAGCTCGCTGCCATGCGCGAGCTTGCCGAAAAATTATATGGTGCAAACGTTGCTGGACAAGCGTCCGTGGCGGAAGGACGGATTGTCAACGATCTCTTGCGCAGCGAAGTCGAGGGTCTAATTCGCGGCGCGCGGGTTGTGAGTATTCAGCCCGTTCGTAATGATGTTTATCAGGCCGAGCTAGAGATTGCGGCTGAAGAAGTTTATGCCCTCCGCAGTCGCGGTCGGCCAGTGTTTCAATAGAGATTTGATATGCGTGTTCTTTCCCTCGCTCTAGTTTTGATCCTTGGTTGTGTTGGCTCAGTCTACGCCGGGTATCGCGTCGTACAGGGGGAGGGGCGCGCAGCCATAGCTGGATCCGATATCGCATCAGCTAGAAAGGCCGCTCTGGCTGAGGCGCTTTATGACGCGGCTGGAAAACTTCAAACCAAGGTGCGGGGCTTTAGTGTGCAGTCCGCGTCGGGGATCTTTCGTGAAGAATCTTCGGCGCTCGTAGAAGGACGGTTCAAGGGCTACCACATTGTTCGAGAGGAGCGCCAAGGGTCGGCTTTTATGGTTTCGATCGAAGCAATTGGCGAAGACGATCAGAATTCCTGCGAGGGGAAACGGGTCGATATAGATGTAAGACATATAGGCGTACGCGTTGCACCGGGCTTGCAAGGACACATTGTTCAATCGGTGAACGAGGGACTATCACGTGCATCTTCGGTTTTGGAACAGGGCGTTTCGTTCCGAATATCAGATCAGCGTTGGCTCCCTAAACTGAGGGGTGCGGAGCGCTTCGGCGCTTCCGACAATGATTATTACAGTCAGTTAATGGGTGAAATTCCGAGTGCTGCCGGTTATTCCCTAAGCGGAACAATAGTTGTTGAGCGCGAGAGACGAGATAACCTGATAGCAAACGTCACTGATGTATCGGTAACGATTTCGCTTAAGCTACGTGATAATTTTTCTGGGGCTCATGTCGCAGACATCGTGAAGCGGGTGAAATTTGCGGACCGTCGTTCGATCTTTGGTTTGGATGAAGCGTTTATCTCGCAACCTAAAGTCAATATTGAACCGCTATTTGATGAAGTGCGGATCGAGCTGGAACGCATTCTCGCATGCCGCCCATTACGTGCGATGGTCCTGGAAGCAAAAGGCGGAAATTTGCTTCTGTCCGTCGGTCAGGAACATGGTGTGGCTGCCGGAGATTATTTTCTTGTCACGTTACCCGGTTCAAAAACGAATGGATGGCAGATCGTGCGGATCGACGATGTGGACGTGAAACGCTCATCTGGGAAGGCCTTGAAGCCTTCTCCTGTTGTTCCGGGGAAATCGCTCGCGATCTTGATGCGATAGGAATAAAACATGCGCATTGTTCAGGTTATTTCGTTACTATTGATTATGACGCAATTCGGATACGCCGCTGACGGCGCGCGCTGGGGAGCTGAAGACCTGCGCCGTGAGTTAATGCAATGGTTCGCGAAACACGGTCACGAGGCTCCCGTCTCGGAGTCCATTGGGCCTCTTGATCCCCGCTTGAGCCTGGCTGCTTGCGCCAATCTTTCGATCGTCCCGCGAAGCGCGGCCGGTTCAAGCTTCATGATGACATGCACCGGCCCCACCGCCTGGCGTTATGTGCTGACAACGGATGCAAGGGGCGTTGGTGCTTCTCCTCAGTTACTAAAGGAGCAAGGCGGCGCAGAAAAGCGTTGGCCAGTCGTCGTCGCCAAAGCGACGCTGTCCACCGGGATGATCTTGACCAATGATCTGATTGAGGAAACCCTACAGGCTAACGTGCCGCCGGGACAAGCGCTGAAGTCGTTAAGCCAGGCAATTGGTATGCGCCTTACGTCGGGCGTCACGAGCGGGGCCGTGCTGACCGCGCGCAATATTATAAAATCACCTCTCGTTATGAAAGGTGAGACAGTAAATTTACTGGCTGCAGGGCAGGGGTTTGAGATCGCGACTCCTGCGAGGGCAGAGGAAGATGGTTACGAGGGGGATCTCATCAGCGTAAAGAATGTCCGCACTGGGGCCCCTATGAAGGGGCGCCTTCAGCGTGACAAGACCGTTGTCGTCGTCAGATTCTAAAACTCGACGAGATCCGATTTTAATACTAAAGAAAAACATGAGGCGTCCGTCTTAGGACGTGATGAGGCGTCCGTCTTAGGACGTGAAAGGTGCTAACCATGATCGACGGCATACGCCAAAATCTGACCTATCTCGAGCCCGGCGCCCGCAAAGGCGCTAAAGCTGATAGTTCGACATTAGCTCCGCCGCCTGGGCAGTCAGCCGCGACCTCCGGTGCTGCCGGGGCGTTCATCGACGTGACGTCAGCAAGCAGTGGCGGCGCGGCCCCTCTGGATCAAACGCGCATAGAAGCTATCCGTGAGGCTATTCGCAACAATGCTTATCCCGTAGATTTTGATCAATTGGCTGAGTGGATGATCGACGTTGATTTCAAGCGGCGCGGCGAACAGGCTCTCTGATGAGTTCGCCAGAATTACTGGCTCTTCACTCTGCTTTTGAATCAATGAAGCGTGCTCTCGCCTCAAACGATCTTGGTGCGGTTGAAGCCGCGACAGCAGATTTTCATATCTGGTTAGAAAGATTGAGCTCAACGGACGTCGTTCGTCCCGATGATCTCTCTTTGGTTCGCGAATTGCGTGAAGTCAGCGACGCCATCGTCCATGACCTTGCATTACGTCTCCGTGCATTTGACGTCGTCATCAACGCGTGGCGTGATGCTGAAAGGGATCGAGATGAACCTGTTGATTGAAGCTCTCATCTTGACGTTTATCGGTTTATTGACAGTGGCCTATGCAGCTCGAATGTTAGGGCGTCAGCGGAAAAAATATGATCTCCGCCTGGAAGAGCAGAAAAAATATGATCTCCGCCTGGAAGAAATGACCCTCTGCCTGAATGATTTGACAGTTCGAATGGAGCGGTATGAAACAGGCACACGCCGACAGTCGCGCGAGCGCGAGGCTGTCGTTGCCAGCTCGTTAAACCAATTGCAAACTGACGTAAAATTGATGCAGATGAAGTCTCATGATCCCGTGTCCGGGCGTGATGCGCCAGAGCTACTTGAGCAGGCAATACAACTTGCCCGTGAGGGGAAACCCGGCGACCAAATTATGCGACGTACTGGCCTTTCAATGGACGTGGTGGAAGCAATTACGATGCTCCATTCTTCTAGGCCTCGCCATTAGGGACCTTGGGACGCTTTGCCACTTCACGACTTTCTTTAATCGTATTTGCGGTCGCGATTTCAAGAGCTGCTGCGAGGCTATGGGAAGCGATGGCATAAGACCCGCGCGCCAGATACCCCTGCTTCGTTGACGCTTCGCGGAGCAGGTTTGAACCAGTCAATAACGGAAGTATTACAGTCGCTGCATAGGCAATAATAAATATAACTATTCCGCCCGATAAATAGCTGACACACCAAATCAGAACCGTTGCAGTCAGCATCTGCCATTGACGAAACCTCGCGTACAAAAATGGCGGAAAAAAAGTCCAGAAGCAGGATAAATCCTCGGGGATTAAAATCATGTCGCCGTTCGACTGAACGCCGCCCCAGTAAAGCGGCCACGTCGCGCCTGTTGGAATATCAATCAGCTCAGCCGGTGTTGCTGCTTCAAATTCAAGGCCATCCAACCCTTCGCTAAACGCTAGGCGGAACAAAATACCTCCGCGTAGTACCGTGAGCCAGTCCGTCCGCTTGAGTGTTTGCAACAATTCTCGATCCTCCAGGGCTGCGCTTGGCGCGCATGAAGCGAAAGAGACGATGAAGTCGCCGACAAGCAAACCTGTCCGTTCCGCCGCCGTGAAGCGGTGAACCGTGGTCACGATTACAAGATCATCAAAAGTGCGCGTTTCAATTTGCATTAATAATAACGTTCACGGGTATCGTATCATGGAGTTACTTGGGGCCGAAGCAGCAGGGCGACCGGCGTTTGGGCGTGTCGCAACGGGTGGACGCACCATTACTTGTGTCTTCGCTTGCGGCGTAGAGGGGGCTGGCCGTGACGCTGCTGATATCAAATCAACTGTTCTTGCATTGGCTGATCGAGTAGCAGAACTAAGCTCGTCCAACGATTGTTTGATTTCAGCGAATCGCTTCTCCTGAGCCTCGAGCTTCGTAATGTTGGCGTTCGCTGTATTCAGAGCTAGCGTTAAAACCTGCACTTGCTTGGCAAGATCGGAATTTGAGAGTGCTATAGCCTCGAGGGCCTGCGAGGATGATTTCACATTTTCATCAACTTTCTTAGCGACCGCGACAAGACCGTTGATTTCACCCGAAAAGACAAGCAGAGCATCCCGGTTTACTTTTGTTATCAAATCAAGATCATTAATAGCACGCTTGAAATAGACCAGCGAACCAAACACAGCAACGGCTGCGAGGAGGAAAATCAGCGTTGCACTATATAGCAATAATCGGCTGCTCTTTCGCGTCTCTGTAATGAGTTTGAAAGATTCCGCACGAATGCGTTGTATCTCAAGTGCTGAATCAACGGCAGTGCTGGCCGCCTCAAGAGCAATTTCAATCGCTTCCTCGATTGCGGGCGTTTTGTCAGCGGCATTTGTTTTATCTGGCCGAGGAACGGTGCTCTTTATTGGTTTAGAGGCGACTGCTTCAGCCGCAGACGGGGACTTATTTTCTGGCAAATTTAGGGGGTTCTTATCACTTTTGGTTTTTTTCGTTGGTTTAATGCTCATCTCGGCCTCCTCTTGAGCCCGGTATTAGGATTTGATACGCGCCGTTGACACTTGAGACCCGACGTCATTAGTACTTCGATAGAGGGGATACGTCGAGAGCGGAACCCGTATGCGAGGCACGCATACGGGTTCCTTGCATCGTGAGTGATAATAAAATGAATGCATCCAAAACAGGAAACGCCGATCATTTGTTGCGTGTCTTTCGATTTCCATTTGCGTCAAACTGCAGGGCATCAGGTACTTCGACGTCTGGCGGATCTCCAGCGGCGCCGGCCTGGAAAACAAAGCTTAGGACAGCAGCCACCGCGCGGTATAAATCCGCATGAATTTCCGAGCCAATTTCGGTTGTGAAGAAGAGTGCTCTTGCGAGAAGCGGCATCGTAAGGATTGGGATCCCAGCTGCCTCCGCTCGCTCTCTTATTTGTGAAGCTATCACATCAGCACCTTTAGCAATCACCTTGGGGGCGGAACCCTCTGCGAAGTCATAATTTAAGGCAACAGCAAAATGCTGCGGATTTACGAGAACAACCTGAGCTTTTTCGACCTGTGAAACTGAGCTACGTTGGGAAATTTCCTGCTGAGCGCGTCTTATACGGGCCCTAATTTCCGGGGCGCCTTCCGTCTGCTTGTTTTCATCTTTAACTTCCTGCTTTGTCATCATCAGCTGCTTTTTATGGCGAACGAACTGAATGACCAAATCCATAAGTCCAAGCATTGCTACCGATCCAACCAAGATAAGGAATATCCACAACGTAATTGAGCCAACGTTCTCAACAGTGGATTCAAGACTTCCAGACGCTATTGCTAAAAATTGAGGCAGACTATGTATCAAAAGAAACATGCCTAGCACAGCCAGCACAAGAACTTTAAGCACTGATTTGGTAAGCTCAATAAGCGCGTTTGAACCAAACATGCGCCCGAAACCAGAAATAATTGATAATCTATTAGACTTAAAATTAAAATTAGAGGGAATAAAATGGATGCCCCCGATAAGCATTTGCGCGCTGATGGCAATAATTACTAACGGAAACGAAAAAGCCAGCACAATAATTGCTGCTGAAATGAACCGATCAGCAATAATGCTTGTGAGGCTGATTTCTTGAACAAGAATGGATGAGATATCGAGGCCCTGCCTAAAGCTTCCGACTAATTCCGAAAACATGGTGCGGCCAAAATATGAAAAAAGCATCGCGCCTGCTATTAATACGGCTCCCATTACAAAGTCTTTTGAGCTTAAAATTTGCCCTTTTTCGATAGACTCTGTCTTGCGCCGTTCTGTGGCTTCTTCGGTCTTTTCTTGATCGCTGTCATTTGCGGCCATTTAGATCATACCTCCCCAAGTATCAGTTTGCGGGTTGTAGCCGCAGCATTTTCGATCAATACGGATAGCGAATCGCTCATACTAGGCATAAGTACAAGTAGAAGTGCGAGCCCAATAAGAATCGTCAACGGGAACCCAACAGAGAATATGTTCATTTGGGGTGCTACGCGTGTTAATAGCCCAATCAAGAGATTTGAGCAAAATAAAGCAACAATGATCGGCATCGCAAAGATGATAGCGATGGAAAAAATCAATGCGGCGCTTCGAGATATGTTCAAAAATATATCTGTATCAAATTTTAATTCTATTGGTAATGATATATAGCTCAAGACAACATGTTGAATAAGTAAATGATGCCCCTCAACGGATAGAAAAATAAGCACAAGCAATATTGATAAGAATTGCGTGATCACTGGCGATTGACTTCCAGTTTGCGGATCAATTATTGAGGCGAAACCAAGGCCCATTGAAAACGCAATTTGTTCTCCGGCCATCGCTATAGCCGCAAAGATAAGCTGATAAATAAGGCCTATCATGACCCCGATTAAAACCTCTCGGGCTAAAAGGATAGCACCCATCAATGAAAACATATCAACTGAGGGAACTGATATATAATTTGAGAGAAGAAAAGCCAAAGTTATAGTGAGGGTCACTCTGATTGGTGTCGAAATAGCAGAGGCGGAAAAAAAGGGGGCTATAAGCAGCATTCCCGTCATACGAACGGAAATGAGGATAAGTAACCACATTTTCTCAAAGACCGCACTTTCTTCAAGAACGATCACCTACCGACCCTCGCTATCTCTGTAAAAACTGTGAAGAAGAATCCTGTCATCGTGGACATCATAAACGGGCCTGCGATCGCGAGAATTCCTAAAACAATAACTAATTTTGGTACAAATGTCAGGGTACTTTCATTGATCGACGTTGCTGCCTGGAATATTCCAATCAATAGACCAACGAGAAGAGCCGTTATTAAAATAGGCCCTGTCGCAAAAAGAACACTTATAAGCGTCTCACGACCGATGGTTGCATACTGCTGATACAACATCGCTTCAGCCCCTAGTAAAGCTTTGGACGATTGATGAAATCGTCATACTCCATCCGTCTACGACTACGAATAAAAGCAGCTTGAACGGAAGTGATATGAGAGTTGGAGAAAGCATCATCATGCCTAACGACATTAGAACGCTTGCGACAACGATGTCGATCACAAGAAAGGGCAGAAATAATAAAAAACCAATGGTGAAAGCTGTTCGAAGTTCGCTTATTATAAACGCTGGTATTAATACAGGTGCTGGCACTGCCTCAGGGCTCGCATAGCCCTTGTCGCCTTGAAGTTCAGCCATCAAGATAAGGTCGGATTCTCTCGTATGGCGTAGCATGAATCGCTTCATTACCTCGAGGCCACGCATACTTGCATCCTCAATGGTTATTGAGCCATTGGAGTAGGGAGAAAAAGAGGTTTCATTGATTTCTTTAAAGGTCGGCGCCATTATGAAAAGCGTCATGAACAACGCAAGTCCGACTAGTACCTGGTTTGGGGGTGTTTGCTGTGTCCCAAGCGCCTGCCGTAAAATAGACAGCGTAACTATTATTCGCGTGAAGCTAGTTGTTACGAGCAATAATGACGGCAACAATGTAAGCGCTGTCATCAATGCGAGTGTTTGCAGTGACAGAGAGAGACTTTGCTTGCCGTCAGCTTGACCTTCGATTTTTAGTAATGGAAAATCAAAGACAGAACCCGACTGCGCAAATACGTTTTGGGTCAATCCAATTATTATCATAATGGTTGATGTTATAAATAATGTTTTTTTGCTCACGGAGTTTCGGCCTTATTTGTTGTGCTCAGTGTCTGCATTGCAGTCACGCCATACTTGCCTATGGCACAAGCAATTCGGTGGCCATCTATTTCAACAATTGCTATTCGCATTCCACTGCCAAGCTCAATCACACGGTGAATGCCTTCTGGCCGTCCAAACCTCGCATGGAGTTTGTTTCTCTGTCGGATTAGCGTTCCAGCGATTAAAATCGCAATTACCATTATTGCAGCGCCAGACAACAAAGGCATTATGTTATTCATAAGCTCCGTACCCGCTTCTCTGGAGATACTATCTCAGTTAACCTCACTCCTAATCGTTCACCGACCAGAACAATTTCGCCTTTTGCTAAGAGCGTTCCATTTACAAGTATGTCGAGATGTTCGCCTGCAAGCCGCTCTAGTTCTACGACAGAGCCATCATTGAGCTTCAATAAATCCCCAATTGATATCTTCGTTCCGCCCACCTCAACCGTTAATTGAACCTCGATGTTTTCTAGTCGTCGGAGGTTCGTTGCTCCGAGGTCTGAATCACTTTCGTCTTGTTCACCTGAAGGCATTTCTGTTCTCCCGTAACGCGTCTATCCAACGATACGGACAGCGAGCTGTCCGTCTTGTTCGCCAACTATTCCCTCAAGCAGCGGTTCTTCCGCAACATATATTTTGACCTGTTCAAAGGTTTGGATATCGATGACCATGCCTTCGCGCAATTGTAGTAGCTCGCCAATGGTAAGAACTGGCGTCGCTATTCGGGGAATGAAGCTCAGTTGAATTTCTTGTATCGCTTCCAGAAGACGTGCTTCCCACTTCAAATCACGGCCGTCGCCAACACGCTGTATTTTGCTGCGTAAAATAGTAGCAATTTGTTTTAGTGCTTGACGAGGATACAAAATATCAATCGTGGCTGGATCAGCATATGGTAGTTGTACGACGAACGACGATATGATCACAGCTTCCTGACCTTCTACGAAGGATGTAAAAGCTGGATTAGTTTCGCTTCCCATAAAATCAAAGCTAACGGGATAAACTTCTTTCCAACTTTCCTCCAGCGTCTTCAAAGAGCCTTCAATGACTACCTGTAAAATTCGTTCTTCTGTTGGTGTGAATTCTGATTGGTGCGTAACGCCGCAATTTCCACGACCACCGAAAAATGAATTTACGAGAATACTTATAAGTTTTGGGGGAAACTGAATTAGGATCATCCCCTTTAACGCATCTGCTCGCGCTGTTGTGAAGCTGACGAAAGCCTCAGCGCCACGAACATATTCGTCGAAACGACGTGTTTCCGGCGCAAGTGTTGAAATTCGTGGCATAAAGCGCAACATTGGTAACAGCACATTACGTAATTGCCTTCCAAATCGCTCATTGATCAGCCGAAGCGTGTGCAGATCTCCAAGAAGACCAGCGTCTTCGCCGCCAAACACGTATGGACGGTATTCTACTTTCTTTGCTGGTTTCGAATTTGGGTCAATTGACCCATCGTTTAGTCCCTCAATGAGGGCAGAAACTTCTTCGTTGCTGAGTTTGCGTGTAGGTGTCATTTTTATTGCATTACCAAGGCGGTGATAAATACGTTCTCAATTCCACCGAACTCGGTACGCTGGAGTAGGACTCGATTAATAGCATCTCTTATTTGATCTTGAATTCGCCGCCGATTCTCGACCCCTGAGATTTCCGCTTCCCCCTGTTCTGCAAGTACTGCAAGAACCTCGGAGCGAATAGCAACTTCATGTTTCTGTACATTTTCTATGACACGCTTGTCATATTGAGTAGCTAGGCCTATGGACATTTGTACAAAGCGTCGAGATCCGCGCATGTTCGTTGTGAAATTGCCCGGAAATTCAAAATAACTGGTGATGTATTGTTCCCGTGACGGAACAGGTTTTCCAGTTGGGGCTGGTTCTTCAACTTTTCCCTTGTCGGGCGTTTTTGCACCAGTCTTTTGGCTCGCGGCCTCCGAGCCGCGTTCGATCACAATAGCTAGAGGGTTGTCTTCCTGTGGCTTAGTGAGCTTTGCGTATAGAATACTTGCACCGGCACCGAGTGCGATCAGAATTAGGGCTCCAATTAGTCCCAACAATATCTTTATAACGGGAAGCTTTTTTTTGGGCTGATCTACTTCGGGTTCCTGAGCCATTTTTTATCCTTAAGCCTGAAGTTCTAGTGAAAACTCAGGGTGATCACTTTGTATTTCCTGCGATGTTGTATGATTCCGCTCACGGTTCCGATCTTCGTCTGGATCGTTGTTCCCATCATTCACATCAAGACTAGTTATCGTAAATCCAGCGTCGTCCAGAGCTGATCTTAATGCTTCTTTCATCTCGTTTAAAGAGTTTGTCGCCTCGATGCTGGAAGTTCTTATGTGGAGGCGTAGCTTCGATCCATCAAGCGCTAACCTGATCAAAATTTGACCAATACCAGGTGGATAGAGCTGCATGCGAATCTGGTTCGCACCGTCACGCGCAGCTGCGATAACCTGTCGCTCAAGAGCCCGAAAACGCAAGTCTTCGCTTATTTCCACTGATTTTGAATTCGGCGTGCTCTCCGGCCCGATATTTGGGGGGGGCGGTCGTAATATCGTTACATTTTGTTGCGTTTTTTCGTGACCACTTGTTTCGATGCTTCCGTCAGGTGTGGGTAATAATTTCATTGATGACGATCTACTTCGTTCAATCACCTCTTTTGCATCGGGAGCCAAATCCAGATTTGGTCCAATTAATTCATCGCTGGCTTTTGTTAAAATGATCGGATCTTCAACGCTAGTATTGAGACGTGTAAAAAAAACACTCTTGTTCGAACGCAGTTCTTGCGTCATTGTATTACTGGGTTGAGCGTCGCTGGCCGGCTCGATATCTAGGTCAGGATTCTGTTGTATCTGAAGTTGTGCCACTTTTGATTGTTGACTTCCTCTTTCAGCAGCTTTCTTTGCGTTGACCCTCGATTGATCAAATATGCCTTCAGACGATTGTTCTTGAGTAATCAAATTTATCAATTTTGGTTTGTTCAGAATGAGGTGGTCGTTCCTATCTTTATTTTGAGCGATAGTCAGCATTGAAGAGGCCTGATTGTTCTTCATTTGCATCATATTGATCGAAACAGCCTCATTTTCTTTTAATACTATGTCTGTGTCCCCTGTATTGGTTGTTACGGGCAACGCGTCTCGTAGACTCGTCGTCGGCGCAATAAGGTTTTTTGCAGTCAAGCCACTCTTATAACGAGTTTGGTTTTGTGTGACTCGGAAAATTGTCGGAGGAGTATTCTGGGTTAAATGATCGTTCGGATAGTCAATGTTGACAGCTTCTCGCGATATGTTGCCAGAGCTTTTGTACTCGACGGTGTCTAATATCGACGCGTGGGAGATCGACGACATATCGATAGCGTTGGTACGTATGCTGTTGTTTGCTACGTGAGAAAACTCTATTTCTGTCACTCCGCTCTTCTTAGCGTCAGGTGAGCTAACCTCTTTTAAAAACATAGGCTCCGCTTCTTCAGGGTTTCGGATGTTTGCGGATTCTATTTCGGGTGCGGTATTTGGCTCCGTAAGCGCGTTTTCGTCCGCGCTGCTTAGCGAGGTAGAGGGATTGGGAGAGGTCGGAAAGGTTCTAGTTTTAGTATTTGAAAATATGACGTTTTCGTGCTGCACATCGTAAAGGTATTCTTCATCAGCCTTTATGTAATCAAGTGTGTCGGTGTGCGCAGGGGCCGTTGTTATATTTGGATCTTGTTGTTTAACATTGTCTTTCGTAATCGGTAATACGGTCTGAGCTATATTTTGGAGAATGTCTTCTGTCAGCCTTAGCGACGCAGGCTGCTGTTCTATATCGCTTTCCTTTGACGTTTCGGTAACATCGTTGTCCGGTTGAGTGCCTTGATTTAATTCAAATTCGTGAACTGGTGTAATCGGATCATTGATCGTGCCGAAAGTAGCTTGCGGTTCTGTTTCAGCAATGGGCGACGCATACGGTGTGTCCGTAGCGCCTTGTGCGACGATCATAAAGACTTCGAGCTCGTCTTCAGGGTTCTGTCCGGTACTGGCTGTTTCGGCAGTTGACCTGGTGAGCTCTTCCGCGGATTTTTTGTTTGCGGCAATGGATAGCGCGGTGCTGATTGCGTCGATAATGGCCTCAACAAGAACAGCCGGTGGACCGAGGTGTGTTTTTGTTTGCGCCAGATTGTCTGCTTGCAGCAAATTAGTACTTCTGGCTTCTTCGTTGCTTACGTTGATCACGGTTGCCGTTTCTGCGTAAGCTTCTCCAAAGCTTATCGTGCTGTCATTTTGTGGCAGCAGTTGTCCGTTGTTTGTGAGCACTGGTTCGCTTTGCGAGGGCAGTGCGCTGATGTTGAGCGTATCCACTATCATCCTCGCGTGCGTCTTTGAGCTGACGGCGCAGCGTCATATGGTCAAGTATTAGCAAAATTTGTGCCATTATCTTCGGCGTGCCGGCAGCAGGGCTTCCTGAATACGATCTCGTTCTTCACGCTCTTGCCTAAGTGCACTTTTTGCTTCGTCTGCGATCCTGTCGATGTGGCGCTTTTTCTCCGCTAAAATTGCAGACAGTCTATCTCGCTCGATTGAAAGCATTTCGATTCGGGATGTATCCAGTCTGCGTCGATTTTGTAACCGTGAGAGAATCGAGACCGTGTCACGGTATTCCGTGGGTCGTAATGAAGGAAGTTTTAGATGGTCATTATAGCTAAGCTCAAGTGTGTCTATTTGGCTCAATAGGGCGTCGAGGCGTGATAATTCGACTGCTAATTTCTGTGCTTCTCGGCGTACTGCTTGTTGTGCAATTGTGGCCTTTAGGCCAACTAAAGTAAGTATTCTAGATCGGTTCATGGAAACAGGGCCTGAAGTCGCGCATCGCTTTCAACCAGACTTGATCGCTCGTGCATCCCCTGTGCAATAAAACCAATAAGCGAAGGATATGCCTGTGATGCAGCGTCCAGCTCAGGGTCTTGCCCGGTCTGGTAGCCGCCAAGTAACATCAAATCCCTATTTTGATCCCATAAACTTAAATAGCGACGAAACTTTCGCGCTCTCGCCATGTGTGTGGGTGACACACAATCCGTCATCGTTCGACTGATTGAGGCATTCACGTCAATAGCGGGGAAAACGCCCTGTTCCGCCTGCTTGCGCGATAACACTATGTGACCGTCAAGGATCGCCCGCGCGGTGTCGACGATCGGATCGTTCGTCGTATCGTCGCCATCAGCTAGAATTGTATATATTCCGGTTACGCTTCCTCCGGTCTGTGAGTCGAGACCAGCTCGCTCTAGAACCGATCCAATTAGGGAAATAACAGACGGTGGATATCCCTTGGTAGTTGGGTGTTCGCCAAGAGCTAAGCCAAGCTCGCGTTGTGCATGTGCGACACGCGTCAATGAATCGACCATCAAGAGCACATTCTTGCCCTGCGATCGAAAGTATTCTGCGTAGGCAGTCGCGCGGTGTAGCCCTCTTAGTCGCAATACAGGAGATTGATCGGCTGGGACTGCGACTATAATTGTGTGAGCAAAGGAGTCCGACGCGGACAATTCTTCGACAAATCCTGATACTTCACGTCCTCGTTCGCCGATGAGGCCAATGATGACAATGTCAGCGGACGTGTAGCGCGCGATGCATGATAGTAGCGAGGATTTTCCAACGCCGCTACCAGCGATGATGCCCACTTTCTGTCCGCGCCCGATGGTAAGCAATCCATTCAAGGCGCGCACGCCCACGTCCAACGCAGCGCGTACGGGCTTGCGGCGTAGGGGGTTCACGCGTTGGCCGCGCAGCGGCCAACTGGATTCAAGAATAGGATCTCCGAGGCCATCGAGCGGTGCGCCTGCTCCATCGAATACGCGGCCCAGTAGGCCTCTTCCCACTGCTACGACATCGGCGCGTTGTTTGGTCTCAACACGTGCTCCGGCAACGAGTGGCGCTGCGCCCCCCGTTAGCACCATTACCGTATAATTATCGAGGAATCCGATGACCTCGGCTTCTGCCCATGTCCCGCTTTCGCACTCTATGCGACACTCCGTGCCCACTGATGCCGGGAATGAGGTAGCATGAACAATTTGACCGTCGAACCTTCGAACGCGTCCAGCTGCCTTCATGCTCCGCGCAGCTTTAATTGAAGTCAGGCGTCTGTCGAGTGTTATCGTCGGGTCTTTCACGCCCGCGCCTCATCGTCGGAAAGAACTGGCGCATCCTCGTATTCAAGATCGCGCGATATAAGTCGAAATGCGCCAGTTTGTAATTCATCGTCTTCGATGATTTTGATGTTTGAGAACAAATCCTCTCCCTGCAATGCTGCAGAAAGAGTGAGACAATCATGGGGACTGAGCGCCAATGTGAAGTCCGATCCAGCCTTTGTGAAGCTAGCTGCTGCTGTCTTGATACGATCAATGAAAGCTTCCGGTATGTCTGCGATCACGGCGCCGAAAAGATCTTGCGAAATGCGTCTAACATGACGGGCAATAATTTCCGTATTGCGCTCAACCGCGTCGTCGGCAAGCGTAGTTAGCTCCGCAGCAAGCTTACGAAGAATATGAAGCGTATCTGCCACTTCTCGTTGAGCGGCGTCATAGCCTTGCTTGTATCCAAGTCCACGGCCGTCTTCACGGGCGGTTTCGATCGCGGCTATAATATCCTCCGGCGCTGGCGGCGGATCTGCTAGCGGTGGCGGCGGCGGCGGCGGCGGAGGAGACGCAACGCTCGCTTGTGGTGGTTCTTCGATTTGCGCTGTGCCGTCTTGCGATGTCTCTTGGTCGTTCAGCGTTTTCTTGTTTGCTGTTTCGTCTTTATCTCGGCTAGGTTGATGCGGCTTGAAACTTGCCCGCCCCCAGGGCACGAAAGCAACGTCGTCAGATCTTCTGAACCGAGTGTCCTGTGTGAAGTCGCCGCTGCGTCGCACCAATGCAGCGACGTTTGCTATTGCTACCGCCTGCTGCGACTGGTCAGACATAATCGTCACCGCGTCCCGCAAGCACCATCGTGCCGGCGTCAGAAAGTTTGCGAGCTATTGCAATAATACGTTTTTGGGCCTCTTGCACTTCGGTTACGCGCATTGGCCCTTTGGCTTCCATCTCGTCAATGATCGCAGCTGCAGCGCGTGCGGACATACAGCCCATGATCTTGTCACGCAGACGCTCATCGGCACCTTTGAGAGCAATTGCGAGATCTTCAGGTTCAATGTTGCGCATAAGAATGCCGAGGTTCTTGTCGTCGACAGCAATCAGATTTTCGAAGACGAACATATTTTCCTGAATGCTCGTCATCAAACCTTTGTCGAGCTTCAGCAGGTTTTTCATAATCCGCTGCTCAGTTGCTGATTGTGTGAAGTTCATGATCTTAGCCGCAGCTTTGACGCCGCCGATCTTGGATGCCCGCAGGGACGTATTAGCCTGGAATTGTAATTGCATGACACGTTCAAGTTGCTCAATTGCTTCTGGCTGAACAGAATCCAGCGTCGCGACCCGTTGCAGCACTTCATGTTGAATATCGTCTGGCAAGAGCACCAAAACGTCAGCGGCCACAGCGTAATCCAGCTGCGCGACTATAAGTCCGATGATCTGTGGATGCTCGCCCTCAATCATTTCCGCAATAGAGCGCGCGTCCATCCATTCTAGAATTTCAATACCCTTACTGCTGTTCGACGGCGTGATACGTGTGAGAATGCTGCCGGCCTTGTCTTCACCTAGCGCCTTGATGAGCATCCTGCGAATATAGCTGTCGGCGCCAAGACCGATGCTCGTTTGCGCTTTGATGATCGACAAGAATTCATCCAGCACGAGGTTCACAGTTTTCTGGTCTACGTCAGCGACCGAGTACATTGCTGTCCCCAATTGTTGCACCTCGCGCGGAGACAGGTTTTTCAGGATTTCGGCTGCTTCGTCCTCGCCGAGGAGTAGCATAAGGATCGCACACTTCTGCGTGCCCGACAGGAGTCGGAGCGGGCTTTCATCATCAATGTCTATTGTTGATCCGGGTGCTTGGTCGGCCATGTTTTCGCTGCTTGTTTAAGATAGATCACGCTGGATCAGCGACTTCAGTACGGCCGTTACTCGACCGGCGTCGTCACCAACCAGCATGCGTATCAATGTGACCTTATCGTCGTATGTGTTCGCAGTATCCAGCAGCTCGGCAGAGATCGAAGCTTTCTTTGGCTTGAGCCTTGCTTTGATATCATCAAGCGTTTCGCCCTCCCGCACTTCAATTGACTCGCCGTCGCCTATAAGCGCTTCATCGCCAATTGCGTTTGCGTTGCTCGATGCATCCATCAGGCGTGTCAGGAACGGCTTGAGCGCGCCAAGGACGACCACGGCCAGAATGAGCAGGATAACAAGCTGCTTGATAGCGTCTTCCAGCCACGGCGCATCATACCAGCCGCGCTCGCTGAACTTTTGCTCGTCTGCAAAATTACTTGAGACCAAAGTTATCTTGTCGCCGCGTTGCGCGTCAAACCCGATAGCTTCCTGAAGAAGGCTTGTAAGGCGCTCGCGTTCAGGCGCGCCCAGCTGCTTTTCGATTTTGTTGCCGGCCTCATCGACCCCGCTTGCAGCACGAAGGATAACTGCAACGGACAGACGCTTGATCTCTCCCAAGGCAGGGCGCGTCGATTTGACTTCACGGCTAATTTCAAAATTTCGAACGGAAGTGCTTGAGCGGTTTTTCTGTTCACCCTGAGCGCTTGGCTGCGGGGTAGCTGAAAGCGCCGCAGCGTTTGGCGGCTGATTTGAGGTCGCTCCCGGAATTCCGCGCGCCTTTGCATCGGCGCTCTCCTGCAGGCTCTCTTGTTGACTGCGGATCGCATTATTATTGGGATCGTAGAACTCGCGTGTCTGTTCTGTGCGTGTGAAGTCGAGATCGGCGTTCACTTCAGTGTTGAAGTTACCAGGTCCAATAACGGGCGTCAGAAGATTGACGACACGCTCACGAAGTAGTTTTTCGAGGCGCATTTTATGTTCGAGCTGCTGCGCGGTGAGACCCAGATCAGCATCGCGCTGAGGGGCCGTCAAAAGTCCGCCAAACTGATCGACAATCGTCACGTTGGCGACCGGAAGATGAGGCACGCTTGAGCTTACAAGATGCGCGATTGATTGCACCTGTCCATTCGACAGGGATCGGCCTGCAGAAAGTTTCAGGAATACTGATGCGGTAGGCGGTGTTTGGTCTCGCACAAACGCCGAGCGCTCTGGCACTGCGAGATGGACACGTGCGCCCTCAACATCGCGGATTTCCATGATGCTCCGCGCAAGCTCATTTTCCTGCGCTTGTTTCAGCTTAATTTGCTCGACGGCGCGGCTTGCGCCCAGCGGCATCTGCGTGATCATTTCATAGCCGGAGACCGATGCTTTCGGAAGTCCGGCTTGTGCAAGCAGCATTTTGGCTTTGTAAAAGTCTCCGCGCGGTACAAGCACCTGACCAGTGGATTGATCCAGTTTTGCCTGAACGCCCTGCGCTGCAAGAGTCTGCATCACTTGTGCCTTGTCTTCATCTCCAAGGCGAGGAAATAGGGTGGTCATGGAGGGTTCGCGGAGCGACCATATTGCAATCAGGCCCACGACCATAATGAGCGTCACGACAATAAGCGGCGCTGCGCGCACGATCGCCGGTTGCTTCAGAAAAGTCTGAGCGACAGCCATTCCTTGCCATAGCTGAGCCCCGACGGGACCAAGCGCTTCAGGCGATGAGACCGCCACTGTCTTGGACTCTGCCACTTAAAGTATCTCCCGTAGTGCTCAAACCAATAGTCAGGACCGTATTTAAACGGGCATCGAAACAATATCTTTGTAGGCGCTTAGTAGCTTATTGCGTACTTGCAGCGTCGCCTCGAAGGCGAGCGATGATTTTTCGCGCGCCAGCATAACTTTCGTTACGTCAACTTCCTCACCGACTTCAAACGCTTTTGTAATACGTCCAGATTCTTCTTGCGCTTTGGCTACTTGTCCAAGCGCTTCTTTCATCTGGGCGCCAAAGTCAGAGTCCTTGTTGGAGCCCTGCTTCAACTTTGGTTCTGCGGCAGCCAGTATTTGCTTTGCGAGGCCGACGTTTACAATAGCGGTCATGAATAAGGTCCCTCTCAAACTGCCGCTTTAAGCCAGCTTGGTTCGTGTTGTCCGGCGTAGAGAAAGTCCTGTAAATCGATCATAAGATGATCCTCAGTAATTTCCTTGCCGCCGGATAGAACGAGAGCGCGCTGAAGCACGTTTTCAAGTTCGCGCACATTGCCAGGCCAATTGTAGCTTTCAAGCTTCTGGGTAGCGGCTTCCGTCAGCTCGGGCATTTTGGCGAAGCCGCCCGCATGTTTGGCCAGGAGCGATACCGCGATCGGGAGAATGTCGCCGGTCCGTTCGCTGAGCGAACGTGTTACGAGTGGGAATACGTTCAGGCGATAATAAAGGTCTTCTCGGAATCGCCCGGCTTTGACCTCGTCGAGCATGTATCTGTTTGACGTCGCAATGACGCGCACGTCGACGGGCACCGGCTTCGCGCTGCCGAGCGGCGTCACTTCTTTTTCCTGCAATACACGCAACAGCTTTGCCTGCAGGGATAGAGCCATTTCTGACACTTCGTCGAGCAGAAGCGTGCCGCCGTCGGCCGCGCGGAAGATGCCTTTGTTTGGATGATGGGCGCCTGTGAAGGCTCCGCGTTCATAACCAAATAATACTGCTTCAAGCATGGTGTCGGGAACTGCTGCGCAATTGACAGCAATGAATGCGTTGTCCTTGCGCGGTGAAGATGAATGTAAAAACTTGGAGAGGACTTCCTTGCCGGTTCCCGTGGGGCCGACGAGCATGACCGTCACGTCGCTTGCAGCTACGCGTCGCGCCAGCCGCAACAGATTGAAGGTTGAGGGATCGCCCACCGCCACGCCCTGATCTTCATCAAGGAAACGTGCGACCACTTCAGCTGTGAAGCGCCAATTATCAAGTGGCGGCTTGACCTGCAGCGTGGTTCCATTGAATTCGCACTTGAGAGAAAATTGATTACTGCGTTCACCTATAATAACAATACGCTCAGCCTTGAGCTGACGGCACCATTTCACGAACCCTGTCGGATCGCCTGCAAGCTTTCGTGCGGCCTGATGCGAGAGCAACAAACCGCATCGGGGCCAGCTGGCCGAAACTGCGCCCAATTTGGCGAGCGTCGTTGTGCTGGTGTCGTAGCCGCGTTGATGTAGCTGGGTTAGCCACGCTTCTGCGTCTGATAACCCGTCCGTGATACACAGAACCGCAGTCACGCAATTCTCCCTTGCTAATACCATCGAACGCTAGACAAGCAACCGTTATGCCAGCGCTTATAGACTTGTTAGGTGAATGCATGTTGTTAAGAAGCAGTTGGCTAAGAAAGCCTTTGGTAATTGGGCATTTCTTCAATAGACCTAAAATGGGTCATTTCAATTTTTTGGCTACTTACTTATGAAATCAAGTAAATTCGCCGTGTTTTAGGCTGTGGGTAACATGGGCCGTTCTTGTTCTGCCTTCCGCGCTCAGTCAAAAAACTGACGGTTGGTCGCACAGGGCCGTGGAAACCTTAATGACAAAGGATGAGGTGCTTCGCTGCCTGTCGCTGCCTAGCGCGTCCATGCGTGAGGCCCTGGATTTGGTGACGCGCGTTGCGCCGTCGCCGTCCACGGTGTTCATTCATGGCCCCTCTGGCAGCGGCAAGGAATTCGTCGCTCGAGCTGTGCATCTTTTATCGTTGCGCGCGCGGGGGCCTTTTGTCGCCGTGAATTGCGGCGCGATTCCTCGTGATCTTCTTGAGAGCGAATTGTTTGGCAGTGAGAAGGGTGCCTATACCGGATCTGTGCGCACGCGTGCGGGCCTGATTGAGAATGCGGCGGGCGGGACGCTCTTTCTGGATGAAATAGGGGACATGCCGCACGACATGCAGGTCAAGCTTCTGCGGGTTCTCGAGGATAGATGCTTCAGCAGAGTCGGCGGCGGAGCTGTTATCAGAGCTGACGTGCGTATCGTGTGCGCAACTCACAGAAATCTGATTGAACTTGTTGAGCAGCAGACGTTTCGCGAAGATCTCTATTACCGCATCAATGTCTTTCCAATTACGCTCGCGGCGCTCGATGATCGTAGGGAAGACTTGCCGCGTCTGGTGCATCTTATCAGCGAGCGCTTCAGGGCGCAGGGTGGTGCCCATTGCGCTCGCCTTGGAGCCTCAGCCATAGCCGCGCTCCAGCAGGCGACATGGCCAGGCAATATCCGGCAATTGCGCAACGTCATCGAGCGCGCCGGAGTCTTGTATCCGGGACAGGAGATTGGCGCGCCTGAAATTGAGCGCCTTGTTGCGCCGCGTAAGCCAATAGATCGACAAGTTGAGACGCTTGCGTTGATGGATGCTGTTCGGGAAATGGCGGCTGTCGATGACTACTCAGTCTCAGGATCAGCACATGCGGCTGATGCTGCGGCTGAGGGCGCGCGGGAGCTTATCCACGCAGAAAAAGGCTTCAATCTCCGAGACCATATGGCAGAGCTTGAGACAAACTTTATTAAAACTGCGCTTGCGGACGCTAATGGTTCAGTCAGCGCCGCAGCGCGCATGCTCGGACTTCAGCGCACAACTTTGATCGAGAAAATGAAGAAGTTCTCGATCGTTCGTGACGATGCTTAAGATTATGCCGGACGAACGGCGATTGAGCGCCAAGCGTCTGCGATCTCTGAAATCGCGCCCAACACTTCCTCAAGGTATGCGGCAATGTTATCGCGGCTTGCTTCTATAATCCGGCGGCGGGACCATTCGTAAAGCTGCGCCAGCGATATCGCGACTTCTCCGCCTTTATCGAAATCAAGGCTCGTCGCAAGCACGTGAATAATCGACAAAGCTTTCGATACGCCACTAGATTTGGTCGAAAGGTCCGCGCCCTCAAGACCTGTCTTCGCCAACTTCAACGACACTATTAGTTCGGTGAAAAGAATCTCAACCAATCCATGTGCGTCAGCGCCGTCGATCAGGAAATCCCGTTCGGCCTCTTGGTAGGCGCGAATGGCGTTACGGTGCAGCATAAGCTAATCTCCAATGTCACGAAAGTTAGAACGGTCGGAACCCTCGCTGCTTTAGCGGTGCGATTTTATTTTCTTTTATTTTCAGGGATGAAGCGGCCTGAAACCGCACGAGTGTTTGTGGCACAAGAGTTGCTGAGGAAATTCAGAACGTTGTTATTAGCCTCTTATCCTGAGGGGCGTGCAAACTTAAGCCGAGGTTAGGCATGTTATCTGTCATCTTGACGGGGTTAAACGTCGCACAGAAAGATCTTTCAGTTACAGCTAATAATTTGGCCAATGCGGGGACCGTCGGATTTAAGCGTTCCGAAGCTAACTTTGTAGATGTCTTTGCAAATGACTCCACTTCCAGCGCAAAAACCCAAGTCGGCTCTGGGGCGAGTGTAGATAAAGTTCAGAAAATCATGTCTCAAGGCTCAATGACGACCACGAGCCGTGTTACTGATCTTGCAATTGCGGGTCGCGGGTTCTTTGTTTTAGCACCGGAAGTAGCCGCAGGAGCAGCAGCTGCGGCGCCTATGTTTACACGTGCTGGTAATTTCGGCATAGATGCAGCCGGAAAGGTTGTGGATAGTACTGGTAATCAATTGCAAGTGTTTGCTGTGAACGCGGCGGGGGTCGCTACTGTGCCGGCAACGATCGGGGCGGTAATTCCGTCTAAAAATGCAGCCAATTTTCTTCTGCAAAGCGTTTCAATCGATACTAAAGGCTTTATTAGGGCCGGATATGCGGATAATACAACAACAAACGTCGGCCAGGTGGCCTTAGCAAGTTTTCCAAGAGACGATGCGCTTAAAAACATTGGTGGAACCAAGTTTGTTGCTACCGGTGATAGCGGCGTCGCGACATTGACACCACCCGGTGCTCCTTCAGCTGGCGATCTTTTCACATCGACGCTTGAAGAAGCTAACGTCGACATCACACAAGAATTGATGGGAATGTTGCGCTCCCAGCAGATTTACAATGGCAATGCCCGTATGTTGCAGGCAGCTATGGAGGTAGCCTCGCGCATTACCGATAAGATTTGATATTACATTATAACGGTGAGTAGTGGTTGTATTTTCCCTAGAGATATCGGTTAATTGATCGCTTCGTAAACATGCAGCATAAAGCGTGGCGCACTTGTGCAAGCGTAGCGCGCTCGCCTTACGTAACTGGAGTGGCTCGTGTTCGGTATTATCGGCTTGGTGTTGCTGCATGTCTGCGTGTTTGGCGTGTTCGTCATTCATGGCGGCAGTATGGCACCTATTATTGCAGCTGCTCCGTTTGAAATAGCCACCATTCTTGGCGCGGGCATCGCGGCGATGTTGATTGGTAACGATCTCGATACGATCAAAGGCGTCGCAGGCGGGTTTGGTAAAGTTTTCGGTGGGTCGAAATGGAAGAAGCAGGACTTTCTTGACGTCATATTTCTGGTTTCCAAGCTGCTCAAGATTTTGCGTGTTGACGGTCCGGTTGCGTTGGAAGCCCATGTGGAAAGCCCGGAATCGAGCGCGATTTTCGGTGAATATCCCAGGATCATGAAGGATCATCACGTCCTGCATCTCATCACCGATACTGTTCGGCTGATGGTGATCTCGTCTGGGAATCTCAACGCCTATGCGGTTGAAGAAGTCATGGATGCTGCGATCAAGGAGCATGTGCATCACGCAGCCCACCCGGCGCACGCGCTGGCCTCGTTAGCTGGCGCACTGCCTGCGCTTGGCATCGTTGCGTGCGTTCTGGGCGTGGTGAAGACCATGGGCTCGATTGATCAGCCGCCGATTATCCTTGGCGGACTGATCGGCTCTGCGCTTGTCGGCACGTTCATGGGCGTGTTCATGGCGTATGGCATCGTTGAGCCGATGGCGAACCGCCTCACCACCGTCTTGAAAGAAGAAGCGCAGATCTATCATGTCGTGAAGCAGATGATTGTCGCGACTTTGCACGGTCATCCGCAGCCGCTGGTTATTGAGGCCGCTCGCGTTGCGATAAGTGCCCACAATCAACCCAGTTTTGGCGAGGTCTTTGACGGCCTGCGGGGCAAGTGATCGTGATGCTCATACTGGATTATAATTGTGGCTGAAGCCAAGAAGGGCGAAAAAAAGAGCGAAGCGCCCGCTCTTGCGCCCATCATCATCAAGAAGATTCAGGGCGAGGAAGCAGCTGGCCATGGCGGCGCGTGGAAGATTGCGCTCGCCGATCTGATGACCGCATTGATGGCCTTCTTCCTGCTGATGTGGTTGCTTGGCGCAACAAGTGAAGCGCAGCGCAAGAGCATCGCGGATTATTTCAAGCCAACGCCAAAAAGCCTTGTGCAGATGGGTCAACTTGCAGGCTCCAACGGGGTTTTGGGCGGTCGCTCGATCATGGACCCCGAAGGCCTACCCGTAGCGGCCTCACAAACATCTCTGCTTGATCTTGAACCGCCGCGCGATCCCGAAAGCGGGAAGGAGCGTGGTCCTGGTTCAGAGGCTGATGAAAAGGCTGGAAAGGGTCCAAACGACAAGCCGCTCGAGGAGGAAGCCAAACAGAAAATAGCGGCCGAAGTTGATCAAAAGAATTTCGATCAACTTGAAAAAGAATTACGCAAGAAGCTTGAGCAAAGCAGTGCGCTTGCAAGTTTGCAGGGTCAGGTGCGCATCGTGCGTGATCGCGAGGGCTTGCGTATTGAGGTGATCGACAAGTCAGATTTCTCGATGTTTGCGCTTGGCACAACGCGTTTATTGCCACGTGCGCAGGCGCTGATTGAAGAGATAGCAAAATCCATCTCGGCCATGCCTAACAGAGTCGCGGTTCGCGGACATACGGACAGCGTGCCTTTCAGCGGCGGGGGGGCGCGCAACAATTGGTCGCTATCGGCTGAGCGCGCCGATGCGACCCGGCAATTGCTGGTAGGGGCCGGCGTTGCACCGGATCGTTTTGCGCGCATCGAAGGCGTAGCCGACACCGATCCGTTCATTGCCAACGATCCATCCGATCCGCGCAACCGCCGTATCAGCGTGACGTTGTCGTATTCGGATGCAGCAGGCGGTGGCGCGCGATGAGAAGGCGGACATTTATATTCGCTTTTACGATGCTGGCCGGATTGCAAGCCAACGCGGCTACGCAACCGAAGAAGGATGCGGAGCCGACAACGAAGCCTGCCGCGCCGTCTGCGTTGCGGGGTAACGTCATTCCGCATTGCGAGCCAGGAAAATATCCCGCCGGAAACATTTGCAAGCCGGCGCCTCCGGGCTTTTATGCACCCGCGAGCGCCACCTTTCCCGTTCGTTGCCCTGAGGGGAAAACATCGCCATCGGGCTCTCGCTCTCCTTCGGAATGTCGTTGAAGCGCAGGGCTGAAAACGTCTCCGGGCCGCTCGCTCCAAGCATTTTTGATGTTAGTGGCGGGCTGCGCTGGCATCTGCGCGCGCTCATGTCGCGCAGCGTGCATTGGGTGCCGTTTCGCCTCGCGCTGGCGGAGTTTCTGTTGCGATGGAGGCCGCCTCAAAACAAATTGCTGTTGATCGGCCCGAGCGCCGGATGGTGCATGCCTGACGCTGCACTTACACGTTTTGGCGATGTTCACGCAGTCGATATCGACGTCTGCGCCGAGCTTCTGTTCCGCCGCGTGCATGCAAAGCCGCTGCGGGAAGGCTGCAATCTCACGTGGGCGTGCGCTGATTTTTTCCACGATCCGCAAAGCGTGCTCGCGGCTTATCCCGATCACGCGATCCTGTTCTGTAATGTGGCTGGCCAACGACGCTTCCATCATGCGCACTGGGCGGATGCGGAGGCGGAAATAGCTGCGTTGCAGGGGCTTCTGGCCAGGCGCCACTGGGCTTCGTTCCACGATCTTTTGTCAGGGTCATGTTCAGAGAACTTGCCGCCGCTGTCGCTACCCGCACGAGGGCAGGGGGCCGACGTGTTGCGGCAGTATGGTCTCGCGGGTGAATGGTTCGATCATTTGACCGCCGCGCTTTTACCTGAAAACGCGCCGCGCATGATCCTGCCGTGGCGGTTCCAGCGCGATCGTTTGCATCTTGTGGAAGCTGGCTGGAGCGTGCCCGTTTAAGCTTTTTTCAGCCAGACGCGATTGTCGTGGAAAGCGGCGCCGCCAAACGGTGCGGGGGAATCTGCGCCCGTGAGCGTGTTGATTCCGCGTCCGTCCTCAAACGCATCATTGGGCCAAATACCTTCCGAGACGAGCACTCCGCGTTGCAGGCCTGCAAATACTTGCGCGTGTATGCGCACCTGTCCGCGAAGATTGCCCAGTACAAGCTTGTCGCCGTCAGCCACGCCAGCCGCTTGCGCGTCGTCGGGGTGAATCAGCACGCGCGGGCGGCCTTCGCGAACGCGCGACGACGACGTTTCGTTGAACGTGGAGTTGAGAAACGAGCGCGCGGGCGATGTCGCGAGGCGGAAGGGGTGCGCGTCGTCGGAAGCTTCCGTCACGGCCCAATGATCCGGGAACGTCGGGATCCCCTCCCATGAGCCGGAACGCGGGCTGCGGAACGGCACGTCAGACCAATTGGCGCGGAAGCGGAACTTGCCGTCCGGCCATGCAAAGCCGTCAATAAAATGCGCCTGTGCAAAATCCGTCTGCACGTCGCGCCAGTTGATTGCGGCCAGCTCCTCGAACGAGCCCCAGCCGATATCGCGCAGCGTTGCGTCAATGAGTTCGCGCGGGCTCTTGTGAAAGCCCGGATGCTCCGCTCCGAGCCTGTGCGCCAGCGCGCAAATGAGATCGTGATTGCTGCGACATTCGCCCGGCGGGTCCACCAGCTTTTGCGCGAGTTCAACATAGGAATGGCCGCCGCCGGTGTAGACGTCGTCATGCTCAAGAAACATCGTCGCAGGAAAAACAATGTCGGCCATCAGCGCCGTCTCGGTCATGAATTGCTCATGCACGACGACGAACAAATCTTCACGCGCAAAGCCTTCGCGCACGCGGTTTTGATCGGGCGCAATCGACATCGGATTTGTGTTCTGTATCAGCATCGCCTTCACTGGAGGCCCGCCCGCCAGCGCGTCCGCATCGCCGCAGAGTACTGCACCCACTTGCGATTGATCGAGCATGCGCACGTCTTTGTCGATCACGTCCGAGCCGTCGATCAGCGGCTGGCGCCATTTGTAAATAGCGCCGTTGTTATGAAATACGCCGCCGCCTTCCAGCAGCCACGCGCCTGTCACCGCACCAATACAGCTGGCCGCATGCATATTCGTAGCGCCATTGCGTTGGCGCGAAAAACCATAGCCCAGCCGAAAGAACGTGCGTTTACGATTCCCCACAAGATGCGCGAACGCTTCAATCTGTTCGATGCTGAGACCTGTCAGCGCCGCCGCCCATTCCGGCGTGCGTGTCGCCAAATGCGCCTCAAGTCCATGCGGATAGTCAGTGTATTTATTGAGGTAATCCCAATCCGCCAGCCCGTCGCGAAACAATACGTGCATCACGGCGCAGGCCAATGCGCCGTCTGTTCCGGGGCGCAGGCGCAGCGCCATGTCGGCCTGTTTCATGGTGTCGTTGTCGTAGATGTCGATGACGACAATCTTCGCGCCGCGTTCCTTGCGGGCGCGCATGGCGTGCGTCATCACGTTGACCTGCGTGGCGACCGCGTTCGTGCCCCAGATGACGACGCAATCGCTCTTGGCCATTTCGCGCGGATCGGGGCCAGCCATGCGGCCTGTGCCCGCCAGAAATCCCGGCCAGGCAAGGTTGACGCAGATGGTGCCGTTGTGGCGCGAGTATTTCTTTGAATGCGCCAGCCGGTTGACGCCGTCGCGCATCACCTTGCCCATGGTGCCGGCGTAATAATTCAGCCAGACGCTTTGGGCGCCATGTTCGCGCTCAGCTTCAAGAAAGCGCTCCGCAACAACGCTTAATGCATCGTCCCATGACATGCGTTCGAACTGGCCGGAGCCTTTTGGCCCGTTGCGGCGCATGGGATAAAGCAGCCGGTCTGGATGATGAATGCGCTCGGCATAACGCGCCACCTTCGCGCAGATGACGCCCGCCGTGTAGGTTTGATCTTTGGCGCCGCGTATGCGGCCAATCGTGTTGCCGTCGATCACTTCAACGTCCAGCGCGCAGGCGGACGGGCAATCATGCGGGCAAACGGACGGGCGATGTTCGATCATGAAAAAACCTCCGCGCGCACAATGGCGAGCGGAGGCCGTTATTGCAAGAAGTGCTGATTAGCCGACGATTTCGTTGCCAGCGAACCATTGCGCGATTTCAATCGCGGCGGTCTCGGGGGCGTCGGAGCCGTGCACGGTGTTTTCGCCAACGGATACGGCGTATTCCTTGCGGATGGTGCCAGCGTCTGCGTTGGCCGGGTTGGTGGCGCCCATCACGTCGCGATAGGTCTTGATGGCGTTCTCGCCTTCAAGAACCTGCACTACGACTGGGCCGGAGATCATAGAATCGACCAGCTCGCCGAAGAACGGGCGGGCGCTATGGACGGAATAAAAGGTCTCTGCCTGGCCGCGGGTCATGTGGACGCGCTTCTGCGCAACGATGCGCAGGCCAGCCTTCTCAATCTTCGCGTTGACGGCTCCGGTGAGGTTGCGGCGCGTTGCGTCGGGCTTCAGAATGGAAAACGTGCGTTCAATCGCCATGTCGAAAAGTCTCGCAAGTGTTTGGATACGAAGAGCGCTTATAGCCGCGCCCGCTGCGGTGCACAAGTGTTTGGAGGTAGCGATTAGCGAGTAGGCAGTAGGCAGTAGGCAGTAGGAAAGCAAATATCCTAAAGATTGCGGGCTGGAAGCCCGCGGTCCAAAGTGCACCTCCATGGACCGCGGGCTTCCAGCCCGCAAAACGGCGTCAGTCGTTGCTTTGGGCTACAAACAGCCCACGTAAACGGCGTTAGCCGCCGCCCAACCTCACCAATTATGCGCCTTCAAAAACCCCACCACGCGAGCTTCGGCGGCTTCGCGCGTTTGGCCGTCCACGCCGACGTCCCAATAATCGGACTTGGGCAGGCATTCCTGCAGATAGCGCGCGGCTGACGTGCCGTGGAACGCGTCGGCACCGGGCACGATGAGCGCGGGGATGTCGAGCTGCATCATGTCTTCGGGTTCGGCGCCCGCCGCCGTATCGCGGTCGAACATCGTGCGCAACATGCCGTCAACGATGATCTTGTAGCGCTCGACGTCCATCGCAGAATAGCGCGCGGCAAACTCGGGATCGGCTTTAATCACTGCGGCCCAGGGCCCACCGCGCGGGTCGGCGTTGAAGGGCTTGCCGTCGCGCTGCACCAGATCGACCACGGCTTGCAGGCCTTCGCGCTGCACGAAGCCCAGATGATCGGCAAAGCGCATATGGCTGGAAATGCGATATTTCGGCCCGCCCGTCGGCCACCACAGCACCATGGCGCCCACGCGCTCGGGATGCGCCACGGCGAACGCGGTTACGGGCGAGCAGCCCATGCAGCCGCCCATGATATGCGCGCGCTCGATGTGCAGATGATCCAGCAGGCCAGCGGCTTGTGTGACGAAATGCTGGAACGTAACGCGCTCCACGCGCCCGCCCGACTGGCCGCATTCGCGCCGGTCAAACGCAATGCACCTGAAGTGCTGCGACAGCCATTCGAGCGGCTTCACCTTGGCATAAACGCCAAGGCCGGACCATTGTTCGACCACGGCGTTGAAGCCGCCGGGCGAGAACAGCAGCAGCGGCGGGCCGGAGCCCGACACTTCGTAGCGGGTGCGGATGCCGTCGATGTCTACAAAAGCCATCTGTCTCAGCCCTTGATCTGCTTGCCAGCGCGGGCGTCGGCCACCAACGCCTTGAAGGCGTCGATCGTGCCCTGCGCCGTGTTGAAATAGGTGTCGGTCTTCGAGCCGATCCACTTCTCGCCATAGCCCAGAACGGTTTGCGCCAGACGCACGCGGCCATCAAGCCACGGGCCACCGCCAAAGCCGCCGATGCAGGGGATTTTGACCGCCTTCACGACCGCCTCGCCAGCCACCGGGCCGGAGTTCGTAAAGTCGAGCGCCACCGCGCCAGCTTCCTCCAGCATCAAGCCTTCTTCGACCAGCTTTGACGCAGCCTCAGCAGTCGCCAGCGCAGCCGACGAGCTTTGGGCAGAATAGGGGATGCCGTACTTCAGCGCGGTTTGCGGCGTCAGGCCAAATTGCGCGAACACGGGGATTCCCGCCTGCGTCATCGCGCGCACGACTTCGGGGAAATTGGCGGCGGCGTCGACCTTTATCATGTCCGCGCCGCCTTCCTTGATGATGCGCACGGCGGCCTTCATAGCGCTCGACAGGCCTTCCTGAAGCGGGCCATAGGGCATGTCGCACGACACCAGCATGCGATCCGTGGCGCGGCGGACAGCCCTGCAGCACAGTAGGATCTCGTCGAGCGTAACCTCGAGCATGGTGGAGTGGCCCCACAAATTGGCGCCAACGCTATCGCCCACGACGATGAAATCCACGCCCGCGCGGTCTGCAAATTTTGTGGTGGGGAAATCCCACGCCACCACGCCAATGCTCTTCTTGCCGTCGCGCTTGCGTTGCTGGAGCAGCGGGATGGTGACGGTCTCAAAAGCGTCGGACATAGCGATCCTCTTGTGGTTTCCTCTGCGCGTCGCGCGCGCCTGCCGCTTATTGCACGCAAGGGGCGAGGCTCGTCAATAATGGTGCTGTTTTAACGATGCCGTTTGCGCGCCCGGACGTCCGGTCTATATTTGAGGCAACTCTAATTTGGGGGTATACCTTGGACGAGACCATGCGGCGGGCTCTTAAGCCCGGAGATTCCGAAATCCGTGCGCTGCCTTTGGGCGCCAACACCAAATTCGCACGCCAATTGCTCGGCGACGGCTGCGCGCGTGCGCTCGATATCGGCTGCGGCGAGGGCAAATTTACGCGCGGGATCGCGGCCTTTATCGGCGAGGTCGTGGGCGTGGACGTGAAGGAGCGCGCGATCTTGAAGGCGCGTTCGGCTGCGGAGGCCGAGGGCGTGGCGGTGGATTTTCAAATCGCCAGCGGCGAGTCGCTGCCATGGGCCGACGGCCATTTCGACGTAGTGATTTTCTCCAATTCACTGCACCACATGCCGGACCCGGCCAAAGCTCTGGCCGAAGCCGCCCGCGTGCTGGCGCAAGGCGGGCTGCTTTACGTGATGGAGCCGGTGGCGGCAGGCCATTACCACGAGGCGACAAGCTTTGTGAACGACGAAACAATCGTGCGCACGCAGGCTTGGGGCGCGTTGAATTCAATGCTGGGGCAGGGGCTCTCACGCGCGCAGGAAAACCTATATCGATCGCGCCGGGTGTTTCCTTCGTTTGAAGACTGGAGGGACGACCAATTGGAGCGCGACGAAAAGCGCCGCACAAAGTTCGACGCCGATCCTGACGGCGTGAAGACGCGGTTCGAAATGTTGGCCGACAAGGAAGACGGCAAGCTGGCGTTCGATCAGGTGTTCCGGGTGGATTTGCTGACGAAGGCGTGAGGGGCGGGGGTGATTATTGAGGCTGCATATTGCAGCTGCAACGCCCGCCGCTTTTATCCACTAAGTCCCAAACACGTCTTGGTCGCGAAGGCCGGGATGAAGCGGAGCCCGGATCGCAGGCTTCCAGCCCGCATGCGATGCATCAGCGCCGCTCGCCCGTGCCCCACAAAACAATAAAACGGCCGGGCGCAAACCCGGCCGCTCTCTAACTCAATCCAACAAGCTTACAGCCAGGGCATCAGCGATGCGTGAATCACGTCCTTCACGCCGCCTTCCTTGTTTCCGACGGACTTGATCGCGAGATCCACTTCGTTCAGGCCGAACTTGTGGGTGGTGACGAGGTCCAGCGGGAAGCGCTGCGAGGCGAGCTGCTGAAGGGCTAGTTCGCAGGCCAGGTACGAATGGCCGCGCGCGGAATACATGGTGATGTATTTCGTGGTCATTTTCCCGATGGGGAAGTTCGGGAATTCCGGCATTTCGCCCTGAACCACGATGCGGCCAGCCTTGCGCTTCAGCGCTTCGATGCCGAGCATAATCGGGATCGTGCCGGCGCCCGCGGTGCAATCGAGCACCACGTCCACGCCGCGACCGCCCGTTACTTCCATGATGCGCTGTAACGGATCTTCCGCGTTCACGTCAATCGTCACGTCGGCGCCGAGCTTCTTGGCAACTTCGAGACGAGCGTGATCCTTGGACGTGCCGGTGATGATGATCTGCTTGGCGCCGGCCTGCTTGCAGATAACCGTCTGCGAAAGGCCCTGCTGGCCGGGGCCCTGAATCAGCACAACGTCGTTGTAGCCGACCTTGCCTTCAAACAGCGACCATTCGATGCCGTTGGCCATGGGGGTGACGAGGCCCGCCAGCTCCGGCGATACGCCCTTGGGGACGTGATGGACGACCGCGTTCCAAGGCAAGTAGACGTATTGCGCAAAGCCGCCCCACAGGTGAGGCGCACGCTCGGACGACGTGTAGCCGTAGCGGATGCCCTCGGGATTGGTGCGCCAGTCGGTGTTTTCGCAATGGCGATACTCGCCCTTGTGGCACCATTCGCACTTGCCGCACATGACATAGTGCTCAACGAAGACGAGATCGCCTTCCTTGAATCCCTTGCGGCGGGTGAATTCGCGACCGCATTTGGCGATGTAGCCGATGTTCTCATGGCCCATGATGACGTTGGCTTTGGTCGGCGGGCTGCCGTAGAGCTTCACGTCTGTGCCGCAAATGCCGGCGACTTCCATCTTGAGGAGCGCAGCATCCTCCGGGATGTCGGGCATGGGATATTGAAGAATTTCAGTCTTGTTGGGCGCAGTGCGCACGGCGGCCAAAACTTTCTCAACCACGAGCGTCTCCTTCTGGTGTTTCTTGAGCGGATGGAGCGCACTCTAGGACCGGCCCCGGAAGGGTCAAGTCAAAAAGGCGATCACGGGTCCGGGCTTGGTGAATCGGCGGTAAATCCATGCCGCTTTGGCGCGCCGCCGCGCATGGGCGAAAGGCGCTCGTCGCCCGCAATCACTGCCGCCGCCAGAGCGCGAAAGCGGGCTGCGTCAGGGTGCGCCGTGGCCTCTTTGGGCGGGAGTCTTGCGCCCAGCTCGCTGAGTTCGGGAAACGTCGCCAGCCACGGCTCGCTGCTTTCAAGGCTAAGTCCATCGACGCCGGGACGGCACACGAAGGCCATCGACAGGCGGTCGTCAGGCAGCGAATCGTCTTTGAAGGCGCCCACCACAAGGCCAAGGCGAAGCATGGGATATTTGGGCATGCCAGCAGGCTCGGCGAAGTAAACCGCAACCGGCGCCCCGTCCTCCATCACCGCCCCGCGAACGCCCGGCGCCCCCGCGCAACAGGTGCACAGGGCGACGTCGTCTTCGGGGCTGGGTTCGATGTGGAATGTCATGTTTATTTGGCGAGTAGGCAGTAGGCAGTAGGAAGAAGGAAGAAGGAAGAAGGAAGAAGGAAGAAGGAAGAAGGAAGAAGAAAGGGTTCGTTGCTCTTCCTTCTCCCGCAGGCGAGAGATCGCGCGCAGCGTGACGGATGAGTGGTACTCTACTGCCTATTGCCTACTCCCTACTCCCTCCCTTTCACATCCACGGATCAATCGACACATGGATGGACCGTTCCTCCATCTGTCCGCCGACGATCTTCAGCGCCTTGTCGATCTCGTTCAGGCCGAACCTGTGCGTTGACATAAGCTCCAGCGGCAGTTTTTTGGCGGCCATGGTGCGCAGCGCCATTTCCACCGCCTCAAAGCTGTGGCCGCGCAGGCCGCGTAGCGTGAGCTGGTTGTTGATGAGTTTGTTGACGTCCAGCGGGTCCGTGCTCTCGCCGCGTGAAACAGTGAGCAGCACGCCGCGCTTGCGCAAGAGTGCCAGCGACGGGTTAATATTTTTGGGGCCGATGCCTGCGCAATCGAGCACGATGTCCGCCATGCGCCCGCCGGTGATGCGCGATACGGCGGCGCCCAAATCTTCCTCGTCAACGGCCACCGTATGCGAAGCGCCAAGGGCTTTGGCCAGATCAAAGCGCGCTGAATCGTGCGACATGCCAGACACGATGATGAGGTCGGCGCCCGCCACCTTGGCCGCAATCACGCCGCCCAGACCCTGCTGGCCGGGGCCTTGAATCACGATGTTTTTGCCGGGGCCTGCGCCGCCGTCAAAATACATCCATTGGAAGCCGTTGCCGATCGGCAGCGCCATCGCCGCGATATGGGGCTCAACGCCCGCAGGCACTTTGTGCACGACGGTGCGCGGATGCATATAGGCGAACTGGCTGTAGCCGCCCCAGAGCGAGGGTTGCACGGAGATGGGCGTCGAGCCGAAGCGGATTTTGCCGGGCAGGCGCTGATCGGTCTCAAGGCACGAGCGCATTTCACCGCCGCGGCAATATTCGCAATGGCCGCAGGGCAGATATTCCTCCAGCGCGACGAGATCGCCTTCTTTCACGCCCCAGCGATACTTGGCCGCCTCGCCGATTTTCTCAATCGTGCCGACCATTTCATGGCCCAGAATGCGCGGGCCGGGCTTGTCGTTTTTGTACATGCCCCAATCGCTGCCGCAGATGCCGGTCACGGCGATACGCAGCAAGCCCGCGTCAGTTGGAATTTCGGGCAGGGGGAAGTCCATCAATTCGGTCTTCACCGAACCCACCGCAACCGCCGCGCGGGACATCATGCTCGCCAAGATCATCTCCTCCTGTTTTTTAATGTTTGGCTCCAAACGGCGGGTAAAGCAAATGGGCAGCAGGCAGTGGGGCGCTTCTTTGGACCGCGGGGTTCCAGCCCGCAACGGTGCCGATGCATCAGGCATTGGGAGCGCCAAAAGAAAAAAGGCGGGCTTGCTACCCGCCTTTCCTGTCGATTGTACGCGAAGATCAGCGCGGGGAGGGAGGCGTTTCTCCCATGGGCGTGCCGGCGGGTGGCGGCGCGACCGGGCCGCGGGGGGTGGTCGCCGTTGTCGATATGCGGTCACGCTGCGTCCATGAGTCTTCATACTTGAACTCAGGGGCGGTCTTCATCTGGTCGCGCGTCGTGTTCAGGACCACGCGCCAGTTATTGCCTTCCGGCATCATGTTCAAACTATCGTAATTGACGGCTACCCAACGCTCGCCGATTCCAAGAAAACCACCGACGCTGATGATGGCGGCTTTCACGTCGCCCTGTCGATCCATGATAAGGTCTTCGACCTCGCCCACAGTTTCATTCAGGTTGTTGCGCACGTTCACGCCAATGATGCGGGAGACGCGCAGTTCCTCGCCGCTGTGATTGTAATATGTAACTGGCCTGACCGCCTGTGCAGCGCCACTTTGCATGGCTCCGGGCTGTTGCGCAGCTGGCGGCTGGCGTGGGGGCGTCTGCTGCTGCTGGGCCTGCGCAAATGCAGCGCCGGTTGAAAGCGCAAAGCCCGTGAGCGCGATGATGATGAGTGATTGCATGGGTATCTCCTGTTGCAACATCGCCGTGTTATTGAGCTTTTGTCTTGTTGGCTCAGCTCTTGTCTTGCCGGGCCAGCCATGCCTCGATCTCGCGATCAGCATCGTCCTTGGCCATTCCATAACGCTCTTGCAGCTTGCCGGAGAGCTGGTCCTTGCGGCCAGCGACAGCCTCAAAATCATCGTCCGTAAGCTTGCCCCATTGCTCCCGAACATTGCCCTTGAGCTGCTTCCAATTACCTTCAACGCGATCCCAATTCATGGCTGCCCTCATTGTTAAAGCGCGAATGAGGCGACGCTTCATTGCGTCGATCATCTTCGCATTCAACCGCCCGTTTAAGCTTTGGTTCCGGGCAAGAGACTGGCAAGAGATCCGGACATGAATGCCAAGAAAACAAAAGCCCGCGCTTGCGGCGCGGGCTTTCAGGCTTTGGGGAAGTGCGCTGAATGAATGTCAGGCACCGCTTTGCGCCGTTACGGAGCGGCTTCGCGCGTCAGCCGATAGATCTTCGGGTCCGTCGATAGACAGAATTTCCGCAAGCTTTGTGCGCGCGCGATTGACGCGGCTTTTGATGGTGCCGACCGCGCATTGGCAAATCTCGGCGGCTTCCTCATAGGAAAATCCAGATGCGCCGACGAGCAGAAGCGCTTCGCGTTGGTCTGGCGGCAGCGATTCAAGCGCAAGTCGAAAATCCTGTACGTCCAGATGGGCATCTTGCGAGGCCTGCACGGAAAGCCGGGCAGCATAGGCGCCGTCTTCGTCCTGCACCTCGCGGCGTCGCTTGCGATATTCCGAGTGAAAGAGGTTGCGCAAGATCGTAAAGAGCCATGCGTTCAGGTTTGTGCCGGGCTGAAAACTGTCGGCGTTCGCCCACGCGCGCATGAGCGTATCCTGCACAAGATCGTCCGCTCGTTCTGCGCGACCGCTCAGCGAAATTGCGAACGCGCGAAGCGAGGGAAGAGCTTTCATGAGACCGGCTGTGAATTCTGCGCGATCATTCACGATTGGCCTTCCTGACGCTCTTTTTCGTCGAGCTTTACGAGCAATTCAACAAACTTTTCCGGGATCGGTTCATTGAGCAGTTCGTCGTAATAGGAACGCAATTTCGTCCCAATACGACGCTGTATATGTTCGTCTATCTGAAGCTCTTCGTCGAGATTCTCCACTTCGGCGCTGGCTTGTTTTCTTTTCATCGAGAAGAGCCCCTTATAGGCGCTGCATCGTAATTTGTTTGTTTTGTCATGAAACGCCGATCTATTAGATTCCGCCGTACAGCTTTCGCTTGATGCTTTCTTGCAGGTTCCAACTTTATGAATGCTTTGTCGATAGGTGATTGGCCAGACATGGGTTAAAGTTGAAAATGTTCTCGTGTTTTATATATGCTGAAGAACCTCAGAAACCAGTCCCATTCCCTTAAATTTCAAGGAAGCCGCATGTCGATAGCCCAACAGCTTGCTCCGCACCTTCCCTATCTCAGGCGTTATGCGCGCGCTTTGACGGGGTCGCAAGCTTCAGGGGACGCCTATGTCGTGTCCGTACTTGAAGCGCTGCTGGAAGATTCTTCCATGTTCGACCGCAAGATTCCCTCACGCGTCGCAATCTATAAATTGTTTGACGCTATCTGGCGCTCGGTTGAGTTGAACAACAATGTTCGTCCGCTTTCTGACAGTACCGATCCGCAGCGTCGCATCGAGGCGCTTACGCCCCGTTCACGCTGCGCTTTCCTGCTGCTCGCGATGGAGCGTTTTGACGAGAAAGAGGCAGCCCAAATTCTTGGCATGGACGTTGCGGAAGTGCGCAGTCTGATCGAGGAAGCAGGGCGCGAGATCGCTGATCAGATTGCGACCAACGTACTCATCATTGAAGACGAACCGCTCATCGCTATGGACCTTGAGGGGATCATGGAGCAATTGGGCCACAATGTCGTTGGTGTAGCGCGCACGCATCGCGAGGCGATTGAGCTCGCGCGTGGACAAAAACTGGGGCTGATCCTCGCTGATATTCAACTCGCTGACGGTAGCTCGGGGCTTGAAGCTGTCAACGAATTGCTGCGCAGCGTTCAGGCGCCGGTAATTTTCATCACTGCGTTTCCTGAGCGCCTGCTCACCGGCGAGCGCGCGGAGCCGACGTACCTCATCACGAAGCCGTTCCAGCCCTCGCTCGTGTCCGCACTCGCCAGCCAGGCGTTATTCTTTGACGAAAAGGCCAGTAGCGGCGCCAGGCGTTGACGATAAGGGCCCGGCGCTTTAACGGGGAGCTTGCACCCTTGAGGAACCGCAGCCCGGCGTCCGCGTTGCCGGATCGTTAAAATGCTGCGCTCGCGCAGTGTTTTTGCGTCATGGCTTGCGCCTGGAGGTTCAAATGGGCAATCTTCTTTATTGGGCGCTTGCGTTCCTCGTGGTCGCGCTCATTGCCGCTGCGCTTGGCTTCGGCGGGGTTGCAGGCACGGCAATGAGCGGCGCGCAAATGCTGTTCTGGGTAGCCATCGTTCTGTTCGTCGTCTCCGCGCTGATCGGCCTTTTCAGGCGGCGAACCTAAGCGCGGGTTTAACGGTAAGCCAGACGCGCGGCTATAAAGCCCAATGCCAGCGCCAGCGCGACTGACGGCAGGGGCCGCAAACGAAGGTTCTCGTCGAACTGCGCAAGCGCGGTCTTTGCGCGTTCCATCGCAGCAGGCTGGCGCGGATGCTGTAACGGCACGGAGCTATGCCCGCCAGAGCCGGTAATGCGCGCTTCCTCGCTAACAAGCACATCGGACATTTCGAGCTCTCCCGGAGGTTAAACGCTGATCGCTGTTAACGCGACGCAGGGCGCGGGGTTTCCTTGGGGTTAAGTCGCGCCTCGACTCTTTGCGGAGCTGGCGCTAAGCTTGACGTTTGGTTGGTTTCTTTTGGTTGGTATGACGTTTAACCACATTATCTCTCTTGCAAGCGCCCATTCCACGGTGCCATGGCTTCGGCAAACGCCCGGAGGTCTTGGCGCGTTGGGCGGAAATCTTTTCGCGCCGAATGAAGCCCAAGCCGGGACGCTTGTTGTTTACGACGATCTGGCGGGGGGGGCGTCACCTGCGCACCGCGAAGCCGCAGGATTCTCGTCATCGGCGAGCCGCCTGGGATGAAAACCTACAAGCAAGATTTTATCGCTCAGTTTGGGCTTGTTCTTTCGCCATATTCGTTCGAAACGCAGGATGTCCCCCTGCGCATCACGCAAACAGGCCTGCCTTGGTTCTATGGTTTGAGGTTCGAAGCCGGGGGTATAACGGTTGGGCAATCGTTCGAGGACTTGCTCGCCTCGCGCCCTGGTCCCAAAGATAATAAAATCTCCGTGGTGTGTTCAACCAAGTCGAAATTGCCGCGCCATCGGGAGCGCCTCGCTTTTGTGATGGCGCTCAAAGATCGCCTGAAGGATAGGCTCGTGATCCGGGGCAGGGGCTTTGAACCCGTGATCGACAAGGGGGAAGCGATTGCGCCGCATCGCTATCATCTCGTCCTTGAAAACAATGATCTTGGATGCTTCTGGACGGAGAAACTGGCGGACGCGTTTCTTGGCTGGTCGTTGCCGTTATATGCCGGGACGAAAGCCGCGCTGGACGATTTCCCGGATGGCTCAATGATTTATCTTGATCTGAACGATGTGCCCTCGTGCGTGGCGCAAGTCGAGCGGATACTTGACGAAGACCCTTATGAGAGCCGCCTGCCAGCAATTGCCGCCGCACGCGGAAAGCTGATGCACGAGCATAATTTCTTCGCGCTGATTTCGCGGGAAGTTGAGCGTCTGGCGCCTGCGGAGCCGCTTGAGCAGCCGCAGGTAGTGCACGCCAACAAGCGCGCAAGCGTCGTCAAGAGTGTGCGCCGGGCATTGAAAAGCAGAGCGATGAATGTTTTGGCGCGATTGCGCGCAGATAGGGGTTAAGTCTATGTCTAGGCTTCGCGATATGAAGCGAAACATCGTGCTTCAAGCTGGAATGGTTATCGACAAGCGCGCTAATCTATCACAGGTGCGCGAGTTGATTTCGACGCTAAGGCCCGAGCCGCAATCGCTTGTGCGTATCGGTCCGGACAGCGACGGCGGATACCTCGCGCCAGACGATCTGGATGGCGTTGTTGCGTGCCTGTCTCCCGGCGTATCCACCGAATGCGGTTTTGACCTCATGCTTGCTGAGCGCGGCATCGACATTTTCATGGCTGACGCGTCTGTAACCGGGCCGCCAACGCCCCATCCCAGATTTTATTTCACGCCGAGTTACATTGAACCATTCAACGGTCAGCAATCTATGACCTTCGAACGCTTTGCTGATATGGCTCATTTAGCGCATCCGGTTGGCGACTGGTTGTTGCAGATGGACATTGAAGGCGCAGAATGGCGCGTTCTTCTGTCAGCCCCGGAGAAATATCTCGCTCGCTGCCGCCTGTTGATTATTGAATTTCACGATCTTAATCGGGTGTTCCAGGCATCGCATTTTGATTTAATGGCGAGTGTTTTTAAACGGCTCCTGAACGACTTCAGATTGGTACACATTCACCCAAACAATGTCTCCAAAGTTTCAGCTGTTGGCGACATTGTCATTCCATCCATTATGGAGTTCACGTTCCATCGGCGTGACCGGCCTTTTGTTCCCGCGCATGCGCCAGTCTATCCGCATCAGCTGGATCGCGATTGCGTGTCTGAAAAGCCCACGCTTGTTCTTCCGAGAATATGGCGTACTGCTGAAAGGCGTATCCATCTCGACGGGTAGAGATCGTTCATATCTTGGGTAGTGGTTGCAGGGAGCCTTGTTAATGCATCTTCTAGACGCCCCCAGCATCGCAATTCATCGAGCAGCACTTTGGAGCTATCATGCGCTTTCCGGCATTCCGCAAGTTTCATCGCCTTCCGCGGTTTTTCTCTGATTTTGCCGCCTTCAGGAGCGCTGCCGCAGCGGGAGGCGCGCGGATGCCAAAATTGCGAGACGCTCGCGCAATGGTTGAGGATGCGACGCCACGCACCGGCTTTGAACCCAATATATCTACCATTGCGGGTGGGCGGCGCGCGAGCTGGCGCGGCGTTCGCCTGACAGGCACGTGGATTTCTCCTCCGCGCTCTGGTTCGTATCAATCGCTTCCGCAATCTGCCACATCGATCATTACGATTACCGGCCGCCAGCTCTTGAAATGCCAAATGTTGGCGTGGGGGCCTGTGATTTGCAGCATCTGCCTTTCGAGGACAAATCGCTCGCCTCTATCTCCTGCATGCATGTGGTCGAGCACATAGGGCTTGGTCGATATGGCGATGCAATCGATCCGCTTGGCGACAGGAAAGCGATGCAGGAATTATCCCGTGTACTGGCTCCCGGCGGAACTTTGTTGTTTGCGACCCCTGTCGGAAAACCGCGCACCGTCTTCAATGCGCATCGCATCTACGCCTATGAGGAAATAACGGCTGCGTTCCCGGAGCTGCAGGTTGAGAGCTTTGCGCTTGTTACTGATGGCAAGTACGGCTCGAAATTGATATTGGACGCTGATCCGGCATTAGTTGCAGAGCAGAAATATGGCTGCGGCTGTTGGGTTTTTCAGCGGCCTGATTAAACTAGGCCGGGAGGCGTATCCATCCCGGCGGATAGATATCCCTCGTGTCATGGGTCGCCGTCGCCTGCTTGGAGAACCATGCATCTGGCGCGATCACCAGAGCGTCGGGCCGGGGGTCGAGCCAGGCGCTCCACCAGCTGAATGTGCTGTTGGCGATGATGTGCGCGCGCGCTTTGCTCATCAGGTACATGTCGTCGTATTCGGATTCGCCGCGCACGAAATGGGCTTTTGGATGATGAGCGAACATTGCGCGCGCGTGATCGGGATCGTCTGAGAAGACGGATATTTTCTGGATTGCGAACTTGGTTTCCAGTAGCTCCAGCGCGCTTTCGTAATAGGCGGGCTGCATCAAGCCATGAAAAGCGTTAGCGCCCGAATGCGCGAGGTAATCGCCACGTCGCACGTGCAGCGCCACGCAGCCCTCGCCGATCTCCTGCGCTTGCGCTCGCGCATATTGCGAGATTGCGCGTTCCAAAGTAAACGCAGCGCGGACCGTATCCTCTGCGCCTGCAAAAAACTTCGGAGACTGGAAATAGCCGCGCAGATAACAATCGCCTGAAATCTGATGGAAGTCCGGCGTATAATTATAATTGGTTTGGGTAAAAACAGGTCCGCGCCAGCCAGTGGGGCGGCGGGGTGATCTGGCGCCAAGGAGCTTCGCCGACTGGTGGACAATTTTGTTGAAAGTCCGCTCAAGCGGACTGTCTCTATCCGTGAAAACATCTGCGTCAACATTCATCGCTGCGAGGCTAAACTGACGGGCGCCGTCAATGCGCAAGCGTGACGTGTCGAGTTCCAGCTGCGCGCCAAGCCGTTGCGCAAGCGTTATCCCGGCCGCAGCCTGAAACATCTGGTTGCCGAGTCCGCCGAGCATTTCGACGCGAATTGTTTTATCTTTCATCGTCACGCGTCCTGTCCGCACGCAGCAAAAGAGGGCGCTTTACGCCAAAGCGGCGCGCAGCGCGATACAGCGCAGATCGCGCCAGGCATTCCAGCCACGCGCCGACCCCCAGCGTTTGTATCTGCCACGCCATTTTCCGCCTTAATCCTGCTGGGCCGATCCGCCTGCGCCGCAGCAGCTTTTGTATGCCGGTTTCGCGCGCCAGATTGCGTTCGCCGATCGCGTCGATCGAGGATGTGGCAAGTACGTTGGCGTCCACTGGCGGCGGTGACATGCCGTAGGTTATCAAACTGAAATCCCACGGGCGTCGCAAGTCTTCGTCAATTGCGTGTATTGCGATCTTTAATCCCGCCAGTATTTTAGAAGCGCCGTTTTTGGAAATAAGATAGCACCCCATATTATTGGGCACGCGCAGGTAAGATATCAGCTCTCCAGCCGCCCCCAGATCAGCTTGCGCGACATAGGCGGATTTCGACGGGTTCGACAGCCGCACAATGTCCCAATCAGGCGGCAGATCCTTGATGTGCGCTATGAACGCGGGCAAGCGCTCGCTGATGTGAAGGTCGTCCTCCATCACGATAAGGCAGTCGTCGTCAGACGCCAGCAAGCCTTGCATAATCGAAAGATGGCTGGCGTAAACGCCGATCTCGCCCGGCTTCAGGTTCGAATGGGGGCATCCTTGCGTATCAACAAAGCGTTCGCGCAGTTCAGGCGGGACGGCCAATCCCCGTATCGCCTCAAATCGCCGGAAGGGGAGGCCCAGTTCGGTTAGCTGCTGCTCCATGTGGCCCAAGCGATCGGTATCGCTCGCCAAATTGATGACGATTACGGGCGGGGGCGTTTGCGCGTCGGGCGGCATATTGATCGCAATCTGTTATCTATTGAGCGAGTGGTACATTTATATAAGCTGGAGCGTGAAATTGAAGGCGCTAATTATGCGAACAGGCTTGAACAAGATAGCGGCCCGGCTGGAGAAGAGTTTCGCTTTGCTTCAAGGCAAAGGGGCCGGCTCGTTCTCTATAGATGACGAAGTGCGCCTTGCGCTGCGCTTGATGCACGGCGACGAGCTATTTCTTCTCGACGTTGGCGCCAATAAGGGTTTGTGGACCGCTGCGCTCCTGAAGCAGGCGCCCGGCAGGTTTAGCGCAGCTTATCTCTTTGAGTCCTCAGCGCATAACCTCTCATTGCTGGGCGCGATTGCCGACGCCCGTTTGACTATCGTGCCCGCCGCCGTGGGCGCCGTTGCTGGAAGAGGGGTCCTTTATGCGGACGCCCCTGGCTCCGGCCTTGCCTCTTTGACGCAGAGAAACCTCGCCCACAAAGGTTTGCGGCTTGATCGCGAAGAGGCTGTCAGCGTGGTGACGATTGATGAATTCGTGAGCGAACGGGGGCTGACGCGCGTGGATTTCATGAAGATCGACGTTGAGGGCCATGATCTCGATGTCCTGAAGGGTTCTGAAAAATCGCTGCGGAGCGGGCTAATTCGCGCTTTGAGCTTCGAGATGGGCGGGGCCAACGTCGATACGCGGACCTTTTTCCGGGACTTCTGGGATTTGTTGAGCGCATGCGGTTTTGATCTGTGGAGGGTGTCGCCGACGTTTGGGTTGATCCCGGTGACAAGATATATGGAGCGCGACGAGGTGTTCGTCACAACCAATTACATGGCCACGCGGAAGCCCAAATGAAAAAGGGCCGCGCGCCGTCTTGTGTGCGGCGTTCGCGGCCCGGGGGCTGCTCGCGCCTGTGGGGCAGGGCGTGAGCTGGCTTGAGCTTGCCGCCTGCGGGTTAACGCCGATGGTTTGGGATCGCGCAGATTTAGTTAAATCGTCTTAAGCTTGAGTATTGGTTGCCGGGCGCCAGTCATTGGACCTCCGGCGTCCAGCCCGCATCTTTGCATACCTACCGAAGGTACCTGAAGGTCGGACCTCTGGTCCGCTGCGGGCGGGGACGCCCGCGGTCCAATCCCTCAAGCCGCCTGCGCTTCGTATTCAGCCTGGCGGGGGAGGCGGCAGAGCATGTCGATCAGTGCGCGGTCATGCAGCAGCACCATGCGCTCACCGGGCTTCAGCCATGAGATTGCTTCCTCAGCCGTGCGGGCTTCCAGCAGTTTGGCTTCCGCCATTGCCCGATCAGGCTCGATCACGCCGCGTTCGCGTCTCGGCGGCGGGGTCAGGATCGCTTCATGGACTTCGCGCAGCCGGGCGTCGGAATGGATGGCGAGCAACGGATCGCCCATCGGTATGGCGGGCTCCAGTGCTTGGGCCAGCTCCTCGGCGCGGGACGCGACCCTGGGGCGCTGGCCTTCCTCGGGCGTCACCAGCAGGCCGATACGGCGCAAGAACAAGCCGATGGACAGCTTGCCGCTGACCCATGACAGGAGAATCGCCAGCAGCAGGCCAGCAATCGTTGGTGACATCCACGCCACCAGCGAGGTGGAGATCATCAGCCCCGAGATCAGCGTCAGCACGCCAAGCGCCACGTGCGACCAATGGCGGCGCACAATGTCGCGCAGCGGGATCGAGCCGTCGTCGCGGCGCTGCGGCGTCCAGCCGGTGTCGCGGCCAAACATAATCTGCATCACCGAGCCGGTCTGGATCACCATCATGATCGGCGCGATTAGCGCGGCGAATATCACCTCCACAATGGCTGAGCCTATCAGCCCGATGGCGCCGCCGCAGGCGCGTCGTGTCGGCGCGCGGAAGATGGCGTAGGCGAGTCCCATGACTTTTGGGGCCAGCAGCACCGCCATCGTGATGCCGAACAGATTGAGCGCGCGCTCGTAGTCAAAGCGCGGCCAATCGGGGAAGCGGGCGAATTCGTGGGTGAAGAATTCCGGGCGGATGTAGGCAGATTGCACCACCAGCACCATGCCCACGATCAGGCTCGCCATCCAGATAGGCGAGGAGAGATAGCTCATGGCCCCGGTCGCCAGATGCTGGCGGCTCGAAAGCTGCAAACCGCGCGCGCCGATGATGCGCAGATGTTGCAGATTGCCCTGACACCAACGGCGATCCCGCACGGCGACGTCGATCAGCGACGGCGGGCTTTCTTCATAGCTGCCGCGCAATGTGGGGAGCATGTAGACGGAATAGCCGCCGCGCAGCATGAGCGCGGCCTCTATGAAATCGTGGCTCATGATGTGGCCGCCAAACGGCGGGCGCCCGCGCAGCGTCGGAAGGCCGCAGCAATCGGCGAAAGCCCTAGTGCGGATAATCGCGTTGTGGCCCCAGTAATTGCCCTTGCGACCGGACCAGACGGCAAGGCCCGCCGCGATCACGAGGCCGTAAATGCGGGCGGCGAATTGCTGGAGGCGCGCAAAGAAAGTGTTGCGGTTGATGATGAGCGGCAGCGTCTGGATGATGCCAGCGTCCGGATCAGCGGCCATGGCGGTCGACAGGTTCAGAATGCACTCGCCGGTCATCAGGCTGTCGGCGTCGAGAACGATCATGAACTCATAGGCGCCGCCCCAGCGGGTGACGAAATCGTCGATATTGCCAGCCTTGCGGCTCGTGTTTTTGGGGCGGTGGCGATAATAGACGCGCGCGTCCGGCCCAAGCTGCTCCCTGAGCGTCATATAGGTGCGCTCTTCGGCGATCCAGACGTCGGGATTTGTGCTGTCGGACAGGAAGAACCACGAGAAGCGTGCGCCTTGTCCGGACGCCTCGACCTCTTCGCGCATCGCCTGAACGGCGGCGAACACGCGCGAGGGCGCCTCGTTATATATTGGCATCACGACCGCGGTGTCATTAGTAATCGGCGCAATCTCGCCCTTGGGGCGCGGCGACATCAGCAATGAGCAGAAGCCGACGATGGCGCTCGTGAAGGCCAGCGCGATCCATGAGAAATTGATGACGAACAGAACCAGCAGCGCCCACTTGAGCACCGTGATCGGGCCGACGTTGATGACGCCATACATCTCGGATGCGCCAAAAGCGGTCAGCGCCAGCGCGCCGCCAAAGACAAACAGCCGCGCGTAAAGCGCCTTGCTGTCGTCGCGCTTTTGCGGACGGTGCGCGCTGGCCTCGTCGAACGAGGTCAGCGATTGCGCGGGCATGTGCAGCCGCGCTTCCCTCGGCGTCGAGAAGCGCGCTTCAGCGGGCTCCGGCTGCTGCACGACGGATTGTTTTTCGAGAGTTTGGGTCACGGCGTCCATCTGTAGAGCCACGTCTCGCTGATTTGTTTGCCTGCGCCCTCAAGTATCAGGCGCAATTCGATATTGGGTTCGGCGCCGGCTTCAAGATCAAAGGTGACGCGCGCCGCTTTCTGGTCTCGCACCAGTACAACGCGCAAGGCCGAAACATTGGCGTTGGAGGCGTGGGCGCGGGCGGTAACTTCGGGCGCGGCGTTCACGTCGGCGAGGACGTCGCCGGTGAACTCGATCATAAACCTTCGGCGGCGCGAATTGGCGCCGGCGCCGGGCGGGCGGCCTGCGCGCGATAGGGCAGCAATCGCGAAAGGCGGGCGCGTGTTCGGCGTCCAGCACCAGAACTGGCGATAGGCGAACGAGTGTTCGGCATTGGCCGCGAGCGCATTGCGCGGGCGCCAATAGCTGACAATGTTCTGGTTGGTTTGCGCTTCAGCGGGGATTTCAAGCAGGGTTACATGCCCCGGTCCCCAATCGCCGATCGGTTCGGTCCAGACGGAGGGGCGCGCTTCCCAGTGCTGATCGTCGTCCTTGAAATGGGCGAAATCACGATCACGCTGCAACAGGCCAAAGCCGCGCGGGTTTTCGTCAACGAAGGCGGAGGCCTGCAAGTTGAGGCGATTGGCGACCGGGCGCCAGATCCATTCATTCTTGCCCGTCAGCATTTGCAGGCCCGAGGCGTCATAGACGTTGGGGCGCACGTCGTCACCACGGCGTCTGTCGATGGGGCCAAACAGGAACGTGCCCTGCACGGTGGCGATGCCCACATGCTCCAGCGCAGCGCGCGTGAACAGCGTGCACTCGGTGTCGACGATGGTCGTGTCGCCCGGACGCAGCGTAAAGCGATAGGCGCCGGTCACGCTCTCCGAATCAAGCAGCGCATGAATGACGACGACGCCTGCCGCCAGTCCGGGACGCTCGACCCAGACTGCGGCGATGTTTGGAAATTCCTCGCTCTTGTTGGTGTCCACCGGGCGAATCGCCAGCGCACGCGCCGCTGCGCCGAAGGGCTGGTTGCGCGCGCCGGTCTGGAAATAGCCGGCGCCCTGAAACAGGAGCACGTCGCGCATCTCGCCCTCGGGCGTGCGCTGCTTGAGGCGAAAACCCGCAAATCCCGGATCGCGCTTGTCAGTCGGGGCGGGCGCCTTGCCATAATCGTAATCAGCGGCGTCAAAGCCAAGCCTGCGAACGTAGCCGTCCTCGATCAGGTTGATCTGGAGATTGTTGGAGAAGATGAAGCCGCGCGTGGTCGGCTCCATTGAGAACCCGGTCTGCTGCGCATCCCAGATTGCAGTCCCCGGCTTGCGGCGGATTGTTGAATATTGCTCAAAATTCAGGGCGCTAAATGCGTCAGTCATATCATGCGCAGGCCTGCGCCATGGCTGACGGGCCAAAGCGCGGGCAGCATCGAGCACTTGCGAGGGGTCAAATTTGGGTCCGCGCGGATCGGCGGCCGGTTCGGGCGCCGTTTGGGCGTTGGCGGCGGCTACAAGCGCAGACGGCGTCGCAAGGCCTGTCATTGCGATCTTCAACAGGTCACGGCGTCTCAACATGGATGCGTCTGGTCCCGGGGCGAGGCAGCGCAGACGGCAGATTCACGTAACAGCCTCGGCGCACCGCCAAGTCTATAGCAGATTGCGGCGGCGGCGCGACGACTTTCCATCGTTAACAAGGACCAGTCGCTTTCTTTTATTAACGTCGCTTCCCTAGCGGAATTCACGTCTTGTAAGGCGTCCGTCATGCAGGATGACGCAGGATGCGTTTCAGGCTGTTTTGTTACGTTGCGGCATGACGCGCGTTTGTCGCTGACCCGGGCTTTCGCTTGGGATAAATCATTGTTCTTGTACTTACTGGAGATTCGCCCATGTCCAGCGACGCAGCCCAGGCGCAATCAGCGCGCTCTTGCCTCACCATCGTTCTGGCGGCGGGCGAGGGCTCGCGCATGAAGTCGGGCTTGCCCAAGGTTCTGCATAAGGTTGCAGGCCGCTCCATGCTCTCGCATGTGCTGGCTGCGGCTGGCGGCGATTCTGTCGCCGCCGTTGTGGGGCCTGATCGTGAGGACGTCGCCGCCCGCGCCCGGATGGATACGCCCGGCGCCGACGTGTTCGTGCAAAGCCAGCGGCTTGGCACAGCTCATGCTGTTCTGGCTGCGCGCGAGGCGATTGCGCGCGGCTACGATGATCTGCTGGTCGTGTTCGCCGATACGCCGCTGGTGCGCAGTCAAAGCCTGCTGGCTCTGCGCGCAGCTCTGGCCGATGGCGCGAGCGTGGCGGCCATGGGGTTTGAAGCGCGCGATCCAAACGGTTATGGGCGCTTGCTGCTGAGAGGCGACTCACTTGAGGCGATCCGCGAGCAGAAGGATGCAAATGCCGACGAGCTGTCCGTCAAAGCCTGTAACGCCGGCATTATGGCGCTCGACGGGCGCCGCGCTCTGGAGCTGCTGGACTCGATTGGGTCTGACAATGCGCAAAACGAATTCTACCTGACCGATGCCGTTAAAGCCGCCCGCGAACGCGGCCTGCGATGCGTCGCCGTGATGGCGCCCGAAGAAGACGCCATGGGTGTCAACGACCGGGTGCAATTGGCCGCCGCCGAAGCCGTGATGCAGCGCCGCCTCCGGGAGAGCGCCATGCGGGCAGGGGCCACAATGATTGCTCCCGAGACCGTCTTCATGAGCTTTGATACCCAAATCGGGCGCGACGTTTTGATTGAGCCGCATGTGGTTTTCGGCCCCGGAGTCATTCTGGAAGACGGCTGCGTGGTGCATGCGTTTTCGCATCTTGAGAGCGCGAAAGTGGGCGCCGGCGCCAACGTCGGGCCGTTCGCGCGCCTTCGTCCCGGCGCCAATCTTGGGCAGGGCGCAAAGGTCGGCAATTTCGTCGAGATCAAAGCCTCGGACCTTGGCCCCGGCGCCAAGGTCAGTCATTTGAGCTATATCGGCGACGCCAGCATCGGCGCGGACGCCAACATCGGCGCCGGCACGATCACCTGCAATTACGACGGCTTCGGGAAATTTCGCACCAATATAGGCGCGGGCGCCTTTGTGGGCTCCAACACGTCGCTGGTCGCGCCCGTAAGCGTGGGGGCGGGGGCTTATGTGGGCTCTGGCTCTGTCATCACGCAGGACGTCCCGCCGGATTCGCTGGCGGTTGCGCGCGGGCGCCAGGCCGACAAGCCCGGGTGGGCCGCCGCTTTTCGCGCGCAGCAAAAGCCGAAAAACAAGCCTTAAAGAGCACGCCTTTATAGGCGTAAAAGCATCTTGAAATAATACGTATTGAAACGTGATTTGAGCCTGGGCCTGTTTATGTTCATGGCCAGAAGAGCCTCAGCGGCGAACGGAGCGGCTTATGTGCGGCATAGTTGGAATCATCGGGCGTGAACCTGTCGCGGCGCGGCTCGTTGAGGCGCTGAAGCGGCTTGAATATCGTGGCTACGATTCGGCGGGCATCGCCACGCTGGAGGGCGGTCATCTTGAGCGTCGCCGCGCCGAAGGCAAGTTGCGCAATCTTGCGGCGCGCCTTGAGCGCGAGCCGCTTTTGGGCCACGTCGGCATCGGCCACACCCGCTGGGCGACCCACGGCAAGCCGACCGAGAATAACGCGCATCCCCATTCGTCCGTTCGATTGTCGGTGGTCCACAACGGCATCATCGAAAACTTCCGCGAGCTGCGCGAGGAATTGACTGCGCGCGGACACGTCTTTGTCAGCGAGACGGACACCGAGGTCGTGGCCCATCTCGTCACTGACGAGATGAACGCAGGCAAGTCGCCGCGCGACGCCGTGGCCGCCGCTTTGCCGCGCCTGCGCGGGGCGTTCGCACTGGGTTTTGTGTTTGAGGGCGAGCCCGATCTTCTGATCGCCGCGCGTCAGGGCGCCCCGCTTGCGGTGGGCTATGGCGAGGGCGAAATGTTTCTGGGCTCGGACGCTTTGGCTTTGGCGCCGTTCACCGATTCCATCACCTATCTTGAAGACGGCGACTGGGCGGTGCTGACGCGCGATGGCGTCGAGTTCTTCGACGCATTGAACGCGCCGGTGATGCGCGCCCGCATTCGCACGCAGGCCTCCGCCTTCCTGATCGACAAGGGCAATCATCGCCATTTCATGGCCAAGGAAATTCACGAGCAGCCCGAGGTCGTCGGCCGCACGCTGGCGCATTATCTCGACATGTCCAACGGCTGCGTGCGCCTGCCGTTTGAGCTGCCGTTCGATGCCGCCAAACTGACGCGCCTGACCATCGTGGCGTGCGGTACCGCCTATTACGCAGGGCTTGTCGCCAAATATTGGTTCGAGCGTTTCGCGCGCATACCGGTTGAAATCGACGTGGCGTCCGAGTTCCGCTATCGCGAGCCGCCGCTTGACGCATCCGGCCTCACCATCGTCGTGTCGCAATCTGGCGAGACGGCGGACACGCTGGCCTGCCTGCGTTACGCCAAAGAGCAGGGCCAAAAAACGCTGGCCGTGGTCAACGTGCCGACGTCCACCATTGCGCGCGAGGCCGATACGATGGCGTTGACCCTCGCCGGGCCAGAGATTGGCGTGGCGTCCACCAAAGCCTTTACCTGCCAGCTCAGCGTGTTGGCGTGCCTCGCCATCGCCATCGGACATGCGCGCGGCACGCTTAGCCTTGAGCGTGAGGGGGAGCTTGTCTCCCAGCTCATAGCCGTGCCCGGCCTGATGGCGGAAGCGATCAAGCGCGAGCCCAGGATCGAGCAGATCGCGACGGTTCTCTCAAAGGCCAAGGACGTACTTTATCTGGGGCGCGGCGCCAGTTTCCCGCTGGCGATGGAAGGCGCTCTCAAGCTCAAGGAAATCTCCTACATCCACGCCGAAGGCTACGCCGCCGGAGAGCTGAAGCACGGCCCCATCGCGCTGATCGACGAGAACATGCCGGTGATCGTGATCGCGCCCCATGATGCCGTGTACGAGAAGACCGTCTCCAACATGCAGGAAGTGGCCGCACGCGGCGGCCGCATCATCCTGATCGCCGACAAACGCGCCGCCGACGAGGCCGCAATTGACTTCGAAGCAATCGCCCCCATGCCCGAAATGGAGCCCGATTTCGCCCCCATCGTTTACGCCGTCCCAGCCCAAATGCTCGCCTATCACACCGCCGTGGTGATGGGGAAAGACGTCGATCAGCCGAGGAATCTGGCTAAAAGCGTGACGGTGGAGTGAGGGGCAGTAGGGAGTAGGGTTCTGTCTTCCTTCTCCCGCAGGCGGGAGAAGGTGGGGCGCAAAGCGCGCCGGATGAGGGAGTATTCAGGCGCCGACCCTTATTCCATCGCCCGCTCCACGGCGCGTTTGATCTCGTCCTTGATCGGCTCGGCGGCTGCAAAAATTTGTTGCGCAGCGAAGAAATCCAGCACGCGGAAGCGGTCGAGGTCGGGGCGCAGCAACGCGTGGGGCTGGCTTGCTTTGAGCATTTGCGCGGTGATGGCGCCCTGCATGATCTGGGCGGCGCCGAACATTGCCTCGAATGGGGAAGGGCTTGCGCGCTCGGCCATGACGGGACCGCCGGTGACGTCGCAGGCGATGACGAAGGCGCTGTTCCCCAGCAGGCAGCTATAGGGCAAGGGATCGGTCACGCCGCCATCCACATAGACCTTGCCTTCGATCTCCACGGCGCGAAACAGGCCGGGAATCGCCATGGACGCGGCCACCGCCGGGGCCAGCGGGCCAACGTCGAAGACGCGGCTTTCGCGGCCGAAGAAGTCGGTCGCCACCGCGTGAAAAGGCGTCTGCAATTGCTCGAAACGATCCGGCACCGCCTTGGGCCAGAACAGATCGAGGATGCGTTCGCCATCCAGCAGCACCGGATTGCCAAGGCCGCTGAAGATATCCGTGAAACGGCCAACGCGGGCTCGCAACACACGCGCCATCAGGTCGGCGCGGTTGCGCACCAGGCTTTGCACATGCGCACGCATCTCGCGCCCCGCCACGCCTGCGGCCCACGCAGCGCCGACCACGGCGCCCATCGAGGCCCCAGAGATGGCTGCGGGCCGTAGCCCCATATCGTCCATCGCCTCGACGACGAGGATATGACCCAGCCCACGCGCGCCGCCAGCGCCAAGCGCGACCGCGATCCTGCCTGCGTCCAGTTTTTGCCCGGAATCCATTTCTGTGTAGCCACCTTGATTTGCAACGTTCGAGCGCTGGTTCTAGCATCGGTGAAAATTATAACTGAAATGGGAGCAAACGCCGTGATCCGCAATTCCTCATCGGCCGGAATCGTCTTGCTAAGCATGCTGGCGTGCGCGCCCGCAGTCGCGCAGAATTTTTACGCAGGCAAGACGGTGGACATGATTGTCGGCGCGGACGTGGGTGGCGGCTATGACGTTTACGGTCGCTCGCTGGCGCGCCATCTGCCAAGGCACATTCCGGGCGCGCCAAACATCGTCGTCAAGAACATGCCAGGTGCGGGAAGCGCGGTGGCGGCGGCCAACCTGTACAACATCGCAGCCAAAGACGGCAGCGTGATCGGGTCGCTGATGCCCGGCGCCATTCTTGATCGCGTACTCAACGAGAACGCAAAAGGCAATTTCGATCCCTCCAAATTCATTTATCTGGCAAGCGCCGACAGCGGCGCGCGCGTGTGCATGACCTATCAATCTTCAAAAACGCATACGCTTGCCAACGCTATGACAAACAAGACGATCGTTGGCGCAAGCGCGGCAGGCGGCGCCACGCGCGATTACGCCTTCATGGTTGCAAAAGCTCTTGGCGCGCAGTTCAATATCATATCCGGCTATAAAGGCTCAGCGGACATTTTTCTCGCTATGGAGCGCGGGGAAGTGGATGGCATGTGCGGGCTCGACTGGAACAGTCTGAAGTCGCAGAAGGGCGACTGGCTGCGCGAAGGCAAACTGCGTGTGATTTTACAAACGGCGCTTGATCCGCATCCGGAACTTGCCTCCATGAATGTGCCGGAAATCTGGCCTTCGGTGAAGAACGAGACTGACCGTCGGGCAATTCAATTGATCCTCTCGCAGCAGGTGTTCCTGCGTTCCTACCTCACCCCGCCGGGCGTTCCGGCTGAGCGGGTGACGCTGCTGCGTAAGGCTTTTGCAGATACTTTGGCCGACAAAGATTTCCTTGCTGAAGCGCAGAAACTGAAGATAGACGTCAATCCCTCGTCCGGCGAAAAAGTGCAGGCGTTGATCGAGACGCTCTATGCTTCGCCGCCAGAGATTGTTGCGCGCGCCAAGGCGTTGATCGCGCCATAATCACAGAAACGCAAGCAGCGCGGCCAGCGTTTCGGGGGCGTTCTCCTCTGCCAGAAAATGCCCGGCGTTTATCTGCACGCCTGTAGCGTCCGGCGCAAAGGTGTCGCGCCAGACCTCAACGGCAGGGCGCGGGCCTGCGGTTAAAAAGAACGAGCCGGAGAGAATGCAAACCGGCGCCTCAATCGTGCGGCGCGCCGCATGATCGGCCTCGTCAGCGGCAAGATCCCGCTGCGCCCCAGCGCGATAATCCTCGCAGAAAGCGTGGATGCGCGAGCTGTCGCCCCACGCGTTGCGATATTCGCTCATCGCACCGTGAGCGAACGTGCGCAAGGATTGCCAGAGGGTCCAGCTTTGCATCAGGCCTTCAAAATAAGCGTTTGGCCCCATACGCGCGATCTCTTTCTCCGGCGCAGGCTCGGCTTGCGAGAGAAAAGCCCAATGGGCGGCGGGCGTCACGCCCGCCTTGATGTTGCGCCACACTTCCATCGTCGGGAGAATGTCGAGTAGCGCCAGCTTTTCGATGCGGCCCGGCTGATCGAGGCTGAGGCGATAGCCGACGCGCGCGCCGCGATCATGGCCCACGATGCTAAAACGTATGTGCCCCAGCTTCTGCATCACGCGCACGACGTCCTCGCCCATTGCGCGTTTGGTATCGGCCTGACCGCTTTTACTGCGCGGCGCCGACGACCAGCCGTAGCCGCGCAGATCCATCGCCACCACATGAAAGCGCGTGGCGAGCTCGCCCGCGATGCGCGCCCACATCAGGTGGGATTGCGGAAACCCGTGCAGTAGAAGCAGCGGCTCGCTGGCCGGATCGCCGCCGCTGCGGGCAAAAATGCGGCCCGCGTCCGTGTCGATCCAGTGACTTTCAAAGCCGGGAAACAGGTCCGCCATTTTTGCTCCTTTTGATTGTCCCCGCCCGCATCTCTGCACGCTCAACACCAAAAGGGTGCGCACTAAAAGAATGCGTGCTAGGCCGCGCACGGTCCAGATGGTTGTGTTTCAAGCAAGCTCTTCGCTCCCGCCAGCAAAACGCGTGAGCGCTCTGATGCGATCCTCCATCGAGGGGTGGGTCGAGAATAAATCTGCAAAGCCCGAGCGGGGATTGTCGATACACATTTCCATCACACCTGATGGCGCCTCTTCGATTTCGCCCTTGCCCTCGATCTTGCGCAGGGCCGAGATCATAGCGTCCGGGTTCTTGGTCAGCTCCACGGCGCCGGCGTCCGCAAGAAACTCGCGTGAGCGCGACAGAGCGAGACGGATCATCAGCGACAAAGCCCAGGCTGCGGCCACGATCAGCAAAGCGATGGCGATGGCCGCCGCCCCGCCGCCTTTGCCTTTGCCTTCCGAATCGCTGGAGCGGCGGCGTGATCCGAACCCGCCGTTGCGACCGACGATCCGAAACAGCAGCTCGCAGAAAAAAGACACGACGCCCGCGATAATCATCGCCACCACCATCATGCGCACGTCCTCATTGCGAATGTGGGTGAGCTCGTGCGCCGCAACGGCCTCCAGTTCGGCGGGATCGAGCAAGTCGATAAGGCCGCGCGTGAAGGTGATTGTGTATTGCTTGTCGTTGACGCCGGAGGCGAAGGCGTTGGGCGCGGGGCTCTCCAGCACCGCAAGGCGCGGCACGGCCATGCCGCGCGAGATGCAGAGAGTCTCGACCATGTCATAGAGTGCGGGCGCGTCGCTGCGCTCCAGCGAATGGGCGGGCACGGCCAGCGCGATGATCTTTTGATTGAATATCCACGCGAACCAGATCCACACAAGTACGCCTGCCGTGATGAAGGGCGCGTGGGCGATTGTATCTTGCAGAGCTTGCTCCAGAAGCGCCTGCAAGCCCCAATCATAGGCGATGGCGGCGGCTCCAAGCGCGCCCGCGAACGCCAGCAAGTAGATGAGCGAGAACAGCGTTCCCAGCAGAAACAGCGAGCGGCGCCGGTTGGATTGAATGTGCGTGTAAAGACCGAAGGCTGGCGTCATGGCGCAACCTTTCTGGTGCCGCGATTCAGAACTTCACCTCGGGCGGCGCATCGAGGCGCTTGCGGTCGTCCTGCCCGACATCGAAGAAATCGCGATGCTGGAAGCCCATCGCGGCGGCGAACAGAACGGCGGGAAACGCCTGCACCGCAGCGTTATATTCGCTCACCGCATTGTTGAAGAAGCGCCGCGCCGCCGCCAGCTTGTTCTCGACGTTGGCAAGCTCGGTTTGTAATTGCTGGAAGTTCGTGTTGGCCTTCAGGTCCGGATAGGCCTCGGCCAGTGCGATCAGGCGACCAAGCGCCGCCGACAGCACGCCTTCAGCCGCAGCCTGCTGCGACGCGCCGCCGCCCGCGTTCATGGCTGCGTTGCGCGCGGCGACCACTGATTCGAGCGTGCCTTTTTCGTGCGCCGCATAACCCTTCACGGTCTCGATCAGGTTGGGAATGAGATCGTGCCGCTGCTTCAGCTGCACGTCGATGTCGGCAAAAGCCTGATGGGTGCGCTGGCGAAGGGCGACCAGCGTGTTGTAGGCGCTGATACCCACCAGCACCACAGCGGCGATGAGCCCGAGGAATACCCATAAACCCATGATCAGCTCCCGACCCATTGCTGCGCCGCCGCTTTGGCGCGACTATAGACTACCGCAGTGCGACAGGCGGCTCAACGCAAATGCGCGCGAGCGATTGCAAGAGTGAAGAAGGGATGGAGCCGTTTCCTGAAAAGGAATGGCTCCCCGAGCAGGGCTCGAACCTGCGACAATTCGATTAACAGTCGAATGCTCTACCAGCTGAGCTATCGGGGAACATCGCCGAAGCGATGGCGGCTACATAACAAGCCTTCGCAAGTTTGCAAAGCCGCATTTGGATTTTCTTTTATTTGCACACAGGCGGACAGGGTTGGGGAGACGTTTGAATGCGCTTCATCAGAGGCGCCATGGGCGGATTTAGCCGTCCATCCCGGCGCATACGTTGCGAAACATAAAAGGATAAACTTTTGGAGGCCTCGCCCGGAATCGAACCGGGGTGCAAGGATTTGCAGTCCTCTGCGTAGCCACTCCGCCACGAGGCCTCACTCGGAGTGAACTCCGTGACCGCTCATAGCAATGCGCACGCGAACTCGCAAGGACAGACTTGAGCCGGCAAGGGATATGGATGGTTCAAGAAAAACCATCCCCAACCCGCAACCCATATTCCCTGCGCACCAGCTCGCGGCCATAGGCGCGCTCAAGCCTGCGCACGGTAAAATGTCCGCGCGCCAGATCGTGGAAATGGCGTGCGAAGGCGTAATTGATCGCGGCGCCGCAGATGGCGCCGATGAGGGGCAGGCTTTGGGCTGCCATTTTCTGCGAGGCGACGATCCCGAAACGCGGCGCCAGCGTCGAGACAAGCCGGGCCAGTGCGGGCGCACCTGCCTGACTGGCGAGGCCTTGGTTGGCGATATGCTTTGCGGCGTCCGAGATGGATTTGGCCAGCAGGCCGCGCAAAGCGAAATAGCTGCTGTCCATGTAGTCATCGGTCGGCAGGCGGCCGCCCAGCGCGAACACCTCCAGACAGGCCATGGCGGTCTCGGGCGATTGCGGATCCTCGCCTTCCGCGCGTGCCACGTCAGCGATGGACCGCAACATGATGAGCGTCGAGACCGGCAGCTCAATCGCCAGCGCGCCAAGGCCAAACGCGCCGCCAGCTGCGCCCGAGGCAACGCTGAGGGCGGCGTGGAAGCGCCCGCGAGCCGGGCCTGATCCGGGCGGGATAGAGCGGGCTGCGACCGCCACCGCACGCTCCAGCGCCACATGCGCCGCGCGCTCCGCCATCCGGCGAACGGGGGCGGGAACCAGTTCGCTCAAGCGGGCGGCCGGGCGCCCAAGGGCATGCGCTATTGAGGCCGCAAGGCTCGTGCGCTCCAAAAGCTTCACCGCCTCATCGAGCGCGCGCGCATCCACCTCGCTGAGGGCAGGGGCGTCATAGGCGCCTGCTTGGGCGCCTGCTTGCGCGACCAGGGCGCCTTCATGCTGCTTCATGCCCAAAGCCTCCCCGGATTCCGGCCGATCCGGAACCCGCTCCCTACAAATGTGCCCGGAAAGTTCAGACGCAAGCGGGCGACCTTGCGGAAATTAATGCGGCGCGGGGACCTTAATTAACCAAGCACAGACCCGTTTTGGCCCCTTCGCGTTAATAATCGGCTTGATCTGGCTGTGCGCGACGGTTTGGATTCCGTAGCGACTTTCCATTCTTTATTTCATTAAAACAGCGATATAGCTGTAATTGCATAAAATTGTCCGTATTTCAGTACAGGTTCATTATACTTGCTGCGCTCTCCGCAAATTCTAAACGCGTTCTACTAAAAAGCGCGCGATTACTTTAGACGCAAAGAAAATCCCGCCTGCGATGTTGGTGCATCGAAATTGCGGGGCTGTCATGAACCGGAAAACCTTTAAGTCGCTCGTCGCCGCCGCCATGCTCATAGCTGGCATGGTTGGTTTGCAGACGCCCACGCAGGCCGAGGCGATGAAGTCGTCCTTCATCGAAGTTGGTGAGCGCACCCTGGTGCCCTTCGGCTGGATGGATTTTTGCAATCGCTATACAGGCGAGTGCGCGGTGCAGACTGCATCTGCTGACATCAAGCTGACGCCGGGCGCCTTCCGCCGCATTGCGCAGGTCAATCGCTGGGTGAACGCCAACGTGAAGGCCCGCTCCGATCATGAGCAATGGGGCGTGGTGGATCGTTGGGATTACCCCTCCAACGGCATGGGCGATTGCGAGGATTACGTGCTGCTGAAGCGCCGCCTGCTGATTGACGAAGGCTTTCCGGCGCAGGCGCTTCTCGTCACTGTCGTCCGGGACGAGAAAGGCGAGGGCCATGCGGTGCTCACCGTGAAGACGAACCAGGGCGAATTCGTACTCGACAACCTGCGCGAAGGCGTGAAGCCTTGGACGGCGTCGCCCTATCGTTTCGTGAAGCGCCAGTCGCAGACCGACCCCAACCTTTGGGTCTCGATCGGCGAACCCGGCGGATCTTCGCCTCCGGTGGTCGCCTCTCGTTAAGTAGGCGCTTACATAGCGTAGCTAATTCGCCACAGCGGCGGGCGAACCGCCAGAGCTTTGCTATTCGCCCCTTGTTCCATCGCAGCCGCCGCTTTTAACTGGCGGTCAGCGATGGCGGGGGCGAATATGTTCTTTCGTGGTTTCAGGGCTTTGGGCTCTGGTTTGAGTTTGGCTTGCCTGATGTTGCCTGGATCGCTCCAGCTTGCTGCTGGCGAACAATCGGCGCCGCTTCCCTCGCAGAGCATGACGATGGCGCCACTGTCGCTGGTTGTCGCCGGCGCAGCTCGCGATCCGGCGGGATGGACGGATTTCTGCAAGCGCTATCAAGGCGAGTGTGACGCCAAAGCCGCCGTTGTGCACAAGGCGTCGCTGCAGCCAGCGCCCGAAATCGTATTCGACGCGGCGGCGCGCGCCATGATCGCCCGCATCAATTCCGCCGTGAACGCTGAAATTGCGCCAGCTACCGACCGCGAGATGTGGGGCATTGAAGAGCGTTGGGACTTTCCGATCAATGGCCGGGGCGATTGCGAAGATTACGTCTTGCTCAAGCGCGCCCGACTGATGGCTGAAGGCTTTCCCCGCCAGGCGCTGCTGATCACCGTCGTCACCGATCTGCAGGGCGACGGCCACGCGGTTCTGACGCTAAAGACGGATCGCGGCGATTTCATTCTCGACAACATGAACGATGATGTGAAGCTCTGGCGCGAAACGCCCTATGGCTACGTGAAGCGGCAATCGCAAATCGACCAGAACGGGTGGGTTTCGCTGCGTACGGGAGAAACTGGCTCCATGATGGTCTCGCGCTGAGATTTTTACTTCAGCGGAGCCATTTTTACTTTAGCTGAGCATTGACGGGCGACGCGGTTTAGTTGACGTTTGGCCCGCGCAAGCTTGCGCGGGCCGGGGGCGCGTCATGTTGAGAGCTGGTTGGTTGGGCTTTGTCTTTGCGGGTCTTATGGCTGGGTCGGTCGTCTCCGCCTTCGCCCAGGACAATGTGATGAAAATATGTGGCGACAAGTGGCGCATAGCCAAAGAAAGCAGCGCCACAAGCGGGCAGACGTGGACTCAGTTTCTAGCTAAATGCCGCACTGAGACTGCCGCCATCGTCGCCCCGGCAGCGCCCGCCAAGCCGGTTGTGTCCATAGCGGAGACGCCTGCGCCGGCCTCCGAAAACCCGGCTGTTGCAATCGCGCCCGGCAAGCCTGCGGTTTATCCCGGCGCGATTGCGGCCAAATTCGCCAGCGAAAAGCCCTATCGCGCGCGGCAGAAAACCTGCTCCGAGCAATATCAGGCCAATAAGGCGCGCGGCGACAACGGCGGCCAGCGCTGGCTTGAAAAAGGCGGCGGTTACTGGAGCGAGTGCAACAAGCGTCTCAAGCAAACCCGCGCCTGATAGGCGCGCAACGCCCTCTGCGCGTGGACAGGGCAGGGGACGCAGCTTATAAGCGGCTCGTCCCGGGCGGCGCCTGCGCTTATCGGTGATTTGCTGGCCTTAACGGAATGTGTCCCCAATGTCGCACGCCATGTCGAATGCAGCTGATCTCCTGTTCGCGCCCCGCTCGACGCAGCTTCGTCGGACAATGGTCGATTGCCAGTTGCGCACGTTCGATGTGACTGACGCTGTCGTTCTTTCAGCGGTGCTGGATACCCCGCGCGAGCCTTTCATGAGCGAGCCGGTCGATTCCCTCGTTTATAGCGACGCCGCCCTGCTGGCGCGCGGCGCGCAGACAAGTCGCCGCCTGCTCGTGCCGATGGTTGTGGCGCGCGCTTTTCAGGGAGCG
>CAMCUC010000013.1 GCA_945878875.1 Rhizobium sp. Q54
GTTTGCCATCGGCATCGCGATTGGCTCGCTGCTGGCGGCTATCATCGCCCACGGGCGAATCTTCCTGCTGCCGACGCCGATGTCGGCCTTCCTTATGGCCGTCTTCCTGATCGACCTTGGATTGGCGACCTGGTCCCTGCCGCAAGCCAGCGCCAGCATTGGCCTGTGGGACTTTTTCACACATAGCCTTGGCCTTCGCATCGCCTTTGACGTGATGGGACTTGCGGTCGCAGGCGGTCTGTTCGTGGTGCCGGTGTTCTCCGCCATTCAGGCGTGGGCTGGCGAGGACCGGCGCGCACGCGTGATCGCCGCCGTCAACATCGTCACTGCGATTTTCATGGTCGGCGGATCGCTGGCGACCGCCTTGCTGCAAGTCATCGGCATGGGCGAGCCCTCGCTGCTGGTGCTGCTGGGTGTCCTCAACGTCGTAGCGGGCGTACTGCTGTTCAAAACGCTGCCCGCAAATTTCGCGCGCGACTCTTTGCAAATGGCGTTTCGCATCCTGTTCAGGCTGGAGGTGAAGGGGCTTGAGCATCTGGAAGCTGCGGGCGACCGCTGCGTGATTGCGGTCAATCATTTCTCGTTCCTCGACGCCCCGGTGATCCTGTCCATCGTTGATCGCAAGCCGATGTTCGCCATTGACTGGCAGATCGCCAAAGCGTGGTGGGTGCGCCCGTTTCTGGGCGTTGCGCGCTGCTATCCGATGGACCCCGGCAAGCCGATGTCCACGCGCGGGCTAATCCGGCAAGTGCGCGAGGGCCAGCGGCTGGTGATCTTCCCCGAAGGGCGCATCACAGTCACGGGCGCGCTGATGAAGGTCTATGACGGTGCCGCGATGATCGCCGACAAGTCGGGCGCGCAAATCGTGCCGGTGCGGCTTGAGGGGCTTCAGCGCACGCCGTTCACGCGCATGCCAAAACATCTCGTTCGCCGCTCGCTGTTTCCCAAAGTCTGCGTCACCTTCCTGCCGCCGCGCAAGCTGTCGCTGCCGCCGGACCTCGTGGGCCGCAAGCGCCGCATCGCCGCCGGCGCCGCGCTCTATGACATTATGTCGGACGTGGCGTTCCGCACCACGAACATCGAGCGCACGCTGATTCAGGCGCTCGCAAAATCTGTCAAGAATTGGGGCGGAGCCCGCACGCTGGTGGAGGACCCGCTGACAGGCGCGCTGAGCGGCCGCAAGGTTCTCATCGGCGCCGCGTTGCTGGGCCGCAAGATCATGAAGTTCACGAAGAGCGGCGAATGCGTCGGTCTGATGCTGCCCAATGCCGCGGGCGCCGCCGTCGCGTTCTTCAGCGTGCAGGCCGCTGGTCGCGTCCCCGCGATGCTGAACTTCAGCGCTGGCCCTGCGAACGTCATCGCCGCCTGCAAAGCCGCGAACCTGCGCACGGTGCTGACCTCGCGCGCCTTCATCGAGAAGGCGAAGCTGTCGTCGCTGATCGCCGCGCTCGAAGGCCACGTCGCCATTGTCTATCTCGACGACATGCGCGCCTCGATCACGATCGGCGAAAAGCTGCGCGCTGTGCTTGAGGCGGGCCGCATGCTGGAGCGCCGGACCCCGGACGATCCCGCCGTCGTGCTGTTCACGTCGGGCTCGGAGGGCGCGCCCAAAGGCGTCGTGTTGTCCCACCGTAATTTGCTCGCCAACGTGGCGCAGATCATGGCGCGCTTTGACGTGACGCCCGCCGACGTGGTGTTCAACGTGCTGCCGGTGTTCCATTCGTTCGGGCTGACGGGCGGCATGTTGCTGCCGATGCTCACCGGCATGAAATGCTATCTCTACCCTTCCCCACTGCATTACCAGCAGATCCCGGAACTCATCTACGCCACCAATTCCACCGTGATGTTTGGCACCGATACGTTTCTCAACGGCTATGCGCGCACCGCTAATTCCTACGATTTCCGCTCCGTGCGCTATCTCGTCGCCGGCGCCGAACCTGTGAAAGAAGCAACACGCCGCACCTATATGGAAAAGTTCGGCGTGCGCATTCTCGAAGGCTACGGCGTGACGGAGACCTCGCCGGTGCTGGCGGTCAATACCCCGATGTTCAATCGCAATGGCACCGTGGGGCGCTTTATGCCCGGTATTGAGGCGCGCCTTGATCCCGTTTCCGGCGTTGAGGATGGCGGTCGCCTGTTCGTGCGCGGTCCCAATGTGATGATCGGCTATTTCCGGGCCGACAATCCCGGCGTGCTCGAAGAGACGCCCGACGGCTGGCACGACACGGGCGACATCGTCGCCATTGATGCGCAGGGCTTTGTCACGATCAAGGGCCGCGTGAAACGCTTCGCCAAGATCGCTGGCGAGATGGTGTCACTGGCCGCCGTCGAGCAGATGTGCTCCGGGCTCTGGAACGACGAGCCAGTGGCCGTCGTGTCGGCGCCGGACGCACGCAAGGGCGAGCGCCTGGTGCTTGTGACGGCCAAAACAAACGCGCTGCGCAGCGAGGTTCAGGCACATCTAAAAGCCCGAGGCGCCAATGAGCTGATGATTCCCGCCGAAATCCTGATTGTTCCCGCTCTGCCGGTGCTGGCGACGGGCAAGACGGATTTTGTGGCGCTCAATGCGCTTGTGCGCGAGCGCGTGATCGACGGGGCTGTCTGAGATGACGGCGGTCGTCAAGGAATTGCGGGTTCGGGACGGGGTTGCAACGCGCGCACGCATTGAAAGCGAGGCGCTTCGCCTGTTCGCGCAAAACGGCGTTGAGGGGACGACCATCCGCGACCTTGCGCTGGCGGTAGGCGTCGCGGATGCTGCGCTCTATCGCTATTTTGGATCGAAAGAAGCCATCGCCTCCGAATTGTTCCAGCTTCATTACGGCGCGCTGGCCGCGCGCGTTTCCGAGATAGGCGCACGCGACCTCCCCTTCAAAAAGGCGGTGCACGCGCTGGCGCATCTCTTCTGCGGCCTGTTTGACGACGAACCCAATACGTTCGCCTTCATCCTGCTCAACCAGCAAGCGCATTTGCACTATGTGCGCGACGGGGCCAACGCTGTTGAGGAGGTGCGCAAGATCGTACGCAGAGCAAAGGCGCGGGGCGAAATCTCGGCGCCCGATCCTGAACTCGCCGCCGCCATGGCGCTGGGCGTCGTGTTGCAACCGGCGATGTTCAAACTCTACGGCGCCCTGCCCGGCCCCCTGCGGGACAGGGCGGATGAATTGGCCAAAGCTGCGGCTTTAGCGGCGGGCGCCTGACGCAAGTCTGCATCTGCGCCCTTGGCGAAGCGCCGCGCGGCTGCCATATGCCTCAGATCAAGGAGAGACCACATGCGCACAGACTCAGCCAAGGCTGTCCACCTGAAGGATTATCGCCCTGCCGATCATCTGATCGACGAGACCGTTCTGGACGTGTCGCTTAACTTAAGCGTAACAATTGTGCGAGCTACCCTTTCCATTCGCCCAAATCCTGCCGGGCGCCCCGGCGCTGCACTCGTGCTCAATGGCGACGGCCTCCAGCCGCTGCACGTGGAGCTGGACGGCGTGCTCCTGAACCTGACGCCAGAAAATCTGACGCCTGACCAGCTTGTGATCGAGGCGCCGCCGCAGAAGCCTTTCACGCTGGTTGTAGAGACGCAGATCGACCCCGCCGCCAACACCCAGCTCATGGGCCTGTATCGTTCCGGCTCGGCCTATTGCACCCAATGCGAGGCGGAGGGGTTTCGTCGCATCACCTATTTCCTGGATCGCCCGGACGTATTGTCCGTGTTCACCACGCGCATCGAGGCCAATCGCAGCGAGGCGCCGGTTCTGCTTGGCAACGGCAACCCGGTTGAAAGCGGCGAGCTGGACGGCGGTCGCCATTACGCGATCTGGCATGACCCCTTCCCCAAACCCGCCTATCTCTTCGCGCTTGTGGGCGGCGATCTCGCCTCAATCCACGATAGCTTCACCACTGCATCGGGACGCGAGGTCTCGCTGGGCATCTATGTCGAGCACGGCAAGCAGGATCGCGCCGGCTACGCGATGGACGCCCTGAAGCGCTCGATGCGTTGGGACGAGGAAGCATTCGGCTGCGAATACGATCTCGACGTGTTCAGCATCGTCGCCGTGTCCGACTTCAACATGGGCGCGATGGAGAACAAGGGCCTCAACATCTTCAACGATAAATACGTGCTCGCTCTGCCACAAACCGCGACCGACGCAGATTTCTCCAACATCGAAGCCATCATCGCGCATGAGTATTTCCACAACTGGACCGGCAATCGCATCACTTGCCGCGACTGGTTCCAGCTCTGCCTGAAAGAAGGGCTCACGGTTTTCCGCGATCAGGAGTTCTCAGCCGACCAGCGCTCGCGCCCCGTCAAGCGCATCTCCGACGTGCGGGCGCTGCGAGCGGCGCAATTCAGCGAAGACGCCGGCCCGCTGGCACATAACGTGCGGCCTGAAACTTATCATGAGATCAATAATTTCTACACGCCGACGGTCTACGAGAAAGGCGCGGAGGTCATCCGCGCGCTGAAAAGCCTGACTGGCGATGAGGCTTTTCGCAAGGGAATGGACCTCTACTTTACGCGCTGCGACGGCACGGCTGCGACGGTCGAGGATTTCATCGCCTGCTTTGCGGAAACGTCTGGCCGCGACCTCTCGCAATTCATGCGCTGGTACGATCAGGCGGGAACGCCAATCGTCACCGCGCGCTGGACCCATGATCCCGCCGCCCGCACTTTCACGCTCGATCTTGAACAGACCTGTCCGGCCACGCCCGGCCAGCCGACAAAACGCCCGCAGATGATCCCGGTGGCGCTGGGTCTCGTCAACGAGGCGCAAGGCGACTTGCCGCTTCGCACGCCCCCCGTCGGCGAGCCCGGCGGCGCCAGCGTGCAGGAATGCGAGCGCAGATTGTTTGAGTTGAACGAGGAAAGCCGCCGCATTGTTTTCCTTGACGTAGCGCAATACCCCGCTCCATCCCTGCTGCGCGGCTTCTCTGCGCCGGTCCGGCTGGAGGCGCCCACGAGCGAGGCGCAATTACTGACGCTACTGGCCCACGACGTAGACCCCTTTAATCGTTGGCAGGCTGCGCAGACCTACGCCACCCGCCTTATGCTGCGTTCCGTGACCGCCCTGCGCGCTGGCGGCGAAGCCGCGGATTCCAGCGGCTATTGCGACGCAGCGCGTTTGCTTGTCCAGAATTGGCGCGCCGATCCGGCCTTCACCGCGCAGGCGCTGTCTCTGCCCAGCGAGGCTGATCTGGCCCGGGAGATCGGGACAGATGTCGATCCGGACGCGATCCATTTCGCCCGCGATGCGCTGCGCAAAGCGCTCGGCGCTGCGCTGGGGCCAGCCCTCGCCGAAATGCACGATGAATTGTCGCAGCCCGCACCCTATGCCCCTGACGCAGCCAGCGGCGGCAAGCGCGCCTTGAAGCAGGTAGCTCTCGACCTGCTCGTGGCCGCCGACAGGGACGACGGCGGCGAGCGTGCGATGCGCCAATATCAGGGCGCAGACAATATGACCGACCTCTTCGGCGCCCTCGTCGCCATGGCCATGAACAGCGCCAGCCAACGCGAACAGGCGCTGGATTCCTTCTTCCGCTCACACGCCGCCGATCCGCTCGTGCTGGACAAATGGTTCGCGCTGCAAGCCATGATCCCCGAGGCGGCGACCATGAGGCGCGTGAAGGAACTCATGCACCACCACGCATTCTCTATGAGTAACCCCAACCGGCTGCGTTCGCTGATCGGCACGCTGGCGAACGCCAACCCGACCCAGTTCAACGCGCCCGATGGACAGGGCTATGCGCTTTTGGCCGACGTGGTCCTGGAAATGGATGGGCGCAACGCGCAAATCGCAGCGCGACTACTCGTCGCATTCAAGGCGTGGAGGAGCCTCGAGCCCGGTCGCAAAGCGCTTGCGGAGGCGCAATTGCAACGCATCGCCGCACACGAGCAGCTTTCGCCAGACGTGCGAGACATTGTCACACGTTCGCTCAAATAGGTCCGCTCCGACGTCAAGATTCTCAATTGAAAGGGTCTTTTGCCGTGAGGCCTTATCGCGACCATACAACCGCGAACTGCGCAGAAAAAAAGTCTGCATTCATTAACTATTAAGTTCTGGACAAAGCCCCCGTCCGGGATTCAACTGGCACTGATTCGCGGCGATGCGGCACATGGCTGCGGATCGGTTTGACAATCTGAGGGGGCCAACCCATGGCACGTGCAAACGTGTCGGATGCGACCGCCATGGCGGACGCGTCGACAGACTACGCTCGCGCAGAATCAGCGCAACGCATCAAGCTTCCCGGCGCTCATCGCATAGCGAACGCCGGGATTCCGATTATCGCACTGCTGCTGCTCGCCAGTATGGCGCTTGCGCTAGCTCTGAATGGATCGCAGACGCGGGACCACGCTATCGCGAGCGCTGCGCAAGAAGTCGATCTTCTCACGCGATATCTCGCCCATGAAGTTGAGGCGCGCCCGACGACCGTATCGCTGGAGAAAATGCTGCCCGACCGGGCTCTGCAGACAAACCGCACCATCCTCCTCAGCAATCAAAACGGCGACATCATCGGAATGGCGCCGCCTGGCGCGACGACAATGAAGTCCATCGCGCTCGCGCTCGGCGCAGCCGCCCCCGTCGCCGTTATGGGCGAACGTGCGGGCGCTATGCGTACACGCCTTGAGAACGGCGCCGAAGCGATCGTCGCCGCCCGCAATCTCCGCGCGCCTTACGGGCAGGTCGCAGTTATACAACCGATGGATGGCGCGCTGGCCGCCTGGCGCACGTCCACACTGCACACCGCGCTCATAATGAGCGTCATGATCGTCGTGTTCCTGTCGCTGATGCTGGCCTATCTATGGCAGACTAAAAAAGCGCGCATGATGACCTCCGCCTGTGACGCCATGGGCGTGCGCATCGACACTGCGCTCAATCGCGGCCATTGCGGATTATGGGATTGGGATCTGGCGCGCGGACGCATCACGTGGTCGGCCTCCATGTACGAAATGCTCGGTCTTGACGGTCGCTCGGGATCTATTTCCGTGGGAGAACTCAACGCACTCACCCACGCCGACGACATCAACCTGACCGAGATTGCAAAGTCGCTCCTGAACGCGACCGAGCAAAACATCGACCGGACTTTCCGCATCCGCCACGCCGACGGGGGCTGGCTCTGGCTTCGCGCGCGCGCAGAAGTAGTCCGACACCCCCATGACGACGGCCCGCGCCTCGTTGGTATTGCAGTAGACATCACGGAACAGCGAAAGCTCGCCGAAATCAGCCGCACGGCCGGCGAGCGTTTGCAAGACGCCATTGAGGCCATATCCGAAGCGTTCGTCTTGTGGGATGCCGACAATCGCCTCGTGCTGTGCAATTCAAAGTTTCTGCGGCTGCACAATTTGCCAAAATCAGCAGACAGGCCGGGCATGCGCTATGAAGACATCATGGCGATGGGAACGCGCCCGCTCGTCGTGACCCAAGTTCCTGTAACAGAACGCCCCGAGAGCGGCGCGCGATCTTATGAGGCCCAATTGGCCGACGATCGCTGGCTGCAAATAAACGAGCGCCAGACCAAGGACGGCGGCTGGGTTTCCGTTGGTACAGATATCTCAAGCCATAAATTGCATGAGGAAAAGCTGCTCGATTCCGAACGCAGGCTAATGGCCACAGTCACCGATCTACGACGGTCGCGACAGACGCTGGAATCGCAAGCCCAGCAGCTCTCGGAATTGGCCGGACGATATCTGGAGCAAAAAGCGGAAGCCGAAACCGCCAGCCGCGCCAAGTCGGAATTCCTGGCCAACATGAGCCACGAGCTGCGCACGCCGCTGAACGCCATCATCGGCTTCTCCGAAGTGATGGAACAGCAGACGTTTGGCCCGCTTGGCTCGCCAAAATATGCCGATTACTCCGCCCATATCCGCTCCAGCGGTCGCCATCTTCTGGGCATTATCTGCGACGTTCTCGACATGTCGACGCTGGAGGCGGGTCGTCTGACGCTCGTGAAAACGGAATTCGATCTCGATGCCGTCGTGACCAGCGCGTTCGAAAGCGTCAAGCAGGAAGCGCAAGACAAGCAGATTGCGCTGTTTGCAGAAAACCTGCCCTCAGCCAACGTGCGCGCCGACCGCGAAGCCATTGAGAAAATCATCGGCAAGCTGGTGCGCAACGCCGTCAAGTTCACACCCAGCGGCGGGCGCGTTTCTGTGCGCTGCCGCCTGATGGACGGCGCCGTGAACGTCTATGTCGAGGACACCGGCGTCGGCATACCCACAGACGCGCTGTCGCGCATAGGTCGTCCGTTCGAGCAGCTGAATTCACCGCTCCAGAACGGGATCAAAGGCTCCGGCCTTGGCCTCGCCATCGCCAGATCGCTCGCCGAATTGCATGGCGGAAGCCTGCGCATTCGCTCCAGCGTGGGCGCTGGAACCATTGTGCGCATTCGCCTGCCTATCGCCGCCAGCATCTGCGCTCCGCTGCAAGAGCGGGCGCGGAGGTCGCCGCCAAGGCAAATCCACACGGACGTCGCCGCATAATCAGCGCGCGAGCATCGCCTCGAAGATGCCCCGCACATCAATACGGCGCTCGACAAGCTCGCGCTCCACACGCGGAAAGTCCGGCGAATGGGCCGCAGCCGCAATGCGCCGCAAAACGCCGGATCCAGCCTGCTTTGGATCAAACGGGCCGTCGATAGCCAGCCGGATCATCTGCGTCACCGCACCATAAAGCGTGTGCGCGGTGGTGAGTTGCTCCACGGCCGCAGGCGTCAGAAACCCCAGCCTCCCGGCATGTGCAAAGACGCCTGGCATGGAGACGTCCAGAATGTCGGGGGCCTCATGCGCGTAGCGCAGCGACAGATATTGCGCGATGAATTCCAGATCGATGAGACCGCCCGAGGCGAGCTTCAAATCCCAGGAATCGCCCTCGCCTTTTTCCTGCGCGATAAGAGTACGCATATCGCGCACGTCTTTACGCAAAGCCTTGTCGTCACGGCTGCGATGCAGCACGCTTGACGTTACGGCAGCTATGTCGGCGCCAAGCGAGAGATCGCCAGCGATCTGGCGGGCACGCGTCAGCGCCATATGCTCCCACGTCTCGGCCTCGGTCAGCTGGTAATCGCGGAAGCTTCCAAGCTTGGTGGCGACCGGTCCCTGACGCCCGGACGGACGCAAGCGCATATCGACTTCATAAAGCGGCCCGCGCCGCGTAGCCACGGTGAGCGCAGAGATCAACCGCTGCGTCAGGCGGGTATAATATTGCGTCGCATGCAAGGGACGCGCGCCGTAGGACTCTGCGCGCTCAGGATCAAAATCATAGAGCAGGATCACGTCGAGATCGGAGGCCGCCGTCATCTCGCGCGAACCAAGTTTGCCCATGCCAAGAACGGCGCAACGCCCGCCGGGCACGATCCCGTGTTCGCGACAGAACACGCCCTCAACATGCAAGAGGCACGCGCGCACCATGGCGCCTGCAAGCGCCGAATAGGCCGGCCCGGCAGCGATCGCGTCAATGGCGCCGGAGAGAACGCGCACGCCGATGAGGAACATCTCCTCCTTGGCGATGTCGCGTATGTCGTCCAGAAACGCTTCCGTGCTCGGCGCCTGCTCCTGCACGCGGGCAAGGCGCGTATCGTAGGAAGCCTCGTTGGGCTGGGCGCTCAACAAGGTTGGGTCAATGGCGGCGTCCAGCACATGCGGACGCTGCGTCACGACATGGGCCAGACGCGGCGCCCCGCCCAGAATGTCGCCGAACAATTCGCGCACGCGATCATTCGATTTCAGGATCGAGAACAATTCAACAGCCGCAGGCATTTTCGCCAACGCCATGTCAAAAGCCGCCAGCGCAGCGTCCGGGTCGCCGCTGCCGGAGAATGACTTCAGCAAGCCCGGCACTAGCTCCGTCAACACCTCGCGCGCACGAGCGCTTTGCACGGCGGCGCGACGACCAAAATGCCAGCCGCGCACCGTCTCGGTGGCGCGCGCAGGATCGACAAAGCCCATGGCGCGCAGGGTCTCAAGCGTTTCTGGATCATCGGAGACGCCGGTGAAAACAAGACTGCCTGCGCCGCTGTCGAGCCCCGGCGCGTGTTCGAACAAGCGCGCATAATGGTGCTCGACGCGCTGCATTTGCGCGGTAAGCGCTGTGGCGAAAGCGGCTTCGTTCTCATAGCCGCAGAAGCGGGCGAAGCGCTCCAGCTCCTCTGGCTCGCTTGGAAGGCGCTGCGTCTGTTCGTCGGCGACCATTTGCAGGCGATGCTCGATGGTGCGCAGATAACAATAGGCGGCCGTCAGATCGTCAACCGCGTCCTGCGTCACCCATCCGTCTTTCTGAAGCTCCACCAGCATGTCGAGCGTGCGCGATCCGCGCAATTGCTGGCGTCGTCCGCCAAAGATCAATTGCTGCGTCTGCACGAAAAATTCGATCTCGCGAATGCCGCCGCGCCCCAGTTTCACGTCATGCCCGGCCACTGCGATGTCGGCAAACCCGCGCACCGCATGGATTTGCCGCTTCATCGCGTGAATGTCGGCGATGGCTGCGTAATCAAAATATTTGCGCCAGATAAAAGGCGCCAGATCGGCGAGAAAACGCTCGCCCACAGCGATATCACCCGCCACAGGCCGGGCCTTGATGAAGGCGGCGCGCTCCCAGTTCTGGCCGAGCGTCTCGTAATAATCAAACGCGGCGGGCAGCGAAATCGCGACGCTGGTCGAGCCTGGATCAGGTCGCAGACGCAAATCCACGCGCAGCGCGTAGCCGTCTCCTGTTCGCTCCTGAAGCAGCCTCGCCAGCGCCTGCGTCAGCCGCACGAAGATGGGGCCGGGCGCAGCGTCCGGCGGCAAGGTCGCGGCCTCAGGATCAAAGAAGGCGACAAGATCAACGTCGCTCGAATAGTTCAATTCACGCGAGCCGTGCTTGCCCAGCGCGAGAATGACAAGTCCGCAGCCCGTCTCGGGATCATCGAGATTGGCGATGCTCAAACGTCCGGTCGCGGATGCGCGGCGCAGCAAATATCGCAGCGCGCCCGAAACCGAAGCGTCGGCCAGATCCGACAACGCCCGCGTGACGGCCACCACGTCCCAGATTCCGCCAATGTCGGCCAGAGCGATCAGCAGATGAGCGCGCTGCTTTGCGGCGCGCAATGCAATCATCATCGCTTCATCATCGACCGCGTGATCACAGGCGGCGCGAAGCTCGGTCAGGCATAGCGCCAGCCCGTCTGCAGGGGTGGACCCCAACAGCTCCAGAAGTCGATTGGGTTGCGCCTCGGCAAGTCGCCAGAGGTAGGGCGAATGACCAGCCAGCCCCAGCAGCAGGCTGGCGATTGGCTTGCGTTTCAGCATAGCGGTCATTTCGCGCCCGCCCGATTTAGCGAGGTCTTTCAGACGGGTGCGCGCGAAGTCCAGATCGACCGGCTGCGAGGCGGATTTAATCAGGTCGGCGAGGAGCCCGGATTCAACAGGAATGGTCATGTTTGGCGTCGCCGCTCCGGCTTTTTGCATCGCCCGCAGCCGCCGGAAAAACCAGAACGACGCACAGGCCAGGCTCGTTGTCTTCGATTCTGACGACGCCATTGTGGAGGCTGGCGACCGCCGCCACAAGGGACAGGCCGAGACCAGAGCCGGGACGCGAGCGCGAACCCTCCAGCCGCACGAAGCGCCCCAGGACGCGCTCGCGATCAGCGGCAGGGATGCCCGGGCCATTATCAGCCACGCTCGCCTCGACCTTGTCGCCGACGCGCTGCACGTGAACATAGATCGCGCCGCGCCGCCCCGAAGCTGGCGCAGCATATTTCAGAGCGTTGTCGATAAGGTTGGCCAAAGCCTGCCCCACCAGCTCGCGGCTGCCGCGAACTATGCTCTCGCCGCTCGTCTCCACGACAAGATCAATTCCGGCCTCGTCGGCGACGGGCTCATAAAGTTCGGCCACGTCGCGAACGCAGGTCGCCAGGTCGAACGCAACATGCTCGCCGCGCTCGCCCCCCGCCTCCAGCCGCGCGATGGTCAAAAGCGCATTGAAGATGAGGATGAGTTGCTCGGATTCCTCCAGCATCTTTTCCAGCGCTATGCGGTAGTCCTTTGGATCGCTGGCGCTGCGCAGCGCCTCCTCGGCGCGGTTGCGCAGGCGCGTCAGAGGCGTCTTCAAATCGTGCGCGATGTTGTCGGAGACTTCGCGCACGCCCGCCATCAGCTCCTGAATGCGCTCCAGCATTTCGTTGAGGTTGCCGGCCAGACGATCCAGCTCATCGTTGGCGCCCGCCAGCGGCAATCGTTGCGCAAGGTCGCCCTGCATGATCGTGCGCGCACTGTCGCTGATCGCCTCCACCCGTCGCAAAACGCGCCGCGCCACAAACAGGCCGCCAAGCGCGCCAATCACCACCAGCCAGAACAGCGACGTCAACAACGCGCCGCCCATTACATTGCGCAAACTTTCGCGATCTTCCAGATCGCGGCCAACCAACAGGCGAAAGCCGCCGGGCAAGAGAAAAATACGCGCCAGCGCCCGGCGATCAATCTCCGCCTCGCCGACGCGCTCATACGTCGTTTCACGCATGCCGGGCAGAAGCAGCACCTCGGGCGGCAGGCCTTTGATGTTGCCGGTGATCGCCTGGCCCTGAAAATTCATGACCAGATAAAGCGAGGCGCCGGGCTGGCACACGCGCCGCTCCACGACATCGACGAGGCGACGGATGCCGCCTTGCGCATATTGTTCGGACAGGCCGTTGATCTCGGCCTCGATGGTTGCGCCAATTTGTTCGTCAATCAGGCGCCCGACATTCCACGAGACCCATGTCATGACAACGCTGGCGCCAATCGCAAACGCGACCAGATAGCCCAGAGAAAGCTTGAAAGCCGTGGTGCGAAAGAGCTTACCGAGCACTGTCACGGATCATATATCCAGTGCCGCGCACGGTATGCAGAACAGGCGCGTCAAAGCCCTTGTCGATCTTGGAGCGCAGGCGCGATACGTGAACGTCGATCACGTTGGTCTGCGGGTCGAAATGATAATCCCACACGTTCTCCAGCAGCATCGTGCGCGTGACGACCTTGCCCGCGTTCTGCATCAGATATTCGAGCAGCCGATATTCGCGCGGCTGAAGCGTGATCTCCTTGCCGTTGCGGGTCAGTTTGTGGCTCAGGCGATCCAGCTCCAGATCGCCGACACGCAAGGTTGTTGGCGGAGCGGTGCCGCCGCCTTTGCGTCGCGCAAGCACCTCCACGCGGGCGAGCAATTCAGAAAAGGCGTATGGCTTGGCAAGGTAATCGTCGCCCCCTGCCCGCAGTCCTTTTACCCGATCATCCACCTGTCCCAGTGCAGACACGATCAACGCGGGCGTCTCGATATTTTGCTGGCGCAAGCCGCCGATCAGCGACAGGCCATCCATTTTGGGCAACATGCGGTCAACGACGAGCACGTCGTAGCCGCCATCGCTCGCGCCCGCATAGCCTTCAAGCCCGTCGCTGACCCATTCTGCAAGATGGCCAGCCTCGCGAAAGGCCTTGGTGAGGTAATTGGCAGCTTCCTGATCGTCTTCGATAATGAGAATGCGCATCCCCGACATATAGTAATCCTTCATGGAAAACGCAGACCGGTTTGGGGAAACCGGCCTGCGGGGCCTCACGCTCCATTCAGCCGGGGTTGGCCGGTAGCGCCACAAAGCGCGTGGAATCGCCAGTGCGCACGCGCATGAGCACCGTCTTGCGGTCGTTGCGACGCGCCTCGCGAACGGCGTCCGCCACGTCGGCGGGGCGCAAGACGGGCTTGCCCGCAACTTCCACGATCACGTCGCCCTCGCGCAGGCCCTGCCGGGCGGCGGGACTGGCTGGCTCAACTTCAGCGACCACCACGCCGACACGCCCGGGCGCGAGCCGCAGACCAAGACGCTGGCCGTCCTGGCGGTCGAGGTCTTCCCCTTGACGCCCCGGCGACAGACGGGAGGGCGCGGCCTCTTCAGGCAAAACGCCCAATGTGATGCTCGCCTTCGCTTCCCGCCCGCCGCGCAGATAAGTGATCTCCACTTTCTTCTCCGGGCCAAGGGCCGCGATCTTGCGCGATAATTCGCGCGCCGCATCAATTGGCTCGCCGTTCACCGCAATGATGACGTCGCCAGAACGAAGGCCAGCTTTGGCGGCTGGCGTATTGGGCTGTGCGTCGGCGACAAGCGCGCCCTTGTTGGTTTTCAACTGCATTGAATCGGCAAGCTCGGGCGTGATCGCCTGAATTTGCACGCCGATGAATCCGCGATCAACCCGGCCATGCTCGCGCAATGCGTCGATCACGCTGCGGGCGACGGTCGCTGGAATCGCGAAGCCGATGCCAATGCTGCCGCCTGAAGGCGAATAGATTGCCGTATTCACGCCGACCACGCGGCCATAAACGTCGAAGGTTGGCCCGCCCGAATTGCCGCGATTCACCGGCGCGTCGATCTGCAAGAAATCATCGTAAGGACCAGCGCCGATGTCGCGGCCGCGCGCTGAAACGATGCCCGCAGTCACCGTGCCGCCAAGCCCGAACGGATTGCCCACCGCCAAAGCCCAATCGCCAACGCGCGGCGCGCTTTCCGCCCATTGTGTAAACGGGAACGGCCCCGCCTCGGCGATCTTCAGTAAAGCAAGGTCAGTTTTCTCGTCAGTTCCCACCACTTTTGCATGAAGGCTGCGACCATCGTCGAGACCCAGAATCACTTCCTGTGCGTTCTTCACGACGTGGTTGTTGGTGACTACGAAGCCATCGCTCGAAATGATAAAGCCTGATCCCTGCGCCGTGGCCTGACGGCGGGGGCCGCCGCGCCGCGTTCCGGGCGCGCCGTCGTCGCCAAAGCGACGGAAAAAGCGCTGCAGTGGATCACCGGGCTGAAGGCCTGGCAGGCCAGTGCTTTCACTGTCTCCGGTCGCATCCCCGACGCGCACGCGAACGGACACCACCGCTCCTTTTACGCGATCAATCACGTCAGCAAACGACGGGATAGAGCCGGGAACAGTGACGGGCACCGCCTCCTGGGTCGGCGATTGCGACACGCTCTGGGCGTAGGCCGGGGACAGAACGGCGGTTGCGCCGAGCGATCCGCTCAGCGTCAACGCTGCCGCCGCGCCAAGCAAGAGCTGCCGCAATGGACGGGAAGCAGCAGGACGTGAAGGACTGGAGAAAAGTCGGAACGAATTCGTCATGGTCATCTCCTGAACTATGTAGCCAGCAAACCGGCGTTGTTCAGAAGATGGAGCGTTCGAGCTTAAACGCCCGTGGCCGCTGGATGAATTTTTGGTAAGGGGATCTTACAGCCTTACTTCCCCTCAGCCAGTGCCTTTTCCAGCGCACGCCTTTCCGCCTCGCTCAGCGGAGGCGTATGCGCCAGCGTCCGGCGACGGCGCGCGCTCATTACGAGCCAGCCGAGGCCCAGCGCGAGCAGCACGCCGGGCGAGGCCCAAAGCAGCAGCGTTCGGGAATTGACCGGGGGGCTGAGCAGAACGAAATCGCCATAGCGGGCGACAACGTAGCGGATGATCTCTTTGTCGTTGTCGCCAGCCTGAAGACGCTCGCGCACCACGAGACGCAAATCACGCGCAAGCGGGGCGTTGGAATCGTCGATGGACTGGTTCTGGCACACCAGACACCGCAGCCCTGCAGACAAGGCGCGGGCGCGGGTCTCCAGCGCCGGATCTTTCAGAATCTCATCCGGCTGCAAAGCGGCAGAAGTGGCGGGAAACGCCAGCGCAAGCAGCAAGAAAAGGGAGCGCAGCATTCGCATAGTCTATTCCGCGGGCTGGGGCGAAGCGCCCGTGGCTTTGGGTTGGGCGCGACGCGCCACGCCAATGCGCAACCGCCGGTCAGTCAGCGATATTCCGCCGCCAATGAACATCACCAGCGCGCCGAGCCAGATCAAGGCCACATACGGCTTCCAGTACATGCGGACGTCGATTGAGCCGTCCGGGCTTTGCTCCGGCACGACGATATGAACCTGGCCCAGATTGATCGTCATCAGCCCGGCGTCCGTCGTCGTCATCGTGCGGGCGCTATAAAACTTGCGCGAGGGGTTCATGGTTCCAAGCACCACGCCGCCCGAGCTCACGGTCATCATGGCCACCGTCTCGGAATAGTTTGGTCCGGGACGCTGATGAACGCCCTGCAATTGCACCGTGAACGGCCCCAGTTCGGAGACGTCGCCAGCGCGCATCGCCATGACGCGTTCAACGCCCCAGCCGGTGGCCGCAATGCCGAGCAATGAAACGCCCAGACCAGCGTGCGCCAGCGTCGTACCCCAAGCCGAAAGCGGGAGGCCGATCGTGCGGCGCCACAGAACAGACGGCGACAACCCGGCGCTGGTAATGCGGCCAAACACGTCAACGAATGCGCCGACGATGGCGAATATCGCCAGTCCAGCGCAGGCGACAGCCAGCGCCGGCTCGCCGTGAATGACGGCGAACAGAACGCCAGCGACAAGCGCTATGCCGAAAGCGAACGTCAGTCGCTGCGCTGCACCCAGAAGATCGCCGCGTTTCCACGCCAGCATCTGGCCAAACGGCATGATGACGAACAGGGGCAGAAATACCAGACCCGTCGTCAGATTGAAGAAGGGCGGGCCGACGGAGATTTTTTCCTCCGTCAGCGCTTCAAGCGCAAGCGGGTAAAGCGTGCCGACAAGCACGGTCGCGCAGCTTATGGTCAACAGCAAATTGTTGAGCACCAGCGCACCTTCCCGCGAGACAGGGGCAAACAATCCACCGGGCTTGAGTGCTTGCGCACGCAACGCAAACAGCGCCAGCGAACCGCCGATGAAAAACACGAGGATCATGAGGATGAACACGCCGCGCTGCGGATCGCTGGCGAACGAATGCACCGAGGTCAAAACGCCTGAGCGAACAAGGAAGGCTCCGAGCAGCGACAGCGAGAACGCAAGGATCGCAAGAAAGATCGTCCACACCTTCAGGGCGTCGCGCTTTTCCATCACCAGCGCAGAATGCAGCAGGGCGGTCGCGGCAAGCCATGGCATCAGCGAGGCGTTTTCCACCGGATCCCAGAACCAGAACCCGCCCCAGCCCAGCGTGTAATACGCCCAATAGGAGCCCATCGCGATGCCCACCGTCAGGAACATCCACGCGATGAGAGTCCACGGACGCACCCAGCGCGCCCATTGCGCGTCAATGCGGCCATTAATGAGTGCTGCCGCTGCGAAAGAGAACGTAATCGAGAGGCCGACATAGCCCAGGTAAAGCAGCGGCGGATGGATTGCGAGGCCTGGATCCTGAAGGATCGGGTTGAGATCACGCCCCTCCATCGGCGCCATCACGGCACGCGCAAACGGGTTCGACGTCAGCAGAATGAACAGCAGGAAAGCAGCGGACACCCACGCCTGTACGGCCAGCACGGTGGCAGCGAGGTCGTCCGGCATATGCCGTGCGCGCAAAGCAACCAAAGCTCCAAACAACGCAAGGGTCAAAACCCACAGCAGCATCGAGCCTTCATGATTTCCCCAGACGCCCGAGATTTTGTAGATCAGCGGCTTCAGCGAATGGGAATTTTCGATCACGTTGATGAGCGAGAAGTCCGAAACGACATAGGCGTAAGTTAGCGCGGCGTAGGATAGGCCAACGAAAGCAAATTGCGCCAAGGCCGCCGGTGCCCCAACAGCCATCAATGAGCGGTCGTTGGAGAGCGCACCCCATAGCGGCACGATCCCCTGCACCAGCGAAAGAGCGAAGGCCAGAACCAGCGCGTAATGTCCCGTTTCAACAATCATGCCGTTCACTCGACTTTTGCGGGGACGGAAGCGGGCTTGGCGCCGGGCGCCCCGTCCTGCCAATGTCCCTGCTTCTTGAGGGAATCCGCGACTTCACGCGGCATGTAAGTTTCGTCGTGTTTGGCGAGCACTGTGTCGGCGCGGAAGTTTAGCCCCTCTTCAAGCACGCCTTCGGCCACCACGCCCTGCCCCTCGCGGAACAGGTCCGGCAATATGCCATTGTAGCGCACGCGGATTTCACTTTGGGCATCCACCACCGTGAACGCGACAAAGCGGGCATCGCCCTTTTCGATCGATCCGTCCTTGACCAATCCGCCGAGACGCAAACGCACGCCCGGCTTTACGTCCTTGGCCACGATTTCGCCCGGCGTATAGAAGAACACGATGTTGTCGCGCAGCGCGAACAAGCCCACACCAATCGCCACGCCAAGCACGGACAGCGCAACGGCGATCAGGACAAGGCGGCGGCTCTTGCGGGTCATCCTCATCCTTCCAGTCCCAGTTGCTTTGCGAGCGCGGCCAGGCGCTCAATGGCAGACACATCGCCAGCCAAAGCCCGGCGCGCATCGGCCAGAGCGCCCTTAGCTTTCCCGCCCTCGTTCAACACTACATAAGCGCGAACGAGGCGGAGCCAACCCTCGGCATCGCGGCCATCGCTCGCCAGACGCGCAGCAAGACCATCGACCATGCCACGGATGGCTGCGGAGCGGTCAGCCTCCGGCATGCTGGAGATAGCAGCAGCCGCATCGCCCGAAGGCGGGCCGGTCAGGGCGCCCGCCGTTGAGGGGCCCGGCGGTGCAGCGCCAAGCCGCGAGAGGCGTCCCCGCACAACATCGGCCCAGGGCGCTCCCGGCTGCGCATCAGCCAGCAGCTTCGTCCAGACCTCACGGGCCTGCGCAAGATTGCCATCCTCTTCAGCAGCGAGGCCTACGTAGAAACGAGCCTGCGCAAAATCGGGCTGAAGCGCCAACGCACGGGCAATCGCTTGCCGCGCCTCGGGAATCATCTTGCCCTGCCCGGCCATCATGTGCGCTTCAGCCTGCGCGGCTTCGCGTTCAGGCGTCGCCCCCAGAAGCTTGTTCGCCTGCGCCAGCGCACGGGCTGCATCTGCATAACGCCCGACCTGCATGTAAACCGGGGCGACGACATCGTACCCGCGCCCGTCGTTGGGGTTTGCAGCCAGGTGCGCCTCGATCTTGGCGACGGCGGCCATAACATCCATCTGCTCAGGCGGCGCCTGACGCCGCGCGGTCAGCGGTTGGTCGCGAAGAGCGGGGGAGCCTATATAAAGGTAAAGCCCAAGCCCGGTGGCGAAAATCAAAGCGAGGGAGACAAGCGCGGCCAGTGTGCGGTTGCGCCGCGACGCTCCAGCCTCCACCGGGTCGACCGCCGCTCCAATCAACCGACGCGCCGCCTCTGCTTTGGCGGCTTCGGCGTCCGCTGGCGACATCAGGCCGCGCTCGACGTCGCGCGCAATGGCGGCGACTTCGCCCTCATAGAATGCGACGTCCGTTGCCCGCTGCGAAACGGCAAGAGGGCCCGCCTTGCGCGAGCGAGCCAAGGGGGCCAGCACGCTCATGGCGGCTGCAAAGGTGAGGAGCGCGAAAACAAGCCAGATCATGAAACGCTTGTCTCACGTCCGGAGGAGAATTTGAAGCGGACTTGGCGTCGCGGCCCCCGCAAATGCGCCTTCACGCCATCGGCAGGCGCAGCGATGCCTTCAAGCCGCCCATATCGCTTTCCTCCAGCGTGAGCGCCCCTCCGTAGATCTTCGCAAGATCAGCCACGATGGACAGACCAAGCCCGGATCCGGGCTTGGTCTCGTCGAGTCTTTGACCGCGCGCGAGCGCCTCGTTGCGCTTTTCTGTTGGCAGCCCGGGGCCGTCATCCTCAACCGTCACGCACAAAAAGCCCGCAGCAGTCGGGCAGGCAGCCTCGCCGTCCAGCGGCGCCGCCGACACCGCTACGCGGCCAGCGGCCCATTTACCGGAATTGTCGATAAGATTGCCTACCATTTCTTCAAAGTCCTGCCGCTCGCCGCGAAAACGCAAGCCATCGGCAATTTGCAGGTCAAACAGAACGTGGCGATCTTGATAAATCTTCTCGAACGTCCGCACCAAACCTGCCAACGGGGGCCCAACGTCGGCGGCGGCGCCGATCATGGTGGATCGGGCGGCGGCCCGAGCGCGATCAAGATAATATGTCACCTGATCGCCCATCAGCGCCGTCTGCTCGCGCACTTTGTCGGCCAACGGCGAAGCGTGCGAATTGGCCTCGTTGGCGATAACGCTCAATGGGGTTTTCAACGCATGTGCGAGATTGCCGACGTGCGTGCGGGCGCGCTCCACTACTTCGCGATTGGCGGCAATGAGCAAGTTCAATTCGCCCGCCAGCGGCGCCAGATCCTCAGGGAATGCGCCGTCAATCTTTTCGCTGTCGCCGCGCCGGATTGCGACAACTTCGTCTTGCAGACGCCGTAAGGGCCGAAGGCCATAGCGCACCTGAAGCGCAGTCGCCCCAACCAGCGCAAAGGCCAGCGTCACAAACGCGCCCCCGAGCGCAAACGTGAACCAACGCGACTGCTGATCCATCTCCTCCGTGGAGGCTGCGACCTGCACCAGCCATTGGCCGTCCGCCTCAATTTCGATGATGCGCTCAATGAGACGCAGCCGACGCTCGTCAGGGCCAATGATATAAGCCTTGCGCAACCCCGCCTCGTTTGAGCGCACGCCCATTTCAGCCAACGGCGGCAGGCGCGCGGCGAACAGGGAACGCGACACGCGAACCAGCGGGTTGGGCGCATCAACGCGCGAAATCTGCCAATACCAGCCAGAACGCGTCAGCTCGAATTGCGGCTCGCCGAGCTGGCTGGCGATCTCCTCGTCCATCGCGACGTCGGCGACCAGAGCGCGCAGATACACGTTCAAACGCTCGTCAAAAGCGCGTTCAGCCGTCGCACGATAGACGGCGGACAGCGCCACGCCCGCAATCAGCAGAACAAGAACGCTCCAGAACGCCGCCAATAAAAACAACCGCTGGGCGATGGAGCGCCCGCCTGGAAACTGGCCCGAGAAAATGCGGCCCGAAAACGCCATCTCAATTCCTGGGAGCAAGCGCGGGGGGGACAGGCGAGCCAGGAATGGCGACGAGATAGCCCAGCCCCCGGATGGTTTGGATAACATCGACGCCCAGCTTCTTGCGCAGGCGACCAACGAACACTTCAACCGTATTTGAATCGCGGTCAAAATCCTGGTCGTAAAGATGTTCGACCAGTTCAGCACGCGATACGATACGCCCGGAATGATGCATCATGTAGGATAGCAACCGATATTCATGGGACGTAAGCCGAATCGGATTGCCATCGACCGTAACGCGGCCAGAGCGCGTATCGAGGCTCACGGAACCGCAGGCAAGCTGGCTCGATGCATGTCCCGCCGCGCGGCGCACCAACGCGCGCAAACGCGCCAGCACCTCCTCCATGTGAAAGGGCTTGGCGACATAATCGTCGGCGCCGGCATCAAAGCCTTGCACCTTGTCGCTCCAGCGGTCGCGAGCGGTCAGCAAAAGCACGGGCGCCTTGCGCCCCGCACGGCGCCATTCCTCCAGAACGGACAGCCCGTCTTTCTTCGGCAATCCAATGTCGAGCACGATGGCGTCATAAGGTTCGGTATCGCCGAGAAACCAGCCTTCCTCGCCGTCAAACGCGTGATCCACGGCGTAGCCCGCCTGCTCCAACGCATTCACAAGCTGGCGATTCAGATCTTTGTCGTCTTCCACAACCAGCAAGCGCAAATCTGTCGCCTCCACATGGACGGTAGCGCCGCATCAGGGCGCGGAAACCGCCTGAACACCATTAGCCGCGTCGATGAAAACGCGAATGACTTTACCGTCCCGTCGCAACAAAGCCATTTCATACACGAATTTTTCGTCCCAACGACAGAGGCGTGAGCGTAGAGGATCGGCCTGCCCTTTGCGGGCGACCGCGCGCAGCGTCGCAAGGGGGTCAGCGAGGCTATTGGCGGCAATCGCCGAGCGCGTGTCCGCCGCATTCAGGCAAATGCGCGTGCGCTCCTCAACCGCGATTGCGACAGAAGCATTAAGAGCAAAAACGAGAGATAAAGCCAGAAATCGATACATTGCGTCTCTTTAGCGGCGCGGGCCTGAACCGCAGGTGAATGAAGCAATTGCCGGGGAAAGACGCCCTATCGCGCTTCGCTCAAACGTCGGATATGTGAAGCCAGAGCCCTGTGACGACCAGCGCATCGAGCAAGAGCGACACGACCCCGACCCCAAAACCGCACCGCATCGTGTCCGGAAAGACCGAGAACGAGCCCAGCCTGTGGGAGGGGGCGAGGCCCCTCGCAGGGCCGCAGCAGCGCTTCAGGGGCGCTCTGACCGGGCGTCAGAACTATCAATGGGGCCGCCGAGCGAGCGCACGAGCCCCGGCCCGACGCACACAGGACCGTCGCCAGCATCGCTAATCTCACGTTCCAGCCCATAAAGCCCCGCCTCCAACCGATCCCGCTCATCCTCCAGCGCAGCCAAGTCCGCGTTGGTTATCTCCAGCAAGGCGTCATCGGCCTGCCTGCGCGCAAAGGCTTGCGCAGCCGCTTCGGCCGCATGGGCGGCGCGACCGAACACTTCGCCACGCGCAATTTCGGCTGTCATGGCATTGCGAAACCATGACGCCAAAGCAAACATCATCGCGCAAAACGCGAGCCCCGATCCCACGGCAACCACAAAACTTTGCACAGCATCACCTGACGAAGGATGTTGCCCGAAAGCGGCCCACGATAGCGTTCACGCCGCCCAGAAGAGCGGTCAGCGCCGCGCCGAAGGCTGCCATGTCGCCACTCAGCCACGCCAACCACGCGCCAGCGGCAGAGGATCCAACCACGGCGACAGCAGACCAGATCGTCTGCGAAGCCCAAAACGGCTTGGCTCCTTCAAGCTCGTTCACGTTCAAAAAATCAACGCTCATAACCAATCTCCTTTGTGATGAAAAATTAGGCTGACAGACGCTGCAACAATGCGTCGGAAAGCCGCCGTCCGTAATGACGAATGCGGCGTACATGCCCGTTCAGAAACGACCGATTGGACCCGGCATTGGAGCCGATCGTCATCGCGTCAATTTGCGAAAGCTCCAGAACGCCCGAACTTGAAACCGACGAAGATCCATTGATAGAAACAGAACCCAAATCGGCGCCGTATGCCAACGCAACGCGCGCAGACGAGGAAGATGAAAAAGCGCCCTGCAAACTCGTAGTAAAAGCACCTGCCGTCTTCCGCATAGAAATATCGAAAGTTCCGCCAGCGCCCCCGAATGCGTTGACTTCCCCCAATGCTGAATTGGTGGAATTGCGAAGATGCAAAAGATCTCCTCGAGAACTGGTGGTAAAACGACTGCCATCAAGCAGAAAAGTGCCTGCCGAACGGCTCAACCAGCCAGCCATGTTCGCCGCATCAACGCGAACATCGTCTGCACCGCGAAAGCTGGCGGTATCCCACGTCGGTATCCAGGACGTCGCGAACGAGCCTCGCTCGCATTGCGCAAACTTAACATCCCCGGAGACGCCAAGCGATAAAGCTCCGGATGAAGGCACGAAGCTAAACGAACGACGTGAAGGATACGCCCCAACACCAGACACGATCGCCGAAGCGACACCCGATAACGCAATCGACCCCAAGCCGTAAAACGAAATCGTGTAAGGCTCAGCCACAACGGAAACAATTTGCGACGAGGGGGCCTCGCTGCGCACGATCAAATTCGTCCGGGACTCCTCAACCAAAAGCCCCAACGGCACCGCGCTAGCGGGATCGTGATCAAGACGCGGCGCATGAAACGGAACCGCCTGGGATCGGACATACGACCGAACGCTGGACCCCTGACTGATGTATTCAAGCTGGGCCCCCCACAATGCAAGCTTCTTTCCCGTCCCTGCATACGTGGGACTTGCGTGCAACATCGTCCCGCGCGCATCATTTGGACGATCCGATGCAGCTACTATAAAATAAACAAATGAAGCACCCGGCAAAACCTTGAAACATATCGAAATTCGAAACCACCCATCACCCGCAGGCTCAATCGAACTCGACACAACCGGCGCATTGATCGTAAAAGTCCTGGTCTGCGTCAACACGCCGTTCACGAGGTCGGCGATCACAAAACCGCCTGCTACATAACCTGGCGCGATAACAAGCAATTGCACAAACCGTCGGCCTGAATCCTTGACGAAAACCGAGCCTGCATAACAACCATCACCCGGAATAGGGCGCACCTGATAAACAATATGCCGTCCGCCACTGTCGCCCTCGTCGATAACATCAGCCGAGACAGCGCCATCAGGACCAGTTTCTGAACCAGCGACCGATCCTGCTCCGAAAGCTGAAATACCTTCGCGCAACCACCCCACGGTGAACTGTTCGGAGTAAAGGCACAAATTATGAGGCGAGACAGCAAGGCGCCCCGCGCCGTCTATTCGCGACGCCAGACTGCCCCTAGTATACATCAACCGTGAATCGATCCGACCCGATAAAAAGTCAAAATCAAGAACAGCTGCAGGCGCAAAAGAGCCTCCGGAGCCTAGTCCCCGCAAATGGCCAAGCCCGATCATGATACGAGCGCGCCGGCAAGAACGAACGAGTTTGAAGCGGTTGCCAGCAGCGAAACGCTCGCGTGGCGCCCTCCGCTCCTGAATGCATTTTCAACATGGCCAATTGAAACGTCGATGCCACCGGAAAAACTAAGAACCCCGGCACCGCATTGAATGCAAGCGCAGGAAAACCCAACACGGAGCCCAGCAGGCGCGACAACGCTGACTGGCAAACTTGAAGTAAAGCAAATGATCCGCCCATCGTCGGAAGCGCTCAGAACGCGCGTTTGCGATGCATCGGACACAAGTGCGCCAATGCCTAGCCGATAGCGGTTTCCTGCAAAATCATCAGAGAAAAACCCATCACCGTCCGCCCGCGCCCGCTCGACCCCACCGGCGACAAAAGACAACGCGTCAGCGGCAACATTGGCTAACCCCGTATCCTGGTCTCCAAGAAACCGAAGCCCGGGAACGCCCGCAGCCCCACCGCTAAAACCAACCGCGCCGGAAGCCGGATCAATCTCGAGGCCCACGCGCCAGTTCGCACCATCATCGGAAACTTTAATACGAAACTTGTCATCGCCCATGAGCCCGGTCTCGGCGCGCGCCGACCATGCTGTTTGATAGATTTGAGATACGCTTGAACCAGGATATTGCTTGTTCAAAGTGAGACGCAAATCCCCATTACCACCTTCGCTCTGCGTACGCGCGGCAAACAGAATCGCGTTCAGTTTCGCAGCAAACGGGTTGCCGGCATCCGCCGTCATCCCGATCCCCAGCCGCTGCAAATTCTGTAGTTGCGACAGCTTGGTTTCAAACGCAGACCAGCCGCTTTCATCAAACACAAAAAGCGCACTCTCGTTGGCTACCCACGCAAGCCAGCCAACATGCGGAGCAAGAAACCGCCATCCAGCTTTATCCCAATAGGCAATCTGGTTGACGCGACCGGCAAAAATCCCAGTAGCCGCCGCATCGATAATGAACCGCTCGCCTTGCCGCGGATCGGCAGTTGGCGAAATTACATTACGGGCCGATACAGACAATTGAACGCAAGCGTCAAGCAGCGTCAAAGCCTCATTATGAGTCACATGCTTTTGCGCTTGCGCAGCTTCTAAATATGGCAAAGCAAGATTCGCGGAATCAGCCATTTTTTATCCTTTTATCTTGGAGCCCGGACGATTGCATTACATAATTTGGAGCAATTCTTCATAAGCCAACCCGCGCCCGACGATTGAGCTCATTTGAAAAATACGTACCCTAATATGCGACTGGTGCGAGCTGAAATCCTCCAACTCCTCTGCGCTGCTATAAAACGCAAATTGAGCGTTTGAACGAAGCACACGAAGCGCGACGCCGTCCCTCAAAATCTCGATTTCGTAGGACTCGCTTTCCTCGCCCAGCGGCGCTTCAAGCGACGTCCAGCCATCTGCCTCAATACGGCCACGACGAATGAAAGACACCTGAACGCCATCAATCCCGCGACGAGCCGATTCACGCACCGGTGCATACGGCAAAAGCGCCAGTTTTCTGGCCTGCGTCGTAACCTCAATGGCCGAGGGATCGCCATGACCTGCGGAAGCAGCTGCAATGCGATAGGTCTGCGGCGCATCAATCAAATTAATGTCCGTGACCAGAGGGACAACGCCGCTGTCCAGAAACACAACCTCTGCGCCAGCAGGGATGACCTCATCGCCCAAGCGATCCTGCCCACCAAGCCCACGTAAAAGTTTTGATAAACGCCACGTACGGGGCGCAACCAAATCAGCGAACACGAATGAGAGGACCTCCCAACCATTGTCGCGACGAAGCGCAAACGCCGTACGACCGGCAAGAGCTTGCGAGGGATCAACAGACGCCAGAGAGCGGTCAAGCGCCAGCACGAGCAAAAAGTTGTCGCGCCGCTTGCTATAGAGGCAAGCAATTGCGGAGAAATGTCGCGCATGTCGCCCCGCTTACGGAATGATTTCAATCAATGGAATCTTTGGGATGTCGCCAGCTTCAAAAGCCGCAAGATCAATCTCGAGATAATCGGTGTCAAAGCGCGCAGGCGTATCGAATGTAAAGCCCGCTGAGACAAGCACCTCTTGCGGCGGCGTATGATCTGCGTGAAACCGCAACGTCCCTTTTACCGGATCGATCTCGTAGCGGGAACTGGCTGCTTCCACACCACCGACTGCAACACGCAACGAGCCCGCAACGGGCTTTATGATATCGCGAAAATAGGGAGCAAAGCTTGCGCCATAGCGCTTAACCAATTGGAAATCGCGCCGGAGCCCGTCGCCCTTCCCAAGCGCCTGATCCAGTGGACCAGGAGCAGCGTTCGGTGCGCAGGATTTGCAATCGCTACGATCACGCCAGCGAAACCCGTACAATCTCCCCCGGCGCTCTTCAAAAAAATTGATAACCTCCGCAATCGCCGCAAGCGATTTAATCCCGGAGCCGGCGTCCCATCGCCTCCGGGAGTGAGCCCAACGCTGGTTGCGCTCCTCGCGTCCAGAACCCATCACCACGATATCGGTACGACGCTCTGGCCCGCCGCGCGCGCCAAGGGCCACGTCGAGCGGAAAAAGGATTTCATGGAAGCTCATATGATTGATCCAGGACAAGGAAGAGCAGTGGGAGCAATGCTAAATTCAAACATCTGATCAACAAAAGCATGAGGACGAAGATGAGCCATGTTCCACATGGACTACACGACGAATTCCCGAACGACCACGCGCGCATACATAAGCTTAAAACAAGCGATAAACATTTCGTGGGCCTTGCTGATCGCTATCACGAGCTCAATCGTGCTATCCACCGCGTTGAAGCTGAAGTTGAGCCCACAAGCGATGATGTCCTTAAAGACATGAAGAAGCAACGCCTCGCACTCAGAGACGAAATCGCTGCGATAATTGCGACCTAGTAGACCAATGCGACGGTCACGACCCACGTCGCCCACGAGCAACTGCTCGCGCGAGTGCGCTTGCAATCTGCACTTGAGAACGCTGAAAACCTGAAACATCGGGCGTTGAGATAGTAACATTTACATGCGTTGCGGTACTCTGTCCGCCTGATGCCGCAACGCCAAGACGCCCATCAGGCCCGCGCGCCAATGGCATTATCGCCTCGGCACCTCGCTCGCCCATAAGGCCCAATCCGCCGCCCGAACCAAAGAACGTGGGGCGAGCCACAACACCGCCATCAGCAAATGGCGTCACAGGAACTGATCCCATGTTACCGCCGCCGATCGAAGAGCCCAAAGACGAAAGGACAGAGGAAAGCCCCTGTTGCAATGGTTTCAAGCCTGCGTTGAGCGCGATGTCGGACATCGACAGAGCAACATTGCGCAACGTATCGTCAAGAGACTTCCCGCCCGCTATCGCTCCGGCAAACGCTCGCGTCAAGGAACGGGACAAGCGCTCGGCGGATACATCGACGCCATCCAGACCGCGCCTGATTGCATCGATGTCTTGCGTTGCAAAAACGGTATTAAAGTCATCGCTAGCCATTGCTCACTCCTTGATTGCCGTGATCGGGAAAAGCGCGCATGAGACCATGCAGATCTGGCGCCCCGCCGCTCTCAAGAGGCGCGCCATAGACGCCCTCCCATGCAGCCGCTAACTCACATGGAGATATCGACCAAAAGTCGTTGGGGGCCAGCCGCAGAACGCCAAGGCCGAACGCCATTGCAGCGCGCCATGGAAATGGCGCTGATGCACGGTCAGCCTTTTGAGCGCAGCGTTCTGCGGCCTCTAGGGGTGCGATACGCTTTCAGCTGATGCGCCAAAAGCAGCAACCAGTAAATCCGAAGCCAGCTTCACGTAAGCAGGGATGCCACCCTCCACCGACATCCGCGCAATTTCATCATCGCCCAGATCACTTCCACCCCCACGCACGCCTGCTGCAATCACACGAAGGAGATCTCGTGACGAAAGACGTCCGCCCTCAAAACGGCCTGCCAGACCGACAAGATCGTCAGCGCCAAAGGCTGTTTCCAGTTCCGCGAGCGCTCCAAGCGTTAACCGGAGCGTATAATTTTTTCCGTCAAAAACTGCGTCAACGTCGCCGCGTCTTGCATTGCCCATGGCGCGCCTCACAATGCGGTGAATGTCAAAAGACCAGCTGATTCCAGCGACAGCTCGAACGTAACTTCTCCGGCATGCTCACCGCGATAATCGAGACTGGATATCTGGAACGCGCCCTGAATGATCCCGAAGGAGGGAGCAACAATCTGCCAATTGCGTATCAAACCGTCGAAGAACGTTTGCCTGATCAGCATATCCGAAGCGCCATCCTTGAAGACGCCGGAGCCTGCAACGCTGGCGCGACGTACGCCAGCGCCGCCAAGCAGCTCGCGCCAGCGTCCCGCTGATTCCTGATTCGTAATATCAACTGGATCAGCATTCAACGCGAACCGCTGCGTACGAAGGCCAGCAACTGTTATAAATTCGCCTGTGCCATCGTCGATTTTTAACAATAGGTCTTTGCCTTTTTGCGCAGCCATAAAGCCTCCTGATTATTTTGGTTCAGTGATTGCGCGCAGACGAAGCCTTGCGCGAACAAAACGATTCGAATTCTCACGGGCCGCCTCAACCTCACGCACCTGCAAATTTACCAGCGTATGCCCCTCAAGAACCAAAGCTTGATCGTCAAGCGCCGCGCTTGCGAGCACTGCAATCTCCAGAGCCTCCCGGGCCCCTGTGCGCTCACTCCAGACGTCGAGCGTTAACGCATGCTCCTGGCCGCGCTCCGTCATCGTTGACCAATCGCGACTGCGGCTTTGCGCAAAAGCGATATAGGGCTGAGGCGCGCCGCGTGGCGCCTCATCATGCACGCGCGCGCCGCCAAGCCTTGCAACAAGCGCAGGCGTAGCAAGAAGTCTTGCACGGACCGCTCTACGCAGGGAGATATCGGCAGAAGCAATCACGACAGCCTCCTTATGCTATTTCGCTGCAGCGACAATTAAGCGTGCGTCGTCGTCCGTCGCCATCGACGGCTGCGTGAATCAAAAAAATGCGGCTATTAAGCCGAAGGCGCATCGCACCCGTTACGTCTGGTCGCCAGCGAATGGTTATCGAATGAGTAATTACGCTTTCTTCACGCTCGCCCTCAAAACGCTCAATTCCGACAAGGGCTGTGACACGCGCCCAAATTACGTCGATAAAAACCCAAGAGCGTTCAATTCCGCCTGTATCGTCTTGCGTGTTAACAGGCGCTTCGAGAACCAGCCTGCGATCAAAATCGCTGATACGTATTCGCTTCATGCGATCCTCATGCGCCGGTAGGGAGCAATCAGCGCAGCGACCGCAGGCGGCATGCGCTCAAAAGCGCCATCGCTTTCAACGTCACCTCGTTGCTCATACCAGCGGGCAATCAACAAGCGCATTGCAGTTTTCAGAGTTTCAGGCACGCCCTGAGAATTGGATGAAAATCCGAGTTCAACATCAATTTCTATCCCGCTGATTGTTCTTTCGGGTTCTGGTGGTTTGGTCAGGAATCGTACTCGTCCAAGCCCGCCAGCAACGCTTGCAACATAGGAAGATGGCGCAATCACAACGCTGACGCCTGCTGCCGTTAGAGTGCGCAGCGCAACCACCTGCCGAACTGGCGCAAGCGGTATAACGATGTCGCCTTCAGGCCACACGTCCATCACGATCCGCCAGGTCTGCGAGATCAGCATCCGCCCCGATGCGCTTTCAACAACAAGGCGGGCGGAAGCAATAAGGGCAGCGACAAGTTCGTCTTCGTCTGCGTGGTCGATGCGGAGCCAATTTTTTGCTTGAACGAGCAAAATGGGCTCGACGGCAGGCGGTATGAGAAGTATGGGAATCATCTGCGCTCCGCGCGTTGAAGAGATTGGAGATCACATGCGTCTGCTTTTGCGCCTCGTCGCTTTCGCGCCTGCGACATTGATGTTGGCTTTTTTGCAAAGCGACGCTGCGAGCGCACTCGTCGGGGCATCGGTCGAGGCGGGGCCGCTTGAGAGTTCTCAAGTTGTTCTGGTCACAACGATCAAGAGGCGCAGCAGTGGCTTTTGCACGGGCGTCGTTATTTCTCCCACAATTATTTTGACGGCAGGCCATTGCGTACATCGTGCAAACGCCATCGCCGTTAACGCCGCTGCCGTTGGTACGACGCCGCAATTGATAGAAGCTTCGGCCCATGTGCTTCATCCAGAATTTCGCGACAATGCTGCAGCTCGGCGCGAGCGCTCAATTGATCTTGCTTTATTGCGATTGAACGAGGCGCTGCCAGCCCATTTTGCACAGGCTCGGCTCAGCTCACGCGCTGTAACGCAAGCTGGAGAATTGTTTCAGATCCTCGGCTTTGGATTGACGCAGGAAGGCGTCGAGCGATCGGCCGGACGCTTGCGCGCAGGAGCATTGCAGGCGCGCGAGCCGCTTTCGCGCATCCTCTTGTGGGCGAGAGACCCACAAGAGAAGGGCTTTGGCGCATGTACGGGGGATTCTGGCGGGCCTATCTTTGACGCAGACGGACAAGTGTTTGCTATCACTTCGTGGTCCACTGGCGCTGGAAACAAGAGCTGCGGCGCCTTAACGCAAGCAGCTCTCATTGCACCCCAGCGCGCATGGATCACGAAGACGATTGCAAGCTGGCGTTGAAAATCAGGTGGTTCCGAACTTCAGAAGTTTGATGGCGTCAAAATCCTGAACGCCGCCGCCTACGCGCTTGGTGGTGTAGAACAGCACATAGGGCTTGGCGGAATAAGGGTCGCGAAGCATGCGCACGCCGCGCCGATCGACAACCAGATAACCGCGCTGGAAATCGCCGAACGCAATCGCGAAGCTGTCGGCTGCAATGTCCGGCATGTCTTCGGACTCAACCAGTGGGAAATTCATCAGGTTCGCAGCCTGGCCTGGCCCAGTCGGCGGTTGCCACAAATATTCGCCGGTACTGGTCTTGAGCTTTCGAATGCTTGATTGCGTTTTGCGGTTCATAACAAAGCGTGCGTTCTGACGATAACCCGACCGCACCGAATAGATGAGGTCTACGAGCACGTCTGAGGGGTTCGCCGCAGGCAAGGCGCCCGCTGCGCCTGTTGGGACGTAAGCTGTTCTGCCCCAGCTCCAGGCTGCAATTGTCGTCTTGGGATAGCTCAAGAAGCCTGTCGGGCGGTTGACGCCGTTTCCATTCACGAACGCTGCGCTCTCCTGTTCGGCAAAGGCGGCGTCAACCTCTTCTGCAATCCATTGTTCGATGTCCACGGCTGCATCATCAAGCAGCGATTGCGTTGCGGCAGGCATGGCGTAAAGCTCCATCGCAGCAAAGCTCATGTCAGCGAGTTTCTGATTATTCGTTTCCGGACGCGGATCGGCCTCGGCAACCCAGCCGGATGCCGGACCATTGGTGGAGAAAGCCTTGCGATAGGTTGCTGTTGAGATTTCACGCACCGATGCAATTGCACGAATGGGAGACGCCGCCGTCATGCGACGGAGAATTTCACGCTCTGCTGGAACGGGAACGAGAAACCCACCGTCCGGGCCTGAGCCAGATGAAAGAGCCTTTTCTTCGAGGGCTTTCAAGCCAACGCTGTCGCCGCTGCGGATGTAATCGCGGAACGCACCCTTGTGTTCCCGTAGCAACGGATCATTGTCGCGCGCCTCGCCCGCAAGCCGCGGGCGGCTTTTCTCCATGATCGAATTGTCGAGACGACGCTTGGTTTCATCCAGCGCGCGATCAATGCGCGCAAGCTTTTCTTCGGTCACCACGTCGCCAGCCATGCGACGCTCAATCTGCGCCATACGCTCATCGTTGGTTTCGCGAAAGGCAGCGAACGCTTGATTAATGTCGCTGATGTGGTCGCCGCCAGTGGTCTTGACTTCAATCGTGGGAGAAATTGAATTCGGATGCATGAAAATCCTCGTGACAAAATGCCGTCGCACAAACGCCTCCGGACGCGACGGCGGCGCGCGGAGCAGCTGAAAGAAAAGACGATTAAACTTCAGCCGCGCGCGAGTTGCACCTGCAGCGCAGTAGCTGCTTTACGCCAGCGCGTGGGCGCGTCCTGCTTCACGCTTTCCACGCGCGCTTGCAGCAACATAGGAAAGGTGACGATGGATATCTCAATCAGGTCGAGCGCATAGAGACGGCGCACGCCAGATTTCGCGTCTTTGACGGCGCGGCGCGTGCGATAGCCAATCGACAAGCCGTCGATGGCGCCATCGCGCATCAGCGCAAGGGTTTCGCGAGCACGGGCAACATTAAGGTTCAATTTTCCGCGCACTTTGAGGCCGCGTGAATCCTCGATAAGGCTCGTCCATATACCGAGCGGATGTCCGGGCTCATGTTGCCAAAGCATCTTGACGCTACTGGCGCCAAGCTTTCGCAGGCCATCAGCAAAGGCGCCGGGCATTACAATATCGCCGCCCAGATCAAGCGCGCCGAACAGGCTGGCGTAGCCTTCAAAGACGCCTTCTGCATCGACATTGTTGATGTCGAGCGGTGCGCGCTTGGTCTCGATGGACAGGCTTTTGATATAGGCTTTCTTCTCGTTCATGGCTTCTCCCTTGCAGCTTGCGTTTGCGGCAGGGCGCCATGAAATTTCGGCGAACGACGCAGGCGCTCCAGCGTTTTCACGAAGCGCTTGAACACGTCCTGCGGATCGGCTGCACGCCGCGCTCGTGTTTTGGACCTAAGCGGGAAAAGATTTTTCATCTATCGCCTCCATGTTTGCGATTGAAGCGGGTTAGCTCGCGCACGAAGGCGTCGAAGCGGCGGTTTGCGCAGGCCAGTTCTTTCAGCGACCAGCCAAGCAGGCCGGACGCTCCACTGGCCCACATCAGCAAAGCCAGATGCGCGAGATCGCCGCGCTCCATGAATGATTGCGCGACTTCGGGCATTGTGATCCAGGGGTGTTTATGTGAATCGCGTGCGCGAATTCAGACGTGCGCCTTAATGAGCGCTTCAAGTTCTGAAAAATCTGTATCCATGCTCTCGTCGCCAGTGAAACAACACCAGTCGACCTCGTTTTCCTCAAAACGAACTTCAACGCGCTTGCCCACAAGGGTGAAGTAAACAGTTATGTCACTCGGGCTTGTGTGCATCAGATCATACATGATGTTTCTGTCATCAAGAAAAGAAAGAAAGGCAAGCAGACCAGTGAGTCCGGGACGTACGTTCATGAGGAAAAACCTTGTTGTGCAATAAATTATTTTATAGGCGTCTGCGGAAAGCGGACCCTTGGTCCGCATGCGGGCTAGAAGCCCGCGGTCCATAAACGTTCACAACCTGTATTTTTGCCGTCATTTTTACGTGCGTCAAGCACCAGCGTTTTCGCTGCTATTAACAGGTGCATACCCCAACGCCGCGCGCTTCTCGTCATCGCTCAAAAAATCCGCAGCGCCAACGCGGCGCCATTCAGATTCGCGCTCAGCGGCAAGCGCTTCAAGTCCGTCGAGATTGGCCGCAAAACTTACGCCGGGATAGGAGAGGGCGAGCCAGGCCTCGAAACTTTTTTGCGTGCGCTTCACGAGCGGGATAATCGTTTGCCGCCAAAAGGCGCGGTTGGCCTCCTGATAATTTGAATGCGTATTATCGCCGGGCAATCCCAACAATAATGGCGGGACGCCGAAAGCCAGCGCAATTTCGCGGGCTGCGTCGCTTTTGGCCGCTGCAAAATCCATGTCTTTAGGACTGAGCGAGAGAGCTTTCCAATCAAGCCCGCCTTCCAGCAGCAGGGGGCGCCCTGCATTGCGGGCGCCGGAGAAGTTTTCATCCAGCTCCGTCTTCAAGCGCTCGAATTGTTCGTCCGACAGCGCGCCACCGGCGCCTGCATAAACCAGCGCGCCGGAGGGACGGGCTGAGTTATCCAGCAGCGCCTTGCTCCAGCTCGCGGCGGCATTATGCACGTCGAGAGGCGTTTGCGCTGCGTGAAGCGGCGCAAACCCATAATGATCGTCTAGCGGATGAAACAGGTGCAAGTGCAATATCGGCGAACTCCCGTCGGGTTCAACTTGATAGCGCACCACATCGGCGCCGATACGGTATTCATAAGCGGACGGCCAGCCGTTGGCGCCAGCGACGACGCCCATGCGATCAGGCTGCAGGCAATAAAGCTCGCGCGGGGCGCTATCGAGAGAAACCGCTTCGATATAGGCGTTTCCAAACAAAGTCAGATTGCTGAATACGGCCTCCAGAAAAGCCGGGCCTGCCTCGCGCATGTTTGGGCGCGCCAGCAATTGCGCCAGAGGGTGAGCCGAGTCATCGTCGCCGTTTTCATACACAAGCCAGGGAATCGAGGCCGCGTTTTCTGCGATCAATCGCACGCAGCGATAGACGATTGCGTTGCGCTCGTAGCCTTGGCGCGTCAATTCAGTGCTGGTGCGCTGCGTCCAGCGTGGCTGCCCAAGCGAGTGCATAGCCAGCAAAGCGCCTGCGCGAGAGGCTTTTCTTTCGGCCACGGGTTGGCGGCCCGCGCCCATCAGGCGAGAGAAGATTGAGGGCATGGGGATTCCTGAATTATATTATGAAAGGTAGGAGTATAGAAACTACACGCGCCGCACTTTTGGCTCTGGCGCGCGCTTGGTGAGCGCCAGCGAGGTAATCGCCCACACCAAAGCGTCCAGCCTGTCGGGACTGCGCCGACCGGGCAGGCCATCGGGGCCAAAGGCGCACATCTCATCTTCAAGCGCGGGGAAGGCGCCGACGTGGCGCACCCTGCCCTGCTCGTAGAGTTGGGCGGCGGGGGCAGCGCGCAAGTACTTTCCGCGCGTAGCGCGTACTTGCTTCACCATGACGTTTGGATCAGCTTCCGCAATCACAGCGGCGACCATTTCCCCGCCCTGATTGACCTCTGCAACCAGGCCATCCGCTTCGTGGCGCCGTGCGCAGGCAATTGCCGCGCGCGCCCATTTTGCTGGTCTTGCAGCGCCAAGCGAACAATCTTCCAGCACATAAAGAAATCCGTCTTCGCAGCGCCCCACTGCGATAATTCCGCAACTATCGGCGCGGCCTGAAGACGAGACCGGCGGGTCGATGGCGACTACAATGTGTCTGAGCGGCGGGGCTTTCTCGACACGGAATTGCTCCAGCATATCGCGCGTCCACAAAGCATCAGGTGCGTCGTCAACAATCTCGCCCTCCAGCTCCTGACGGCCAAGGCGGGTGCCTGCATAGCGCCCGACAATGGATTCAATAAACGCTGGCGCAAGGTGTTCCGCGTTTGCATAAGTTGAAGCGCGCGTGAGCGCAGTGCGCGTATCAGCCATCAGCCGCGCCAGTAATTTGGAAGGGCGCGGCGTCGTTGTTATAAGCTGGCGCGGATGCTCGCCAAGTCGAAGGCCAAATTGCAGCATGTCAAACACCTCTTGAGCATGGCGCCATTTGGCAAATTCATCGAGCCAGGCGCATTCAAATTGCGGCCCGCGAAGGCTCTCGGGATCTTCGGCGGAAAACACCTGCGCTATCGCGCCATTCTTCCATTCAAGCCGTCGGCGAGAAGGCTCCCAGACGGGGCGCTCATGTCGGGAATGAGTAGAGAGGATGCCTGATACGCCCTCTATCATCACGTCGCGAACGTCCGCCGCCGTCTCGCCAACAAGCGCGATGCGCCCTACGGGCTTGCGCGCAAATCCGGGCTCGCCAAGCGCAAGGCCGCGCACCCATTGTGCTCCGGTTCGCGTTTTTCCGGCGCCGCGTCCGCCCAGCACCAGCCAGATCAGCCATGGCTCGCAATTGGCGCCAAGCTCGGGGGGCATTTGATCGGCGCGGCCCTGCATCGACCATTCAGCGAGGATGCGTTCAATCTCCCGTGCGCCAAGCGTTTTGATATAGTCAGAATGCTTATTGCTCGCGTGCAATGCGCTCCACGAGGCGCGCAAGCTCGTCGCGCAAGACGGCGATGTCGCGCGGCGCTGGTTCGTCGTGTTCGACGTTGTCATCGCCGGCTCCGGGTTTTGGCCGCGAGGCGGCCCCAAAACGCCGCAATTCGGCGAAGGTTTTTACAAGGCTCGCCAGCAAACGCGCATTGCGTTCACCCATGGCGACTGATTCGCCCGAAAGCCGCGCCTCAACGGAGGCGAGTTCCGCCTCGACCGCGCGCTCAAGGCGCCGTCGCAAGGCTTCAACGTCCACCGGGCCAGGGGGCAGCGGCGTTTGAATGACTGCAAGTTCAGACTCTGGTGCAAGAATATCTGACTTGGGCGCTTCATCTGACTTGCGGCGAATGGGCGATGACCGCAGCGGCCAATTTTCGCGGCGTCGGAACCGCAAAAACGCGTCGCCCCCCATGTTGAGAGAGGCGGCGATGGTCGCCAGCGGCTCGCCGTCATCATAACGACGACGCGCGTCGATCAGCGCTGCCGCGCTTTTTTTAGTCGCTTTTTTCATGGGGGCTTCTGGTTTCGACGTTGCTGGGCAAACGACGCAGACAAATGCAGAAGTGTGGAGGTTAATAGCCTGCCGTGGGTCCCGGCAATCCCGGGATGACGCGTAAACAGCCCAATCCCCGCGCCCACCTCTCGAACATGGACTTAACTTAACGAAGCAGCGCGCCTGTGTCAAGGAATAAAATCAGATGACAAGATTTTTATCCGCGCACTCCTGTCCATTGGCAGAAATTTCCCATAGCGCCGTTTTGCTGTAACGTCAGTAAATCATATCTTTATGCAAGGAAGACAGCCGCCATGGGGGTCGTATCGCTCGCCGCCTTGACCATTCTGGACGCTGGTCCGCTTGGTCAGATCGAAGCTGCGCACGCCGGCGGATTCAAGAACGTCGGCCTTCGGTTGCAGCCTTTGCTGCCCACGGATCAGGCTGTGGTCGGAGATTTCGTCGCAGAGGAAGCGATCAAGCAAGCGCTTGCGCGCACCGGGCTGGGCGTTCTGGAAATCGGCGTGTTTCCGCTACGTCCCGATACGCTGGTCGAGGCGTTTGGGCCAACGCTCGCCTTCAGCCATCGCATTGGGGCGCGCTATGTTGTGTGCCCGATCGAAGATCCTGATCGCAACCGGCGGCTGGAAACCTTCCGGGCTCTTTGCGTTCTTGCCGAAACGTGCGCCCTTGTTGCGCTGGTCGAGTTCAATCCCTATAGCGCCTGCCACTCGCTTGAGGAGGCAGCCGATCTGGTGCGCGCCGCCCGCAAGCCGAATGCCGGGGTTCTGGTTGATGCGCTGCACCTTTCGCGATCGGGCGGGCATCCGCGTGACATCGCAAAATATGCGGCGGGCATGGTTCCGCTGGTGCATTTGTGCGATGCGTCGCCTGCCCCCTCGCAAGACTTGAGCGAGGATGAATTACGCCGGGAATCTCGCACCGCCCGCCTGCTGCCGGGCGAGGGTTCGCTCTGGCTCGACGAATTGCTGGATGCTTTGGGATCGGACGCCCACATCAGCGTTGAGGCGCCCTCCGCCAGATATGCACATCTGCCAGCGGCGGAGCGGGCAAGGCTGGCTAGCCATGCAACGCAAGCAGTGCTGGCCCGGCGCAATCAATAGGGGCGCGGGCTGAGATAATATGTAAAAGTCAGCCGTACCGTCCAAAGGTACAGGCTGGGGTTTCATCTGACGTGACAGCAATTCCAAAAGAGACCGCCCAGTCGAAGGACATGGAAGTCCTGCGCTCGATGCCGCTGTTTTCCTCGCTCTCGCAGGAAACTTTCGACAAGCTGGCCGATTCCGTGCGCTTTGATCGTTATGTGAAAGGCGACACCATCGTGCGCCAGGGCGAGAAGGCGCAATGGGTCATCGTCGTGCTGGAGGGCTACATCAAGCTCACCCGCACCGCCGCCAATGGCGAAGAGACGCTGATCCATATCTTCGGGCGGGGCGAAACCATTGCCGAATCTGTGGCGGTGCTGGGCGACAATCACACCACCACGGCGGAAGCCACCGGCCCGACGCGCATTGTGCGGATGCCAGCCCATGTCGTAGCGCAAGCAGCGCGCGATGCGCCGGAGCTGGCGCTTGCGATTCTCTCGGAATCGTCGGCCAAAATCTGGGCGTTGATGGACGAAATCGAAGCCTTGAAGGCCCAGACCGCCGATCAGCGGGTGCTGCGTTTTTTGCTATCGCTATGCCCGCCCAATGCAACGAACGTCGAGGCCCGCCTTCCCTATACAAAGGGCGTGATCGCAGCCTCACTTGGGCTAAAACAAGAAACGCTTTCACGCTCTTTCGCACGACTCAAAATCGTCGGTGTCGAAATCGACGGACGCAAGGTCCTGGTTCAGGATGCGCGCGTACTGGAGCAGGAAATAGAGCGGCTGAACCGGTTTGTTTAGGCGCTGGGGAATGAGGATTGGAAGATCCGCCTCATCCGTCGCGCTTTGCGCGCCACATTCTCCCCTAGCGGGAGAAGGTGGCGTTTGCGTCAGCAAACGACGGATGAGGGGTTTTTCCCTTTTCCCTTTTCCCTTTTCCCTACTCGCTAAATCCGCCCCGGCCATTTGACAATCCGGTCCAGCAATTCGGAATCCGAGACCTCGTCTTCGTCCGGGCCGTTGCGGCCGCGCACGGAAACGCCGGCTTCATGCACGGTTTCGCGCGAGCCCGAGACAAGATGGTGCCAGCCGAAGAGATCCTTGCCTTCCGCGACAAGGCGATAGGCGCAGGTGGGCGGCAGCCATGAAATCTCGCGCACTCGTTTGGGCGTCAACTTTACGCAATCGGGCACCTTGGCCTTGCGCCCGGGGTAATCGCCGCACCGGCATGAATGCGCCTCAAACAGGCGACAGGTCACGTCGGTGAAATGAATTTCACTGGTGTCCTCGTCCTCAAGCTTGACAAGGCAGCAGCGCCCGCAGCCATCGCATAAAGATTCCCATTCGCCCTTGGTCATCGCCTCCAGCGGCTTCTTCCAAAACTTTCCGGCCTGGTTCGGGTCAGGCGATGCGCCTTGAGCTAGGGAACTTCCGCCCGTCAACCGCGTTGCCTCGGTTCCCGCTTGCTTGGTCGCAATCGTCATCGCTGAAGGCGGACGCTTTTGGGAGGATGAATTTCCGGGCAAGTCAGGCATTTATAAACCACTGTCTCAATTCAGGACGCTTTTGTTGGGCATGACTGTTGCTCCAGCGATCGTCAAGCCTGTTATGGCGTCGTCAAGCGTGTTAAAAATGTGTTAAATTGGTTTACCTTCTAGTCGCCAAGAGAGAGATAAAGTGTTCAACGGCTTTCAAAACTCCAGCTGGGGCAAACGCTTGAAGCGATTGCTGCTGGATTTTGACGCCGCCGTCGACAGTGCGATGTATCAAAGCGGGGAAAGGGCTGGAGCGCGCTGGTCTGCATTTTCAGCGTTCATGCACCGCATCAACGTTACAGGCGGGCGCAAACTTGCTGTCGAGCTCGCCTGCGAAGGCCTTACCATGGCCGCGTTAGGCTCCGTCCTGATGTTGTCGCTGGCGACGCTGGCGTTCCGCGAGACATCCGAGGATTGGCTGAAGAAACAAAATCTGGCCGTCACATTTCTGGATCGCTACGGCCAGATTGCGGGCCATCGCGGCATCAAGCATGACGATTCGATTCCGCTGGAGCAATTGCCTGATTACGTCGTGCAGGCCGTCTTGGCGACGGAAGATCGCCGCTTCTACGAGCATTGGGGCATCGACCCCATCGGCACGGCCCGCGCGCTCAACGTCAATGCGCGCGCCTCCGGCGTCGTCCAGGGCGGCTCCACCATCACGCAGCAATTGGCCAAGAATCTGTTTCTCAACAATGAACGCACCTTTGATCGCAAGGTGCGCGAGGCGTTTCTCGCCGTGTGGCTGGAGTTCCGCCTGTCCAAGAGCGAGATTTTGAAGCTCTATCTGGATCGCGCCTATATGGGCGGCGGCACGTTCGGCATTCAGGCGGCGGCTGAATTTTATTTCGGCAAGTCGGTTCGCGACGTCACGATGGCGGAAGCTGCGATGCTGGCGGGGCTGTTCAAGGCGCCGTCCAAATTCGCGCCGCATATCAATTTGCCCGCAGCCCGCGCCCGCGCCAACGACGTGTTGCAAAACATGGTTGAGGCTGGCTTCCTCAGCGAGGGGCAAATCTTCGTCGCGCGCAAGAATCCCGCTGCGGCGCTGGACAATACGCGTGATTCCGCGCCCGACTGGTATCTCGACTGGGCATTCGAGGAAGTAAAGAAGCTGGCGGACAGCGGCAAGCTCGGCTCTGATCGCGTTCTTACCGTGCGCACCCCGCTCGATCCTGGCGTTCAGCGGCGCGCCGATCTTGCGATTGAAGATGCGCTGCGCCAGTTTGGGCGCCAGTTCAACGCCGATCAGGGCGCAGCCGTCATCATGGAGCCCAATGGCGCCGTGCGCGCTCTGGTGGGCGGTCGCGATTATGGGCAAAGCCAGTTCAACAGGGCAACGGACGCAGCGCGCCAGCCCGGCTCGTCGTTCAAGCCCTTCGTCTATCTGGCTGCTCTGATGACGGAGCGCTTCAATCGCGATTCCAGCATTGACGCCGGCGGCATTTGCATCGGCAATTGGTGTCCGGGCAATTACGGCGGCGCATCAGCCGGGCGCGTGTCGATGGTGAATGCGCTGCAACGCTCGCTCAACACGGCGGCGGTCTGGATCACGCTGAAAACCGGCGAGGCTTATTGGCCTGCGGGCGTTGGCTATCATCAGGCTCGCATTCATGCGCTGGGCCGCGCCAAGATCATCGAATTGTCGCGCAGTATGGGCATTGTGAATACGCCGCTCGTTGACACAGTGTCCCTGCCGCTGGGCGCAGCGGAAGTGAAGATGATCGACATCGCGGCCGGCTACGCCGTGTTCGCCAACGGGGGCAAAAGCGCAAAACCCTTCGCTGCGGTGGAAGTGCGCAACTCGTTTGGCGAAGTGATCTATCGTCATGATCGCGACGGACCTTTGCAAAAGCAGATCGTGCCTGCCGACAAGATCGCGATTCTCAACAATATGATGAAAGAGGTTGTCAACGCTGGAACTGCGCGCGCCGCGCAATTGCCGGGCGTTCAGGTGGCCGGAAAAACCGGCACCACCAATGCCTATAAAGACGCATGGTTCAACGGCTATACCGGCAATTACGTTGGCGCTATATGGTTTGGAAACGACGCTTCAACCTCCATGCGCAACATGACCGGCGGCTCGCTGCCAGCGCGCACCTGGCGTGAAATCATGGAATACGCCCACCAGGGCATTGAATTGAAGAACCCATTTGGCGTGTTCGAAGCCCCGCGCGAGGCGCCGCGCGTTGCGTCCAATCCTGCGCCTGGAACACTTGTTTTGGGCCGCCCGCAAAGGCCTGTCACCCTGTCGCGCCGCTCCGCCGAAACGCTGGCGGACATTGACAGCATGATGCGCAGCAGCGCCGTCCAGATGAAGAGCGTCGATTATAACTCGACCAGTTCGATTGGAGCCCCATCGTCTATCGTCTCGCGCGTTCGCCTCGGCCCGCCCGGCGGCGCCCAATGAGCATGCAGCGTTACGCGCTATTTCTCGATTTTGACGGCACGCTGGTCGATATTGTGCCAACGCCTGACGCTGTGGTTGTCAGCGACGAATTGCGTGAAACCCTGTGCGCCTTGCGCGAGCGCTTTGACGGTGCGCTGGCGCTGGTGAGCGGTCGTCGCATCGACAATATCGACGCCTTTATGGCCCCGCATCAATTCGACGTCGGAGGCTTGCATGGTCTTGAAATTCGCATCGCCGGTAAATTTCTGGAGCGCCCTGTGAGCGACCGCGCGGGCTTGAACGCCATAGCCGGGCACCTGAGCAAGCGCCTCATCGAATGGCCCGGCGCGATGCTGGAGGACAAGGAGCATTCGCTGGCCGTACACTGGCGCATGGCGCCGGAAGCTGGCCCCACGCTTGCCGACCTTATGGAAGAAGCGACGGCGAGTCTGGGGCATGACTACAGACTCCAGCGCGGCAAATCGGTCGCCGAAATCCTGCCAGCCCACGCCGACAAGGGCCGCGCGATTGAAGCGATCCTGAATGAGGCGCCCTATAAGGACCGCACGCCAATCTTCTTTGGCGACGACGCGACGGATGAGGACGGCATCCGAATCGTCAATTCGCGCGGCGGATTAAGCGTCAACGTCGGCGCACGATCGTCAGCTGCGATGTTCCGCGAGCCCGACCCCCATTACGTGCGCGCCCGCCTGCGCGGCTGGGCGCAAGTATTACCAGAGGATTTCACGGCGGATCTGCGGGGGGCGGATTAGCCCCCCTTTGGACCGCGGGCTTCCAGCCCCCTTCTTCCCTGACAAACATGGCCCGTGCGATTTTCCGGAAACGCAAAAGGTGCGGGCTGGAAGCCCGCGGTCCACAGACTATTGCTTGGGCAACACCACTTTGCGAACGCGCTCGCGGATTTCTGACGTCACGCCGCCGAGAGCCTTAATGGCCAGAGCGCGGGCGACTTCCGGTTCCTGAAAATCAACGAACCGCTGCGTCTTTTCTCCCTCTGCGATCAAAGCGGGATCGGTGAGAGCTGTTTTGACGGCGGCGCGCAGGAATGCGAGGCGATCGGCTGGCGTCTCGGGCGTGGTCACAAGAATGCGACCGAGATCGTTGATGCTCATGCGGAACTCAAGCCACCAGCGCTGGTCGGCGTCGAGTTTGGCCTGTTCGAAAACGGTGGGAACGTCAGGCAGCAATTTCGAGCGCTTGTCGCCCATCGCTGCAATCGCGCGGGCGCCGCCGCTCTTGACGTATTGCGCCGCCGAACTGTCGGAGACGTAGAGCGCATCCATTTCGCCGCGCTCCATCGCGAGCGCAATATCAGCGCTGCCCTTGTAGCCGAGCACGATCTGGCAATTCATTTTCAGCGCATGGCAGGTGATGGCGGCGCCGTCGGCGGGACCATCGGTGGGGCCAACGCCGCCAAAGCGCAATGTTACACCGGGCTTTTGCGCATCGGCCACGTTCATCACCGGAGTGTGCTTGCCAACCACCCAGACCCAGGGATAAGCGGCAATGACGCCAAGATGCTCCAGCTTGGTGAGATCGTAGCGCACGTTTTGCTGTTCGAGCAATTGCCCCAAAGCCGCTGGCGTGCCGTTGACGATCATCAGGCTCAAGCCGTCTGGCTGCGCGGTTGAGACGCGGTTGAGAGCGACAAGGCCACCGGCGCCAAGCTGATTTTCCACCACCACAGTCGCGTCAAGCGCCTTGCCGAGATAGGGCGCGATCATACGCGCATAGGCGTCGAACCCGCCGCCGACGCCAACGCCCACAACAAAGCGAACGGTCTTGCCCTTGTAGAAACTGGCCGCATCCTGCGCCCCTGCCGACTGGGCGCCCAAAGCCAATGTGGCCGCGGCCGCCATGGCGCCCACGAACAGACGGGTTTTGCGTGAAAAGTTCATGTCTCTCTCCCTCGTTTATTTCGTTTGTTTTAGTGGGTGTTTAGCAATAGTCCAAGCGGCGACTTGCACAAACGGGGGTCATTACGCTTGCGCAAGGACGCACGGAATGCGATTCCTGACTATGTGTTTTCACCGGTCGAACGGGCTCACGTTTGCTGAACATTTTGAAATCCACCACTGCCGCGCTACTAGGCGCGGGCCTTGGCCTTTATGCCACCTGGAGCGCTCTCGAGCGGGACGCAGGCTTTGAAATGGTGCAGATCGGCCCATGGCGCTCGACTCCAAAAGCAGCTTTTGCGGCGGCTGATCCCTATACGCGCGCAGCTTTAGCCCGTAATGCGCAAGTCCCCTTAAGTCCAGGCGAGGGCCTGATGTTTACGGCAGACATCGACGAGACAGGCGCTCCGCTTCTCACCCGTTGCGATTACATCCTCACAAGCCCGATTCCGGCGGCTCGCTTTTGGACTTTAACCCCTATGACGAGCAAAGGCGCGCTCGCGCCTACGGGCAATGACAGGACCGGCCTGACCTCGGCGGAGATTGTGCGGGATTCTATGGGGCGGTTCGAAATCATGGCCTCCGCCCAACTTCGCCCCGGGAATTGGCTGGCGTTGCCGACGGAGCCCGGCTTCATGCTCGCTCTGCGGCTTTATGATACGCCCGCAAGCTCGCTGGCTTCGTCGATGAGCGTCGGCCAATTGCCGCGATTGCGCAGGGGGCGTTGCATATGAGCGACCGCACGCTGGGCTGGTTCATCTATCTGCTGGCCGTGCTTGTCGTCGCTGGCCTTGTGCATATTGTCACGATTCTCGCCTTGCCTCATGTAGCCACGCGCGATTCCTATGCCCGGCTTGCAACCATCGCGCAGACGAACCGCTTTACGCCCCTGCCCTCGCCAGTCCCCGGCGCAGAGCTGTTGCCGATGCAAGATCCCGCTGTGGTGCGCGGGGTTTGCCGCTATGACGTGAATAATGGTCCTGTGCGCGTGCGCGCAGAGATCGCAGGGGTTGATGGATTGTTGACGCTGTCCTTCCATGACCGGCGCGGTGCGAGCTTTTACGCCACCACAGATCGAGGGGGGGTGCGCGGACGAATAGACGTCGTGCTGTTGACGCAAAATCAATTGGAAGCTTTGGAGGCGCTCGACTCTGAAGATGAGCCGCCGCAGGAATTGCGACTGCTGGCGCCGACGCGGGAAGGCTTCGTACTTATAGGGAGTCTGGCGCTCGATCCGGGAGATTTTGACGCGGCGCGCGGGCGCCTCTCGTCAATATCCTGCGCGCAGGAAAACCTGCGGCGCCAATAAAATATCAAGCGCTCTTTTTGCGACCCGTCCGGCTGCGGCGCGCGCCCGGCGCTCCCTTGGCCTGCGACACGTCAACTTCGGCCGCAGCTTGGGCGCTGACGTGCCGCTCATAACGAACGCCGGTGAAGAACAGAATCTGTGCAGGGGGGCCGCGTCGAACTTCTGTGCGCCGCAAAAGGCGGCCGCGTTTTGGAAATTGAACTATTCGATTCATGCGCCGTCTCCCGTTTGTCTCCCGCATCACCTGAGCTGCATTACTGGACAACATGGTTAAGAGAGCGTCAACAAAGTTGGGTTAGCCTCGTTTTATCCACTTAACGCGGGCGCTTTTCAGCCATGACACATTCAACGTCGCAAATTGCCGATACGATAACCGCCGCATCGGGCGCTGCAAGCGAAGGCTTGACGGGCAAGACCACTGTTTTAAGGGCGCTTACCGATCTCTTCTGTCTTCGACCCGAGCCGAGCGACGAGGAAGTCGTGCGCTACAGCGAGCTGGCGTTGCGCATTCTACCGCAGGCTGATTCTTCGACGAAAATCTATGTCGCCTCCAAGCTCGCGCGCCATGGCCACGCGCCGCCAGCAATTTTATCGACTCTGGCGCGGGCGGATCGCGTCTGCGCGCTTTTGATTTACGAACATGCGCTGAACCTGTCCGCAGCAGACCAGATCGGCGGCGCACGAAGCCGCGATCTCCAATGCGCGCTGGCAATGGCCAGACGCAAAGGCGTCTCGGGCGACATCACCGAAGCGCTCATTATGCGGCGCGAGCCTGACATCATCGCAGCGCTGGCGGCCAATGAGAGCGCGACCTTCTCTCGCTCCGGCGTTGAGCGGATCGCCTTGTTTGCCCGACATGACGAGGAACTTGTCGCCAAATTCTCCGCCCGCGCCGAAGAGCCGCTGGTCTCAGCCAAGCAATTCCTGCGTTGTTCGACACTGGAGCGCGCACGCCTGCTCGCAGCCGCCCGCCGCGAACGATTGGGGAGCCCAAGCGAAAAAATTCGCGCCGGTTCTGAAATGAGTTTGGCCCTGCGCGAGAGCGCTCAAACGCGTGATTGGGAGGCGTTTGCAAAAATTCTCGCAGATCAAGTGGGCCTTGATACGCACAATGTGATGCAATTTCTGGCCGACGATGGCGGCGAGCCGCTGGCGCTGATGTTGTGCATGCTGGGCGTGAGCATAGAGGATGCCGTGCGCATCTTCTTGTGCTGCAACGTCCCCATCGCCCATTCCTATGCACGGGTGCGCGCCTTGTCTGATATCGTGCGCGATACGCCAGCCATTATCGCCGTGGAAATAATGGAGGCCGCCACCGGCCGGGCGATTACAGCCCCAGTCCTGCGCGTTGCTGGTGATCTACAAGCGCGCGGCTCGCGAGAAGATATGCTGCAGGATATGCAGCACGTCAGCCAAACAACGACGCAAGCCTCAAAATGTAATCATGCAGCGGAGCCTGCGACCTGCGAACCTGTCCGGTCCGAGAGTTATGAACGCGCCCGCCCCGGCGACGGCGTTCGTCCGCCGCGCGTGAAGACGAAAAGCCCGGCTGCGGTCAAATCAACCGCCGTGCTGCTGCGACGCGGCGCGTAGACGTCAGGCGGCGAGGTCGAGAAAGTTTCGACCTTGCCGGTCATCCACGTCGATGATCCATAAATCTGAATCGAACTTGATCTCGCGATGAAGCCGGTCGCTGGCCGCCAGCGGCTCAATCCATTCAGCCGCATGCAGCCGCACCCAGCGCCGCTCGCCCGAATCGTCCGCCAGGCTCTGGGGCGCAGGCCCGTAAGCGGCGACATTCCCGTCAAGCCGGTCAATCACGACAAAGATCGCGCCCGCTTCAGCTGCGCCGCGACGGCGCAATGTCGCAAAGGCGCCCTCAACCTCGCAGCGCCGGAGATAGGCGGACACCCAGATGTCGGAACGCAATCTCACGGAATGGAAACGCCGGAACGGGCCGCAAGGACGCGCAGCGTGCGGGGATTCAATTCGCCTGTCACCGGCAAGTCACGTTCGCGCTCGAAGTTTTGTATCGCAGCGCGCGTGCCTGGCCCGTTCAATCCGTCCACGCTGACCTGAAAGCCGAGCTTTTCAAGCGCACGCTGGGCGGCAACGATGCGCTTTGCCTGAACGGGATCGTTGATTGCAGCGCTCTGCGCTGTCGCGACTGGCGCGCCGCCACGCAGCAAGGCGCCAATGGAATCAAAGTTGTCGCTTCGCGCAGGCGCAGCTTTTGGCAAAGGAGCATGAGCTGGCTGGGCTTGAATGTGCTGCGCAGCGTTGCGCGGCGCGGGCTCGGGCGCAGGCGCCGCGGCTACAAAAAATGGCTCGGACGCAGGTGTTTTCGTAGCGCCGCGCATTTGTGTGGACGGCGGCGGAAACGAAACAGGCGCGGCCGGCGTAGACGATGAAGACGCTCCAAACAAAGGTGCCGGATGGCTCCCCTTCTGCAAGAAAAGGGCATTGATCATGATGCTGGACACGAGCGCGGAGCCCGCAAGAAACAGCAACGATCTACCGGGGCGGCGCACGACAGCCAGAAAAACCCTGAGCGCCAGCGGCTTCCTCTTCGTGCGGACGGCAGGCGGCGCATTCGGCTTGCGCGCGCGAACAGGACTCTGCGCCCGTTGCGGCTCAAATGCATGCATATCGTCCATGTCAGGGTCGAACCGGGCGGCGTTGCTACGCAATTTTAATCACCTTCTCGTCACGCATCACATGATCGGCCCTGAAAGGATCGAACGCATAAGAACCTGGCCTAGAAGGCCCACGCGCACAGGTCTCTATGCGGGCCTGCGCATGACGCGAGGCCTCCGGCAGACTCCGGCAATCGAGCGGCAGCTTCACGATCACGCGCGTTCCCTCGCCCGGCGCGCTCTCAAAGCTGATCGCGCCGCCATGCAATCCCACCAGACCGCGCACCACTGAAAGGCCAAGTCCGGTACCCTCATATCGACGATCATAATTATCCTGCGCCTGAAAGAACGGATCTCCAAGACGTCCAAGATCGCGCGCACAAACGCCGACGCCTGTATCAGCCACCGAGATCGCGAGCGAGGCGCCTTCCGGACGGATGCGCACGAGAACGCGGCCATTGGCGGGCGTAAACTTCACCGCGTTCGATATGAGGTTGATGAGGATCTGCTTTAGTGCGCGACTATCGGCCACGATCTCCGGTAGATCGGCCGGAACGTCGCGGGTGATTAGTACGCCCGTTTCATCAGCCTTCAGCCGCATGATATCGCACGAATGATCGACCAGCGGCGACAGCGCAAGAACATCCGGGCTCAGCGTGAAACTGCCAGCCTCAATCTTTGAGACATCCAGAATTGAATTGACGACCGAAAGCAAATGATGACCGGATTCATTGATGATCCCGGCATATTCGCGCGAACGCGCAGGATCGGCGGGGGCCAGCTTTTCGCTCGCCAGCATTTCGGAAAAGCCGATGATCGCGTTGAGCGGCGTACGCAATTCATGGCTCATATTGGCCAGAAAACGATCCTTCCAGACGTTCGTGCCTTCAGCGCGGCGATTGGCTTCCGCCAGAACCGCCTCATGCTCAAAGCGCGCGGTGACGTCGCGGATGACAGCAATCACTTCGCATCCCGTGCGCTCAATGCGACGCACGCGAATTTCTGCCTGACCAAAGACAGGCGCGCGATCGCGCTGCGCGCCAATGCGCAAACGCACAAGCGCGCAAGCGCTCGCCTCGCTTGAGGCGGCGTCCGAGACCGCCTTCAGGAAAGCTGGACGGTCGGCGACATGAATGGCCTCGAACAAGCCGCGCCCCATCAACTCGCGGGCTGATAATTCGAGGCGCTCGGAACGACCGGCGCCAGCGCGCAAAACGGCGCCGCTGCGATCCATCTGCACCACGCAATCGTCAAGCGCGCTCTCAAGCGAGCCGTAGCGAGCGGCGCGGCCTTCGCTGATATCGCGCAAAAGCCGTTGCAGGCCAATCGCACCAAGGCTTGCTGCGCTGGCAAACACAAGACCAAAGGCCAAAAGCGCAAGCCATTCAAATCCAGACGCCAGCCCGAGGCTCGCCTGCCAGCCTGCCAATAAAGCACCGAGCGATGCGATAGCCGCGCCCAGCGTCAGGCGCGAAGAGCCCGAGATCGCCGCCTCGATGGGGGCCAGAACAAGCAGCGTCAAAGCGAACGGCGCATAAGCGGGCGCAGCGACGGCAAGCGACAAAGACAGGCCGACAAGACCCGCAAGCCCGATGGCCGACGCAGCGACAAGATCGCCCGTGCGCGAGACGATGAAGATGGAGAGGAGCGGCGCAAATGCAAAAGCCATCGCCAAAGCTTCCACCGGCGCCGGCGCGCCTTTGCTGGCAAGCCAGACCATGGCAGCGGTGAGCGCGCTCACGCACAACGCGAGGCGGGCGCCAATGAAGATGCGATGGCGCAAGACCTCAACGGGATCGCAGACGCTGCGATGCGTCAACGCGGAGGCAAGGGCGTTCAATTTCAGCAAAACGGTCACGCTACGCTACCCAGCAGGAGCCAACAGAAGCTCCCATGGCCCCAAACTGGCGCATGGCTGTTAAGTGAACCCTACCAAGGGGCGCCGAAGCTTGGGATTTTCCGCGCCACAACGTCAAAACAACGCGGCTTTTTAAGGGAATGGTTTAGGAGTTGTTTCAAAAACCGGGCATTCGTGGTGAACAAAGCGTTTCAACGCAGCGCCAAATGCAAGGGATTAGTTTCAATCAAGTTTTTTGCTTTTGCGCCATTGTGTGATTCGAGGGCTGACAAGCTCGGGAGTTCGCCATGATGTTTGTGTTGCGCAGCGTATTCTGGCTCGGATTGGTCTTCGGCATGGCGCCCGGCGACGAGGCCGACCCGCGCAAGGAAGCGGGCGCCCGCGCCGCCAACGCCGCATTTCAGGGCGCCGCCGCTCTGGCGGCACGCTTGCCTGAAGAGGCCGAAAAGCTCTGCCGCAAAGCGCCCGCCGATTGTCTGGCGGTCGCCACGACAGCCGTTGCAGCCAAGTCCGCGGCAAATCGAAATGCGGCTAACCTAAACCCGTCAACTCCCCACGCGACTGGTCAAAGAAAGGCCAACGTTGCGCAAACAAGGCCACAACAGACACAAGCCAAACCGGCGCAGCGGCCATCCGCCGCGCGGGGATAGTCATTCAAACGCGAATTTCTCTGGCGCGAGGAGTACACGCGCCCATATATGCAAGCCATGAGCAATACATCGACCAGCATTGACGACATTGTAGAAGACTTCGCCCTGATCGACGATTGGGAGGAGCGCTATCGCTACGTAATTGAGCTTGGACGCGCTTTGTCCGGCCTGCCCGAGTGCGCCAAAATAGAAGACAATCGTGTGCGCGGTTGCGCCAGCCAGGTCTGGCTGGAGACGATTCCCGGACGAAACACTGCAGGCGAGCCAGCGCTGACTTTCAACGCCGACAGCGACGCCCACATCGTGCGCGGGCTGATCGCGATTCTCCTCACTCTCTATACTGGCCGCACCGCCCGCGAGATCCTGGAGGTGGACGCCATAGCCGCCTTCGGACGGCTGGGCCTCAACGAGCACCTAACCCCGCAACGCTCCAACGGCGTGCGCTCCATGGTGGAGCGCATCCGCCGGGATGCAAGGGCGGCGCTTGAGGGCGCGAGTTCAGGGTGAGTCCACCTCAATTCGCGGCCGATAATCCTCAGAGCCCCAGTGTCGCAAGCCTGCGCTACGGGCCGGTCCCCGGGCTCTGACGCTCAAACCGTAATGTCGCGCAATTGCCGCCAGCGCTATGTTGAGTGCGACCTTGGCGGAGCGTCGCGGCCAACCGCGCTCCTGTTCGATCAGCTCCAGCCCTTTCAAAAAGCCGCACACATCCACCAGAATGCCAGCAAGGTCGGGACCGGCTGCATTCAGCGCCCGGTCCACTCTCTGGCGGGCGGCCACGAGATTTTCCGCCATGTGTAGACGCCCCGCTCCGGGCGTCGTGGCGGAGACGCTCGACCAGTTGGCGGTGACGCTGGGCAGCATCTGCCCCATGTCCATATCCCGCCGCAACCGCTCGCCAGCTTCAAATTCAGCAGACCCCACGAGCTTGCGGCGCGCCAGCCAGGCCAGCGGGCTTTCCTCGGCGTCCATCAAAACCTTGCCGCCATCCTGCCCCTTGCGGACCTCCAGAGCGCGATGTTGGGCCAGAAATGCGAGATCAGGATCTGCTTTTGATCGGGCGAGCGCTGATCGGCCTGCATCCGTGACCATCAGGCGTTTGGAGCGCGAGCGTTCCCCAATCTCGAAACAGGCGAGATCACGGGCGACAAGCTCCTTGACGACAGCCGCGCAGGCGCTGGCGATACGCACCGAGACGCCCTTTCGGGACGCGGCGATGGCGATCCCACCGGTCTCGCAATCCTGCACGCCGTAAGCGCCTTCGCCGCAAAGATCTTCGAGCGCGCGCTGAAGCGGGCGTGAAAGACTGGGGTCATTCTGTGGAGCTTTGACAGCCTTCGTCATGACCGGGCCTCCACGTTTGGCAAGGCGGCGCAAAACAGAACAAGAGCGGATTCCAGCCCCGATAGCGCCCGATCATAAGCCGGAGCCTCCCGCAGCTCCTCCAGCTTCGCACACGCCCGCCGGGCGCTGGCCCGGTCCCGTCCAAGCGCACGGGCGGCCTCCGTCAGCGGAACGGCCAGCGCAACATGGCCAAGATAAAGGGCGGCGGCGCGAGCGTATAGGAATTTCCTCCCTCTATTGGCGCCCCGCATATGGGCCGAACTCACGCCCGTAAAGCTGGCGGCAAGACCGCAAGCAATCGACATCCGCGCAAAATGAACGTTTTTATTGGGCTTATCGGCAATGAATGAACGCATGGGACAAAACCGTAACTTGAACCGGACCATTCCGGAGCCATAAGCTAGGTCGGCTTGCGGTCCCAATGCAAGAAAAAAATCCTGTTCTTCGCGCCTCCTTGATTCGTCAGCTTTATTCCCGACAGCGCCCGCTCCCCCCGCCGAAGCGATAATCGCGGGACTGAAAAGGGAATGGCGAATGAGAAAATTATCACAGGTTCAGCGGGAGCGAGTTTCGTATCAGCGGGCGCATTTGCCCCGCCTGCTCCCCATCGGCCTCAATGAAATCACGGGACCCGAGCCAGAGACAACGCAGGCGCTGCTCCGCAAACTGGCGCGAGCGCTTCGAACCCAGCGCCGCCTCGCCCGCGCAGGCCACTGGACCTACGACCTCAACCGCCACATGGGCCTGGCCGAGGCTTGGCGGAGGGAGAGCGGCGCCTGAGCCGTGCGCCTATCCCCGCATAATGGCTTTGGTCCAGCGAGATGATTGGTAACAGATCGGACCGGGATGATGGGTGACACGTACAAGGTGTCATCCAGCATAGTCTCAGGCGGGGTCGTTTGGGGCTTATCGGGTTTCTTGCGGGTGAGGCGGTTGGCGTTCCGGTCGATAACGCCAAGCGGCATGGCGTAATAGCGCACCTGCCATTGGCCGTCGGCGGTTTCCTCGACGCAGACTGGCTAGCGCATCGTGCGCGCAACCGGCGCTGACATTGCTTTGTTCAAGTCAACAGATGGCGCTATTTTCGCGCTGCGCGATGCCCGCCCCACAAAGGCGGGCCGCTGAGTCAGGGCATCGTGCTTGGGCGCTCTGTCACCTCCCCTCTGCACAACTGGATCATTGATCCTGAAAGCGGTCGATCTGTTTAACGCAATCGGCGATAGACGGATCAAAGCGGTGTGGATCATCGGCGCCAATCCGGTCGACAGCATTCCCGATGCAACCACGGCTCGTGCTGCGCTTCAGGCGTGCCCGTTCGTCGTCGTTTCGAACGTGATCGCAGATACCGATACGAACGCACACGAGCCTGTGGCCCATGCGCGTGAGACGTTTTGTGAAATCCATCTCGATGACGCCGCCCCGCTTGGCATAGCGCATAGCAACCTCGTCAAGATTGCCAGCGGCGCGGCAGCGTGTTTGCACCGATGCACTGGACGGACCGCTTCGCCGCGTGCACCCGCGTCAACGCCATGTCCGATCCTGCTTACGATCTTCTCTCCGGTCAGCCCGGCTTGAAGAATACGGCTGTGCCGCTGCGTCTTTTTGCAGTTGCATGGAGTGGCTTTGCCGTGAGCGTGGCGCGCCCTGCGCCGCGCGCGCTATTGGGCGCTGACGCCAGTGGCTGGCGGCTACCGCATCGAGCTGGCGTGGGATCAGGTGCCCGATGATTGGCAGACCTATGCGTCAGCGCTTTTTGGACTCGCCAACGCCAATTCTCGCGATTGGGTCGGCTATCATGATCGCACCAGAGGCGGGCGCCGACTGGCTGCGTTTGACGGAGAGCGATTAACTGGCGTGCTGTTTGTGGGCGCAGGCGCGTTGACGAAAGCCTTTGTCGAGAGCGCGCTTGGGGCGGCCCATTCGCCGGAAGCGCGCTATCGCCTGCTCGCAGGCAGAGCTTCGGGCGTGCAGGAAGGCCCGGGCCCTCTCGTATGTTCATGCTTCTGCGTGGGCGCCAACACAATTGCCAAAGCGATCGCCTCCGGCTGCGCCAGCGTTGAATTCGTCGGCGAGACATTGAAGGCGGGCACGAATTGTGGTTCGTGTCGCAGTGAAATACGGATGATGCTCGAGGAGCAAATTCATGAGCAATCCAGCCAGCAACGAGCCCCGCAAACCGTCTGAATCTGGCCCGCAAAGATTGGCTGCGCTTGCCCGGCTGCCGGTATTTCTCGATCTCAACGGCAAACCCGTCGTGCTGGCGGGCGGCGCGCCGGGCGCTGCGTGGAAGGCCGAACTTCTGGCAGCCGCCGGCGCCCATGTGCAGATTTACGCGGAAGAAATTTGCGACGAGCTGCGCGCGCTGATCGCGCAAGGGGCGGCTGGCGGCTCGATCACCCATCATGAACGGTGCTGGAGCGCGGGCGATTTCATCGGTGCCGCGATTGCGGTTGGAGATTGCGAGGACGAGGCGGAGGCGCGCGCATTTCGCGATGCGGCGCATGCGGCGGGGATCGCCTGCAACACTGTCGACAAGCGCGAGACATGCGATTTCGAGTTCGGCGGCATCGTCAACCGCTCGCCCGTCGTCATCGGCATTTCCACCAATGGCGCGGCGCCGATTTTGGGCCAGAACATTCGTCGCCGCATCGAGACTTTGCTGCCGCCCTCGCTTGCCGATTGGGCAGGCTGGGCGCAGGCCATTCGCCGCAGCGTGATGGATAAACTGTCCGCTGGCGCGCAGCGTCGCGCGTTCTGGGAACGCTTTTCCGACCACGCGCTCGGCGGCAAGAAAGCGCCCGGCGATATGCATCAACTTGCATGCCTTATCGAGGAAGCGCGCAGCGAGACGCCAAAAGGCGGGCGCGTGACGCTTGTCGGCGCAGGCCCCGGCGATCCGGAGCTTTTAACGCTGAAGGCCGTGCGCGCGATGCAGGGCGCAGACGTTATTCTCTACGACGATCTCGTATCGGAAGACGTGCTGGAACTGGCGCGCCGCGAGGCCATGCGCATGATGGTTGGCAAACGCGCGCGTGGCCCTTCCTGCTCGCAAAAAGACATCAACGAATTAATGTTGAAGCTGGCGCTGCAAGGCAAGAATGTCGTGCGCCTGAAGTCCGGCGACCCGATGGTGTTTGGCCGCGCGGGCGAAGAGATTGAAACTCTGCGCGCCGGCGGCGTGCCAGTGGACGTGGTCCCCGGCGTGTCCGCCGCCAATGCGCTCGCCGCATCGCTTGGCGTATCGCTCACCCATCGCGATCATGCGCAATCGGTGCGCTTCGTCACCGGCCATGCGCGCACGGGGGAATTGCCCGCCGATCTTGACTGGCGCGGTTTGGCCGATGGCGTCACCAGCCTCGTGTTCTACATGGGCGGGCGCACCGGACCGCGCATAGCGCGCAAGCTGATCGAGGCTGGCCTTGCGCCGGGCACGCCAGTTATCGTGGCGTGGGCGATCTCGCGGCCAGAGCAAGGCCATCGCGCAGCGAGCCTCGCTGAAATCGCAGCCGCCGAAAGCGTAGACGCTGGCGGCTCGCCGGTGCTGCTGTGCATTGGAAAAGCGTTCGCTTTGTTGCCCGAGAGCGACCTTAGGGGCGAAGCCGCAAACAACGCTGCTGCAAGCCGAAATCTCAATAACCAGGCACCCGTCTCCATGCCGTCATAGGCGGGCTTGACACATTTGGGATCATCGCGTGAAGCCTCCGCAGGTTGACCAGCGGTCGCGACTTGTTGCAACTAGCGCATGTTTGCAATTGCAGCCAGAGGCATCCGCCTCGTCTGGCTACCGCTCATCATCTGCGCGCTAAACGGCGCCCCGGCTTCCAGTCCTGCGCTGGCGCAGTCCGTCGGCGTAGAGCAACCGCGCTCCATAGCGCCGCTCCCGCCGCGCCGGCCTGCCGAGCTTGGAGGAGCGCAAACGCCAGCGCCCGTCCCGCAAGCGCCGCCCGTTGAGCAGGCGGAACCAGAGTTGTCCACCGGCCTCACGCGGCGCCCTGAGCATCCGCCCTATGAGCGGCGGTCACTGCGAATCTGCGGTGAGGAATGGCAGGCGATGAAACGCGCCGGGCGTACGAGCGGCAAGGTATGGCGCGACTTCGCCGCCGAATGTCTGAACCGCAACCCGGTTAAATAAAACTCGCTTCACGTGCACTGTATGCAAAACGCCCCCGCGTCAGGCGACCCGGGGGCGTTTATGTCTCATAACTTTTGCGACCGTGTGATCCGATAGGTCCGCCCTAAACTCGTCTCAGGCTTCGATGTCGGACCTTGCAGAGACGGTTCGCAAACAGCATCAGCCTTCAGCCGGCGCCGGAGCTGCCGTCTTGACCTTGCGTACGGTCTTCTTGGCGGCCTTCTTGGCAACCGTCTTGGAAGCCTTCTTGGCCACCTTGGCGGGGGCTGCCTTGGAGGCCTTCTTGGCTACCTTCTTGGAGGCCTTCTTGGCTACCTTCTTGGCGGTCTTTTTGACGACCGACTTGGAAGCCTTCTTGGCTACCTTTTTGGAAGCCTTCTTGGCGCCCTTCTTGGCTACCGACTTCGAAGCCTTCTTGGCTACTTTCTTGGCTGCCTTTTTGGAAGCCTTCTTCGCGCCCTTCTTGGCGACCTTCTTGGCCACCTTCTTTACGCTCTTCTTTGCACTCTTCTTTGCGGCCTTCTTGGCCGGCTTACGCGTAGCTGCCTTCGCCATCAGAGGTTCCCTCTAAGTTAAAGTTGAAATCGACATATGTCGACACACAGGCAGCGTTAAACTAACCCGGTTAACTAGACGTGCAAGCGGTCTTCATCGCCGACAGCTTTCCGACAAGCCTCAAAGCTGCCTTGCTGGCCAATGCAACAGGCGTTCGCGGCGCAACAAAGATGCCGCATAGCGCCCCTCGATACGGACGCAGCGCACGCGCAATTGAGGCCAATTTGGTGCACGCAACGCTTGGCGACGGAGCGATAGTCAACCGTCAAAAGCCTGCGCACAACGACGCTCAGCACACCGGAAAGCTGTGCGGAAAAAGTCATAAAAGTTTCAAATGTCATTGATTTTACGACATCTGTAGAAAATACGCATCTATAAAAAAACAGCGCTGACGCCTGAACGCATCACACGAAGTCAGCACTCTTGCGCCACGCCGCGCAACGACAATCAAGCCTGCGCACAGTTCCGCTGCATGGAATAGTACGGGGCTAAATGGCGACTAGCTATGATCGACAAGCGAACCGCCAGAGCGATTTTATCCGGCGCTAAAGACCTGAAAAAAAAATTTGAAAAATGAAGTTTTTTTCCGCACCAGCCACGCAGCGCCGCCGATTTTGCTCACTCACGCGAAATCGGCGGCGCTGATTCGGAATAATCAGATGCCCAGTTTGCTCTTCAAAAGATCGTTCACCGATTGCGGATTGGCCTTGCCGCCGGTCTCTTTCATCACTTGACCCACGAACCAGCCGAGCATTGTCGGCTTTGCCTGCGCCTGCGCGACCTTGTCGGGATTGGCCGCGATGATAGCATCCACCGCAGCTTCAATTGCGCCTGTGTCCGTGACCTGTTTCATGCCGCGCGCCTCAACGATGGCGCGCGGATCGGCGGTGCGCCCTTCCTCCCAAACGATCTCGATCAGATCCTTGGCGATCTTGCCGGAGATCATGTTGTTCGAGATCATCTGAACGATGGCGCTGTTGGCGGCAGCCGTGATCGGACCGTCGACGACGCTCTGTCCCGCTTTGTTAAGGCGACCGAAATATTCGTTGATAAGCCAGTTGGCGGAGGCCTTGGGATCGGCGCCGGCGCGCACCATGTCCTCGAAATAATCCGCCGTCTCACGCTCCATCACGAGCACGCCCGCGTCATAGGAGGCGAGGCCATAATCGCCCATAAAACGGGCCTTTTTGGCGTCCGGCAACTCAGGCAGTCCGCGCGCCAGATCGTCCACGAAAGCCTGGTCGAATTCGAGCGGCAACAAATCGGGATCGGGGAAATAGCGGTAGTCGTGCGCTTCTTCCTTGGAGCGCATGGACCGCGTTTCGCCCTTGCCGGGGTCAAACAGCCGCGTCTCCTGATCGATCTTGCCGCCATCTTCGATGATGGCAATCTGCCGACGCGCCTCAACGTCAACGGCCTGACCGATGAAGCGGATCGAGTTGACGTTCTTGATTTCGCAACGAGTGCCCAGTGGCGCGCCTGGGCGTCGCACGGAAACGTTCACGTCAGCGCGCAAACTGCCCTTCTCCATGTCGCCGTCGCACGTGCCCAGATAGCGCAGGATCGTGCGCAGCTTGGTTACATAAGCGCGCGCCTCTTCGGCTGAACGCAGGTCCGGCTTCGAAACAATCTCCATCAACGCAACGCCAGAGCGATTGAGATCGACGAAGCTCGACGTCGGCGATTGATCGTGGATCGACTTGCCTGCGTCCTGCTCCAGATGCAGGCGCTCAACGCCGACGCGGATTTGTTCGGTCGCTGACACGTCGACGATGACCTCGCCCTCGCCAACAATGGGGCTCTTGAACTGGCTGATCTGATATCCCTGCGGCAGGTCGGGATAAAAGTAATTCTTGCGGTCAAACGTGGAGCGCAAATTGATCTGCGCTTCGAGGCCAAGGCCCGTGCGAACGGCCTGCCTCACGCATTCCTCGTTGATGACCGGCAGCATGCCCGGCATCGCCGCGTCCACCAGCGAGACATGGCTGTTTTCCTCGCCGCCGAATTCTGTCGAGGCGCCGGAGAACAGTTTGGATTTCGACGTGACCTGCGCATGGATCTCCATGCCGATGACGACTTCCCAATCGCCGGTGGCGCCTTTGATGAGTTTGGAATTGATCGGAGCGTTCATCTCAGCCTCGCATGTGGGGACGCTCAGCTCATGCCGCCGGCGCCCGTGCAAGGCTTAGGTACCCTCTCCCGGCGCGCCCTTCAAGAAGAAGCGCACGCACCAACAAAAATGAACGCCGATCAGACAGCGCAATGCAGCTCGTGAACGCTGAAAAGGCGCGCGCTGTCGCACCACACCGAGCCCGAAAGCCAGCCCGAGCGCTGCGCCAGAGCGCCGAAACGATCGACCTTCCACTTATGCGAATTCTCGGTGTGGATGGTCTCGCCGCGCGCAAAATGCACCACGTCCCCCTGCACCCGCACGCTCTGGTCGCGCAGGCTCTCCAGATGCATCTCCACCCGGCCAGCGTTTGCGTTCCAGCGGGCAAGATGGCGAAAGGCGGTCAGATCAAAATCGGCGCCCAGCTCGCGATTGATGCGCGCCAGCAGGTTCAAGTTGAACGCCGCCGTCACGCCGCGCGCGTCGTCATAGGCAGGCAGCAGGATCGCGGGATCTTTCTCAAGATCGACGCCGATGATGAGCCGCGAGCATGGGCCAAGCGTTTGCGCGAAATGGCCCAGCAGCTTTTGCGCCTGCACAGGCTCGAAATTGCCAATGGTGGAGCCGGGAAAAAAGCCAAGGCGCGGCGAGCCCAAAAGATCGCGCGGCATGGTGAAGTCCGCGCCAAAATCGGCGACCACGCATTCAACGCGCAGCAGCGGATAAAGCTGCGCCAGCCGCGCGCGCGCCTCCACCAGCGCGCTCTCGCTCACGTCGATGGCGACATAGGCGGCAAGCTGCGGCAAAGCGTCGAGGACGATCTGCGTCTTGGCGCTGGAGCCCGATCCAAATTCAACAAGACATGAGCCCGGCTGTGTGCGCGCAGCTATATCAGCTGCACAATCGCGCAAGATCGAAGCTTCCGTCCGGGTTGGGTAATATTCGTCGAGCGCGGTGATCTCTTCAAACAATTGACTGCCACGCGCATCGTAGAAATAGCGGCAGGGCAAGCTCTTTTGCGGCTTTGAAAGACCTTCCGCCACGTCGCGCGCAAACGCTTCCAGATCGGAATCCATTTCAAGATAATCACTCATCAAACATCGTCCGCCAACCGCAGGCCGCTAAATTGCCAGCGCTGCCACGGATAAAAGAAATTGCGATAGCTCGCGCGCGAATGATCGTTCGCCGTGACGCAGGAGGCGCCGCGCAGCACCATCTGGTTGACCATGAACTTGCCATTGTATTCGCCAATCGCCCCGGCGGGCGCGCGGTA